>NZ_CP023692.1:6925504-7673509 GCF_008704935.1 Streptomyces vinaceus
GCATGACCATCGCCTGGCTCGACGACGTACTCGCCACCGTCCACCGGCTCTCCGCGCCCTGAGCCGTCTCCTGCCCGCGCCCCCAGCTCCTTTCCGCCTCACCCCTCAACCCACTCCGGAAGGCGAACCTCCATGGCCGACTCCCTCCTGTTCAACCCCCGCACCTACGATCCCCGGCACTTCGACCCCGAGACCCGCAGGCTGCTGCGGGCCACCGTCGACTGGTTCGAGGAGCGCGGCAAGCGCCGGCTGATCGAGGACTACCGCACCCGCGCATGGCTCGGCGACTTCCTCGCCTTCTCCGCCAAGGAAGGCCTGTTCGCCACCTTCCTCACCCCGTCCGCCGATGCCGAGGGACAGGCCGACAAGCGCTGGGACACGGCCCGCATCGCCGCCCTCAACGAGATCTTCGGCTTCTACGGCCTGGACTACTGGTACGCGTGGCAGGTGACGATCCTCGGCCTCGGCCCGGTCTGGCAGAGCGACAACGCCGCCGCCCGTGCCCGCGCCGCCGAACTCCTCTCCCAGGGCGAGGTGTTCGCCTTCGGCCTGTCCGAGAAGACCCACGGCGCCGACATCTACTCCACCGACATGCTGCTGGAGCCGTCCGCCGACGGCAGCGGCGGCTTCCGGGCCACCGGCTCCAAGTACTACATCGGCAACGGCAACGCGGCCGGCCTGGTCTCGGTGTTCGGCCGCCGCACCGACGTCGAGGGCCCGGACGGGTACGTCTTCTTCGCCGCCGACAGCCGCCACCCGGCCTACCACCTGGTGAAGAACGTCGTCGACTCCTCGAAGTACGTCAGCGAGTTCCGCCTGGAGGACTACCCCGTCGGCCCGGACGACGTCCTGCACACCGGCCGCGCCGCCTTCGACGCCGCCCTGAACACCGTCAACGTCGGCAAGTTCAACCTCTGCACGGCCTCGATCGGCATCTGCGAGCACGCGATGTACGAGGCCGTCACCCACGCGCAGAACCGCATCCTCTACGGCCGCCCCGTCACCGCCTTCCCGCACGTGCGCCGCGAACTGGCCGACGCGTACGTCCGCCTCGTCGGGATGAAGCTCTTCAGCGCCCGCGCCGTCGACTACTTCCGCACCGCGGGCCCCGACGACCGCCGCTACCTCCTCTTCAACCCGATGACGAAGATGAAGGTGACCACGGAGGGCGAGAAGGTCATCGACCTGATGTGGGACGTCATCGCCGCCAAGGGCTTCGAGAAGGACAACTACTTCGCCCAGGCCGCCGTCGAGATCCGCGGGCTGCCCAAGCTGGAGGGCACGGTCCACGTCAACCTCGCCCTGATCCTCAAGTTCATGCGCAACCACCTGCTCGACCCGGTGGACTACCCCGCCGTGCCGACCCGCCTCGACGCGGCCGACGACGAGTTCCTCTTCCGGCAGGGCCCGGCCCGCGGCCTCGGCTCCGTCCGCTTCCACGACTGGCGCCCCGCCTTCGACGCGTACGCCGCCGTGCCGAACGTCGCCCGGTTCCGCGAACAGGCCGACGCACTGTGCGAGTTCGTCACCAGCTGCGCCCCGGACGAGCAGCAGAGCCGCGACCTGGACCTGCTGCTCGCCGTCGGCCAGCTCTTCGCGCTCGTCGTCCACGGCCAGCTGATCCTGGAGCAGGCGAAGCTGACCGGTCTCGACGAGGACGTGCTGGACGAACTGTTCGCCGTCCTCGTACGGGACTTCTCCGCGCACGCCGTCGAACTGCACGGCAAGGACTCCGCCACCGAGCAGCAGCAGGGCTGGGCGCTCGGCGCGGTCCGGCGCCCGGTCGTCGACGAAGCCCGCTCGGGCCGGGTCTGGGACCGCGTCGAGGCGCTGTCCGGGGCGTACGAGATGGCGCCGTAGGCAAGGCCCGCGGCACTCGCCGAACGGCCCCGCCACCGCGCGATCCGTGCGGTGGCGGGCCCGCCGCCGGCCCGGCCCTCCCTCGCGAACTCGCGGGCCCGGGCGGGCCCCTGCACGTAGCGTGGTCGTATGACGACGAAGCCGACCCGTGCGAGCGGACCGAAGGTGCCGCCCTCCTACCCCCCGAGGACGCCACCGCCGCAGAAGAAGCCCGTGGAGGCCCCGCGGCCCCGGCCCGCCATCAGGCCGGCGGCCTCGTAGGGTGAGCGGCATGGAGATCACACCCCCGGAGAAGGACGGCGCCCGGCTGCTGTACGGATGCATGGCGCTCGGCGGCGACTGGGACACGGACGCGTACGGACCCGCCGACATCGACGCGGCCGAGGCGGCGATCGAGGCCGCGCTGGACTGCGGCATCGACACCTTCGACCACGCCGACATCTACCGCCGGGGCAAGGCCGAGGCCGTCTTCGGCGAGGTCCTGGCCCGCACCCCCGGCCTGCGCGAGCGGATCGTGCTGCAGACGAAATGCGGGATCCGGCTCGCGGCGGGCGAGCGGCCCGGCATCTACGACCTGCGGGGCGCCACGATCCTGCGGCGGGTCGAGGAGAGCCTGGAGCGGCTGCGCACCGACGCCATCGACGTGCTGCTCCTGCACCGGCCCGATCCGCTGGCTGACCCCGAGGACATCGCGGCGGCGCTCACCTCGTTGCGCGAGCAGGGGATCGTCCGCCGCTTCGGCGTCTCGAACATGAACGCCGCGCAGATCGCCCGGCTCCAGCGCCACCTCGCGTTCCCGCTGGTGGCGAACCAGTTGGAGATGAGCCTGGACCGGCGGGACTGGCTGGAGGACGGCGTCCTCGTCAACACGCCCGCGGCCGCGGCGGGCGGCTTCCCGTCCGGGACGGTGGAGTACTGCCTGGACCACGGTGTCCGCCTCCAGGCCTGGGGCGCGCTGGCACAGGGCCGTTTCACGGGACGGCAGGAGAGCCCCGCCGAGCGGGCGACGGCCCGTCTCGTACGGGGGCTGGCCGAGGCGAAGGGCACCACCCCGGAGACGGTGCTGCTCTGGTGGCTCCAGCGGCATCCGGCGCGGATCGCCCCCGTCGTGGGCAGCGGCCGCCCCGAGCGCATCCGCGCCTGCCGCGACGCCGCGCTGCGCGAACCCGACCTCACGCACGAGGAGTGGTACGACCTCTGGCTCACCGCCCGCGGGGCCCCGCTGCCGTAGCGGGACCGGCGGACGGGTCGCTCAGCCGATGCTCCACGACCAGGTCTGGTCCGCGCTGACCAGGCAGGCCAGGACCACGAGGTCCGCGACGCCCAGGACGAGGCCGAGCCGGGCGCGGCCGGGGCGGGTCGTACCGCGGCGCAGGGCCAGGGCCGCGAGGACGATCGAGGCCGGGCCGAGGAGCAGGTTCATCGCCAGGAGGCCGACGAGCCCGAGCACGAAGGAGGCCACCGCCATCCCGTCGGCCTGGCGGACGGCGGGGGCCAGGGCGGGGGCGGCGGCGGGCGCGGGCTCGGCCGCCGGGGTGCGGGTGGTGCGGGTGGTGCGCACGTTGCGGGAGCGGAGCGTGGTACCGGGGGTGTTCATGGTCATCCCTCCTGTCGGGTGGCCGGCCGGCGCCGGCGGGTCGTTCGTTCCCGGACCGCGAAGACCAGCAGCCAGCAGGCGATGAAGGCAGTGGCGGCGAGGGAGACGTGAACGGGGACGTGGGCCACGGTTCCCAGGGCGATCCCCATCAGCATGAGGGCCGCTATCAGGAAGAGCATCGTGCTTCCTCCAAAATAGGAGACAGTTGTGCACTGACTACCCAGTCTAAATGCAAGCATGCAGATTCCGGGAACCGAGGGTTGACTTTTCGTCATGAGTGAGACAGTCGGGGCACGCCAGGCCCAACGCCACAAAACCCGCAGGGCCTTGCTGGACGGCGCCCTGTCGCTGCTGGAGGAACAGAGCCTCGGCAGCCTCGGTCTGCGGGAGGTGACCCGGGTCGCCGGAGTGACCCCGACGGCGTTCTACCGGCACTTCCGGGACACCGAGGAGCTGGGCATCGCCCTGGTGGACGAGGCGCTGCAGAGCCTGCACGCCGCCGTACGCTCCACCCTCGCCGCCTCCGGCGAGGCGGCCCGGCGGATCGACACGACCGTGGAGCTGATGGCCGAACTCGTACGGGAGTACCCCGCGCACATCCGCTTCATCGTGCGCGAACGGCACGGTGGCGTGCGCAGGGTGAGGCAGGCGGTGGCGGCCCAGCTCGACGCGTTCGCCGACGAGGTGGCCGAACGCCTCGGCGCCGATCCCCTGGGCCGGGACTGGAGCGCGGAGGACCTGCTCATGCTGGCCCGGCTGTACGTCGACCACATGGTGATGACGGTGTCCGCGTACCTGGCCGCCGGCCCGGACCCCGAGGAGTGGGCGGCGGTCACCCGCACCGCCCGCCGCCAGCTCCGCCTGATCCACGCGGGCCGCCTCAACTGGGCCGACACCCAGCCCTAGGGAGTGCCGGAGCGCCCAAGTATCCTCTGCCGAACGGGCTTTCGGCTGACCGCCGACCAGGCCGCGGGACCACGAGGGGGACACATGTGGGGGCGGGGGACGGTCCTTGGGGACCGATACACACTGGCCGAGCGGATCGGCGGTGGCGGCATGGGGGAGGTGTGGCGCGCCGACGACGACGTGCTCCGGCGGCAGGTCGCGGTGAAGGTCCTGCTGCCCGCACTGCTGGACGACGCTTCGTTCGCGGCGCGCTTCCGCCGGGAGGCCACCGTCCTCGCCTCCCTGAGCCACCCGGGCATCGTGGACGTGCACGACTACGGCGAGAGCCGGATCGACTCCGGGGAGCAGGTCGCGTACATCGTCATGGACCTCGTCGAGGGACGGACGCTGACCGAGGTCCGCGCGCAGGCCGGGCCCCTGCCCGCCGAGCAGGCGCTCGACATCGCCGGCCAGGCCCTGGACGCGCTGCACGCCGCGCATCTCCAGGGGGTCACCCACCGGGACATCAAGCCGTCGAACCTGATGCTCGGGGAGGACGGCCGCGTGACGGTCACCGACTTCGGCATCGCCCGTTCCAGCGCGGCCAGCACCGGCATCACCGACTCGCACGCGGTCCTGGGCACGGCGCTCTACATGGCTCCCGAGCAGGCGGAGGGGCTCGGCGCCGTCGCGGCGTCGGACCTCTACTCCATGGGCGTGGTCTGCTACGAACTGCTCACCGGAGAACCGCCGTTCACCGGAGAGTCGGTGGTCGAGATCGCGCTCAAGCACATCCGGGAACCGGTGCCGGCCCTGCCCGCCGAATTCCCCGAGCCCGTCCGGGCCTTCGTCGCCCGGGCGATGGCCAAGAGGCCCGAGGAGCGGTACGCCGACGCCTCCGTGATGGCCGCGGCGGCGCGGCGCGCGGCGGCCGGCCGGCCGCTCGGCGAGCTCGACGCCCCGGCCGGGCCGGTGCTCGCCGGAGCCGGCGCAGGCCTGGAGCCGGCCGGCGCCGCCACCGAGCTGCGGCGCTCGTGGCGGGACCGGCTGCGCATCCCCGCGTCCGTCTCCGCGCCGCTCGCGATCGGATTCAGCGTGACGATCACGGTCTCGGTGGCCGTCACCGTCTTCTACCTCGACGCCGGGGCCCGGCAGACCGACGCGGACGGTCCGGGGCGCCCCTCGACCTCCGCGTCGGCGCCCGCCACCGGAAGTGGGGGCCAGAGCCCCGGCGCGGCCCCCGGGCAGAGCGCGGCGGAGGGTACGCCGCCCGCCGCCTCGGCCCCGCCCGCGGGCGAGATCGCGGGAGCGCAGGGCGGCGCCGGACCCGCCGCGGGCGGTGTCGGCGGCGCGGCGCCCGTACCGAACCCCCCGCCGGCCGCGGGCGGTTCCGGCAACCCCGGGGCCAAGCCCGGCTCGGGGCCGAGTGGCGGGGGCGGTGCGGGCGGCGGAGCAGGCGGCACCGCGCCCGGGGGCGGGAGCAAGACGCCCGGAGGCTCCGGGAACGGCGGGAACGGCGGGAACAACCCGCCGCAGGGCTGCGGCGGAGCCGGCTGGAGCGCGATCACCAATGTCGGCGATGGGCTCAAGATCGGCGTGAGCGGCTCCACCCCGCAGGCGAACGCCAAAGTGATCATGGGCGGCACCACCATGTTCGGCTGGTTCCACGAGAAGAACAGCTACGACAGCTTCAAGACCTGCAGCCCGTCCGGATTCGCGATGGCGCAGGCGCTGACGCAGTTCGGGGACACCGTGCGCGTCCAGCTCGCCGGCCAGTTCGACGGGGGCGTCTGGTGGAACCTGGAGCACGCCCCCACCTCCGGCGCCTACTACATCAAGGACATCTCGTTCCAGGGCGGCTGCCTGACGGACAACGGCGCCGGCAACCAGCTGACGGTCGTCACCTGCACCGGGAGCAAGGCCCAGCAGTGGCGGTTCGGATAGCCGGACCGCGGACGAAGACTCCCCGCCCCCCGTCCCGGCAGGGACGGAAGGCGGGGAGTTCGGGGCGCCGCCCGGGCCCGCGGTCCCTCCCGGTCAGCCCTCCCGTACCGCCACCGGGACGGGCCGCCGCCGGACGGACCGCGTCAGACCGGCGTCCACGTGGTTCGCCCTGAGCGCCGCGTACGCGCTGCACACCGCCTCCGTCCGGACCGGACGCCGGTCGGCGCAGGCGGTCAGATCTCCCGCGCACTGCAGCTCCCATCGCGGGAAGCGCCGACGTGACATGGCCACGGCGGCACTGGGGGCGAAGTAGAGCATCGTCGTGTTCTCGTGGGGGTTGTGCGCCGAGCCCTCGTAGACCATCCGGCCGGTGGTCTCCAGCCGGTCCGCCAGACGGGTCAGGGCCAGCTCCTCGGGCCGGTCCATGAACAGCCCCACGTGGTTCTCGAACCCGTGGACGCGCTCCTGCGCACCCACGGCCTCCGTGTACCCGGGGCTGCACCGGGGGAACAGGAAGACCTCGACCTCGGGCGCCAGACCGCTCGTGACGCGCAGCCGCGTCACCCGTATGTCCGCATCGTCCGGAAGCCAGTGGCGCTCCACCAGACGGCGCTTGACCAGCACGCTCGGTATCGTGGCCGACGCCGGCCAGCCGTTTTCCTCGAAGTACGCGAGAGCGGATTCCACTGTTTCCGGGAACAGTAGCGTTGCGCAATGCGATACAACGCATCCGCTCTTGATTTCCCGTTTGAGATCGCCCGGCATCCAGGGTGGCAGGAGAGCGTCCAGTGATTTGTTGGAGGCGTGGAGGGCGTAGTCAACAGCATGCTGGAGGCGCTGGACGTCGCACGGTTCGAACGTCACTTCAGGCATGTCGCAGCCTTTCTGTTGCCGACACCCGATTAAAGCCACGTCACCCATCAGGCGGCACTCGGCCATAGCCTGATCGGGTGAACGGCAGCGGCTGACCTGCACTTTCGAGATTTCTCGGACAACGCCGCGCTGTGAAAACCCGCTTCAACGCCGCACATCCAACGGAAGGCGTCTTTCCCAGGAGGTAGAGGGCATGTCTCCGTACGGCCGAAGGAATTCCCCGCGCATCCTCATAGCCGGTGCCGGAATTGGCGGATTGACGACGGCCCTGAGCCTTCATGCGGCAGGGCTGGACGACGTGCTCATCGTGGAGGCGTGCCCCAATCTGCGCGCCGTCGGAGCGGGAATCAATCTCCAGCCCGCCGCCGTCCGGGAGCTGACCGAACTCGGACTGGCGCCCGCACTGGAGGAAGCCGCCGTGGCGACCGCCCGGCTGGAGTACCACCACCGCTACGGCGGCCTGATCTGGTCCGAGCCCCGCGGCCGCGCCGCCGGCTACAACTGGCCGCAGTACTCCGTGCACCGGGCCGACCTCCAGGACATCCTGCTCACCGCCGTCCTGGACCGCCTCGGCCCCGAGGCCCTCGTCACCGGCGACCGGCTCATACGCTACGAGCAGGACCAGCACCCCGAGCGCGGCCGGCCCCCCGTTCGGGCGTACGTGGCCGATCGGCCGAGCCCGTACACCTGCGACCTGCTCATCGGCGCGGACGGGATCAACTCGGCGGTACGCGCCACCCTCTACCCGCACGAAGGGCCGCCCCTCGGCAACGGGATACGCATGTGGCGCGGGGTGACCGAGGGCCCCGCGTTCCTCGACGGACGCACGATGGTCATCCTCGGCTGCAACGCGCGGGTGAAGGCCGTGGCCTACCCCGTCACCCGGCCCGACGAGAGCGGCCGGTGCCTGCTCAACTGGGTCGTCGAAAGCCGCACCGCAGACGGCGTCGGCGAGGAGGAGGCGCGCGGCGCCGACTGGGACCGCGCGGTCCCCCCGGAAGAGGTCCTCACCCACATCGAGGGCTGGCGCAGCGACTTCCTCGACCTCCACGCCGTCATCGCCGCTGCGCCCCGCATCGGCTGCTACCCGATGATCGACCGGGATCCGCTGCCCACCTGGGTCGACGGCCGGGTCGTCCTGCTCGGCGACGCCGCGCACCCCCTGTACCCGACCGGCTCCAACGGCGCCTCGCAGGCGGTGGTCGACGCACGCGTGCTGGCGTACGAACTCGCCCACCACGGCCTCGCCGAGGCGCTGGCGCGCTACGAGGCGGACCGCCGGCCGCAGACCGCGAAGCTCCTGGCGGCCCACCGCCGGCTGGAACCGGACCCGGTGCTCCGCCAGGTGGAAGCCCTCGCCCCCGACGGCTTCCACGACATCCGCCACGTCCTGCCCGAGGACGGCCTGGACGGTCTCAAGTCCTGTACCCGCCAGGTCACCGGCGTGGACGCCACCGCGCTCAACGCGCGCACCTCATGGAGCGTCGCCGTATGAACACCTCCCGGATGCGTTCCACCGCCGCGGCCGCGCTCGGCTCCGCCGCACTGCTGGCGGCCCTCCTGTCCGCCACCGGACGGGCACCGGCCCCGCCGCCGCCCTCCGGCTCGGCAGCGCGTACGCCCGCCTGCGGCGAGCACACCGGCAGCGCAGCCTGCTCCGTGTACGGACCCGCCGCCCGGCTCGGCGGCGGCACGGTCCGTACGTACGGCGAGTACCAGGGCGGGATCCCCAAGACGCTCGGCATATCCCTGACCGCCCCGGCCGTCTCCGGTCTGCCCGTCTCCGCCGCCACCGACGGCAAGCACTGCTACGACGCGGACGGCGACGGGCACCTCGACGGCATGCACGAGTGCGTCGGCGGCCACAGCCTCGAACTCGCGCTGCCCGCCACCCCCGCCGCCGCGGCCGGCGTCCCCTTCCAGTGGGTGCTGTTCAACTGGAACCCGCACGGCCACAACCCGGACGGCCGCTACGACGTCGCCCACTTCGACGTGCACTTCTACCTCGTCCCCCGGAAGGTCCGGGCGGCGATCAGGACCGGCGGCTGCGCCCTGCTCATCGCCTGCGACCAACTGGCCGCCGCCGGAAAGCCCGTCCCGGCCGCGTACCTCCCGGCGGGCTACCCCGCGAGCAGCCCGCAGACCGCGGAAGGCGCCATGGGCGCGCACCTCGACAGCCGCCCCCCGACCACGGGCACGCTCAGTGGCCAGACCTTCATCTACGGGGCGTACGCGGGCGACCTCATCTTCATGGAACCCATGCTCACCCGGGACTTCCTCCAGCGGCACCGCACGGCGCCCGCCCACCGGACCTGCGAGGCCGTTCCGCAGCCGGCCTCCTGGCGGATCCCCGGCTGGTACCCCACCCGCTACTGCACCGCCTACCGCGCCGACGAGGGCGACTACACCGTCTCCCTGACGGACTTCGTCCACTCGGGCGGGGCGCACGGCCTCGCCACGGTGAGCCGCTGAGGTCGTGCCGCGTGGTGCGCCCGCCGAGCCCGCGGGCGTCGAGGAGCGGGCCTCCGGGGCGGCGTCCGCGTCGGCCGGACCACGGCCCGTCGGTCGCGTGCGGACGGCGTCCGCGTTCGCCGCGCTGCCGCCGCTGTCGCGGAGCGTATCCGGGGAACTACCCTTCGGTGAGCGGATCGTAGGACTAGCATCACCCGACGTGAGCCATCCGGGGGACCCTGAGCGCACCGTACGACCGGCCGCGAAGGCGGCGATGGACGCAACGGCGGCGCGGCTGCGGCGTGTTGTGCGATCGGGTGACGTGACACCGGTACGGGAGGCGGAGGCCCTGCGCGAAGCACGGCGGCTGGTGAAGTTGCCGCCCGGTGCGCACGACCTCGCCGTTCGCCATCTGCTCGGCTGGTTCCACTGGTTCCGCCACCAGGCGCTGGTCCTGCGGACGGGCCCGGACCCCGGAGGGGAGCGGGGCCGGTACCTGGACCAGGGGCAACCGGACCTGCGGATCGCCGTGCAGGCCCTCACCGCGTGCTTCCTCGCGGGCGAGGAGGATCTGCCGGAGCCGCTGCTGCCCGTCCTCGCGGTGAACGCGGCCGGCCACGCCCTTCCGCTGGTCGAGGAGTTGGGCCGGTCGAGCGACCCCGTGCGGCTCGCCGGCGCGGCGGAGCTGTGGCAGCGCATCGCGGACCACGTGCCCGCCGGTCATCCCCACCGCGCCCTCCACCTGACCGCCCTGGCCAACGTACTGCGGATCGCATGGCGCGAGGGGGGTCCGCAGGCCGACCTCGACACCGCGATCGACCGCTTCGAGGAGGCGTTGTCCGCGGCCCCCGAGGAGCCCGCGCACCGCGCCATGTACCTCTACAACCTCGGCGACGCGCTGGGCGCCCGCTTCCAGCGGACCGGAGCGATGGAGGACGTAGACAGGGCCGTCGCCCTGCTGGAGGAGGCGGAGCGGGGGACCCCCGAAGACGGCCCCTACCGGGCGCTCGTCCTGACCGGATCCGGGAGCGCCCTGCGCGCCCGCTACGGAAGAGCCGGAGCACTGCCGGACCTGGACGGCGCCGTCGCGCGGTACCGGGAAGCGGTGTCCACGCCCTCGGCGTTCCCCGAGGACCCCTCGGGCCTCGTCACGACGCTCTGCGACTTAGGGAGCGTACTGCGGCTGCGCTTCGAACGGACCGGCGCCATCGAGGACGCGGACGCCGCCGTGGAGGCCGGCCGGCGCGCGGTGGCGACGATGCCCGAAGGACACCCCGGTCGCGTCGTGACGCTGTCGGGCCTCGGCGCCGCGCTCCGGGCCCGGTACGTCCGGACCGGCCTGGCGGCGGACGCGGACGGCGCCGTCGAAACGGGGCGCCTGGCGGTGGAGGCCGTTCCCTCCGACCACCCCGAGCGCGCCGTCTACCTGAACGACCTCGGGGACGCGCTGCTCGTACGGTACGACCGGTGCGGCGACCCGGCGGACCGGGACGCGGCGGTCACCGCCTGGTCGGCGGCTGCGGCGCACGCGTCGTCGACGGCGTCCGTCCGGATCCGGGCGGGAATGGCCGCGGCCCGTCTGCTGGCGAAGTCGGGCGAGGCGGAGCGCGCGGCGCGGGCGGCGGACGAAGCCGTGCGCCTGATGCCGCAGATGACCGGATGCCGCCTGGAGCGCCACGACCGGCGGGACGCGATCGGCGACATGGCGGGCCTGGTCGCCTCCGCCGCCGCTTTCGTGCTCGCGGCCCCGGGCGGCACCGCGCACGGGCGGGCGGAGCGCGCCCTGGGTCTGCTGGAGGTGGGCCGCGCCGTCATGTTCGGCCAGGCGCCGGACAACCGCGGCGATCTGACCGACCTGCGCGAACGCCACCCCGAACTGGCGCGCCGGTTCACCGAGTTGCGCGACGGCCTCGACGGCCTCGACGGGCCGACGTACGACCGGCACCGGTCGGCGCAGGAGTTCACCGCACTCCTGGCCGAGATCCGCGACCTGGACGGCTTCGCCTCCTTCGCCCTGCCGCCCACCGTCGGCGAGCTCAGGGCCGAGGCCTCCCACGGGCCGATCGTGGTCTTCAACGTCAGCGGCCTCCGCAGCGACGCCCTGCTGCTCACGGCCGAGGGTCTCACCGGCCTCCCGCTCCCCGGCCTCGGCCGGGCCACGGTGGTCGCGCGGACCAACGCCTTCCGGCAGGCGCAGCACACGGCGTCGAGGGCGGCGGACCCCGTGGAGCGGGAACAGGCGCAGGCCGTACTCGTCGACGTCCTGGAGTGGCTGTGGGACGCGGCCGCCGGACCCGTGCTGGACGTCCTGGGGTACAAGGGCCCGCCCCCGCCCGAAGCGGAGGCCGAGCTGCCGCGCGTCTGGTGGGCGCCGGGCGGGCTGCTGGGACTTCTTCCGCTGCACGCCGCCGGCCATCACGCCGACGCGCCGCAGGACCCGTACCGGCGCACCGTGATGGACCGGGTCGTCTCCTCCTACACCCCGACCGTACGAGCGTTGCGCCGCGCCCGCGGACGCACCCCCGGCGGCCGTGCGGGCGCGGCCGCCACCGAGCGGGCGCTGATCGTCGCCATGCCGACCACGCCCGGGCTGCCCGGCGGGGGCCGGCTGCGCTTCGCCGACGCCGAGGCCGCCGTGCCGGCGGACCTCTTCCCCGATCGCGTCGTGCTCAGGGAGCAGGTCGGCGCCGAAGGGGACGCCGCCCCGACGAAGGCCAACGTACTGGCGCACCTGCCCCGCTGCGCCGTCGCGCACTTCGCCTGCCACGGCACGAGCGACCCCGCCGACCCCGCGCGGAGCCGGCTGCTGCTCCACGACCACGCGGTCGCCCCGCTCACCGTGGGGAGCCTGGCCCCGGTCGCCCTCGACCACCCCAAGCTGGCCTACCTGTCCGCCTGCCGGACGGCGGCCATCGACACCGCCGGCCTGTTCGACGAGGCCATCCACCTCACGTCCGCGTTCCAGCTCGCCGGCTTCCCCCACGCCATCGGCACCCTGTGGGAGATCGACGACCCGATCGCGGTGCGCATCGCGCGGGCCTTCTACGAGGGCCTCAGGACGGACTCGGGGTCCATCGACCCCGACCGGGCCGCGCGCGCCCTGCACTCCGCCGTGCGCCAGGTCCGGGACGGGCACGACCTGCCGCCCGGACACGACCGCAGGCGGGCCCCGCTCCTGTGGGCGGCCCATCTCCACGCGGGCGCGTGAGCCTCCCGCGCCGACACGGCCCGTCGGTGGGACGCTGGGAGGGGCGAACCGTGGAGGACCACCCATGAAACGCTCAACGCGATGCGTCGCGATCAAGGCCTCGTCCGTACTCCTGCTGGCGGGCTTCGTGTCCGCCACGCTCGTGGCCGGCTCCGGGGCCGCCGCCACCGGCGAGGGCCCGCGCCGGGCGCCCGCCGCCCCGTGCACGAGCAGCCAGATCGCGGCCGGCGGTGCACAGCCGACCGGGGCCGCGCAGGTACGGGTCACGGTGACCAACAAGGGGACCAAGCCGTGCGTGCTGAACGGCTTCCCGACCGTGGCGCTGGCGGGCCAGGGCTCGCCGGACAAGAACAAGCCGCTCCAGGTGATCCGGGTCGGCAAGGCTCGTCCCGTGCAGCTGGCGGCCGGGGGCCGCGCCTCGGCGCAGCTCACCTTCACCCCGGTGCTCGGTGAGGCGGACGGCTACTGCGCCTCCGGCTCCGACCCCGTCGTCGCGCCGACGATGGTGGTGGGCGTCGCGGGCGGGCGGTACCAGCTGGCGCCGAGCGACGGCAGTGAGTTCGCGCTCTGCGGCACCACCGTTCGCGCGACCGCCTTCCGCGGGTAGGACCCGCGACGCCGCAGGTCAATGCGGGGCCGATGCGGGACACACCTTTCCGGCGCGGGCACGTCGGGCCCGGGGGAGGGCCACTGAGCCGGTCGGGGGAGCGGCAGTCACGGCGGGGGCGGCCCGTCGTTTCCCGGATATGACTGATCTGATGGTCCAGATCCCGGCCGACTGGCTGGCCCGGGTGTTCCTGTCCCTCCGCCGCGGCTCCTCGGAGGACGCCCAGGTCTCGGCGGCGGAGCTCCAGCCGTTCACCGAGAAACCCGGGCAGCGGATCCCGGTGCCGAGGGCGACCGTGCTGCGCAGCGAACTGGCGCTGAGGGCGGAGCTCGAACGCGCCCGGGAGGAGGAACGGCGGGCCCGGCTCTCCGAGGAGGCCGCCTACCTGATCAGCGCCCGTCTGGGCGGACAGGCCGACCGCGCCGATCAGTAGACGAGCTTGTACGTCACGTCCTTGGAGACCGGCGGCGGTGCGGTGTCCGTGTACAGCAGCCGGATGCTGGTGTAGCGCTGGACATCGGGGTGGCCGGGCCAGGGCCGCGGGTGGCTCAGGGTCACCCTCACCGGGTACGCGCGGAATTTGCCCGCCGCGCAGTACGGGGTGCAGTCGTTCACCATGTCCGTGCCCGTCGCCGTCGCGGTCCGCTGCCCCCAGCTGTCCCAGCGCAGCCTGACGAGACGGTTGTTCCCGTCTCCGCAGGCCAGCAGGTACTCCCGGGGGCGCACCTGGGCCTGGGAGAAGCAGTCGACGACCACGACCGGGCTCGGATCCATGGGGGCGCGGGCCGTCTGCGCGGCAGCGGGTACGGCGGCGGGCACGGCGGCGCCGGCCGCCAGGGCCGCGGCCGCGCACAGCAGCGTGGCCGTCCGCACCCGCACCCGCACGGGGATCCGGGTCGAGGTCGCGGGAGCGCGCCCGCCGATTCGTGAAGCGTCGACTCGTGAAGCGTCCACGCGGCCCTCCTCGCATCGGCGGTCCGGCTCTGTTCTCTGGTCCGCCTCGTGGCTACAGCCGTCCCCAGCTTCGCTCATCCTGCCGTGCCCCGCACCCGCTGGGACGCGCCGCGGGCCGGGCCGGGATCAAGAGACGGCGTACCACTGGCTGGCCCAGCCGGTGTTGATGGTGCTGGTGGACTGCTCGGCGAGGTTCACGGTGGCCGGCAGGGAGGTCTGGCCCGTCAGGACGGTGCTGTAGCGCAGGTTCGGCGGGGTCAGGCCGGCGTTCACCGAGATTCCGGCGCCCGTCGACTTGAGGGTGAGGGCGTTGGTGGCCCAGGTGCCGTTGAGGAGGAGGGCGATGAAGTACGTGCCCGGGGCGGCCGTGAAGGGCTTGGCGAGGGGGAACGGCTTGGCGACCGCGTCGGTCATCAGCTGCGGGGAGACGTCCGCCGTGGACGCGCGCAGGGTGCCGCTCGCGTCGTACACGCCGAGGTAGTTCTGGGAGAGCTGGGCGCCGGGGTCGATGCCGGCCAGCCCGAGCCAGATGTTGGACCAGGTGATCTGCTCGCGCAGCACGATCCGTACCAGGGTGACCCGTCCGGCCACGCCGGCGGCGGACTGGGCGGTCACGTGCCCCGCGTCGTTGGGGTCGCCGGTCCACGCGAGGAGGTTCTGGTCCTGCGGCCGCGGGCCCTCGTACGCGGAGCCACCGCCGGGCGCCACCGGAGCGGGCGCCGCCGCGCTGCCGGCGCCCGTGCCCTTCGGGTTCCCGCCGGACGCGGTGCAGCCGGTCAGGACGAGCACCGCCGCGAGTACGGCGGCGAGGCCCGTGGAGACGGTGGTGGTACGGGTGCGCATGGTCCCCCCATGAAATGCGGCGGTGCTGATGTGCGTGTGCCGAGGGAGGCCATGGTCACACGCGGTCTTCGACGGACCGTGACCGGGGACTACTTGGCCTCGGTGGCCACCGGCGCGGGCCAGAGGTGGTCGGGGGTCACGATGGACGTGACGGCGTTCCCGATCAGGCTGGACAGGTTCTTGCCCTGGTGGTCGATGTCGCTGTTGACGAGCACCACCAGCGTGGCCTTCTCGGCGGGGAGCTGGGCGGCGATGGTCTCGTAGCCGGGCAGTTCCCCGTTGTGGCCGAGCCAGCCGTTGAAGTCGAGGATGCCGAGGCCGTACGAGGCGCCGGGGACGACCCCGACCGGAAGCGTCCGCAGCCGTTCGGCCTGCGTCTTGGGGGTCAGCAGCCGGCCGTCCGCGAGCGCCGGTGCCCACGTGTGCAGATCGTCGAGGTCGGAGACGACCCCGCCCGCCGCCCAGGCCCAGGAGGGGTTCCAGTTCGTGGCGTCGGCGACGGTGCCCTTCGGAGTGAAGTCCGTGTACCCGTGGGCGTGCGGATCGGGCATGGCGCCGTCGCCGGGCAGGGAGGTGTCGGTCAGCTTCAGCGGGGCGAACACGTGCTCCCGGAGATAGTCGGACAGGCCCTGCCCGCTGACCTTCTCGACCAGCATGCCGAGCAGGACGGTGTTCGTGTTGCTGTACTCCCACTTGGCGCCGGGCTCGACGTTCGGGGGATGGCCGAAGCCGATGTCCACCAGCCGGCGCGGGGTGTAGGCGCGGTGCGGGTCGGCGCGCAGGCCCGCGAGCCACTTCTCGTCCTTCGTGTAGTCGAAGAGGCCGCTGCGCATGTCCGCCAGTTGCCGCACGGTGATGGCGTCCCCGCCGGGGACGCCGGGGACGTACCGGGATATGGGGTCGTCGAGGCCGACCTTGCCCTGGCCGACCAGCTGGAGGACGCCGGTGACGGTGAAGGTCTTGGTGACGCTGCCGACCCTTGTGTAGTGGTCGGACTTCATGGGGGTGCCGGTCTGCCGCTCCGCGACGCCGAAGGACTTCTCGTACACGCCGCGGCCCGGTATCCACAGACCGATGTCGAGGCCGGGCATGCCGGTCTGCTCCATGACCTTCGTGATCGCCGCGTCCAGTCTCCGCACGGTGGCGGGATCGAAGTCCGCGCGTGAGGAGGGGGAAGCGGAGCCGGTACTCGCGCACAGCGCGGCCAGCAGCAGCGCCACCGCCGCCGGCGCGCCCGCCCGACGGACCCGGCGTCCACGCATCGCACGGCCCCTGCCCATGACGCTCACCTGCCCAGGCTCGACACCGCCACTCCCCGAGCCCCGACGTACTTCCTCAAGCCCAAGACCGTCCCGTGATCCCCGACGGGCGCGCGGCGTACGGGACAGCCCTCAGCTGCGCCGCCAGTAGGTGCAGCCGCTCGCCGTGGGGGCCACGCTTCCGTCGCTCTGCGTGGGGCACGGGACCGGCTCGTCGGCGGGGCCGGTGCCCGTTCCCAGTGCTGCGGCCCCCGTGGGGCGCTCGTCGAGTCGTCCAGGTACAGCGTGTACGCGGCGCCGGCCAGGACGAGGGCGATCCAGCCCACCGCGACGCCGCGCCGGACCCGGCGCGGCGTCACGGCGCGATCGGGAGCCGGCGCTTGTGCTCGGTCTGGCGGTAGCGGCGGACGATCGTGTCGAAGGCCCGCTCGTCGACCGGCTTGCCCTCCAGGAAGTCGTCGATGTCGTCGTACGTGACACCCAGGGCGTCCTCGTCGGCCTTGCCCGGGTCCAGGGTCTCCAGATCCGCGGTGGGGGTCTTCCAGACCAGCTCGGCGGGGGCGCCCAGGACGTCGGCCACGGCGCGCACCCGGCGCTTGGTCAGGCCGGTGAGCGGGACCAGGTCGGCCGCACCGTCGCCGAACTTCGTGAAGAAGCCGGACACGGCCTCGGCCGCGTGGTCGGTACCGACGACCAGTCCGTCGTGGGCGCCGGCCACCGCGTACTGGGCGATCATGCGCTGGCGGGCCTTGATGTTGCCCTGGACGAAGTCCTGGTGGTGGGCGTCGCGGAAGACGGTGCCGCCGGCGAGGGAGGCCTCCAGCGCGGCGTCGCTGGCGGGCTTGACGTCCACCGTCAGCACCCGGTCCGCCTGGATGAAGCCGAGCGCCAGCTGGGCGTCCTTCTCGTCGGCCTGGACCCCGTACGGCAGCCGCATCGCGTAGAACGTCGCCTCGTGACCGGCCTCGCGGGCCCGCTCCACGGCGAGCTGGCAGAGCCGTCCGGCGGTGGTGGAGTCCACCCCGCCGCTGATGCCGAGGACCAGGGAGCGCAGGCCGGTGGAGGTGAGCCGCTCCGCCAGGAAGGCCACCCGGCGCTCGATCTCCTCGTGTGCGTCGAAGGTCTCCGACACCCCGAGTTCCCGGGCGATCTCCTGCTGCAGGACGGTGGACGCCGGCCGGTTCACGGCTGCTCCTCTGGTCGATGGGGATACGTGGTCGCGCTGTGCTGCCGACCCTAGTCGAACCCCTCTCGCGGTCCGAAAGCAGCCGGGCTTGACGGATTCGCCCGAAGTTATGACACTCGAAGTGCAAGTTGTTTGGTGTGGCAACCCTGTCGGATCAGGAGGCAGTCATGGCCGAGCGCCGGATCTACGTGGTCGCGGGGGCCGTCATGGGCGGGATCTGGGCCTGGGGCTCGGGCACCCCGGCCTGGGAGCACGCGCTGCGCCTCCTGGTGCTCGTCGTGTGCGCCGCGGTCCTGATGTCGCTGGCACACCGCCGCCGGGCGCGCCTCGGCCGGCCGGTCCACCGCCGTCTGCACTCCGGCCTGCTGGCGGGGAAGGTGCTGCTGGTAGCGGCGGCCCTGCTGCTGGATCAGCTGCTCGGCCCGTGGGTCTCGGAGCCGAGCCTGATCACCGCCGTGGTCCTGTTCGCGGGCATCGCGGCGGGCGGCCCCGCCCTGCACCGGTGGCTCTCCCGGGGTGGGGGCGGTGCGCCGGACCGGCGCTCCGAGCCCTCGGGCCGCCGGGTGCTGTCCGGGGTGGACGCGCACTAGACCGTGTCCTGCGGGGCGGGGCGGGGCGCCCTACGGCCGGTCGGCCGGCCCGGCGGGATCCGTACTGGCCAGGAGGGCGTGTACGGCCGTCGCCATCGTCCGGGTGGCGGCCTCGACGCTCAGGCCGCTGCTGCGCCAGTGGTACCAGGCGCCCCAGGTGGTCACCGCGTCCAGGCCGTGGAGCACCTCGGTCCTGCGCTCGGTGGGCAGCCGGTCGAGTTCCTCGCCGAAGACCTCGGCCAACCGGCCCCGGGCGAAGTCCAGGACCTGCCGAGTGACCTCCCTGATCCGGTCCCCGTTCTGTTCCAGCCGCATCAGGGCCAGCTGGGCCGGGGTGATCCACTCCAGGATCCGTGAGCGCTGTTCCGTGAGCGCGGCGACCCGTGCGGCCCGCGGGCCGTCGGTCGGCAGGGGCCTGGTCTGCTCCATGAGCTGCTCCAGGCGCCGCGCGATGGCCGTCTCCACCAGCTGGGACATGTCGGCGTAATGGTGGAAGACCAGGCGGCGCGAGACGCCGGCGCGTTCCGCGACGCGGTCGGCGGGGAATTGGGACTCGCCCTCGTCGAGCAGGGACAGCACCGCGTCGGCGATCTTCACCCGGGACAGCCGGCTGCGCTCGGCGCGGCCGTCCGCGCGTCGTTCCTCCGGCCGTCCCGCCGCCGACTGCTCCACGTTGACCCCTCCCGGTTCCGCTCGCCGCCATTGTCGCAAATGGGGGCGGAGCGTCCGCCGCCCCGCGCCGCCCGCTGCCCGCCCGCGCCGCCTGCCGCCCGCTGCCCCGCCGCGCGCCGCGGCGAGCGGGAGCGCGCGTTGATTTAATTGCACTCGTAGTGCAATGATGACGGAAACACGCCGCACCGCACGAGGGGGATCCCGTACGCATGTTCGTCACCCTGGGGCGCTGGTGCGCCCGGCGGCCGAAGCGGGTGATCACCGCCTGGCTCCTGCTGCTAGCGGGCCTGGTGGCCGCGGTGGGCGTGCTCGGCACCGCCACGACCGAGACGGTCTCCATACCCGGCAGCGACAGCCAGGCCGCCCACGACGCCGCGCGAGCGTTCGCGGACTCCGCCTCCGGGCGCCAGCCCCTGGTCCTGCACACGCCGGCCGACGGTCCGCTCCTCACCTCGGACCGCGCACGCGAAGCCGTCGAGCGGACGGCCCGCTCCCTCGCCGCCCGCGACCACGTGGTCGCCGTCACCACCCCGTACGAGCCGGCCGGCGGGGCGGCCCTCGCAGCCGACGGGCACACCGCCTACCTCGCCGTGGAACTGGACCTGGCGGGGCGGGACATCACCGCCGCCGTCGTCCACGACCTCATGGCCGCCGCCGCACCGGCCGAAGCGGCCGGGATCGAGGTCACCCCCGGCGGCAACCTCGCCGAGGCGGCGGACAAGAAGTCCACGCGGCGCAGCGAGGTCATCGGGCTCGTCGCCGCCTTCGCCGTCCTCTACCTCGGGTTCCGCAAGCCGATCGCGGCCGCCGTACCGCTGGCCACGGCCGTCGTCGGCCTCGGCATCTCGCTCGAAGTGATCGGCCTGGCCGGCCACGTGACGGACATGCCGTCCTCCGGCGCCACCATCGCGGCGATGATCGGGCTCGGTGTGGGCATCGACTACAGCCTCTTCTGCCTCACCCGCTTCCGTGAACTGCTCGCCACCGGGAAGCCGGTCGAGGAGGCGGCCGCCCTCACGATCGGCGCCTCGGGCAAGGCCGTCGCCTTCGCCGGTACGGCGGTCATCGCCGCCCTCGCCGGCCTGGCCCTCGGTGGCCTGCCGCTGCTCCGCGCGCTGGCCCTCGCGCCCGGTATCGCCGTCCTGGTCGCCATGGCCGCCACCCTCACCCTGCTCCCCGCGCTGTTCGCCCTGCTGGGCCGGCGCCTGGCCCCCGTGCCGGGTGCCCCGTCCGCCGCCCCGGGTGCGGCGGACGGGCCGCAGGCGCTGCCCGTCCGCGGCTGGGCGCGCATCGCCCGGCACGTGGCCGACCGGCCGTGGCGGTACCTGCTCGCGGGCCTGGCCTTCTTCGTCCTGCCGGCGCTCGCCGCGTCCCAGCTGTCGTTCGGGCAGCTCGACGGCGGGGACAAGTCCCCGGGCACCGCCGGGCGTACGGCGTACGACCGGCTCGCCTCCGCCTTCGGCCCGGGCGTCAACGGACCCCTCCAGGTGATCGGTACGCTGCCGGGGCCCGCGTCCGGACCGGCGGACCCGGCCGTTACGGCCGTGGGCCGGGCACTGGAGGACACCAGCGGCGTCGCCGCGGTCTCGCCCGCCCAGCTCAGCCGCGACGGCAGGACCGTACGCTGGCAGGTCACCCCCACCACGGCGCCCGGCGATCCGCGCACCGCGGCCCTGGTGGACCGGCTGCGCGCCGGCACCCTCCCCGCCGTCGCGAAGGACACCGGCCAGGAAGCACACGTGGGCGGCATCCCCGCCACCCAGCTGGACCTCAACGACCGGCTCGCGCAGCGCCTGCCCGCCGTCATCGGGGTCGTCCTCGCCATCGCCGGACTGCTCCTGCTGCTGGCCTTCCGCTCCCCGCTCGTCGCCGCGAAGGCGGCCGTGCTCAACCTCCTCTCGGTGGCCGCCGCGTACGGAGTGCTCACCGCGCTGTTCCCGTGGGGCTGGGGAGCGGCGCCGCTCGGCCTCGGCGGGCCGGTACCCGTTCCCGGGTACGTACCGCTGCTCATGTTCGCGGTCCTGTTCGGGCTCTCCATGGACTACGAGGTCTTCCTGCTGAGCGCCGTCCGCGAGGCCTGGCTGGCGAGCGGGGACAACCGTGGGGCGGTGATCACCGGCCTGGCGAGGACCGGCAGGATCATCACCTCCGCCGCGCTGATCATGGTGTGCGTCTTCCTCGGCTACCTCCTGTGGGACGACCCCGTCGTGAAGATGTTCGGGATCGGCCTCGCTACCGCGGTCGCGCTCGACGCCACCGTCGTCCGCGGACTCCTGGTCCCCACCACGATGGTCCTGCTCGGCAGGGCCAACTGGTGGCTTCCGCGATGGCTCGACCGGCTGCTGCCGCAGATGCACATCGAAGGCGGTGGAGAGGACCTCGCCCGTACCTCTTCCGTCCCCGAACCCGTGAGGAACACATGAACCACCGCACCGCCCGGCCCGACGCCCGCGCGAAGGGCGCCGTACGAGGAGGCGGCGTACGCGGAGGCGCCGTACGCGCCGCCGCCGCGCGCGGCCCACGCCGCCCGGGCCGCCCGGGCCGCACCCGGCGGTGGGCGCTCGCCGGAGCGTGCGCCCTGCTCGCCGTGCTCGTACTCGCCGACCGCGTGGCGGCCGGCGTCGCCGAGGACCGGATGGCCGGCCGGATCGCCGCGCGGCAGAGCGCCCTGGTGGGGGCGCCGGACGTCTCGATCGACGGCTTCCCGTTCCTGTGGAACGCGGCGGCGGGCAACTACCCGGAGGTGGAGGTCGAGGGCCGGGCGAGGACGGACGACGGACTGCCCGTCACCGCCTCCCTCGACCTGCGCGAGGTCTCCAGGACGGCGGGCGGGTACGCGGCGGCGACGGCGCGGGGGCAGTTCAAGGTCCCGCTCGACGCGCTCGCGGCCAAGCGCGGTGCCGGGGTCCGGCTGACCGGGCGGGACGGACGGCTGGAGATCACCCGCTCCTTCATGGGAGTCCCGCTGGTCGTCACCGCCGCGCTGAAGCTGACCGGCGACACCGTCACGCTCGAACCGGCTGCGGCGTCCTTGGGCGGTCGCCCGCTCGACCCGGGCAATCCGCAGATCGCCGCCGCGCTCAGGGCGGCGGAACGCAAAATACCGGAGCTGCCGCTCGGCCTCGTCCCGTCCGGAATCTCGGTCGACGCCGGCGCGGTCACGGTGCGCGGCGAGGCGAGGGAGGTCGCCCTCGCGGACACGGCATGAGCGGGGGGCGGGGGCTCCGCGGGGGGCCTGCCGGTCAGCGGCTCTTCTTCTGGGCCTCGACGATCTCCCGCACCGTGTCGTCCACCCCGGCGCGGCTCTGCACCCACTCCGAGAGGGCGGGGAACTGCCCGGCGATCGCGATCAGCACCTTCATCTCGGGTGGAGCGATGTTGACTTCGCACAGATTGCGCTCGATGGCCCGGATCACCCCCCGCGCCACCTGATCCGGTGAGGACGTCCGCGCTCCGCCGGGGGTCCTGGCGCCGGTCGCGGCGTGCATGCCCGCATCGCGGACGAACCCCGGCTGGATGACGGACACGCCCACGCCCGTGCCGCGCAGGTCCTGACGGAACGCCAGCGCGAAACCGCGCAGACCGAACTTCGTCGCGTCGTACAACGAGGACGACTTGGTGGCGGCCTTCCCGGAGACGGAGCCGATCAGCGCGATGTGACCCCGTCCCGCGCCGACCATGCGGGGCGCGAGCAGGCGGGCCAGCATGACCGGTGCCCGCAGGTTCACGGCGAGGGCCCGGTCGATCTGCTCCGGGGTGTAGTCGAGCAGATCGCCGCTCGACGGGAGGGCCGCGTTGGCGATGAGGACGTCGGTGTCCGGGCACTGCGCCGCCAGCCGTTCTACATCGGCGGCGTCGGCGAGATCGGCGAGGACGGCCCGGGCGCCGAGCTCGTCGGCCACGGCCTTGAGCGCGTCCTCGCGCCGCCCGGTCACCACGAGCCGCGCGCCCTTCGCGGCGAGCGTACGGGCCAGCGTGCGGCCTATGCCGCCCGTGACTCCGGTCAGCAGAACCGTCGATCCGGTGATGCGCATCCCAACCCCTCCCAGTCGTCCGTCCGGACGAACACTGGCAGGCAGGCGGACAGGGAGACCAGAGGATTCACCGAACTGGCTTGTGTACGCGGGCCTTTGGCCGCGTGCCGCTCGCACCCTCGCACGGCACGCACCGCCCGGTCGGATCGGATCAGGCGCTCGGCGGCATGGTGGTCGCGCGCAGGCCGGTGAGCAGCGTGGCGAGGTAGCGCCGGGCGGTGTCGATCCGGTCAGCGGGAGCGCCGCCGTGGACGTCCACGGCGTAGGCGATGCCGCACATGAGCGGGACCAGATCGCCCGGGGCCAGATCCGGGCGGACGGCCCCGGCCGCACGGGCCCGGTCGAGCAGGACCCGGCCTGCCGACCACAGCGCCGCCTTGAGTTCCGTGGTCCGCGGCAGGGCGTCTTCGGCCGCGGCCGTGACCGGGGCCAGGGAGGCGTCGGTCACCTGCGCTTCGAGGGTGCGGGAGAGGAAGCCCTCCAGCGCACCCCAGGGATCGGGGTCGGCCAGCGCCCGCTCGCCGTACGCGGTCAGGCCCTCCAGGCAGGGGGTGGCCACGGTCTCCAGCAGGGCTTCGGGCGTGGCGAAGTGGCGGTAGACCGTGCCGACGCCGAGTCCGGCGCGGCGGGCGACGTCGTTGAGCTGCAGCGCCGTGCCCTGGTCCACCAGATCGCGGGCCACGGCGACGATCTGCTCCCAGTTGCGGGCCGCGTCCTTGCGCAGGGGCGTCGTCGTCATGGGGCCATGCTAACTGGATGGCCCATCCGCATGTGCCGCCGGTGTTGGCCGTGGTCCTTCGTGGCGCCCCCGGGCGTCGGCCGCGGCGGCGGTCCTGGTCACTCGGGGTCTGCGGGGCCCGCCGGTTCCGTGGGGTCTGCGGGGTCCGTGACTGGAGGGAGCCCTTGCATCTGCCGGTACTGGTCCATGATCGCCGTGATGGCCAGGAGGTGTTCCTTCTTCATACCGGCCGCGCGCATCGCCACGGAACGCACGCCGGCCTGACGCAGGACCTCGACGACGGCGGCCTCGTCGAGCACGGATTCGGCCACCTCGTCGTCGAAGAAGTAGGCGACCGATACCCCGAAGAAACGGGCGAGGGCGGCCAGCAGGTCCGGCGAGGGGTTGGAGCGCTTGCCCGTCCGCAGCTGCGACAAGTACACGCCGCCGGCCTTGATGTCGGGGTTGGCCCGCTTCAGCTCCTCGGCCACCTCGGCGTTGGTCCACTGCCTTCCCCGGGGGCGGACCGTCTTGAAGAGGTCGTCCAGGCGCACTGCCAGCACGGGTCGGTCGTCAGTACCGGACACTGCGCATCTCCCTCCCCCCACCCCTAGGAATTGCTCACAGCTATTTTCCAGTTTTGCAGATTAGCGGTCAGTTGACAATCGGGCGTAAGTCCGCCACCGTGGACGCGTCGATAGCTGGCAGCTAACTTTGCTTCACGGGGGTAGCCGAGTGAGTTGCCGGCCGCTTCGGCCTGGTCCGGGCCGGCCCCCGGGGGATGGGGGCCGGCCCGGACCGCTGCGCGCCCGCAGGGTCCCGTGCGGGCCGTGTCAGCGGTCCGCCGCCCCGTCCAGGGGGACGGTCAGCCCGATGCTCTCGGCCGCCACGGCGATCGCGAAGTCGAAGTACGCGGCCTCGTCCCGGACGCTGTCGTGGGTGCGGCTGAAGACCTGGAACACCAGGAGCCCGACCAGATTGCTCCACAGCACCATGCCGCGCTCGATCAGGTCCGAGAAGGGTTCCTCGGGCGTACCGCCGAAGAGCTGCACCGCCTCGGGCAGGAGCAGGGGCGGACCGGGCACCGCACTTCGCGGCGGGGTGAGTTCACCGGCGGCCAGGGCGGAGCGCACGATGCCGGCCAGTACCGCGGGGGTGCGCGTGGCGGCCGGGACGGTGTCCTGCGGGGCGTGGTAGCCGGGTACGGGCGAACCGTAGATCAGCGTGAATTGCTCGGAGTTGTCGAAGGCCCACTTCCGCAGGGCGCGCGTCACGGCGAGGAGCCGGGCCCCGGCCGTCGCGCCGGTGGCGCCCGCGCCGCGGTCGGCCTCCTCCATCGCGGCCGCGGACTCCTCGTACGCGTCGATCACGAGCGCGGTCAACAGGTCGTCCCGGTGCGGGAAAACGCCCTCCACGTCGGCGAGGGCGAGCCCGCTGCCCTCGGCGACGGCATCCAGGGACAGCCCTCCGGCGCCCAGTTTCACGAGCAGTTGGCGTGCGGTGGCCTTGAGGGCCGTGCGGCGCGCGGTGTTCTCATCGTCGGCAGCAGCGGTAGCAGTGGTGGTGGAAACGTCCATGAGGCGAACCGTACCCGCCGGTTGACCGAGGCCCCGATCGGTTTCCGGCACCGGACTCACGCGGGCGTACGGTCACCGAGGGCCTTCACCGCGCCGACCATCCGGTCCCAGAACGCGCCGGAGTCCAGGGTGAGCGCAACCTGGGCGTTCACCGGTCGGCCCGTGTACCGGTGCAGGTCCACGACGGTGGCGCCCCGTGTGTAGCGGCCCTGCAGCTCGACGACCACGTTCGCGTCCACGCAGTGGACGATGCCCGGGTCGAGCACCCGGGCGACCGCGACCGGATCGTGTAGCGGCGGGTCCTGGAACCCCCAGAGCGTGCGGTAGGTGGACGCGAAGAAGGTCAGCAACTCGACGCAGACCTGGCCCAGTTCGGTGCCCAGCCGCTCGAATCGGGCGACGATCTCGGGTGTGGCGAGCGCCTGGTGCGTGACGTTGAGGCCGCACATGGTGAGCGGGACCCCGCTGCGGAAGACGATGTCGGCGGCTTCCGGGTCCGCCTGGATGTTGAACTCGGCCGCCGGGCTCCGGTTGCCCCGCTCCGTCGAGCCGCCCATGAGGACGATCTCCCGGATGCGGCGGGCGGCGTCGGGATGGCGGGTGAGCAGCAGGGCGATGTTGGTCAACGGCGCCGTCGGGACCAGGGTGACCGGCTCCGGGTGCCGGGCCAGGATCCGGTACATGAGGTCCACCGCGTGCTCGGCGACCACGTCCACGGTGGGTTCGGGGAAGCGCGGCCCGTCCAGGCCGGACGCGCCGTGCACGTCGTCCGCCACGTGCAGCGCCTGGACCAGCGGCCGGGCGCAGCCGGCGGCGACGGGCACACCGGTGATGCCCGCGACCGTGCAGACCCGGCGCGCGTTCAGGGTGGTCTTCGCGAGCGTCTGATTGCCCGCGACGGTGGTGATCGCCAGCAGGTCGACCGCGGGGTCACCCGCCGCGAGCATGATCGCGAGGGCGTCGTCGTGTCCGGGGTCGCAGTCGACGATGATCGGTACGGGCACACGCACTCCTGCCGGACGGCGCTGACCCGGCCCATTGTGCCGCTCCGTCACCTCCGTCGCCAGACGGGCCGAATTCGCGCAGGGGCGGTGGTGGTGCATGATCGGGGGATGTCTGATCGCATCATTGCCGCCTGCGACGGCGCGGCCAAGGGCAACCCCGGACCGGCCGGTTGGGCGTGGGTCGTCGCCGACGCGCAGGGCCGGCCGGAGCGCTGGGAGGCGGGCCCCCTGGGCCGGGCCACCAACAACGTGGGTGAGCTCACCGCGCTCCAGCGGCTGCTGGAGACCCTGGCCCCCGGAACCGCCGTCGAGGTCCGCATGGACTCCCAGTACGCCATGAAGGCGGTGACCCAGTGGCTGCCGGCCTGGAAGCGCAACGGGTGGAAGACCGCGGCGGGCAAGCCCGTGGCCAACCGGGAGCTCGTCGAGCGGATCGACGCGCTGCTGGCCGAGCGGGACGTGGAATTCCGCTACGTTCCGGCCCACCGCGCGGACGGCGACCACTTGAACGCGATCGCCGACCAGGCCGCCAGTGACGCCGCCGTCACCCAGCAGGCGGCCGGAACGGCACTCGGCGCGGCGGCGATGCCCGAGCCCGCTCCCGCCCGCGCTTCGGCGCCGCGCGCGAGGTCCGGAGCGGGATCCGGAGCGGGATCCGGAGCCGGATCCGGATCCCGCTCCGCGGCCACGGCGACGGCCCCTGCCAAGAAGCCCGGCCGCGGCGGCCGGGCCTCGATCAAGGCGAAGTTCCCCGGGAGCTGTCCCTGCGGGACCTCGTACGCGGCCGGAGAGATGATCACCAAGCTGGGCAACCGCTGGGGCCACCCGGGCTGCGGCAGCGCCGCGCAAGCGTAAAGGATTGCCCAAAACGCGTCGGCGCGTGTGCTAGGCGGGCACGTGCCTCGTGTCTGTAGTGCAGGAATGCAAACTCGAAACGGCGGCCACTTCGGGTCGTCGGCAGGTCCACCGTGGGTCCCCGTACCGCTCATGAGCGGACATACCACCCGCAATCGGCGCCCGTGACGGAAGTCATCGCCATTGCCTGCCCTGCACGCCTTTGCACATAGTTGCCGATGTGAAACGCACCCGGCATGACTCTCCCGCGCGCCCTTGCGGCCCCTCGACCGACGCCGGCCCCGGCGGCGCGGGGCGCCGCAGATGAAGACCGCGCCCGAGCGGCTGCGCGCCGGCCTTGCCGCCGGGGCGGCCGCCGTCACCCTGCTGTGGGCCGTGCAGGTACATCCCTCCGCCCGCCCCGACGAGCTGATCGCGGGGACCGCACACCTCACCGGGCTCCTCGCGGGCTACGGGATCCTCGCCATGCTCTTCCTCATGGCGCGCGTGCCCGCGGTCGAGCACGGAGTGGGCGCCGACCGCCTCGCCCGCTGGCACGCCTTCGGCGGCCGGTGGGTCCTGGTCCTGTGCGCTACGCACGCCCTGTTCGCCCTCGTCGTCCACGCCCTGCGCACCGGGACCGATCTGCTCGGCGCCACCGGCGCCCTGTTCCGGTACCCGGCGGTCGCCGCCGCGTTCGCCGGAGCCGCCCTGCTGGCGGGGGTGGGCCTGGTCAGCGCCCGGGCCGTCCGCCGCCGGGTCTCGCAGGAGACGTGGCGCGGCATCCACCTCCTGACCTACCTCGCCGCCGCGCTCGGCTTCGTCCACCAGCTGGCCGGCCCCGACGTCGCCGTCACCGCCTTCACCGCCTGGTTCTGGGCCCTGCTGCACGCCGTCGTCGGCGTACTGCTCACCTGGTACCGCGGGATCGTCCCGGCCCGGCAGGCCCTGCGGCACGGGCTGCGCGTCGCCACCGTCGAACGCGAGGGGCCCGGGGTCGTCTCCGTCACCGTCCAGGGCGGGCGGCTGCGCGAGCTCCGGGCCGAGCCGGGCCAGTTCTTCCGCTGGCGGTTCCTGACCCGCGGCCTGTGGCACACCTCCCTGCCGTTCTCGCTCTCCGCGCCCGCCAGCGACGACCGTCTCCGCATCACGGTGAAGGCGCTCGGCAGGCACTCGCGGCGCGTGCGCGGGCTCCGGCCCGGCACCAGGGTCCTCGCGACCGGTCCCTTCGGCGCCCTCACCGGACGGCGGCGCACCCGGCCCAAGGTGTTGCTGATCGCCGGGGGCATCGGGATCACTCCGATGCGGGCGCTCTTCGAGTCCCTGCCCGCGGGCCCCGGCGACCTGACCCTGCTCTACCGGGCGGGTGACGCCGGCCAGCTGGTCCTGCGTGACGAGCTGGAGGCCATCGCGGCGGAGCGCCAGGCGGCCCTGCACTACCTGGTGGGACGCTCCGACGCCGCGTACGACCCGCTCGCGCCCCAGGCCCTGCGCGCGCTCGTCCCCGACCTGTCCGACCGCGACGTCTACCTCTGCGGACCGCCCGGCATGGCCGACGCCACCACCGCGGCACTGCTCAGGGCGGGCGTCCCCGCCGAGAGCATCCATACGGAGTGCTTCACCTACTGAGCCGGCCGCCGCCTCCGCCGGCTCCGCCGCCACCGTCGAACCCGTCGAACCCGTCGAACCCACCGGCCCCACTGGACCCACCGAGGACCCCGACCCGCGATGAACCGGTACCCCGCACCCCAGGAACCCCTCCACCAGGGCGAGGCCGCCCCGCCCCCGCGCTCCCGCAGGGCCGCCCGGCACCGTAAGGGCCCGCGCCCGCGATGGCTCGCCGCCGGGCTCGCCCTGGCCAGCGTGGTGGCCGCCACGGTCATCACGGCGACCGTCGACCCGGCCGCGCCGGCCCCCGGCCCGCAGCCGAACCTGCGGGCCGGGCGCTGACCGACCGCTCGGGCACCGCCGCGCTCACCGGCTCCCGTTGAGCTCCGCCACGATCGAAGCGGGGGTGTGACCGCTGCCGTCCGACAGCCGGTGGAAGTCGACGGAGACGTAGTTCGGGGTGCGGCCCCCGGTGGCGGTCCGGCACTGCCCGGCGACGCGGCCCCGCAGCTTGGCGCCGTTGTCCAGGGCCGCGGTGAGGACGGTGGGCACGTTGCGGTGGTGGCTCATCGTGAACAGCCGCCGAAATCCCGGCTCCTGGCGGTCCAGGGGCACGTCGGGCCAGCGGGTGACGCACGACAGGTCGTCGCCCAGGTCCCCGAGGCTCCAGTAGTTGCTCACCGTCCAGGACTTGTCGTACATGACGCCCAGGTGCTCGCGGTCGGACCGGTCGGAGAAGATCAGCAGGCGCTTGCCGGCGGTGACGAGGTCCGCCACCTTCGGCCATCCGTTCTGCCGTACGCCCCAGTCGTCGGGCCGGAACAGCATCTCCTGCAGGCCCCTGACCCGGCCGAGGGACTGCCCCAGCCGGCCTGCCTCCACGTAGTCCTCCAGGAAGACGGTCACGACCTCCTGCGGATGGGAGGCGAGGAAGTCCACCACGGTCTGCATCGTGCCCTGGAAGGACTGGCGCGGCAGGGCGTACGTGGCTCCGGCGAAGGTCTTGCAGTCGCCGTGGCACAGGTAGACGTCGCTCGGGTAGCAGTCGCTGCCGAAGCTGATGACGCACAGCCAGGTGCTGCGCTCGTACCAGTGCGTGTCCAGGCTCAGGCCGCGGACGCCGTTGTCGAGCTGGGCGCGCACCGACTCGGCCTGGTTCACCGAACTCCAGCGGGAGTCCTCGTAGTTGGTGAACGCGTTGTGGGTGGTCAGGAAGGCGGCCTCGTCGAGGCGGCGGTCGCCCCAGCGGGCGGCGGCCGCCTCGGCCGGACCGGTACCGGGGGAGACCCGGGCGGCGAAGGAGCCTCCGGCCGCCGCCCCCGCGAGGGCCAGCAGGAGGAGGCAGACGAACGTGAGCCGGCCGGCCCTCCTCGCGAGCGCGGCGGGGGTGGTCCGCGGGCGGCGTGCCGGTGTGCCGCGAAGGCGCACACCGGACGAGGTTTGGAGCGTGTCCATGTCAACCATGCGCAGGAGGGTAGCGTCCGGCCCCGCGATGGCCCAGGGATATGGGTGGCGACCTCGTCCACGGGTTGCCTTCATGGGTTTGCATAGCCATGCGTTTCGATGCATACTCTTCCCATGTCCAAGGTTCTCACCTCCCTGCCCACCGGCGAGCGCGTCGGCATCGCCTTCTCCGGCGGCCTCGACACCTCCGTCGCCGTCGCCTGGATGCGCGACAAGGGTGCCGTCCCCTGCACCTACACCGCCGACATCGGCCAGTACGACGAGCCCGACATCGCGTCGGTGCCCGGCCGTGCCAAGACCTACGGTGCCGAGATCGCGCGCCTGGTCGACTGCCGGGCGGCGCTGGTCGAGGAGGGCCTGGCCGCACTCGCCTGCGGCGCGTTCCACATCCGCTCGGGCGGCCGCGCGTACTTCAACACCACGCCGCTCGGCCGCGCCGTCACCGGCACCCTGCTGGTCCGGGCGATGCTTGAGGACGACGTACAGATCTGGGGCGACGGCTCGACCTTCAAGGGCAACGACATCGAGCGGTTCTACCGCTACGGCCTGCTCGCCAACCCCCACCTGCGCATCTACAAGCCCTGGCTCGACGCCGACTTCGTCCACGAGCTCGGCGGCCGCAAGGAGATGTCCGAGTGGCTGGTGGCCCACGGGCTGCCCTACCGCGACAGCACCGAGAAGGCGTACTCCACCGACGCCAACATCTGGGGCGCCACCCACGAGGCCAAGACGCTGGAGCACCTCGACACCGGCGTGGAGACCGTGCAGCCGATCATGGGCGTGCGGTTCTGGGACCCGTCGGTCGAGATCGCCGCCGAGGACGTGACCATCGGCTTCGACCAGGGCCGCCCGGTGACGATCAACGGCAAGGAGTTCCACTCCCCGGTCGACCTGGTGATGGAGGCCAACGCCATCGGCGGCCGCCACGGCATGGGCATGTCGGACCAGATCGAGAACCGGATCATCGAGGCCAAGAGCCGCGGCATCTACGAGGCGCCCGGCATGGCGCTCCTGCACGCCGCGTACGAGCGTCTCGTCAACGCGATCCACAACGAGGACACCCTCGCGCACTACCACAACGAGGGCCGGCGCCTCGGCCGGCTGATGTACGAGGGCCGCTGGCTGGACCCGCAGGCCCTGATGGTCCGCGAGTCGCTCCAGCGCTGGGTCGGCTCGGCGGTCACCGGTGAGGTCACCCTGCGGCTGCGGCGCGGCGAGGACTACTCGATCCTCGACACGACCGGCCCGGCCTTCAGCTACCACCCGGACAAGCTCTCGATGGAGCGCACCGAGGACTCGGCGTTCGGCCCGGTGGACCGGATCGGTCAGCTCACCATGCGCAACCTCGACATCGCCGACTCGCGGGCGCGGCTGGAGCAGTACGCCGGCCTCGGCATCGTCGGTACCGCGCACCCCGAGCTCATCGGCGCGGCGCAGGCCGCGGCGACCGGCCTCATCGGCGCCATGCCGGAGGGCGGCGCGGAGGCCATCGCCTCCCGCGGCGAGATCTCGGAGGACGACGAGCTGCTCGACCGCGCGGCGATGGAGTTCGGCACCGACTGACCGGCAAGTCCGGGCCCGCCCCGGGCGGTTCGACACGCGACGGCGTGGCGAACCGCCCGGGGCGCAGTCGCGTCCTGCGCCGATCCGAATAGGCGTGCCATTACGCTGGGCCTGCTCGGCAGGCGAGTTGGCGAAGGCGACGGACGGGGCGTGTGGTGACGGCGGGGGAGGCGAACGGCGCGGAGCTGGTCGGCAGGGTGCTCGGCGGGCGGTACCGGGTGACCGCGATGATCGGACGCGGCGGAATGGGCGTGGTCGCCCGCGCCGTGGACGAACTGCTCGGCCGGGAAGTGGCCGTCAAGGTCATGCGCGCCTACACCGACGCGTCCGCCGTCGAACTGGCCGATCTGCGCACGCGGATGCAGCGCGAAGCACAGGCCGCCGCCCGCATCCGGCACGGCGGTGTGGTCACCGTGCACGACGTGACCGAGGAGGAAGGCCTCCCGGTCATCGTCATGGAACTCGTCGACGGGCCCTCGCTCGACGACGTACTGGAGCGGCGCGGCCCGCTGGAGCCGCGCGAGGCCGCGGCGATCGGCGCCAAGCTGATGGACGCCCTCGACGCCGCGCACCGGGCCGGGGTCCTGCACCGCGACGTCAAACCGGCCAACGTGCTGCTGGAGCGCGACGGGCGCGTCGTCCTCACCGACTTCGGCATAGCCACCGTGCAGGCCGCGGGCGACGAGGACATGGCCAAGCTGACCCGCAGCGGCGACATCATCGGCTCCCTCGACTACCTCCCGCCGGAGCGCGCGCAAGGCCGGGAACCGGGACCTGCGTCGGACATCTGGTCGCTCGGCATGACGCTGTACGCCGCGGTCGAGGGCGCGTACCCCTTCCGCCGTACGTCCGCCTGGTCCACCCTGTCGGCGATCGTCACCGAGCCGCTGCCGGAGCCGCGCCGGGCCGCAGCGCTCGCACCCGTACTGCGCGCCCTCATGGCCAAGGAGCCGGAGCACCGGCCCACCGCCGGCCAGGCGCGCGAGATGCTCCAGGCGGTGGCCGAGGGCAGGAGCGCGTACGGAGGGGCCCCGACGCCCCCGCCCGGCTACGGCCCCGCGCCGGTCCCGTACCCCCAGCCGTCCCCGCAACCGCCGTACCCCGGCCACCCCTTCCCCGCCCACACCCCCGCCGCAGCCCACATCCCCGCCCACACCCCCTCCCCGTCCGGGCCGATCGCCTACACGGGCGCACCGACGACCGGGCCCCAGGCCTCCGGTACCACCACGGCGGCGACCCGCGGACGCGTCGTCGTCGGTGCGGCGGTCGCCGTCGTCCTGGCCGGGGGCGGGATCACGTACGCCGCGATGGGGGACCACGGCGACAAGGGCGGCGGCGCGCAGGCCCATGCCGCGCCGCCCCGGAGCACCACCCGCACCACCGCGTCCACCGCGCCGGACCCCCGGACCCCGAAGCCGGCCAAGGACTCCGGCAAGCCCGGCAAGTCACCGACGCCCGCACCGAGCGGCAACAGCGGCGGCGCGTCCCCCAAGGCATCCTCCTCGGCGCACTCCCAGCCCACTCCCGTGTCGACGGGCTGCACCGGCTGGAGCCATCAGGACCGCAACCGGGGAACGTACGGCTTCATGTCCGGCACCCACCACATCACCACCGGGCCCTACCAGGAATGCCCCGCCGTCGCCGTGGCCAAGTCGGGTACGAAGCTCACGTACCAGTGCTACGTCGTCAACGCGTACGGCAACAAGTGGACCTACGTCCACGCCACCGACACGAACGCGTCCGGCTGGATGTCCAACGACAACCTGACCCGCCAGAACGGCGCGTCCAACCGCTGCTGACATTAGGCTGGCGCCCATGTCGGACGCCTCCCGTCGCCCCGAGCCGTTCATCCCGCACACCGACCCCGCGGACCTCGAAGACCTCCGCGCGCGACTGCGCGCGACGCGCTGGCCGGACGCACCCGAGGACGCCGGCTGGTCCCTCGGGACCGACCTCGGCTACCTGCGCGAACTCGTCGCCTACTGGGCGGACGGGTTCGACTGGCCGGCCCGGGAGGCGGAGCTCGCCCGCCTGCCGCACTTCCGCGTCGCGCTCGGCGGCGGATCCGGGCCCGGGATCCACTTCGTGCACGCCCGTGCCGTCGCCCCGCCCGGGGCGCCCGTCCTGCCGCTGGTCCTCGGCCACGGCTGGCCCGACTCGTTCTGGCGGTACGTGAAGGTCGTCCCGCTCCTCGCCGACCCCGGCGCGCACGGCGCCGATCCCGCCGACGCGTTCGACGTGGTCGTCCCCGACGCGCCGGGCTTCGGGTACTCCGAGCGCCCCACCGGAGCGCCTCTCGACACCGTCGCCGTCGCCGGACTGTGGGCCGAGCTCATGGACGTGCTGGGGTACGAGCGGTTCGGCGCGGCGGGCGGGGACCTCGGCAGCCACGTGAGCCGCTACCTCGCGCTCGACCACCCCGAACGGGTCGTGGCGGTCCACCGTACGGACGCGGGCCTGCCGCTCTTCACCGGCGACCCGGCGGAACTCGCCCCCGAGGAGCGCGCCTGGCTGGAGGCCGCCGCGGCCTGGGGGGCGACCGAGGGCGCGTACGCCGCAGTGCAGCGTACGAAACCCCAGACCGCGGCCTTCGGGCTCACCGACTCGCCGGCCGGGCTCGCCGCCTGGATCGTCGAGAAGCTCCGGGCGTGGAGCGACTGCGACGGTGACATCGAGCGGAGCTTCACGAAGGACGAGATCCTCACCAACGTCACGCTCTACTGGCTCACCGGGACGATCGGCTCGTCGATGCGCATGTACCGGGCGAACGCCGCCATCCCGCCCGCGCAGCACGCCCGCCGGGTCGAGGTCCCGTCCGGGTTCTCGATCTTCCAGGGCGATGTGGTCCGGCCGCCGCGGGCATGGCTGGAGCGTACGGCGAACGTCGTGTACGCGACCGAGCCCCCGCGCGGCGGCCACTTCGCACCCTTCGAGGAGCCGGAGCTGTACGCCGAGGAGCTCCGCGCGTTCTTCCGCCCCTACCGGGAGGCAGCGGCCCGCGACCTGCGCCGGTAGGCCTGCGGCGGGCGCCGGTCGTACGGCGGAACGCCGGCTGTACGGCTGAACCGCCGGTCGTACGGCTGAACCGCCGGCGCGGTCGCGTTCGGTGCCGGCGCTCAGGCAGAGGCACGTCCGGCCGCCCGGCCGTTCGTGGGCGGGTACCCCGGCTTCGCCGGCGTCGACGCCGAGGGCCGTACGGGCGGCGGCACGGGCAGCGGGGGCAGGGAGGGTTCGTACAGCCAGGCCGAGAACACCTCGTCCACCGGCTCGCTCGCGTACCGGCCCACGTGCGTCGTGAAGGCGGCGGTGCTCACCACGCCGTGGCGGTGCACCGTGGCCCAGTCGCGCAGCATCCGGAAGAACGCGCCGTCGCCCAGCGCGCAGCGGATCGCGTGCACCGCGAGCCCCCCGCGCTGGTACAGGCGGTCGTCGAACATCAGCTTGCGGCCCGGGTCCACCAGCCGCAGGTCCTGCGGCAGCGTGGCCAGCAGCCGGTGCGCCGCGGCCGCGTGCTCGTGCGCGCTGCGGCCGCCGGAGCGCTCCGACCACAGCCACTCCGCGTACTTCGCGAAGCCCTCGTTGAGCCAGATGTGCCGCCAGTCGGTGATGGTCAGGCTGTTGCCGAACCACTGGTGCGCGAGCTCGTGGGCGACGAGCCGCTCCGACCCGCGGGCGCCGTCGACGTGGTTGGCGCCGAACAGGGACAGGCCCTGCGCCTCCACCGGCACGTCCAGTTCCTCGTCGGCGACGAGGACCGCGTACTCGCCGAAGGGATAGGGCCCGAACAGGTCCTCGAACAGCTGCATCATGGCCGGCTGCCGGGCGAAGTCGCGGGAGAACTGCGGCAGCAGGTGCGCCGGTACGTGCGCCGTCATCGGCACCCCGCCGAGGCCCGGATCGCCGAGCAGCACCGTCTGGTAGACCCCGATGGACAGGCCGACCAGGTAGCTGGAGGTCGGCGCGGGCTGCTCGTACACCCACGTCGTCGTGGAGGCCTTGGTCGTCCGGGTGAGCAGCCGCCCGCCCGCCACCACCGTGTATGAGGAGGGGGTGTTCACCGAGATCTGGTACGAGGCCTTGTCGGCGGGCCGGTCGTTGCACGGGTACCAGGAGGGCGCGCCGACCGGCTGGCTGGCCACCAGCGCGCCGTCGGTCAGCTCCTCCCAGCCGAGCCCGCCCCAGGGGCTGCGGACCGGCTTGGGGTTGCCGGCCCAGTGCACCTCCACCGTGAAGGCGGCGCCGGCCGGCAGCGGCTTGGCCGGGCGGATGCGGAGCTTGCCGCCCCGGTGGGTGTAGTGCGGGGCCCGGCCGTTCACCATGACCCGGCCTATCTTGAACTCGGCCAGGTTCAGGTGGAACTCGGCGAGCGGGGCCCGCCCGGCGATCGCGCTGATCCGGGCGGTACCGGTCAGCCGGTTGGGGCCGGGCCGGTACTCCAGAGCGAGTTCGTACCGGTGCGCGCGGTAACGGGAGTCTCCGTTGTCGGGGAAGTACGGGTCCGATGCCGCTGTTCTCTGGCCGTTCATTGCCGCTTCCGCTCCCTGCGCTGTGCCCGGGCCCTCGTCAGGTCCGCCATGCCTCGATCGGGTTGCCCAGCCAACGGGTGTCGGCGGGGACGGATTCCCCGGCCATCACGAGAGAGGCGGGACCCAGTGTGCTGTGGGCCCCGACCGAACTTCCGGGCAGGACGATGCCGCCCGGGCCCAGCGTGGCGCCCTCGCGGAGGACCACAGTATCCGTCCTCAAGATCCGGTCGTGGAAGAGGTGAGTCTGCAACACGCACCCGCGGTTCACGGTGACCCCGTCACCCAGCTCCACCAGGTCCGACTCGGGCAGCCAGTAGCTCTCGCACCACACGCCCCGGCCGATGCGGGCCCCCAGCGCGCGCAGCCACAGGTTCAGCAGCGGCGTACCGGGAACCGCGCCGGCCAGCCAGGGCACGGCCAGCACCTCGACGAAGGTGTCGGCCAGCTCGTTGCGCCATACGAAGCCGCTCCACAGCGGGTGCTCACCCGTCCGGTGCCGGCCCACGAGCAGCCACTTCGCGACCACCGAGACGGCGCCCGCGGCCAGGCCCGCGGCGAGCAGGACCACCCCGGACAGCAGCGCGGTACCCCAGACCCCCGGGCCGCCGCTCGCCGTGGCCAGGGCGCACAGCGCCGCCACCATCAGCACGGCCAGCGCCGCCGAGCAGAACACCGGCAGGAGCCGGCACAGCTCCACCAGTCCGCGCGCCCACAGCAGCCGCGCGGGCGGATCGTAGGTCCGGCTCTGGTCGGAGGACTCGGCCGACCGGGGCAGTTTCACCGGCGGCAGGCCCAGGTACGAGCTGCCCTTCTTGGCCTTCTTCGGGGTCGCCGACAGGACGCCGACCAGGCCGCCGTCCGGCACGCTGCGGCCGGGAGCGGTCATGCCCGAGTTGCCGAGGAAAGCCCGGCGGCCGATCTCGGAGTGCCCGATGCGCATCCAGCCGCCGCCCAGCTCGTAGGGGGCGGTCAGCGTGTCGTCGGCGAGGAACGCGCCCTCGCCGACGGTGGTCAGGCTCGGCAGCGCGAGCACGGTGGAGACCTCCGCGCCCCGGCCGATCTTCATCCCGAGCAGCCGCAGCCACACCGGGGTGATCAGACCCGCGTACAGCGGGAAGAGCGTCTCTCGGGCCAGGTCCATCAGCTGCGTGACGGTCCAGGCCTGCCAGCCGACCCGGCTGTGCGTCGGATGCGTTCCGGAGCGCAGGCCCAGGCTGAGCAGGCGTACGGAGACCAGCAGCAGGGCCGCGTACGTGAACCCGTAGGCGAGCGCCCCGGGCACTACGGCGACCAGCGCCCCGCGCAGGGCCTCGGCCAGACCCGCGTCGGCGGGCACGAACCGGCTCACCACGAGCAGCGCGGGCAGCGTGGAGAGCACCGGCAGCGCGGTGAGGCCGATGCCGGCGGCCCCGTAGGCGGCCCGCCAGAAGAGCCCGCGCGGCGGGCGCTGCTTGGGCCAGTTGTGCTTGGCCTTGCCGAGCTTGACGGCCGGGGCCCCGGCCCAGCGCTGGCCGGTGGGAACCGTACCGGACACGGCCGAGCCGGGGGCCACCTCGGCCCGCTTGCCGACGCGGGCGCCGGGGAAGAGGAGGCTGCGGGTGCCGACCACGGCGCCCGCGCCCACCTTGACCGGGCCGATCACCAGGCGGTCGCCGTCCAGCCAGTGCCCGCAGAGGTCCACCTCGGACTCCACGGCGCAGCCGCGGCCCAGCTTGAGCATGCCCGTCACCGGAGGCAGCGAGTGCAGGTCCACCTCGGGGCCGACCTTCGCGCCGAGGGCCCGTGCGTACCGCTCCAGCCAGGAACCGGTGAGCGAGGTCGCGCCCGCGTACTCGGCAAGCCGCTCGGCCGTCCACAGCCTCAGGTGCACGCTTCCGCCGCGTGGGTGGCGTCCCGCCTTCACCCCGCGCAGCAGCAGGCGAGCGCCGCCGGCCGCGATCGCGAGGCGGCCCGGCGGGCTGAAGAGGAGCGCGGCGGCGGGTACGACGGCCCACCAGGAGGCGGTCGGCGCCCACGCGTAGGCACCGAACCAGTGCAGCGCGTTGCCCAGCGCCAGCAGGGCCACGCTCCAGCGCAGCCCGACCACGGTGAACAGCGGAAGCAGCAGGAGCGTCTGCACGACCTTGGCACGCAGCGGAACGGGCGCGACGCTCCGGGCCGCGTCGTCGTCCTGTACGGACTTCTCCAGCCGCCGGGCCAGCTTGCGCAGGACGGGCTGCTGGTAGATGTCGAGGACGGCCGCGCGCGGGTAGCGGGTGCGCAGGCGGGTGGTGAGCTGGGCGGCGGCGAGGCTGTTGCCGCCTATGGCGAAGAAGTCGTCGGCGGCGCCGCTGACGCTCACCCCGAGCGTCTCGGTCCACTGCTCGGCGAGCCAGGCCTCGGTGCCGTACAGCTGCTCGGTCGGCCCCGTGGTCTCCAGCTCCGGCAGCGGCCAGGGCAGGGCGTTGCGGTCGACCTTGCCGGACGTGCGGGTCGGCAGCTCGTCGACCCGGGCCAGCAGCGGTACGAGCGCCGCCGGGAGCTCGGCGCGCAGCCGCTCCACGGCCGCCGCCTGGTCCCAGCCCTCCTGGGCGACCAGGTAGCCGACCAGCAGCTGGTTGCCGCTGCGCGCCGTACGGACGGCCGCGGCCGCGCCGGCGACGCCGGGCAGCGCCTGGAGCGCCGCGTCCACCTCGCCCAGCTCGATCCGGCGGCCGCCGAGCTTGATCTGCTCGTCGGCCCGACCGAGGAAGATCAGGCCTTCCGGTTCGGCGCGGACGAGGTCGCCGCTGCGGTAGGCGCGGTCCCAGCCGAGGGATTCCAGCGGGGCGTACTTCTCGGCGTCCTTCTCGGGGTCGAGGTAGCGGGCCAGGCCGACGCCGCCGATCACGAGCTGGCCGCTGCCGCCCATCGGCACCGGCTCGCCGGACTCGTCGACGACGGCCAGCTCCCAGCCGTTCAGCGGGAGACCGATCCGGATCGGCTCCTCACCGGTCAGGAGTGAGGCGCAGGCGACGACGGTGGCCTCGGTGGGCCCGTACGTGTTCCAGACCTCGCGCCCCTCGGTGACCAGGCGCTGGGTCAGCTCGGGCGGGCAGGCCTCGCCACCGAAGATCAGCAGCCGGACCTCGTCGAGGGTCTCGGGCTCCCAGAGCGCGGCCAGGGTCGGCACGGTGGAGACCACGGTGATCTCCTGCTCCACCAGCCAGGGGCCGAGGTCGGCGCCGCTGCGGACCTGGGAGCGGGGGACCGGCACGAGGCAGGCGCCGTAGCGCCAGGCCAGCCACATCTCCTCGCAGGAGGCGTCGAAGGCGACCGACAGGCCGGCCATGACCCGGTCGCCGGGGCCGATGGGCTCCTCGGCGAGGAAGAGCGCGGCCTCGGCGTCCACGAACGCGGCGGCGCTGCGGTGGCTGACGGCGACGCCCTTGGGCTTGCCGGTGGAGCCGGAGGTGAAGATGATCCACGCGTCGTGCTCGGGGCCCGGGCGCGCGGCGGACGCGGCGGCGTCCGGCGGGCCGGTGACGTCGATGCGCTGCCCGCCGCCCAGTACGGCCCGTACGCCGGCCTCGCCGAAGACCAGCTCGGCGCGCTCGTCGGGGTCCTCGGCGTCGACCGGGACATAGGCGGCGCCGGCGGCGAGTACGGCGAGAATGGCCACATACAGTTCGTTGGTGCCGGAGGGCACGCGGACGCCGACCCGGTCGCCGAGCCCCACGCCGGCCGCGGCGAGCGCGCGCCGGCGGCGCTCGACCTCGACGGCCAGAGCCCGGTAGGTCAGCTGGGCGGAGCCGTCGTCGAGGGCGAGTTCGTCGGGGTAGGCCCGTACGGACGACTCGAAGATGTCGACGAGGGTGCGCGTGCCGGCGGCGGGCCCGGCGGAGAACCGGGCGAACTTGCCGGAATCCTCGTGCGCGTCGTCGTCGAGCAGGGTCAGGTCACCGTGCTCAGGTGTGGCTGCCATCGGCCCTCGCGTCTCGCTCCCGGGGGACATCCGGGTTGCCGGCGGAGCCCAGGTTTGCCCGGGTTGTTCCGGTCCGGCGTCGAACAACCCGCCATTCTACTGCGGCATCAAGAGTTTTCCCGCTGAAGGCTTGGTCGGTGGCGGAGAACGAGCGGTCCGGCCGGGGCGCTGATCAGGGCTTTCGCGGAGGGATGGGGGGTACTCGGGACGGCGCCGAACCGGTGAGGCAGCCGTCGGCGCGCTCCCGGGGCAGGGACCCGATCCGCACCGCCCCCGACGCGGCGCCCCGGCGTTCCCGGCGGGCGGAATCCGGGGTGACTCGCCCATCCCGGGCGTACGCGAGGTGGTCGGCTCGGCGGACGCCACGCTGCGAGGTGACGGGGCACGGCGCCCCGTACGCTGCCACGCCCCGCCGTCGTGCCCGCCGCCCCGCCCAAGTCTGGTATTTCGTAGGCGACTTAGGCGCCTACCCCGTCCGGCGCCCCCACCTCCTGCCGTCCGCCGTCGAGAACGGCGCCCACCCCGAAACCCCCGGCGCGGTGCGGGCCTTCACGTACGAGGGGCGCGGGTCCGGGGTGCGGCGGATATCCGCGCGCGCCGGGTGACCGGTGTGGGGAACACTGTCCGGATGAGTTTCGATGCCTCCGGGACGCCGCAGGAGCGGGCCGTTCGCCATGTCGCGCAGTTGTCGTCCGGCCCTGCGGTCGACCCGGCGCTGCGGGTGACCCTCAACTTCCACCCCGACCGTGTGGCACACGGCCGGTCGACGCTGGACGCGCTGGCCGACGACGAGGTCTACCACTCGCAGTTCGTCACCGGAACGAGCAACGGCGGCCTGACGGCCCACCCCGGGGGCGACCGGTGGCGCTGGGAGAGCCGGATCTTCGGCGGAGCCTATGACGCGGAACCGGCGCAGGAACGCCCCGCCTACGGGGCGTTGAACTTCCGCGACAAGGCGGTCGGTGCGGCGCCACGCTTCGGTTCCGCCCACTTCCGGCTCACCGTCGCGACGCTGGCGCGGACCACGTTCTGCTACCCCGACAGTTTCCTGGAGCCGTCCGACTTCGGTGTCGCCGAACGCATGGGGCTGATAAAGCTCGCCGAGGCCGACGACCAGGACGCGCTCGACGACTACATCGAGGCACAGGTGCACGGACCGGTCCGGATGGACCGCGACGTGGAGGCGTTGGTCCTGGACCCCTGTTTCCAGGACACGGCCGTGGAGGAAGCCGCCCGGCGTCTCGGCTGCCCCCTGGAATGGCACCCCGGCTTCCGCCTAGGCGTCGAGGAGCTCAGCCTCCACCCCGACTACCGCGGTCGGGAGTACGTCGAGTTGGGCGTCCGCGTCGCGGTCGACGGCTTCCTCGACCCCCGCGTCCTCGGGGACGCCGCCCGGACGGGTGAGCACGACCCCCAGGCCCTCAAGAGGGTGTGGCACTACCTCGCGCGTTTCGGTGCGCCCCGGGACCAGGACCAGGGGCAGGGGCAGGGGCAGGGCTAGAGGACCGGTACCGGGGCCGGGATCAGGAGCGGTGGCTCAGGTGGCTCAGGTGGCACGGGTATAGCGGACGTTTCCGCTCCAGATGCGTTCGAGCCGTACGCGGGTGCCTGGCCGCGGGGCGTGCCAGATCTTGTCATGACCGGCGTAGATTCCCACATGTCCTATGGTCGCACCGGCGGGGAAGAACACCAGATCCCCCGGTACGCGCTGCACACGGCCGATGTGTCGCGTGTGTTCGTACTGTTCGTCGGCGGTGCGGGGAAGCACCCGGCCGGCCTTTCGGAAGGCGTAGAGGGTGAGGCCCGAGCAATCGAATTCCCTCGGCCCGGTCGCTCCGTACACGTAGGGTGCACCCCGCTTGGATGCGGCGATCTCGACGGCCTTGGCGCCGTAGGGTGAGGCCGCCTCGGCCTCGGCGGCGGGGCCGGTGAAGCTGGCCAGGGAGATTATGACGCAGAACGTGAGGACGGTGGCGATACGGCGGGTCGTGCGCTGCTCGGTGCGACGTTTTCGGTTGTCCGTTCTGGTGCAACTCAATCGTGATACCTCCGCATTGTGTTGCTGAAACAGCCCCGGACGGGATCTGTGTCGGGTGACATTGCGTACTGGCTCTCGACGGCGGACCAGTTTTGTCCGATCGGCGCGAAGTTGCGGCCATCGGACACGGCTTCAAAATATCTCGGTTCAGTAAAATCGTCCGAGCTTGTACGTATGGCTTACTTTTCGAATTCCCAGGATTCGATGTCGCGGTAGTGGATCGGGCCGGGGCCGCGGCCTATGTTGCTGCCGACCAGATGGAGGCGCTCGGCCCGCCATGTGCGGCCGGCGAACTCCGTGAGCGTGGCCGCCACTTCCAGGGTGCTCGACGGGTCGCTGCGGCGGGAGCGGGCCAGCGTGAGGTGGGGACGCAGGGGCCGGTCCTCGAACGCGATGCCGCACTCCCTGACGATGGTACGGACCTGGGAAGTGAGCAGGTGCAGCCCTTCGACCTCCCCGTCGATCCCGCTCCACAGGACACGCCGGTCGAAGTGCCCGCTGCCGCGCAGCGCCAGCTCCAGAGGCCGGTGCGCCGCCGCGAGGGCGGCGAGCGGTGGCTGGAGGAGGGGGACCGCGGAAACCGGGAGTTCGCCGAGGAACGCCAGGGTGATGTGCCAGTCCTCGATACGGTTCCACCGCAGGTCCGGGTAGGCCCGGTAAGAGGCCCGCAGCTCCCGCGCCAGCTCCTCCTTGGCGTCGTCGGGCGGGGCGAGGGCGATGAACACGCGGGTGGTCGCGGTGGCGGACGGGGGCTGGATCTGATCGTTCACGTGGGACTTCGTACCGCACCCCGGCGATCCAGTCACCTTCCGCCGTCCCCGCGGGGTGCCCCGGATCCCGGTGCGCACGCCGAACCGCGCAGCTCGGCCCCGGAGTTGTGCCCGATCAGTCGTGCGCGGTCAAGCGCTTCGTGAGCAGGCCGCCGACCACGATCAGCGCCACGCCCAGCCACCACACGTTGTCGTCGAAGATCAGGACGGCGATGCCGATCGGCACCAGCAGTCCGGCCAGGGGTACGAACATCCCGGCGAGGTTCGGCGGCGCGGGCCCGGGCTGCCCCGCGTCCCGCAGGGCCCGGGCGCGTGCGACCTCCGGATACCAGGCGGTGAAGCGCAGGGCCGCCACGATGGCCAGGATCTGGATGATCCATCCGGTCCAGATGTTGCTGGGATTGTGCAGGACGAGGTCGCCGTACGCGCCCGCCACCGCGGCCACCAGGAACGCCAGCCCCCACACCCCGGTGATGAGGTAGTTCGTCCGCAGGAACGTGGGCTTGTTCCAGTACTCCGGGTCGACGCGCTCCCGCGCGTACTGGAGGGTGAACGGCATCCGGATCGCCATCGACCCGAAGGCGATCACGACGAGGGCGATGTTGGAGACCTCACCCGCGTACGTCTCCAGCCACGTGCGGGTCTCCTCGCTCGCGAGCAGGCCGACGACGGCGAGGATCGCGAAGAAGACCAGGTCGGCGATTTCCAGCAGCTTCCACGAGCTGCCCCGGTTGATGACCCGCCCGGCCGTGACCAGCACGATCGTCGTCGCGAGGGCGAGAGCCACCGCGATCTCGAACCTGCCCGGTCCGACGAGCAGCGAAAAGATGATCCACGGCGCCATGCCGATGACGGGATTCTCCAGGAATCCCGCGATCGCACCGCGGGCCGTGGCGCTCCCTTCGGTCTTCACCCCTCCAGGGTGCGACGGCGCGTGCCGGGGGGCCATTCGGGGGGTGGAGGCGCGGGGAAGGGGAGTGGCCGCCGCCGGTGCGCGGCGCGGCGGGCAGAGTGGAGGCATGAACGCCGACGACGGGAACACCCTGGCCCGCGCGCACGTCTCGACCCGGCTTCCGGCCCGGGACCTGGACCGGGCGCGGCGGTTCTACGCCGAGCGGCTCGGGCTGGAGCCCGTCGACGAGCGGCCCGGCGGGCTGCTGTACCGGTGCGGGACGACGGAGTTCGTGCTGTTCACGTCGACGGGATCCTCGCCCGGCACGTTCACCCAGATGGCGCTGACGGTCGAGGACATCGAGGCGGTCGTGGCGGAACTGAGGGGGCGCGGTGTGACGTTCGAAAACGTGGACGCGCCCGGTTTCCGGACGGAGGACGGGATCGCCGAGATCGCGGGGAACTACCCGAGCAAGGGGGCGCGGGGGGAGCGCGCCGCCTGGTTCCGGGACAGCGAGGGCAACCTGCTGGGCATCGGCGAGCCCGTCCTCTGACCGGGGCGCCGGGCTTCCCCCCGGCCGGCCCTCAGCCGAGGTGTGACGGGGCCGTCACGCGGCGCTCGTCATACGGCGCTCGTCATGCGGGCGAACACGACCACGTTGCTGTCGTAGTAGTGCTTCTTCGGGTCGAAGTCGCCGCCGCAGGTGACCAGGCGCAGGCCCGCGTAGTCGAGGTTCCTGTAGACGTCGAGGGTGGGGAACTCGGCCTTCGGGTACTCGGCCACCCGCTCCACCGTGAACGTGGCCGTCTTGGCGTCCCGCCGGGTGACCTGGATGGTGTCACCGGCCTTCATCGTCTTCAGCTTCTCGAACACGGCCGCCGCGCCGTTCCAGGTCACATGGCCGGCGATGACGGCCGGGCCCTGGGAGCCGGGGGTCGGGCCCGGCTCGTACCAGCCCGCGAGGGCGGGGTTCTTCGGCGTCTCCATGCTGCCGTCCGCGTTCTGGCGCAGCGTCTCCAGGGTGCTGGAGAGACCGAGGGAGGGGATGGCGATCTTCTGCGGTTCCGAGCGGGCGAGGGCGGGCTCGGCCTGCGCTCCGGCCTTCGGCGGCGATGAGTGGTGTCCGCCCGCCGACGCCTCCGCGGTGGGAACGCTCGCGGCGGCGCCGCCGGCCGGGGCGGAGGACGCCGCCGGGCCCTTGCCCCCGCAGGCGGTCAGCAGCAGCGTGGCGAGGGCGGCGGCGCCGAGGGCGCGGCGCACGGTGCGCGGGGAGGTGTGACCGGGATTCATGCGGCGGCGCCCTCGGTCTCCGTACGGACCGGAGCCGGCGAGGAGCGCCGCCGTGCGAGGAGCACCACCCCGGCCGCCGCCGCGGACACGGCGAGCGCGGCTCCGGCCGGCAGGGTCGCGTTCCCGTGCCCGCTCTGGGCGGCGCCGCCGCCCGTCTCGATGCCCCCGACCGGGAGGGAGCCCACCGAAGCGCCCATCACCATGCCGCAGTTGGTCGGAGCGGTCGCCTCCTGCGGCAGCTTCGGGTCGAGCTCGCTCTTGCCGGCCCCTTGGACGTCGTACGTGCCGTTGCCGTTGCGGTCGATGCCGTGCTGCACGATGTGCAGGTCCTTGATGTGGTCGACCACGTCCTGCGCCACGGTGATCGTCCGCTTGTACGAGAGCTTGCCCTGCTTGTCGGCGACGGGCATCCGGTCCACGGCGAGCCCGCTGGCCGCCTTGGTGTCCCCCGACGTGGTGAGCGAGATGTTGATGTCGCCGTAGTCGACGGTGGCCTCGGTGTTGCTGAGGACCCCGTCGCGGTTGGTGTCGTCGGTGGCGTCCGGGCACTTGAAGTCGTGCCCCTTGGTCGAGCCGTGCAGGTGCTGGGCCGAGGGCTGCCCGGGCACCATGCCCTCGGACTCGATCTGCACGGTCAGCTGGTTGCCCTTGAGGCTCAGCATGGCCGTACCGCGCGAGCCGGAGTCGTTGAGCTGCGCGAGGTCGATCTGGTACGCCTTGCCTCCCTCCGCGGCGAGGGCCGGGCAGGAGAGCCCGAGGGCGAGGCAGACGGCGGCGGGCCCGGCGGTCAGCACCATGAGGCGACCAGTGCGCTTGGCTATCACATTCGCTCCTGTTCCGCGGTCCTCCCCCTCCCGGGAGGGGGACCGCAGATCGTACGGGGGTGAAGTGAGCCCCCGGAGAGGGTCTCGCCGCTACTTCGGAGCCCCGGAGCCCCCGGATGGGTGCCTCTTCGAAAAATCTCGCGGAAGGGCGAGGGCGGCCGCGAAGTCGGGCCAGGAGTCGGCCGAGACGTACACGGTCGTCGCGTCCACCACCCCGGCGGGACCGAGGTCGAGACGGACCGGCGGCTCCAGGCGCAGGGCCGCGTTCAGTGGGCCGGCCACCGAACAGGCCACCGCCCCCGGCTCACCCGGCACCGGCCGCGGGCCGCGGCCGGGGACGGTCCGGACGGCCGGCGTAACGGAGCGGACCGACGGGCGGGGCAGCGTCACGTCCCCCAGGAACCCGGTGCGCAGGACGACCCGTTCCGCGTCCACGGTGTGCGGATGCCGGGCCACCGCCGCCAGCAGCCCCAACCCGGCCAGTATCAGCAGCAGTTCCAGCGCGGCATGCACCGGCCGGACGCCGGGCGGCAGCATCGTCGAGAGCAGCACGGCCGCGATGGCCTCGCTCGCCGCCAGGGCCAGTACCAACTGCCGCAGTTCCGCCGAGTGCCGCACCCCCGGCCCCGCCCGCCGCCGCACCAGCACCGCGGCCAGCGACCCGGCCCACACCCGTACGATCCCGGCCCTCGTCGGCCGGGCCGTCACGTCCCCCCGCGCCCGCTCCATCGCCGTCACGTACGCGTCCCCCTCACTCTCGTGCCATCGCCTTCGTCATCCAGCCTCGGACCGCTCCGGCACGGCGGAAAGTGATGAATGTCAGGGATAAAGGGCCTACTTGTCATCGGGTGGCGCTGGTTCGCGCCAACTCACCTTGATTCCCTCTGAGTTGTGATGCCACTGGCCTATGTTCTGTGGGGTATGCACCAGTTCACCCCCGGAGGTCAGATTGCAGCACAGGCGACGCTTCCTCGCCTTTCCCCGCGCGTTACGCCGCTCCCACCTGCTCATCGCCTTGGGGCTGGGATCGCTGCTGATCGGGCTGATGCCCTGGATCGCGGTCACCGGTCCGGCCGCGGCCGGGCGCGCTCCCTCGCCGCGGCCCGCACCCGTTCCCTTCGACCAGCAGACCGCGCGGCAGTCACCCCACCACGGCATCGCGCCCGCCAACGCCATGGAGCCCACGGCTCCCGTCCTCGACCGGACCGGCTGGACGGCCACGGCCGGTGACGAGGAGACCTCCGGGGAGAACGGCCGCGCGGCCAACGTGCTCGACGGCAACACCGGCACCATCTGGCACAGCAAGTGGGCCGGTACGCCCGCCCCGCTGCCCCACACCCTCACCATCGACATGCACCGCACGGCCGTCGTCTCCGCGCTCGTCTACCTCCCCCGCACCGACGGACCCAACGGCCGCGTCGGCGAGTACGGCATCAGCGTCAGTACGGACGGTCGGAACTGGGCGGAGGCGAACCCCGTCGCCTCCGGTACGCTCGCGGACGACGGCAGCGCCAAGACGCTCGGCTTCGCCCCGCAGGGCGCCCGCTTCGTACGGCTGACGGCGCTCACCGAGGCCGGCGGCCGCGGGCCCTGGACCTCCGCCGCCGAGATCAACCTGCTCGGCGACCCCGGCACCCCCGCGGCCACCGTCGACCTGTCCCGGACCGGCTGGACCGCCACGGCCGGCGACGAGGAGACCACCGGCGAGAACGGCCGCGCGGCCAACGTGCTCGACGGCGACGCCAACACCCTCTGGCACAGCCGGTGGTCGGGCACCCCCGCCCCGCTGCCGCACAGCATCACCATCGACATGCACCGCACCGCCGCCGTCTCCGCCCTCGTCTACCACCCCCGCCTGGACGGGGGCAACGGCCGGGCCGGCGCCTACACCATCACCACCAGCACCGACGGCACCGCCTTCGGCGCGCCGGTCGCCGCGGGCACCTGGCGCGACGACGACACCGTCAAGACCGCCACGTTCCTGCGCACCGAGACGGCGCGCTTCATACGGCTGACCGTGACCAGCGAGGCCGGCGGCCGAGGCCCCTGGACCTCCGCCGCCGAGATACGCCTCAGCGGACCGGCCAGCCCGGCCGTCCACGGCTCCTGGGACCGGATCACCGGCTTCCCCCTGGTGCCCGTCGCCACCGCGGCCCTGCCCGGCGACAAACTGCTCGCCTGGTCCGCGTACGCCGTCGACCGCTTCGGCGGCAGCAACGGCTACACCCAGACCGCGATCCTCGACCTGAAGACCGGCAAGGTGACGCAACGGCGCATCGACAACACCGGCCACGACATGTTCTGTCCCGGCATCGCCATGCTGGCCGACGGACGCGTCCTCGTCACCGGCGGGAGCAACGCCGAGAAGGCGAGCATCTACGATCCGGCCACCGACCAGTGGTCCGCCACCACCAGCATGAACATCGCCCGCGGCTACCAGGCCATGACCCTGCTCTCCACCGGGGAGGCCTTCGTGCTCGGCGGGTCCTGGAGCGGAACCGCGAACACCGACAAGGCCGGCGAGGCCTGGTCGCCGGACACCCGTACCTGGCGCAGGCTCCCCGGTGTCTCGGCCGTCCCCGCGCTGACCGCGGACCCGGCCGGACCCTACCGGGCCGACAACCACATGTGGCTGTACGCCACTTCGGGCGGCAGGGTACTGCAACTGGGCCCGAGCAAGCAGATGAACTGGATCTCCACCGCCGGTCAGGGCAGCATCACTGCCGCCGGCACCCGCGCCGACAGCCAGGACGCCATGACCGGCAACGCCGTCGCGTACGACATCGGCAAACTGCTCACCCTCGGCGGTTCGCCCGCCTACGAGAAGACCCCGGCCACCCGGCGCGCCTACACGGTGAGCATCTCGGACGGCGGCCGGACCGTACGGGCCGCCCGCACCGGGGACATGGAGCACGCCCGCGCCTTCGGCAACAGCGTCGTCCTGCCCGACGGCAAGGTGGCCGTCTTCGGCGGACAGGCCTATCCGGTGCCGTTCAGCGACGCCACCTCGGTACTGGCCCCCGAGCTGTGGGACCCGGCGACCGGCACCTTCACCCCGCTCGCCACCATGGCCATACCGCGCAACTACCACAGCACGGCCAACCTGCTGCCGGACGGCCGGATCTTCTCGGGCGGCGGCGGCCTGTGCGGTGACTGCGCGACCAACCACGCCGACGGATCCGTCTTCACCCCGCCGTACCTGCTGAACGCGGACGGATCGCCGAAGCCGCGTCCCGTCATCACCGGGGGCGTACCCTCCAGGGCGGCCCCGGGCACCTCGCTCACGGTGAGCACCCAGGCGCCGGTGGCCTCCTTCGTCCTGATGCGGGCCGCGGCCGCCACCCACTCCACGGACAACGACCAGCGGCGGGTCCCGCTCGTCTCCACGGCCACGGGGACCGGCGCGTACACGGTGTCCGTACCGGCGGACACCGGCGTGGTCCTGCCGGGGACCTACATGCTCTTCGCCCTCGACGCCCAAGGGGTGCCGAGCACCGCGAAGTTCATCACCGTCTCCTGATCCCCCGCGCGGTGTCCGGCGGCCGCCGAGCCGACCGGACACCGCCGCGGTGCCCGTCCGCTAAGTTGATCCACCGGACGGCCCGTTCGCCGCGGGCCGTGCAGCAGTCCGTGGGGGACGGGGGAGTTCAGTGGAGTCTTTGCGGCCTGGTGACCTGCCGGAGATCGGTGGATACCGACTGCTGGCGCGGCTCGGCGAGGGCGGAATGGGCGAGGTGTTCCTGGCCCGGACCCCCTCCGGCCGGCCGCTGGCCCTCAAGACCGTGCACCGCGAGCTGAGCCTGGAGCCGGACTTCGCCGACCGGTTCGCCCGAGAGATACGCACCAACGACCGCGTACGCAGTCCGTGGACGGTCTCGGTGGTGGACTTCAGCCCGCCGGGAGTGCTCCCGCAGTGGCTGGCGACGGAGTACGTCCCCGCGCCCTCGCTCGGCGACTGGGTGCGCCGCCACGGGCCGTTGCCGCAACCGGCCCTGTGGTGCCTGGCCCGGGAACTCTCGGCCGCGCTGGTCGCCGTACGGGGGGTGGGAGTCGTACACCGGGACATCAAGCCGGCGAACGTGCTGCTCGGCCCCGAGCGGCCCTTCCTCATCGACTTCGGCATCGCACGCGCCGTACGCGACCCCCGCCACACGCAGACGGGCGCCGTCATCGGCACACCCGGCTTCCTCGCGCCCGAGCAGGCGGTCGGCGCCGTGGCGGAGGCCCCGGCCGACGTGTTCTCGCTGGCCGCGGTCCTCGTGTACGCGGCGACCGGCCACAGCCCCTTCCTGGCGGGCGGCGAGGAGCTCTCGGTACCGGCCGTGCTGTACCGGATCGTGCACGACGAGCCCGTCCTCGACGGGGTGCCCGGGGCGCTCCTCCCCCTGGTACGGGAGTGCCTGGCCAAGGAGCCGGCCGCGCGGCCGACGGCCGAGGAGGTACGGGCACGGCTCGGCGCCGCGCAGGACGGGGACTGGAGCGCGGCCGCGCCGCCGGCCCTGGTCGCGGACGCCGGCCGCCGGGCGGCCGAACTGCGCGGGCTCATGACCGCGTCGCAGCCCGCGGCCGGAGCCCCCGCGGGGAGGGGCCCCGGGCCGCTTCCCCCGCCGCCGCCCCCGTACGCGCCGACGCCGACGCCGACGCCGACGGCGGGTGGGACGGGGAGCGGGACCGGAGGCGGACCCGGGGCCGGGTGGGCCTCCCGGCGGCGGGCGGTGATCGGCGCGGCCGCGGGTGTCGTCGTACTCGCGACGGCCGTGACGCTCGCGATCGTGCTGCACGAGGGCGATGGCGAGCGCGGATCCTCCGCCGCCTCGCCGCCGGCGTCCTCCACGGCGCCGTCCACCGCTCCCTCCTCCCCGGTGTCCTCCGCCGGGTCCTTGCCGCAGACGTGGGTCGGCACCTGGTCCGGCGTGGGGCCCGGGACGCCGAACGCGGACGGGATCACCCGGGCGAGGACGGGGGAGTTCGCGGTCACGGTGACGCTGAACGCCGGGGCCGTGGGGGAGATGGTCGGCAAGCAGGTCAGCAACGTCAAGGAGACCTCCTCCGGGCGGGACCTGGGGTGTACGGAGGCCCTCAAGCTCCAGCAGATCAAGGGGAACACAGCGGTCTTCGCCGCGGTGACCAGCCATCCGAGCGACCGCGCGGCCTCCTTCGACTGCCCCCAGGGCAACCTCTACGTACTGAAGATGGAGTCGGCGGACCGGTTGACGCTCGAAGCGGAGGGCGCCCAGTCCGCCGGAGCCCCGGCGGCCCTGGCCCGCAACCCCTGAGCCCGGTCTCCCGCCCGGCGCCTCAGGGGGCCAGGAACCCGGCGAGGGCCGCCGCCACCGCCTCCGGATCCTCCAGCTGGGGGTAGTGCCCGACGGCCGGCGGGCCCGTCAGCTCCACGATCCGGGCGTCCGGCATACGCACCCGGATCCGGGCCAGTACGTGGGCGCCGCTGATCGGATCGGCCGGGCCCCACACGAACAGCGTGGGGCCGGTGAACCCCTCCAGCGCCGAGACCCACCGGTCATGGTGCACACGCCGTTCGTCGATGTAGCGCAGGAGGCGCGGGGCGAGGCGGTGGCCGCCGGCGCGGGAGGCGGCCAGCCACAGATCGCGCAGGTCCTCGTCATGGAGGGGCCGGCCCAGCACGGTACGCAGGGTCGCCCCGAAGCGGCGCTCCGAGGTGAACGGTGCCAGGAGCGGGCCGAGTCGACCGTGCAGCAGGCGCTGGATCGGCACGGGGCGGTGCAGATCGGGGTAGAGGCCCCCGTTCAGCCAGGCCGTGCGGGTGACGCGGGCCGGGTCGCGGGCCAGCAGTTCCTGGGCGACGCTCACTCCGTAGTCGTGCGCGACCACGGCCGTGTCGCCGATTCCGCATCGCCGCCAGACCTCCTCGACGAGCGAGGCCTGGTCCAGCACCGAATAGCGGTGGCGCCGGGGTTTGTCGCTCTCCCCGAAACCGAGCAGGTCGAGCGTGGTGACCCGCAGTCCGGCCGCGACGAGCACCGGTACCACGGCCGCCCAGTCGTGGGAGGAGGTCGGGAACCCGTGGACGAGGGTGACGGGCGGGCCGTGGGGCGGGCCGTCCTGGCGTACGAAGACGCGGTGCCCGCCGATCCGCGACGTACTGCCGCCTTCGGTCCACCGGTGCAGCGGTGGCAGGACGCGTTCGCCGTTCATGCGGGGGCCTCCTCGGCGTGCCGGTGGTCCAGTCCGTACAGCAGGGTCCGCAGTCCGAACTCGAACTCCGCCTCGGGATCGGGGGAGTTGAGGAGCTCGGCGTGGCGGTGTACGGACGGGTGGGTGAGCGGGGAGAGGGAGCCGAACAACTGGGCCATCGCGGCGCGCTGTCCGGTGGTCCGGGCCGCGCCGCCGGAGTCGAGCACGGCGGCGCCGATCACGAAGTGGGTGATCGTGAGGTAGACGTGGACGGCCGACCGCGGACTCCACCCGTGGGCGAGGAGCTGTCCGAGGGCGTGCTCACGGGCCCGCAGGGCGTTGGGGCCGAGCAATTGCCCGGAGGTCAGCAGCGGGACGACCGCCGGGTGCGCCGCGAGGACCCGGCGGAACTCCAGGGCCCCCCGCTCCAGCCCGGCCCGCCAGTCTCCGCGCAGCTCGGGCAGCCGGATCTCGCCCAGCATGTGGTCGACTGTCTCGATCAGGAGCTCCTCCCGGCTTCCGACGTGCCGGTACAGGGAGGTGTGGCGCACCTGGAGGTGCTCGCCGAGCCGGCGCATCGTGAGCGCCTCCAGGCCCTCCCGGTCGGCCAGTTCGAGCGCGCCGGCCGTGATCCGGTCGAGCGTCAGCCCGCCCTGGCGCGGCCTGCGCCGGTCGCGTTCGGCGTACCGTGCCTGCCACCAGGCGGGGGATCCGGCCTGCGCGGAGGGCGGACCGGTTTCGTGCGGGGGCGTCATGGGTCGCGGAGCCTACTCGAAGAGGTCGGGTTCCGTGCGGACGATCTCGTCCCACAGGGGCTGGAAGGAGAACCACCCCGCGAGCGGGAACCCGGTCTGGTCCCGCGTGTAGCGGGCGGACTCGGGGTCGATGAGGTGCGGGGTGCCCGCGGCCTCGGCGAGCAGCTGCGCCTGGGCGCTGCGCTCCATGGAGATGAACCACCAGGCCGCCTCGTCGACCGATCCGCCGACCGTGAAGATGCCGTGGTTCTGGTGGATGACGGCCTTGTGCGGCCCCAGCCCCGCCGCGAGCTGCCGGCCGGCCTCCTCCTCGACCACCACGGCGCCGGCGCCGTCCCGGTGCACGGCGTGCTGTTCGTACACGGCGCACGCGTCCTGGGTGATGGGGTCCAGCGGACGCCCGAGGCTGGAGAAGGCCTTGCCGTGGACGGCGTGGGCGTGGCAGGCGGCGATCACGTCGGGACGGGCCGCGTGGATCGCGGAGTGGATCACGAACCCGGCCCGGTTGACGGGCCGCCTGCCGTGGCGGACCTGTCCTTCGTGGTCGACGAGGATCAGGTCGCTGACGCGGACGTGGCGGAAGGACATGCCGAACGGGTTGACCCAGAACATGTCGGTGTACTCCGGGTCCCGCACGGTGATGTGTCCCGCGACCCCTTCGGAGAAGCCGAGGCGGCCGAAGACGCGGCAGGCGCCGGCGAGCCGCTGCTTGCGGTGCTCGCGCTCCTGCGCGGGGTCGGTGAACACCGGGGGCAGGGGCAGTTCGAGGTCCTCCTGACGGGGGACGAAGGCACTGCCGCGCCACCCGTTCCCACCGCCTCCCGGTCCGGTGCCCGGGTCCGTCTCGTGGTGTCCGTGGGTGCCCGTCGTACGGTCCATGCCCCGCCTCACTCGATTATGCGTCCAGTGGACGCATATCTTGCGTCCACTGGACGCTTCACGCAAGACCCGGGCCTGTGGCCATGGGGCACCCCGGTCCGGGCATGGAAGATCATCCGGTGCAGAATGAGGCGTATGTCGATGACAAACATGCCGAAACCGGCAACGATTGACGAGGCGTCACAGATAGGCCGCACCCTGGCCCTCGCGTTCGACGACGACCCGATGATGCGCTGGTTCTTCCCCGACGAGCCCGCAGCACCCGAGAGCGCCGGAGCATCCGACGGGCCCGGCGGGGCCGGGCGAGAGGCGCGTCTGGCCCGGTACTTCAGCACGATCTTCACCCGGCAGTACGCGCACCACGGCGTCTGCGAGCGCACCGACGCGGCGGCCGCCTTCTGGGTTCCGCCGGACGCGGCGGACAAGGCCGTTCCCGACGCCGCGACCGTCGAGGAGCTCTCGGTGATCCTCGGCGACCGGGCGCCGCTCTTCCGGCAGGCCGCGGAGGCCGCCGCCGGGGAGGGGCCCACGGAGCCGCACTGGTACCTGGCCGTGATCGGTGCGGATCCCGCCGCCCAGGGGCACGGTCACGGATCCGCCCTCCTGCGCTCGGGCCTCGCCAAGGCCGACGAGGCGGGCCTGCCCGTCTACCTGGAATCCTCCAAGCCGGCGAACCTCCCCTTCTACGGGCACTTCGGCTTCACCGTGCTCGGCGAGGTCCAGCTCCCGGGCGGCGGCCCCACCCTGTGGCCGATGCGCCGCGCGCCGGGCGGCGGCCGCCCGGCCGGGGCCTGAGCACATCCACGACGGGAGGCGCCGCGGGCCCGCAGGCGGCGCCTCCCCGGAAACGCCGGCCCGCTCTCTCTGCCGGCCGGGTGCTGCGGGGCGCTCGACGCGCGTTCCCAGACCCGGTCCGGTTCGACGTCCTCGACCCGGCTCATCACCCACCAGATGTTGCCGAACGGATCCCGCACCCGGCCGCCGCGATCTCCCCACGCGCTGTCGGCTGCCTCGGTGACGACCTGCGCCCCGTGCCGGACCGACGCCGCCATGGCGGCGTCCGCGTCCGGGACGTAGACCCGCAGCAGCGAGGGCATCGCCGGCCAGTCGGGCCGTAGGTCGAAGGCCAGTACGACCGTGTCGCCGACGCGGATCTCGCCGTGGCCGATGGTGCCGTCCTCGACCGGCACCCATGCGAGTTCCTCGCCGTCGAACGCGGCGGTGATGACCCGATCAGGACAATTGCGGTCCTGGATCAGGTGGGAGCATGCCCGCCTCAACTTTTCACGACTTGAATTTTCGCGGCAGTGTCAATCGTGCCGAAAAGAAGGGCTAATTGCCGAATTGCTCCGAAGCGGAGCGTGATGGCAACGTTGCCATCTCGTTAATAGTTCACTTCTTGACGGGGGTGTCGGTGCCGAGTTGACTGCGTCTACCTCGGCCGAAAGGACACGGCCTGCTCAGGGAGGTTTACGTCGTGAACACGCATCTCGCTCGGGCCGTCGTGGCGGTCACCGCCGCCGCGGCGTCCGTCTCGCTCGCCGGCTGCGGCAGTACGGAGGGCGCCGACGCGGGATCCGGCGGCTCGGCCGGGAAGGAGGCCATCAAGGTGGGCCTCCTGCTCCCGGAGGACCAGACGGCGCGCTACGAGAAGTTCGACAAGCCGCTGATCGAGAAGGAAATCGCCAAGTTCACGCGCAATAAGGGCCAAGTGGTCTACGCCAATGCCAAGCAGGATGCGGCTGCCCAGAACGCCCAGGTCGACGACATGATCGCCCGTAAGGTGAATGTGATCATCATCGACGCCGTGGACGCGAAGGCCATTGCCGGAGCGGTCAAGAAAGCCAAGGACGCCCGTATTCCGGTCATCGCCTACGACCGTCTCGCCGAAGGGCCGATCGACGCCTACACCTCCTTCGACAACGAGGACGTGGGCAAGGTCCAGGCCAAGGCTCTGCTGGAGGCGCTCGGCGACAAGGCCGGCTCCGGCCAGATCGTCATGATGAACGGCTCGGTCACCGACCCGAACGCCAAGGGCTTCAAGTCCGGAGCGCACTTCGTCCTCGACGGCAAGGTGGCCATCGGCAAGGAGTACGACACCAAGGAGTGGAAGCCGGAGAACGCCAACGCCAACATGACGGCCGCGCTCTCCGCCCTCGGCAAGGGAAAGATCATCGGCGTCTACTCCGCCAACGACGGCATGGCGGGCGGCATCATCAGCGCCCTCAAGGCCGCCGGAGTCTCCACTCTGCCGCCGGTCACCGGCCAGGACGCGGAACTCGCCGGGGTGCAGCGGATCGTCGCCGGCGAGCAGTACATGACCGTCTACAAGAGCTACGCCCCCGAGGCCGCCGCGGCCGCGGAGATGGCCGTCTCCCTCGCCCAGGGCGAGAAGATCGACGGACTCATCAACCAGATGGTCGACAGCCCGACCACCCAGGGCGTGCCGTCCGTGCTCGTCCCGGGCGTCGCGCTGACCAAGAACAACATCAGGTCGACTGTCATCGAGGACGGCGTCTACACCGTCGCCGAGATCTGCACCGACAAGTACAAGGCCGCCTGCGACGAGATAGGCCTGAAGTAGGCAGGAGGCCGCTCAGGGCCCGGCCGACTCCAGGCGGACGCGGAACACCGCCCCGCCGCCCGGCGCCGTCTCCAGCTCCAGTCCGCCGCCATGGGCCCGGACCAGGGCGGAGGCGATCGCCAGGCCGAGCCCCGCCCCGCCACCCGCCTGCCGGCTGCGCGAGGCGTCCACCCGGTAGAACCTCTCGAAGACCCGGGCCGCCTGCTCCGGCGTGAGCCCCGGCCCGCAGTCGGCCACCTCGATCACCGCGTGGCCGCCCGAGCCGCCCACCCCGATGCGCACGGGCGAGCCGGCCGGGGTGTGGGCGACGGCGTTGCCGACCAGGTTGGCGATCACCTGGCGCAGCCGCGCCTCGTCGCCGCAGACCGGTGCCGGACCGGGCGGACCGGCACCACCCGGACCGGTCAGCGTCACCTCGCGCGCCGGATCCAGCGCCCGGGTGTCGTGCAGGGCGTCCACCGCGAGCGTGCGCAGGTCCATCGGGGCCAGCTCCAGCGGGCGCTGCTCGTCCATCCGGACCAGGGTCAGCAGGTCCTCCACCAGACCGCTGAGCCGCACCGCCTCGCTCTCGATCCGGGCCATGGTCCGCTTCACGTCCGCCTCGTCGGCGAGGGCGCCCATCCGGTACAGCTCCGCGAGGCCCCGGATACCGGCCAGCGGCGTACGGAGCTCATGGCTGGCGTCGGCGACGAAGCGCCGCATCTGCTCCTCCGACGCCGCGCGGACCGCGAACGCCGACTCGATCTGCGCGAGCATCCCGTTGAGCGCGCTGGTCAGCCGGCCCGTCTCGGTACGCGGCGAGGCGTCCGGCATCCGGTGCGAGAGCGGGCGCCCGGCGGAGATCTCCGCCGCGGTCTCCTCGATACGCCGCAACGGGCGCAGCCCGGCCCGTACGGCGAACCAGCCGGCGGCGGCGAGCAGCAGCGACACCACGACGCCGATGAGTTCGAAGGCCGTGGCCAGGTGGTCGAGGGTGGAGGACACGTCGTCCAGCGGGGCCGCGACCACGACCCCGGCCGGCAGCGCCGGATCCTCGCTCCCCACCGGCACGATCAGCACCCACCAGGTGCCGTCCCCGTGATCGCTCGGCACCTCGAACGCCCGCCCGAGCCGGTCCCGCAGCTGCGCCCCGTCCATCGCGGGCCACAGCGGGCGCGGGTCCCCGGCCGCGACGGGCTCCCGGAACTGGTCGCTCACCCGTCCGTCCGCGTCGGCGAACGCCACCACGTACTGGCTCGGCAGCCAGGCCCGACCCGGTCCGCCGCCCGGCCGGCCGAGGTGCGGCTGCGGGGTGCCCTCGGCCCGGACCCGGTACGCCACGGAATCCCCGTACCGTTCCAGCTGCTGGTCCACCCGGCCCACCAGCTGGGCCCGTACCGATCCCAGGACGACGGTGTCGCTGACGGCCAGCCCGAGCGCGACCAGGGCGATCGAGAGCAGCACCAGCCGCGAGCGCAGCGAGAGGCCGGCGAGCCGGAACCCCGCCATGTCAGCCCTGCGGGCGGCGCAGGACGTACCCGATGCCGCGCACGGTGTGGATGAGCTTGACGGCGCCGTCCGCGCCCGAGTCCACCTTGCGGCGCACGTACGAGATGTACGACTCGACGATGCTGAGGTCGCCGCCGAAGTCGTACGCCCACACGTGTTCGAGGATCTGCATCTTGGAGACGACGCGGTCGGCGTGGGTCATCAGGTACGCGAGCAGTTTGAACTCGGTGGGGGAGAGGGAGACGGGCCGGCCGCCACGCAGGACCTGATGGCCCACCGGGTCCAGTTCGAGGTCGCCCGCGATCAGGCGCCCCTCGCCCGTCGGCCCGCCGGTGCGGCGCAGGATCGCCCTGATCCGGGCGATCAGCTCCTCCAGGCTGAACGGCTTGGTGACGTAGTCGTCGCCCCCGGCCGTGAGTCCGCCGATCTTGTCGTCGACGCCGTCCTTCGCCGTGAGGAACAGCACCGGCAGGTGGTCGGCCCCCGACCCGCTGCCGGCCTCCTCGCGCAGGCGGCGTACGACGGCGAACCCGCTGATGTCGGGCAGCATCACGTCGAGCACCACGAGGTCGGGCCGCTCCTCGGCGACGGCCGCCAGCGCGTCGGCGCCGTTCGCCGCTGAGGTGACCCGGAAGCCGACGAACCGGAGCGAGGCGGACAGCAGTTCGCGGATGTTCGGCTCGTCGTCCACGACGAGCAGGCTCGCCTCGGGCATGGCCGTGGCCGTGCCCCTCTCCCTGTCCTTGTCCCTGTTCAAGGGGGGTCCCTCCTCCTCGCGCGCTCAGCCCCGGCCGCCGCCTCCGCCCCCGAACCCGCCCGCGCCACCCTGGGCGACGGTCGTCGCGGCGAGATCGCCGGCGGGGTTCTGGCTGCCGCGCACGGTGACGGTCTGACCCGGCTGGAGGTCGGACACCTTGCCGCTCTTGGCCTGGGTGATCTGGGTGTTCGCATCGGTGGTGACCTTGACGACGTCGCCCGCCGCATCGGTGACGTAGAGGGTGGTGCCGTCGACGAGCTTCACCGTACCGGTGGTCGCGCCGGCCCCGGCGCCCGGGCCGCCCGTCGCTCCGCCGAAGCCCTGCCGCCCCCCGTTCTGTCCGGTCCCGGTACCGCCCTGGGCCGCGCCCGTACGTCCTTGGCCGCCCGCCCCGGCCGCGAAGCCGCGGCCTGCGGACCCGCCCCCGGGCGTGCCCTGGAGATGGCCCTTCTCGACCAGGGCGCCCCCGGTGAAGGCGAGCCCGGCCACCACACCGCCCGAGAGCACCAGCGTCAGCCAGGGCAGTCGCGGCCGGGGTGGCGCGGCGAGCTCCGCCGATATGTCCCGGGTGTCCGGAGGCTCGGCGAGGATCCCCTCGGGATCACCGTCGGGCCCCTCGGCGGCGGGGCCCTCCGCGACGTGCGCGACGGGGTGTTCCACGATCAGCTCCTCCGGGAAGGGGTCCTCACCGGCCGCCGATGCCGTGAACACATCGGCGAACGGCGCGTACCGGTCCTCGCCCGCCTCGGACTGCTTCCCCGGTTCGGTGCGGCGTCGTGCCATGTCAGCTTCTCCCTGTTCCCGCGTGTGCCGGCTCACTCGTGCCGCAGTGCTTCGATGGGCCGCAGGCTCGCGGCCCGGTTGGCCGGGTATCCGCCGAAGAACAGCCCGATCGCCACGGCGATGGCGAAGGCGCCCACGACCGACTCCGGTATGACGACCGGTCTGATTCCGACGATGGTGAAGTGCGAGCCGATCAGCCCGGCCGCGACGCCCAGCCCGCCGCCGATCAGCGAGAGCAGCGTCGACTCGGCGAGGAACTGGCCGAGGATGACGCCCCGGGGCGCCCCGATCGCCTTGCGGATGCCGATCTCACGGGTCCGCTCCGTCACCGTGACCAGCATGATGTTGGTGATCCCGATCCCTCCCACCAGCAGGGAGATCGCGGCGACCGCCCCCAGCAGCACGGTGAACGTCTTGTTCGTCGCCGCCTGAGTGGTCAGCAGCGACTCCTGGCTGGACACCCGGAAGTCGAGGGCGGCCGGATCCTTGATGCCGTGCCGCCCCATCAGGACGGTCGTGATCTCGCTCTGTGCCTCCGCCGTCGCCTCCGAGGACGTGGCCTCGACGAGGATCTGACCGACCGAGCCGAAGCCGGTGAACGCGTTCTGTACGGTGGGCAGCGGCGCGACCACCACGTCGTCCGGGTCCTGGAAGCCGGTACCGCCCTTGGCGGCGAGCACCCCGGCCACGGTGAACGGAGTGCCGCCCAGCACCAGCTTCTTGCCGACCGGGTCGGCCGTGCCGAACAGGTCCGTGGCGGTCGTCGCGCCGATGACGGCGACCTTCCGCGACGCCAGTACGTCGTCGTTGCTGAAGTAGTCGCCCTTCGCCACCTTGCTGTTGGAGGCCTTGAAGTACGCCGGGTAGGTGCCGACGACCTGGCCGACCGTGTGCGAGGTGCCTTCGTAGAGGGCGGTCTCCGCGGTGGTGACCTCGGGGGCGACCGACTCCACGTGCGGAGCCGCCGAGGGGTCGGCGAGCGCCCGCGCGTCCTCGACGGTCAGCGGCTTCGTGCCGGTCGCGGAGGCGGAGCCGGAGCGCGAGCCGCCGAACCCGGTGCCGGAGGAGACGGTCAGGGCGTTGGTGCCGAGCTTCTCGATGGAGTCCCTCACCGCCTGGGAGGAGCCGTTGCCCACGGCGAGCAGCAGGATCACCGCCGCCACGCCGATCAGCACGCCCAGCATCGTCAGCGCGGAGCGCACCTTGTTCGCCGCGAGGCCGCCGAGGGCGAAGCGCAGCGTCTGGAACGGGTTCACCGCAGACCTCCGGCCACGGCGTGCGCGGCCCCGCGCATCGCGGGCGGGGGCCCGCCGACGGGCGCCTGCCGGACGTCCTCGACGATCTGCCCGTCCACCAGGCGCAGCACCCGCTTGGCGTGGCGGGCCACCTCGTCCTCGTGGGTGATCAGTACGACGGTACGGCCGGAGGCGTTGAGCCGGTCCACGAGGGCCAGTACCTCCTCGGTGCTGTGGCTGTCCAGGTTCCCGGTCGGCTCGTCGGCGAGCAGCATCGCGGGGGCGGTCACGAGCGCACGGGCCACGGCCACGCGCTGCTGCTGGCCGCCGGAGAGTTCGTTGGGCCGGTGGTCGAGGCGGTCGGCGAGGCCCACCAGGGTGAGCGCGGCCACCGCGCGCCGGCGCCGTTCGGCGGCCTTCACCCCGGCGTACGCGAGCGGCAGTTCCACCTGGGCGACGGCGCTCGTACGGGGGACCAGGTTGAAGGACTGGAAGACGAAGCCGATCTTGCGGTTGCGGACCAGCGAGAGCTGGTGCTCGTCCAGGCCGCCCACGTCGATCCCGTCGAGCAGATAGCGTCCCGAGGTGGGGACGTCCAGACAGCCGAGAATGTTCATCAGGGTCGACTTGCCCGAACCTGAGCTGCCCATGACGGCGACGAAGTCGCCCTGTTCCACGAGGAGTTCGACCCCCGGCTGGCGGCCCGTCGCGGGATCGCGCGGCCCGCCGAGCGCGCGTACCTCCGAGTCGCCGTGCCCGTACGTCTTGAGCAGCGCGCGCACCTCGATCACCGGCGGCGTCATCCGCGGCCACCCCCGCCCCCGGTGGTGCGCGAACCGCTGCCTCCGGCCCCGCCGCGACCGCGGGCGCCGCCCGTCCCGGCCCCGCCGGGGAAGGCGCCGCCGGGGAAGCCCCCGCTGCCGGTCGAGGACACCGCGGCCAGCTGAACCCGCTCGCCCTCGGTGAGCCCGCTCAGGATCTGGTCGGTGCTGTCGCCTTCGAGGCCGACGGTGACCGGCGTCCGTACGGCGGTGCCGTCCGCCTTGACGACGGTGACGCTACGGTTCGCACCGGTTCCCGACACGGCGGCGGTGGGAACCGAGAGGGCTCCGGACGCCTCCCCGATCACGACCTGGATGGCTGCGCTCAGCCCGCTGCGCAGGTCGTCGGTGGGACTCGTCACGGTGAGCGTGGCCGCGTACTGAACGGCGCTGCCGCTGCCCGAGTTGCCGCCACCGGAGGACGAGCCGCTGCCGGTCGGCAGGGAACTGACCGACAGCACCTGCGCGTTGAGCACCTTGCCGGACATCGCGTTGAGCGTGACGGTGGCGGGCTGGCCCGGCTTCAGCTTCAGCGCGTCGGCCTCCGAGAAGTTCGCGGTCACCTGCATGCCGGACGGGTTGGTGAGCACCACGAACCCGGAGAGGGCGGAGGAGGAAGCGGCACTGGAGGAGCCGGAGTTGCCACCGGAGCCGGAGCCGGAGCCGGAGCCCGAACCGCCGCTGCCGTTCGTGCCGGAGACCGTGTCACCCACCTTGGCGGACACGGAGGCGACCGTCCCGGCGGCCGGCGCCTTGAGCACGGTCCCGTCGACGGCGCGCTGCGCGGCGTCCACGGCGTTCTGCGCCTGGGTGAGCTGGGCGCGGGCCTGGGCCACCTGCGCCGCGTCCACGGTAGGCGTCGGGGCGGGCACCGAAACGCCCTTCGACGAGGAGGAGCCGCTGCCCGACGCCGAACCCACCTGTCCCGCCTCGGCCTTGGTGACGTTCGCCTGGGCCGCCGTGAGTGAGGCCCGAGCCTGCGTGAGCGACTCCGTCGCGGCGGTCGCGTCGACCTTCCCGAGCTGCTGGCCCTTGGTGACCTTGTCCCCCGGCTTGACGTCCACCTCGGTGAGCCGGCCGCCCGTCGTGAAGTTCACCCCGGCGTCGCTCGGCGAGCTCAGCGACCCCGCGCCGGACACCGTCGCGAGGACGGTGCCCTTGGTGACCGCGACGGTCCGGGCGCCGCCGCGCGCCGGCCCGTCGCCACCGCCGGTCACCGCCGCGTACGCGCCGCCGGCGCCCGCGAGGACCGCCACGCCGAGCACCGAGTTGATCAGGGCGGCCCTGCGCCGCCGTGGGAGCACGTTCATGGGGCGGGATCCTGGCCGCCGGGACTTTGGGGGGTCTGGGAGCTTCCTGGGAGTTCCCTGGGAACGCCGCACCCGACCGAAGCGGGCATGGCGTCCCATACGGGACGTACGGTGCGGGCTCCTCCCGCCCCCGGGGCGAGGGAGGCCGCGCACGGTCAGGAAACTCCCAGCGGACGCCCCGGTCGCCCCCATCTCCGTGCGGTTCAGTCACGCTTGCCGGCGCACCCACGCCGCCGGCGGCCCGAAGCCCGAGGAGACGACGGACATGCCCTGGACCACGACCCGGCCGACCGCCGCGCTGTCCGCCGTGGCCCTCGCGGCCTGCGGGCTGCTCCTCGCGGGCTGTTCCTCCGGCGCGGGCGCCGTACGTACGGCCGCCTCCGCCTCCGCCTCCGCCTCGGCTTCGTCGTCCCCGGACGCCAAGGCCATGGACGCGTACCGTCAGTGCCTGGCCCAGCACGGCGTGACGACGGCGCCCCGTCCGACCGGCACCCGAGGGCCCGGCGGCGGTGGCTGGGGCGGTGCGTCCGGCGGACCGGGCCGCAGGGCGTCGCCCGACCCGCAGCGCGGCGCGGCGGCGCAGGCCTGCGCGGACCTGCGCCCGCAGTTCAACGGGCGTGGCGGCGGCTCCGGCGGGGGTGACGGCAGCGCCATGAAGGCGTTCACGAGCTGCCTCAAGGACCACGGGGTCGTGCTGCCGTCGGCTTCCCCCGGCGCACCGGGCACGAGGGGCTTCCCCGGCCTCCCCACCTCCGACCCGCAGTCGGCGCAGGCGTTCGAGACCTGCAAGGCCCTGCTGCCGCAGCGCGGGCCGAACACCCCCGCACCCGGCGTGAGCCCGTCGGCCTCCGCGCTCTGATCCGGAGCCGGAACGCACGGGCCGGCGGCCACACGCTCGTCCGTGTGGCCGCCGGGCCGGTCACCCCGTCAGGGGCGGAATCCCAGGTCAGCCGTTGCGGTGGTGGCGGCGGCCGTCCCAGGAGTCGGAGTCGAGGACGTTGCCGCGGTTGTCGCGGAGCGTGGCGCTGTCGCGCTCGTCCCACACCTGCTGGTGGCGGTCCTGGTAGACGTCGTGGCGGGTGTCACGGCCCTGGCCGGTGTGGACCTTGACGCTGGAACGGCCGTCCAGGCGGAAGTCCTTGAACTGGTAGCGGTTGCCCTGCCGGTCCGTGAGGGTGAAGCCGCGCAGGTTGACGCTGTGGCGGCCGGTGTTCTTCACCTCGACCCATTCCCCGTTCAGGGCGCGGGCGGAGCGGTCGCGACCGGGGCTGTCGTACTGGACGTCGCCGATGACGATCGAGGACTTCGCGCCCCGGTGGTCGCGCCCGTGGTGGTCGGCGGCGGCCGCCGGCAGGGCGGCGGCGCCGACCAGGGCGCCCGCGGCCAGGAACGCGGAGAGGACCCGGCGGGTGGCGAGAGAAGCAGACATGGAGATGACCCCTTCAACAGACAGCGGCCCTCCCCGGCCGCGAAGGCACGGGTGGGCTCCGATCAGTTCCCGGCGTGCTGCCGAGGAGGCACACTCTGGCCCCCAACCGCCAACAAAAGCCACTAACACGGGGCGTGTTACCCAATGCAGACATACCCGTGACTCTTCCTTGTAACGGACATCTGTCAAGGCGGTGCTGACGCGGACCGCGGGAAGAAGGGGAGTGGGCCGTGGCAGGACTGGAGAGAGGGCCGTCGTGCCCGGATGTCCGTCGGATACGGGCCCCTTCGACCTTTGGGCCGAATGGGTCCACCGTCTGTAACGGGTGTTCGGCGGGGCGCCGGGACGGGGGCGGGTTGACGATCCGGGCGGCCCGCGGCGCCCGCGGCCCACGGACCGGCGCCGTCCCGCGCGCCGTCAGCATCGCGGCCGTCACCCCCGCTGTGCGGGCTCCCACAGTTCGACGCGGTTGCCCTCGGGGTCGGTGACCCAGCCGAACCGGCCGACGCCGTCCATGTCCTGCGTTTCCCCGGCCACGTCCGCGCCCTTGGCGCGCAATTGCGCGAGCATCGCGTCCAGGTCGCGGACCCGGAAGTTGAGCATGGTGCGCTGCTCGCGGGAGCCGAAGTAGTCGGTCCCGGACTCGAACGTCGCGAACACCGTCGGCCCGGCCCCCTGCTGCCAGAGGCCGTGCTCATCGGCATCCAGGCCCAGACAGTCGCGATACCAGGCGTTCAGGGCCGCCGGATCGGCCGCCCGCATGAAGTACCCGCCGATTCCCGTCACTCGTTCCATGACGCCATCTTCGCAGGACGGGCAGCGCGCGGGCGGCCCACCGCACCCGTCAGGGGATGAGCACGCAGTGGTTCTCGATCACCCTGCCGCCGCGGTCCAGCCCACCGCAGACGGCCAGCCGCGGGTAGGCCCTGAACTCGCGGTTGACCACGAACCGGGCCTGCGACACGTTGGCCCTGCTGCTGTTGTAGTCGCCGACGAAGGCCCGCAGCGTCCCGGGCAGGCCCTCCCTGGTCGTGACGGTGATGTCCTGGACGAAGTCACGCCCCTGGTAGGCGGTGGCCACGCAGATGTACTTCCCGCAGGTGGCCTTGACCTCGGCGCTCGCCGGCGCCGCGGTCACCAGCGCCGTGGCGCAGGCCGCGGTGAGTGCCGCCGCGACCGTGGCCAGCCGCCTCCCCGCGGGCGTCACCGGCCGTATCGTCTTCCGGCTTGCGAAGTGCATGAGACTCCTCCGAGCTGCGCTGGACGACTGCATGACGTGTTCACCGTGTCACGTTCGGTTGCGCCGCCGCATGCGGCAACGGTGAACATGCGGTGAGGAGGCTGCGGACGCGCGGATGAGGTATCCGCCTACCGCCCGCCCCGCCGCCCTCGTACGCTCGCCGTCATGAACGATCACGCCACGCCCGTCCTGCTCCTGAACCCGCCCCGCACCACCACCGCGGAGCTCCTCGCGCAGGCCGCGGCGTGGCGCGGCCATGACGTCGTCGCCCACGCCCGGCAGGCCGAGGGCCGTGAGACGTACTGGTACGGGGGTCCGCTCGCCGCCGACGCCCTGTCGGGCAGGCTCGGCCTCGGGCTCCTCGAACCCGCCGACGACTGGCTGACGACCGTGCCGCAGGACCTCCTGCGCCGTTCCGTGCGGCTCACGACGCTCGCCGGAGCCCGGTCGCTCGGCCGGCCCGCCTTCGTGAAGCCGCCTTCGGAGAAGATCGACCTGCTCCCGGCCGCGGTGTACGAGGACGCGAGCGCGCTGCCGGCCGCCCTGGACGACGGCACACCGGTCCTGGTCAGCGAGGTGGTGGAGTTCGCCGCCGAGTACAGGCTGTTCGTACGCGACGGGGAGGTCGCCGCCGGCAGCCGCTACGCCGTCCACGGGCGCCCCGACCCCGCCCCGCTCGACCCGCGCGCCGAGGCGTTCGCCCGCGAGGTGCTCAAGGCCACGGCGGACGGCCTGCCCAGCGCCGTGTGCGTCGACATCGGCCGGCTGGGCGACGGCGGCTGGGCGATCGTCGAGGCCAACATGGCGTGGTTCGCGCACTGCTACGCGGCCGAGCCCGACCGCGTCCTCGACGTGGTCCTGCGCGCCGCGGGCCCGCTGCCCCGCGTGTCCGACCGCGACCGGCCCTTCGTCCGCGCACCCCGGACCCGGCCGAACGAGCGGGCGGCCCGTTGACATCCCGCCGAGCGGCGGTCAGCGGAGGATGACGAGCTGCCGGGTCGCCCGGGTCATCGCGACATAGCGGTCCACCGCTCCTTCGACGCCCTCGCCGAACGCCTCCGGGTCGATGAGCACGACCAGGTCGAACTCCAGGCCCTTCGACAGCTCCGGGGTCAGGGATCGGACGCGCGGCGTCGCCCTGAACGACGGGTCGCCGATGACGCAGGCCGTCCCCTCGGCGTGGGTCGCGAGCCAGTCGTCGAGGATCCCCGCCAGATCCGTCACCGCTCCGTACGCCACGGGGATCCCGCTGCTGCGGATGGACGTCGGCACGTTGGCGTCGGGGAGGGCCGCCCGGATGACCGGCTCCGCCCGCGCCATGACCTCCTCCGGCGTACGGTAGTTGATGCTCAGCGAGGCCACGTCGATCCGGTCGAGCCCCACCCGCTCCAGCCGTTCGCGCCACGATTCCGTGAACCCCTGCCTGGCCTGCGCCCGGTCCCCGACGATCGTGAAGCTCCGGGACGGGCAGCGCAGCAGCAGCATCTGCCATTCCGCGTCGGTCAGTTCCTGGGCCTCGTCCACCACGATGTGCGCGAACGGACCGGCGAGCCGGTCCGGGTCGGCGCTCGGCAGGGCCGACGCGTCGATCAGACTGTCCTGGAGGTCCTTTCCGCGCAGCATCCGCACCGCGCCCTCGCTGTCGTCGCCGGCCGAATTGAAGTCGGCGGCCGCCAGGATGTCGTCGATCACGCCGGCCATGCGCTCGCGTTCGGCGGCGACGGCCGCGTCGTGCCGGTGCTTGCGGCGGGCCGCCTCCGGGTCGCCGAGCCGCTGACGCGCCGCGTCGAGGAGCGGCAGGTCGGACACGGTCCAGGCGCCGGCGTCCGCGCGCTGCAGCCTGCGTACGTCCTCGCGGTCGAGCCAGGGCGCGCACAGCCGCAGGTACGCGGGAACCGACCACAGGTCCGCGACGAGGTCGGCCGCTTCGAGCAGGGGCCAGGCGCGGTTGACGGCGGCGACCAGCTCCTCGTCGTGCAGCAGCGCCCTGCGCAGCTGGTGCGGCGACACCCCGTCGTGGTCATCGTCCTCGTCCCCGTCCGCGTCGAGCTTGTCCATCAGGATCGTGAGCAGCGCGTCCCAGATCCGCTCGCGCGCCTCGTTGTGCGGGACGCCCGCCGCCTCCTCGAACGCCTCGGTCCAGTCGGCGGGGCTCAGCCACAGGTCGGCCCAGGGGGTGCACACCGCCATGCCCTCGGCGGGCGGCTCCTCGTAGATCCCGACGGCCTTCTCGATCGCCCTCACCATGTCCGCGGACGACTTCAGGCGGGCCACGTCGGGGTCGGTCTCGACGGGTGCTCCGGCGCCCTCGGGGAGGAGGTCGCGGACCGTGCAGGTCTGCACGCCCTCCTCCCCGAGGCTGGGCAGGACGTCGGCGACGTAGTTCAGGTACGGCTGGTGCGGACCGACGAACAGCACGCCGCCCCGTCGGTGCCCCAGGCGCGGGTCGGAGTAGAGGAGGTGGGCGGTGCGGTGCAGGGCGACGACCGTCTTGCCCGTACCCGGACCGCCGTCGACGACGAGCGCGCCGCGCGCACTGGCGCGGATGACGGCGTCCTGGTCGGCCTGGATGGTGCCGAGTACGTCGCGCATCCGGGGCGAGCGGGTGCCGCCCAGGCTGGCGATGAAGGCGGACTGGTCGTCGAGCGCGGCGTGCCCTTCGAACCCGTCGGCCGTGAACACCTCGTCCCAGTAGTCGCCGATGCGGCCGCGGGTCCAGCGGTACCTGCGGCGGCTCGCCAGGCCCATCGGGTCGGCGTGGGTCGCGGCGAAGAACGGCTCGGCGGCGGGGGAGCGCCAGTCGATCAGCAGCCGGCGGCCGGCGGCCGGCGCCGTCGGTGAGGCCGAGCCGTCCGATGTACACGGGCTCGGCGTCGTCCGCGCCGACGATGCGCCCGAGGCACAGGTCCAGTCCGAAGCGGCGCAGGGCGCGCAGCCGGGAGGTGAGCCGGTGGATCTCGCTGTCCCGCTCCATCGCCTCGCGGCCCAGGCCGCCGGGCGCCCTGCGCAGCTCGTCGAGGCGGTCGGACAGCTCGGCGACGGCCTGGTCGAGGCTGTGGGCGAGGGCGGCGAAGTGCTGCTCGTCGCGGGCGATCAGGGCCGGGTCGGCCTTGGGGGCGAGGTGACCGGGGAGGTCGAACGCGCTGGTGGTCTTCGGAGTCTTCGTGGTCTTCGCGGTCTTCGTCGTCTTCGTTGTCGACACAGGCAACCCGTGCATCTCCTCTTTCCGCTGCTTCTGGCTACGAGCTGCGATTTTGCGGGACGACGGGGGCCTTGCCGCAAGCCCCCCTGTGCGCTATAAGTTGAGAGTGGCAAGGGGTGGGTCTTCCCCCTTCCGCCATCTCCCTCTCCCCGAAGCGGCCTTCAAAAATCTGCCGCGTACTCGTCACACTTCCCGAACGGGATCCGTCAGGCCTATGAAGGCACCGCCGATGACGGTGGTGCGCGACACCTGAGGGAGACGACGATGCAGACTCAGACTCGTACGATCACGGCCGACGTACCGGCGGGACCGCGGATGGCGCAGGACCCCGTGGAACTCGTCCCCGAGCTGGCGGAGGTGTCGGCGGCACTGTTCAAGGCCGCAGGCAACCGCTCCGTACCGCGTGCCACGATCAGCCTGTTGCAGCTGCGGGCCGGCCAGATCGTCGGAAACACCTACCTGACCGTCCTGCACACGGGCATGCTCCGCAAGGCCGGGGAGTCCGAGGAGCGGATCACGGCGGTGGCGTCCTGGCAGGACGCCCCGTACTTCAGCGGCGCCGAGCGGGCCGCACTGGCGCTGGTGGAGGCCGTGCTCCAGCCGTCCGCCGGCGGGGAGCGGGTCTCCGACGAGCTGTACGCCGAGGTGGCCGGGCACTATGACGCGAAGGCGCTCGCGACCTTGATGATCGCGATAGGACAGGTCAACTTCTTCGTCCCGATCGCGCTCATCGCGAAGCCTCTGCCGGGACGGTCGTTCACCGATCCGTGGAACTGAGCGCGGTGGGGACGCGTGCGTCGAGCGACGCGCGCGTCCCCACCGGCCGGCTCCGCGGACGGACTACTTGGGAGTCACCCAGACCTGCCGCTTGTTGGTGTTCGCCGTGTACAGCTGGACCGCGGTGCCGTTGGCGGTCGCGCCGCCGGTGACATCGAGGACCTTGCCCGAGGCGGTGTGCACGATCTGCCCCTTGGCGTTGACCGACCACCGCTGTGCGGCCGTGCCGTTGCAGTCGTAGAGCGCGATCTTGTTGCCGTTGGTGCTCAGATTGCGGGAGTTGTCGAGGCACTTCCCGAGCGCGCGGAACGTACCGTCCTTCCCCAGGATCCAGGACTGCGCGACGGTGCCGTTGCACGTGTACAGCTGGATCTGGGTGCCGTTGTCCGCCTTGCCTCCCTTGACATCGAGGCACTTGCCGCCGAGTCCGGACACCTTGCCCTGAGGGGACAGCGCCGCGCCGGCGCCGGCGGCGAGGAGGCGGAGCCCCTGCACGTCGAACTGCTGGACGTACGTGCCCGCCCGCTTGTCCTTGTAGGCGTACGTCGGCGTGCACATCACGGGGAACTCGCCCGAGTCCGTGCCCTTGACGCAGTCCCCCTTGGTCATGCTGCGGTTCGCGTGGGTCAGGCCCAGCGTGTGCCCGATCTCGTGGCTGATGTGGTTGCGCATGACGGCCTCACCCATGGACGCCGTGGGCTTGCCGGCCGAGGTGAAGAACTCGTCGTCGATGTACGCGTGGCCGCTGGTCACGGTGTCCGCGAGGGAGGAGGAGGTGAACCCGCAGCTCAGGTTCGCGGACCCGGAACCGTCACGGACCACCTTCCACCCGGTGTTGCCCATACTGCCCTCGGCCGCCGGGGGCACGCAGGGCCGGTGCGCGACGCCGATGACGACCTCGCCCCTCGGGCGGGAGTAGTCCCAGCCCACCGGGTGGGTGTCGACGGCGACGGGAATGTTCGTGATGCGCTGGAGGTCCGCGGCCGTCGCCTTGACGTACGGGGCGAGCCAGTCGGCGGACTTCTGGTCGTAGAACTTGATCGTGTAGCCGGTCGCCAGCCACTTGGTGGCCCCGGAGAGCTTCCACCCCTCGCCCTGCGGGGGAGTGGCGGCGGCCACCGCGGCCGACCGGGGCGCCGCGGCCGCACGGCTCCCGCCGATGCTCATGACGCCGTTGCCGAACGAGGTGTGGTCGTCGGCGGAGACGACGGCGTCGCCGTCCGCCGCGTCGGGCGCCTCGCCCTCCGGCAGCGCCGCTTCCTCGGGCGTGGCGGAGGGATCGGCGCCGGCGGAGGCCGTGGTGCCGGCGTCCTCGGTTCCGAAGGCCGCGGGGGCCAGCAGTCCGCCCGCGGCGGCCACCACCGCGCACGCCGCGACCAGAGGTATTCGATACTTAGCGGTGAATCCCAAGTCCTGTTGCCTTTCATCGTGTTCGCTCCCGCTGCCTACGGCGACGCGTCGTGGCCGTGGGCAGCCGGGACCGGAAAGATGATAGGGAACGAGCCAAGGGCGGCCGCCGGCGGGTGAGTTACCGGCGTCCGGCCAGTGCGCTGTCGGCGTTGTCGAGGAGGTTGCGGAAGGTGCGGGTGATCACCGGCCGTACGAGGCGGCGGGTGAGGAAGGTGCCGATCACGGGTACGGGGATCTCGGCGCGGGTGGTCCAGCGCACGTGCGTACCGCCGTCGACCTCGGTGACGTCATCCGGCCGAGCTCGTGCCGGGACGGCGGCGGGCTGCGATCGACGACGTACTCCGTGGCGTACGGAGGGTCGTAGAGGGTGATGCGCTCACGGGACCGGCCGGTCGGCCAGAGGTGGTCGCGGACCGCGCCGACCCCGTACGGCGCCTGCGCGCCCCGGCGGGTGGCGACTTCGCCCGAGCCCCGCCAGGAGTCGTCGAGCAGGAGCCGCGCCGAGGCGGCGATGTCGTACGCCGCCTCGGCGCTCGGCGCGGCCGGGTCGGCCGGCGCGAGCCAGAAGACGGCCTCGGCGCCGGCACACGCCCGGTCGATCACGGCGGCGTCGCCGTGCGAGCCCACGACCTCGGTGCGCTCGCGTACCTGCGGTGCGAGGCGCGCGGGGTCGCGGACGACGAGGTGGCGTCGAACACCCTTAGCCGGCCCGGCGCGTGGCGCCGGATCCGCGACACCGGGTCGGGGCTCGCCGCCGAGTTCGCCCGCGAGTCGCGCGGTGTCGTGGGCACCCCCACTCTCTGCCGCCGCGAAGCCCACGACCATGCAAGGATCGGCAAGCAATCCTTGACTCAGAGAGAAAAAATGCAGGTCGGCTCGGGTGTGACTCAGTGACGGCGTCAGCTGCTCCGGGGAGCGACCGGCTTGTGGCCGGGATACACGTGAGCGGGCGTCACGATGGAGGTGACCGCCTGGCCGAAGAGCGTGCTGGGCTCCTGGTTCTGGTACTGGTCATCGGTGTTGAGGAGGATGACCATGGTCGCCCGGGCCGGCGGCAGGTAGACCGGAAGGACCTCGTACCCGGGGATCGATCCGTTGTGTCCGATCCAGCCCTGGACGTCGAAGATGCCCAGCCCGTACCCGTCACCGGGAAGGTTCATCGGGGTCGTCTTCAGGCGCTCGGCCTGGGTCGCGGGCGTCAGCAGCCTGCCGGTGGCCAGGGTCTGGGCCCAACTGCGCAGGTCCTGGAGGTCGGAGACCATCTCGCCCGCCGCCCAGGCCCAGGAGGGGTTCCAGTGGGTCGAGTCCTCGATCCTGCCCGAGGCCGTCTGGTCGGTGTAGCCGTGCGCGTACGGCTCCGGCAGGGCCGCACTGGTCGGGAAGACCGTGTTCCGCAGCCCGGCCGGTGCCAGGACGTCCCGCGTGATGACCTCGTGGAGCGGGCGGCCGGTGACCTTCTCGACGACCAGGCCGAGCAGGATCAGGTTCGTGTTGGAGTAGTCGAACCGTGCGCCCGGCGGGAACTGCACGGGGTGCCCGAAGGAGTAGCCGAGCAACTGCTGCGGTGTGAAGCTCCGTTCCGGGTCCGCCTGCAGCTTCTTGATGAAGCCCTCGTCCATGCTGTAGTTGAAGAGGCCGCTGCGCATGCCGGCCAGTTGGCGAAGGGTGATGCGCTCCCCGTTCGGAACCCCTTGGACGTACGTGCCGATCGGGTCGTCCAGGCCGATCCTCTTCTGGTCGACGAGCTGGAGGAGGGCGGTGACCGTGAACGTCTTGGTCTCGCTGCCGATGCGTACGTGCAGGTCGGTGGTCATCGGTGCGCGGGTCGCCCGGTCGGCCACGCCGAAGGTCTTCACGTAGCTCCCCTTGCCGGGGGCCCACAGCCCCACGGTCACCCCCGGCACCTTCGTCTCGCGCATGACCTGGCGTATGGCCGCGTCCAGGCGCGCCGCGACGGCCGGGGTGAGCTGCGGGAATTGGGCGTCGGGGTCCGGGGTGGGGGTGGAGGCGGTGACGGACACCGCCCGGGCGGTGGTCGTGCCGTGGGCGCTCGTCGTCCTGTGGCCGGTCGTCGTGCCGGGGCCGGCGGAGCCGGCGACCGTCGGGCCGGTGAGCAGGCCCGCGGCCGCCACGGCCGCGCAGGCCCGGACCAGCAGGATGTGGGTTGGCTTCACGGCACGTTCTCCCGCCGTCCGAGGGCCCCGGGCAACGTCACCAGCGTAGGCCCGCGCCGCCGCGGTCGCGCGGTGAGCCGTGCCGGGGGCAGGGCTCACCGCGCGGGCCGCCAACCGCCGGTCAGGTTCCGCAGAACGGGGCGGTCCGTACGTATCCGCCGAGGTTCTCGTCGTCGGTGCCGAGGAGGGCGTCGCCGGATCCCGGCGGGCACTCGACCGCCTCGATCTTGTACTGCGGAAACGTGCCGAGCAGGGTCGGGGAGGGCGCGAGCGTGACCCGTACCCGGCCCGTCGCCGACACGCTCACCCGGCCCGCCTCGCTTACCGCGGAGTCGAACGGCCCGTCGTCGCCCGCGTCCGCCGCCGAACTCACCAGGATCCGCCCGGAGTCGGTCACCGAGATGTCGGAGATGTGCCGCGCGGCTCCGGCGTCCGGATACGGTGCCCGGTACGTGCGGCGGGTGACGCCGCCGAACTGCGGCTGCCCCCACGACGCGAACGTGAGCGGAGCCGAGTACAGCGTGGCGGGACGCTCCGCGCCCGCTCCGCGGTCCGCCCAGAGGGCGGCGAGGTTCCCGTTCCGGCCCACCAGCGCGAAGCCCTCGAAGTCGTCGCCCTCACCGATCGACGGCAGCGGCGCGTAGTCGACGACCGTGGCGGTGTCGCCGACGACCTTCAGGCGGTAGACGATGCCGCGACTGGCCACCGCCATGTACTCGGAGGGCATGCCGGGGATGGCTTCGATCGCCTCCAGGTCGGAAGGTTCCGGCCCGTCCCAGGTCACCGGGGAGATGTCGTCGGAGCCCTCCCGGTGGGTGATCCGGGACAGGCGCCTCTGCCCGCTGCCCTTGTTGTCGTGCACGACCAGCGCCTGGACCTTCGCCCCGTCCGCGCTACGGCCTTCGAACGCGATGCCGCTGACACCGCCGAGGGCGTCGGCGCCCACCTTCTGCCATGGGGCCGCCGCGCCTGCCTGGGTGGTGCCGAGCATCGTCAGCAGCGCCATCGTCGCGGCCGGCCAGGCCGCGCGCTGCACCATCGGGAGCTTCACTGGGGATCGTTCGCCTTCCCTCCGACAGACGCGATGTCACGCGCCGGAAGGCAGGCTATTGATCATGGTCGGTGCAGCTCAACGACCGTTGCGCCATGTGGGGGGAGCGCGAAGGGGCGACGGCGCCGGGCCTCCGCGCCCCCCGGTGCGGCCGTCGGCTCAGCGGATGGTCACGGTCGTGGACGGGGAGGTCCAGTTGCCGGCCATCACGCGCAGCTCTTCCTTGCCCTTGGTCTTGAAGGTGTTGTCGAAGGAGAAGCTGGAGCCCTGCTTGATGAGGGTGTTGGCGTGGAGGGTGGTCCACTTGGAGCCGTTCTTGTGCTGGAGGACCACCTTCGTACCGATGGGCAGGCCCTTGGAGCGGCCGGTGAAGGTGACCTTCTCACCGGCCTTCACCTCGGTCGGCGCGGCCTTGAGGCTGATCTCTCCGGCCGGTGAAGGAGCCTGCGTCGCCGCGGCGGCGGACGTGGTCGCACTCGCGATCACGGTCGCGAGCCCTCCACCCGTCAGCAGGGCCGTGGACAGGGCACCGGAGGCGAGGAAGCGAGCGATACGACGTGGTGTGGCCATCTGGTCGGACTCCCGTCTGGAACGGATTCACGTTCCCCCACGCGGTTCGAACCGCTCCGATGCTAGCTGCGGCCCCTCCGGACGGGCGACTTGATCATGGGAAAGCCCTGTTCACAGCCCCGATCAAGGTACGTGAGTGTGGCGGATTCAAAAGTGTATCGGTTGCACTTTTGTATCCGTTGTGCTCTTCTGGAGTGCATGAACGCTTCCACCCCGCCCCGTATCGCGATCATCGGCGCCGGTCCCGGCGGCCTGGTCTGCGCCCGCATCCTGCAGCGTCACGGCATCTGCGCCACCGTCTACGACCGGGACGCCTCCCGCTCCGCGCGCGACCAGGGCGGCACCCTCGACATGCACCCCGAATCCGGCCTGAAGGCTCTGCGGGAGGCCGGACTGTTCGACGAGTTCACGGCGTTGGCCCGCCCCGAGGGCCGGCAGATGCGCCTGGTCGGCCGGGACGGACGCGTCCTGTTCGACACGACCCCGCCCGCGGCGGACGGCGGGACCGGCACCGGCGGCGGCACCGGCCCCGACGCCGGCAACCCCGAAATCGACCGGGGTCAGCTGCGCGACCTCCTGCTGGACTCGCTCCACCGCGACACGGTGCGCTGGGGCAGCAAGCTCGCGCACGTCGAGCCCCTCACGCTGGGCGTCCACCGCCTGCACTTCGCCGACGGCACCACGACCGACGCCGACCTCGTCATCGGCGCCGACGGCGCCTGGTCGACGGTCCGCCGGCGACTCTCGGACGCGACACCCGTCTACACCGGCGTCACGTTCGTCGAAACCGGCTTCGACGACGCCGACATCCGCCACCCCGAACTCGCCGCGCTCACCGCAGACGGCACGATGATGGCCCTCGACGACAACCGCGGCTTCATCGCCCAACGCAACAGCCACCGGCACGTACGCGTGTACGTCGGCATGCGAACCGGCGAGGACTGGCACCGGGACGCCGGCCTCGACCCGTCCGACGAAATCGCCGTACGCGAGGCGCTGCTCAAGGAGTTCACCGGCTGGAGCCCCGACCTCCTCCGCTTCATCACCGACACCGACACTGGCTACACCAACCGGCCCCTGTACGCCCTGCCCGTCCCTCACACCTGGACGCACACCCCCGGCCTCACCCTCCTCGGCGACGCCGCCCACCTCATGTCGCCCTTCTCCGGCATGGGCGCCAACCTCGCCATGCTCGACGGAGCCGACCTCGCCCGAGGCCTCGTCGCCGCCCCGCCGCGACCGATGAAGCCGTCCGCGCGTACGAGGAGCTCCTGCTGCCGCGTTCCGCGGCGGCCGCCGAAGGCGCGGCCGAGGGGATCGCCGGCGCCTTCGCACCCGACAGCGCCGCCCAGACCCTCGCCCACATGACCCGGCCCCACTGAAGCCGGCACGCCGCCCTGCCGTTGTTCCGAAGGCGGAATGGCGGCCTCGTGGTAGATTCGAGCGGTTCGTGCACGCACAGACGAGGGACGAAAGGGAGGTGGGGTTGATGACCGCGCACCAGGCCATTGCGCAGCGCAGCGTCCGGAGCACCCTCACGTCCCGGGCGACGGTCTGACCCGACCCATCCCGCTTCGCCGAGGGCGTGAGCTCGCGAGGCCGTCCCCGTACGAACCACCGTGGAACGGATTTCCATCCTCATGCGTACCCACAGCAACTGGATCACCCGCGCCGAGACCCGCGCCGACGCCCCGGCCGTCCGCGCCATCCACCTCGCCGCGTTCGAGACCCCGCTGGAAGCCGACCTCGTCGACGCCCTGCGCGCCGACTCCTCCTGGATCGACGGCCTGTCGATCGTCTCCGTCGGGGCCGACGGTCGGCCCGTCGGCCACGCGCTGCTCACCCGCTGCCACATCGCGGACACCCCGGCCCTGTGCCTGGCCCCCGTGGCCGTGCTGCCCGCGTACCAGAAGACCGGCGCGGGCGCAGCCGCCGTCCGCGCGGCCCTGGAGGCCGCCAAGGACAAGGGCGAGCGGTACGTCACCGTCCTCGGACACCCGGCGTACTACCCGCGGTTCGGCTTCGCCCGGGCTTCCGCCCACGGCATCGGCCTGAGCATCGAGGTACCGGACGAGGCCATGATGGCCCTCGCGCTCGACGAGGCCCACCCGCTGCCGAGCGGCACCGTCCGCTACGCGGCCCCGTTCGGGATCTGATCAGCCGACGCCGAGGTCGGTACGCATGACCGCGCGCAGCTCCTGCCCGCGGTTCCAGAGTTCCTGCAGCTCGTCGTGTATCTCCTGGAAGGAGCCGCCCGGCACCGGGCGGCCCTCTTCCAGGCGCCGCGTCCGGCCGTACAGCTCGGCCAGGGCCGCGGTCATGACGTCCAGTTCGGTCATCACCGGGGTCGAGGCGATCATCTGCGCCTCGGCGAAGGCGGCGTGGTGCGCGTGCCGGGCGCTCTCCATCGCCTGCCGGCCCTCCGGGGTGATCTCCCCCTTCTCCACCAGCCAGAGATAGTTCATCAGCTCGATCCGGTAGCGGCGGTACGCGGCGTTGGCCGCGACGTAGCACTCGCGGCGCCGGTCCTCCTCGGCGAGCTGCTGCTGGTGGAGGCGCTGGGTCCGGTCCGTCCGCTGCTGGCGCTCGAACTGCTCCGCCTGGGTGCGGGCCGTCAGGCGCTGGGAGAGGACGGGCGCCAGGAGCGTGCCGATCACGCCGACGCTGGCGGCGGCCAGCGCGATCAGAGCTGTGCCCACCATGCCTCCAGATGATCCGGGACGGTCCCGCGAGGCGGCCGGCGGCCGCCCGCGACCAATGTAACGGCCCCTGCTAGAAGGCCGAGTGGGTGAACCAGTGGGTGAGCAGCTCCTGGTCGCCGAGCAGGTCGAAGGCGTCGCTGCCGCGGTCCAGCCGACCGTAGAGGAGCAGCAGCAGATCCTCGGCGGTTCCCCGTACGCTGGCGTCCGCCGTGCGGCTCCCGGCCTCGTCGGTGATCAGCGCGAAGCCGTCCGGGCGCAGGCCGATCAGCCAGTCGCCGTCACCGTCACGGTGACCGTCGCCGTCCGTGCAGCTGAAGCGGACGGTCCGGTCGGGAGCTCGCAGGCCGGCGGTCAGCGGCGCGAAGGAGGCGGCGAACGGCAGGTTGGTGAGGAACTCGTCGATGCCGTCGACCGCCAGTGCGCGGTCGATGTGCGGGGAGATCCCGAGGGCGAGTTCGGCGTCGGCCCGGTGGACGAGGGTCTCGAAGAGCATGCGCCGGACCCAGAACCGGGCGTGCTGGTCGACGCCCCAGGCCCACATCGGTGCGTCGAGGTCGGTGACGGCGAACACCTCGGCGGCCTCCGCCGCGCTCACGGCCAGCCAGTCGGGCAGTCCCGCGGGCTCCTCCGGCAGGCGCAGGTCCACGTCACGGCTGGTCGGCGGCTGCTGGACACCCCGGCGGAGCAGTTCGGTGAACCAGCGGTGCACGCTGCCGACGTGCCGGGTGAGGTCCGCGAGGGTCCAGCCGGGGCAGGTCGGCACCGGGGCGGACAGGTCCGCCGCCTTGACGGTGGCGACGAAGCCGGCTGCTTCGGCGGCGACGGCCGCCGTGTGCTGGGCGGGGTTCATGTCTGGGCCCTTCGTCTGGTGCTGCTGCTCCGATGGAGAGGATACTTAAGAATATATATGATTGACATCCTTAAGTAGTCGCCCCTGATCAGGGCGGAATGATCCAGCGCGACTTCTGAACCCTCTCTCGACATTCGACGTTTCCTGTGTAGGGAGCCTCCCTGACGTCGTCGAACCGAGAGGGGATTCACTGTGATACGTCCGGTTGTCCAGAGCGGTCGGAGCGTGATCGAGGCCGGTGCCCCGGCGGTCTTGCCCGGACTGTCCGCACCGGCCTGCCGGAACGCCGATCCGGCCCTGTTCTTCCCGGCGTACGGCTTGCAGCTGAGCCACACCCAGATCGCGGCCGCCAAGGAACTGTGCGGCGGCTGCCCGGTCCGTGAGGAGTGCCTGGCGATGGCCGTCCGCTCGGACGAGAGCGACGGCATCTGGGGCGGCACCACACCGCTCGAACGGCGCCGGATGAGGCTGCAACTGGCGCGCATGCGCCAGGGCGCCGAGCTCGCACGGGCGGTGGTGTCGGGGGAGGAGCCGCAAGTGCTCCCGGGCCTGTGGCCCGCCGTGGTGCACAGCCTTTTCCGCATGGGATGGAACGCCGAGCGCATCGCCGCCGCCCTGGACATGACCTCCAGCCAGGTCCAGCAGGCGCGGGCGATGGCGGCTCGGTCCCAGGCGTTCCTCGCACTCATGGAGCGGCACTACCCCAAGGACTGGGCCTGACCGTCGGCGATCGTCCGGGGGCGCGTAGGCCGTCGTCCTCGTGTTCGAGGACGTGGCCGCGGAGGCCGGGTCAGCGGTTCGGCCCGCTGGGGGCGTGGGCCTCGGCGAAGTCCCAGACCAGGGTGAGGAGTTGCTCGGGGGTCTCGATCTGGGGCAAGTGCCCGGTGCGGGGGAGGAGCGCGAACGCGGCCCCGGGGATCGCCGCCGCGTACGCGCGTCCGTACGCGGCGTCCACCACCCGGTCGCTCTCGCCCCACGCGACGAGCGTCGGGTGGTCGACCTCGGCGAGGCGTCCGCGGAGGGTGGGGTCGGCCATGGCGTGCGGGCCGGAGTAGGTCTGCAGCGCGGCGCGGTTGGCGGCCATGGCCGTACGGGCGGCCTCGGGAAGGGCGGCGAAGTCCACGGCGTGCTGCGCGGGGTCGTGGAAGGCGAGCCGGGACAGTTCGGCGGGGCTGAGGGAGAAGGCGTCGGCGACGGGGTGCCCGGGGACGTCGATGCCGACCGCGTTGACCAGGATCACGCCGCCGACGCGCTCGCTGCCGAGCAGGGCCAGTTCGGCGGCGATCCAGCCGCCTATGGAGTTGCCGACGACGGTGACCCCGGTGAGGCCGAGCTCGTCGAGCAGCTGGGCGTAGGCGCGGGCGAGCAGGCGGACGTCGCCCAGCCAGTCGGGCCGGGCGGTACCGGCGAAGCCGGGGTGGAGCGGGGTGAGGACCCTGGCCGGCCGCCGTTCGGCGAGGAGTCCGGCGAAGGGGGTCACCGTCTGCGGGCCGGCGCCGCCGTGCAGGAGGAGGAAGGGGCGGCCCTGGGCGCCGCCCTGTTCGTCGACGGTGACGTCGAGGGAGCCGGCGGGGAGGGAGAGGGTGTGGACGGTGCTGGGCATGGCTGTCCTTCGGGACGTGGGCGGGACGCGTCCGGACCCGGCCCGGCCGGATCCTCCTCGGACGTCATCGCGCCTCCTGCTGAGACTGCTCGTGAGAGTGCGCTCTCACGAGAGTAGAAGGTCCACTCTCTTCGTGCAAGTGGACTCTCATGAAGAGAGTGGCCGATGGTAAAGTGGGGCCGTGGACGGAGACGGGGCGAACGGACGGCGATGACAGAGACGGACACGGGGCGCAGCAACCAGAAGAAGCGCACGCGAACGGCGATCGTCGAGGCCGCCCGCGATCTCATCGGTACCGGCGCCGAGGTGACCATGCCGGCGATCGCCCGCGCGGCCCTGGTCTCCGACGCGACCGCCTACCGCTACTTCCCCGACCTCCCGTCGCTGATCGGTGAGGCGCTGGCCGGCGTCTGGCCCGCACCGGCCGATGCGCTCCGCCCGGTCGAGGGCTCCCGGGACCCCGTCGAACGCGTCGCCTTCGCGTGCGAGTTCCTGTTGCGCGGCGTGCTGGCCCGGCAGGGGGCGGTGCGCGCGATGATCTCCGCCACCATCACGCGCCCGGAGGCGGCGTCCGGCCGCCCCGGCATCCGCTTCGGCCTCATCGACGAGGCGCTCACTCCACTGCGAGGGACCTTGGGGGCGGCGGATCCCGAGGCCTTCGCCCAGCTCAAGCGGGACCTCGCGGTGGTCGTCAGCGCGGAGGCCCTGTTCAGCCTCACCGACCTCTGCGGACTCGACTCCGACGAGGCCGTCGCCAGTGCCGTGCGTACGGCGCGGACCCTGACGGAGGCGGCGGTCCGGGCGACCGGCGAGGGGTAGCGCAGCCGTCCCGGCGGGACGGGCGGGAAAGCCGAACGGCCCCTCGGAACGTGTCGCCGCACCCGCCACCGGCCCCGGCGTGGAACCGTTTCCGCATGACTGAAGGATCGGCACCTCACCTGTCCCCGGCACGGATCACCGTCCTGGGCGTCCAACCCGGCAACCCGCCCTTCCGCATCGTCGAGATCGACGGAGAGTTCGTCGGCAGGGCGATGTCGATGACGGACGTACTGCTGATCGCCGCGGAAGTCGGGATCCCGATCCACGACCTCGACGACCTGGACGTGGTGCGCTGGGTAGGCGGCGGCAAGTTCACCTGGACCCCGCACTAGGGTCGGGTCGGTCCCCGGCGCGGGGACGGGTCTGGAGGCGGTGGAGCGGTGGGCGCACGGTACGTGACGGACCTCATCGGGGCGTTCGAGCGGTACGCGGAGCGGCCCGCGATCGGGGCCGGGCCGGCCGTCATGGAGTTCTCCGAGGTGCTGGCCGGTACCTACCGACTGGCCGGCGCCCTGGCCGAGCTGGGGGTAGGCCGCGGGGCGGGGCTGGCCTACGTGACGGACGGGAACCGGCCCGAGGCGCTGCTCGTGCGGCTCGCCGCGCACGTGCGGGGCGCGCGGCTGACCCACGTGGTCGTCGGACCGGCCACCCACGGCCTGGACTTCATGCTGCGCGACTGCGCGCCGGTGCTGGTGGTGCACGACACCCCGGTCCCGGACACGGGGGCCGCGCGCGTCGGGGCGGCGGAGCTCATGCGGCTCGCCCGCGACCGCGCGGGCGAGCCGGTCGCCGTGCAGGCCCGTGAGGACGACGTGGCGCGCGTGACGTACACGGGCGGTACGACGGGCAGGCCCAAGGGCGTGGCCTCCACGTTCGCGGCGATGGCGGGCCGGACCGACACGCGCGGCAAGGGGGGCAAGGGTGGCGGCGGGTCCGTCGAGTCGGTCTACCTGTCGGTCACCTCGCTCGCACAGCGCTCCGGAGGCCGGTGCCTGGAGCACCTGCGCGGGGGAGGCCGGGTGGAGATCCTCGACCCCTTCTCCCCGGGGGAGTTCGCCGCGGCCTGCCGACGCCTCGCGCCCGTCTCCACGTACCTGACGCCCCCGATGGTGTACCGACTGCTGGACGATCCGGAGACCGCCGGCGGCGTACCGGGGCTCGCCCAGGTGTCGTACGGCAACTCCCCCATCCACCCGGGTCGGCTGCGGCAGGCGCTCACCCGGTGGGGCGGGCGGCCGAGGTGGCGGCAGGGCTACGGGATGAACGAAGCCGGCGTGATCTGCAGGCTGTCGCCGGCCGATCACGACGCGGGGGTGAGCGACCGGCCGCACCTGCTCGGGTCCGTCGGTCGCCCCGCACCCGGTGTCGAGGTGCAGGTGCGGGACGAGGGCGGGGCGCAGGCGGAGCCGGGACGTACCGGGGAGGTGTGGGTGCGGTCCGGGATGACGATGGCCGGGTACTGGAACCAGCCCGGCCTGACGGCCGAGGTGCTGAGGGGCGGATGGCTCCGGACCGGGGACCTCGGCCACTTCGACTCCGACGGCTACCTCTACCTCGACGACCGGGCGAAGGACGTGGTGATCGTGGACGGGGTGAACATCTACTGCGGTCCGGTCGAGGCGGCCCTGACCCGGCACCCGGCGGTGACGGATGCGGCGGTGGTGGGCAGGGCCGACGATCGGACCGGCGAGGAGGTGTGCGCGTTCCTGGTGCCGTCTCCGGGCCACGCCCCCACGAGCGCGGCGGCCGACGAGGCGTGCCTGCTGGTGGCCGAGGCGCTGGCGCCGGCCCACCGGCCGACCACCGTCTTCTGGTTGACGGCCCTTCCCCTCACCGACCGGGGCAAGCCGGACAAGCGCCTGCTCCGGAAGCGGGCCGCGGGATCGGACTGACGCGTGTCACGACCGTGACGACCCTTCGCCCTCGCTCACGGTCTCGCCGTCCGCGTCCCCGTCGCCTTCGGCGCCAGACCTGACGGCCGTCATCGAGCGGACCCGGAGCCGGCTCCAGGCAGCCGAGTCCGGGGGTCCCGACGCACCGGGCCCCCAGGGGTTCATGCTGGCAGAGGCGTGGCCGAACGGCGCCGCCTTCGTCTGGGAGACCTCCGATCAGAGGCTGTGCCACGTCTCCTACGGCCTCATGTCCGAGCGGGCCTGCGCGAGCAACCCTCTGGATCCGCCCGTCAGGACGCCGACGGGGGTCAGCCCCGTGGCGACGCTCTTCACCGACGGCTGGGTGCAGCTGTTCGCCGCCGACCACGCGGAGGTGATCTCCGCGACCTGCGGCAGCGAGCCCGTGGAGGTCCGCCGGGTCGGCACGGCCGCGGGAGGCGCGCGCACGCTGTACACCGTGAGGTTCCCGGACTACACGAAGGGCAGCGTCGGGCTCCGGCTGAGCCACGACGGCACGACCGCCGAGGACCGGCTGCGGCTGGGTGACGTGGGGGAGCGCAGCTGCGAGCCGGTCGCCTGACCGCGCCGGGGTGGAAGGAGCCCGAGCACGGGGTCCGGCGCGCTCGGGATGCGGATCACGGCGTATGCCGGGATGCTGGATGCGCCAGCATTTCCAAGGAGGCCGTAATGTCGATGCTTGACAAGCTCAAGGGCATGCTCAAGGGCCATGAGGACGTGGCCCGACAAGGGGTGGACAAGGCCGGCGACGCGATCGACGCGAAGACGGGCAACAAGTACCAGAGCCAGGTCGACATGGCCCAGCAGAAGATCAACGAGCAGCTGGGAACCGACAACAAGCCGCCTCGGGACACCCCGCCGCAGCCCTGACCCCTTGGCAGGCACCCGGCACCCGGCACCCCGGCGCAGCCGCAAGCCGCCCGAGCCCCCGTACGGCCCGGCCCTCCGCGCCCGGAGCGCCGGGCCGCGCGCATGCTTTTCGGGCACGCGGTGCGCCAGCGGACGCCGCGGGTGTCAGGCGGACCGGGCTCCGGAGCCGGAACCTCGGCCGCCGGTCAGGTTGCGGCCGAGGAGGGGGAGCAGCTGGTCCCAGTGGCGCTGCGCCGCGGAGGCGTCGAAGGCGTCGGTGTCGGACATGGTGAAGCCGTGGAGGGTACCGGGATAGATCTCGATGGCGTGGCCGACGCCCGCGCCGTCCAGGGCCCGGCCCAGCTCGTCGATGCCCTCGGGCGACAAGTCGTTCTCGGCCAGCCCGAGGTGGACTTCGGCGGTGAGCTTGCCGACGAGGCGGTGCGGACTGTCGGGCGCGTCGGTGACCAGGGGGCCGGGGTGGAATCCGGCCGCGGCGGCGACCCGGTCGGGGTGGGCCGCCGCCGTACGCATCGCCAGGACGGCGCCCATGCAGTAGCCGACCACGCCGACCGGCCCGGAGCTGACCTCGGGCTGGGCGGTGAGGAACCCGAGGTAGGCGTCGGCGTCGCTCAGGGCGCGTTCGGTCGTGTGCGCCCGGATCAAGGGCATCAGCTCGGCGAAGACCGCGGGCCGCATCTCCGTCGTGATGTGCCCGGGAAGTTCGGTCACCGGTGCCGGGCCGTGCCGGTAATAGAGGTTGGGGACGAGCACGTAGTACCCGTGCCCGGCCAACGCGCGCGCCTTCTCCTCCAGTTCGGGCCGCAGGCCGATGGCGTCCATGTACAGCAGCACCCCCGGGTGCCGCTCGCCGTCGTCGGGGAAGGCGGCGAAGGAGTCGGCCTGGCCGTCCGCGGTGGGTATCTGTAACGTCTTGGTGGGCATGCTGGATCTTCCTTCCTCGGATGGGTGCCAGTAGATCACTCGCCGCGGCGGCAGAGCCAGCGCCTCGTCGCCAGGGGAGGGGGAGGGACGTGCAGGTGGGTGCGTACGCGGGCACGACGGGTCGGGGGGTCCGGATGACCCGGGTGGGTGGCCGGTGGCGGGTGACCCGGCCGTGGCCCGCCCCGTTGCGCCCGTACGTGCACAGCTACGCCGGCTACTGGGAGGCTGGTACGACGCCCTACCGCGTGCGGTTGGTCCCCACGGGCCGGGCGGTCGTGGTGATCAGCCTGGGGGAGCCGTTCACCCAGGTGCGCCGCCTCGGGGACCCGGGCCCGAGCACCCAGGTGACCGGTTCGCTCGTCGCGGGTCTGGAGGACGGACCCCGGGTGTGTGACCATCCGGGCGGGCAGGAGGCGATCCGGCTCGAACTGACCCCGCTGGGCGCCTACCGGCTGTTCGCCTTGCCGATGAGCGAGCTGACCAACCGGGTGGTCGGGCTGGACGACGTCCTCGGGCCGGAGGCCGGCCTGCTGGCGGAGCGGCTGGCGGGTACCGCCGACTGGGGAGCACGCTTCGACCTGCTGGACGTCGCGTTATGGGCCCGGATCGAGAGCGGCCCGGTGGCAGCGCCGGAGGTGAGTCACGCCTGGCGACTGCTGGTCCGCGCCGGCGGGACGATCCCGGTCGCCGGGATCGCGGCCGAAGTGGGCTGGAGCCAGGGCCACTTGGTGCGCCGCTTCACCGAACAGGTAGGTCTGACGCCCAAGATGTCCGCCCGCGTACTGCGTTTCCACCGGGCCATGAGGCTGCTCACGCGTGAGGGCTCGAACCTGGCCGAGGTGACGGCGGCCTGCGGCTTCTACGACCAGGCGCACCTCAACCGGGAGTTCCGCGCGCTGGCGGAGACCACTCCGGGCCGGATCGCCGCCGCCCGCGTGACGGAGGGGGCGCTCGCCCTGTGAGGGCCGGGGTCAAATTTGTCCAAGCCAGGGCGTGTGCGCGTCGCTAGTGTCTCGGTTCGTAGTTGATCAGGCACCCGAGCCCGGGAAGCGCTCCGGCCGCGCGCGGACGAGGTCTTCGGCCGGCGGCCCGGGGCGGAGCCGGGCAGGGGTGACCTGGCCCGGACTTGGGGAGCATTCGATGGAAGACCTGCTGCGCATCCTGGTGGCCGGCGCGCTGAGCGGCGGATTGATCGGTCTGGCGGGAGCCCTCGGCCGAAACCGCCGCAGGCGCCGGGAGAACGGCGGATCCGACCACCGCTGACCCGGCGCGGCCGGACGCCGACGACGGCGAGGGTGCCGCCGACCGGCTCGCGCCTCACCGACTGCGAGGAGGCGGCCGACCGCCCGGATGTCGCCGAGCACGGGGGTGTCGGCGACATCCGGCGTCAGCGTCCGGCGTCAGTTCTTCACGTGGGTGCCCGTCAGTTCTTCTCGTACGTGCCGAAGATGTCGACGATCAGGTCGGTCGGCTCCCAGCCCCGGTTCCAGATGTCGACGACACCGCTGGTGCCGGTGCTCGCCTGGACCAGGTTGGAGACGGTGGCGCCCTTCGTCCAGTTCAGGACGGAGGAGTCCGGAGGGGTCGGCCGGACCGCCTTGCCGGCGATGCGGTCGGCGACGGTGCTGGGGTCCGGGGCGACCGCGAGGTGTCCGCTGCCCTGCGTGTTGGTCACCGTGAGGTTGAGGACGACGGCCTCCAGCGCCCTGCCGCTCGTCCACATGGTCTCGTAGTGGTAGTCCTGGCCGGCGAGCGGCCAGGTGCCGGTCCGCGAGTCGAACCTGCGCTCGGGCTCCATCGGCAGGTAGGCGGCCTTGCCGTCGGCGCTGTAGTAGCCGGTGACGTCCACGATCACATCGGCCGGGTCCCAGGCGCCGTTGCGGATGTTGATCTTGCCGTCCGGTCCGACCGGCACGATCACCGCGTTGGCGACCGTCTGGCCCGCGGTGAAGTTCACGCTCGACGTGGACGGCGCCTGCTGACCGCTCGGGAACGCGGTCAGGTGGCCGGAGCCCTTGGGTCCGGTGGCGGTGATGTTGAGGGCCACGGCCGTGACGCCGGCGGCGGGCAGCCCGCCCTGGCCGGCCACTTGGACGCCGAAGGTGGTCCGACCGGCGACCGGGCCCGCGGCCGCGCCCAGTCCGGTGCGGGTGTCGACGAGCCGGGACGGCTTGACCGAGGTGTATCCGCTCGCGGCGGAGCGGGTGAAGTAGCCCGTCACGTCGGCGATCAGGTCCACCGGGCCCTCGCTGCGGTTGGCCAGCTCGACGTACCCGTCCTCGCCGACCGGAACGATCGCCAGGTTCGGTACGGTCTGCCCCGCCACGAAGTTGACGTTCGAGGTGGCCGGCTGCTTCGTGCCGGAGGCGTAGGCGATCACGTGCCCGCCCGAGGAGGCGTTGGTGGCGGTGATGTTCAGGGCCACGGCGGTCACGCCGGCCGGGATGCCGCCGTTGCCCGCGATCTTCACCCGGGTGGTGGTGTACGGGGCGACGGGCCGGCCGGCCGGGGCGCCGGTACCGGTGCCGTCGCGGGTGTCGAGCAGTCGGGTGGGCGTGTGCGGGGTGAACTCGGAGCCGTCCAGGACGATGTCCTGGGTGGTGGTCGCGCTCACCTTGTGGTAGGTGTCGGTGGCCGTGATCGTGATCTTGTGGGCGCCGACTTCGGCGTACCTGTGGTTCACGTACACGTTGGTGCCGGCCGGGCCGTACTCGCGGTCGATGGTGCCGTCGCCCCAGTCGATGTCGTAGGCGACGAAGCTGTTGGTGAGGTCGGTGCTGGCGGATGTAGCCAGTCCCACGCTGTGCGCGTTGGAGTTGACCGCGCCCATGAACACGTCGAAGTACTCGCCCTGCCGCGCGCCTGCCGACGCGGCGGATCGGGCCGTCGCGTCGGCCTTGGCCTTCGCCTGCTGCGCGGCGAGGTCCCTGACGGCGGCGTCCTTCGCGGAACCGGCAGCGGGGGCCGGTGAGGTGGCGGTCGCGGCCCGGCCGGGGTCGGCGGACGGTCCGGCTGCCTGGGCCGTGACGGGTACGAAGCCGACGGCTGCCGCGGCGACGGCGGCGGAGATCATGACGCGGTGACGGTACACCGGCCCCCCAATTTGTTGAATCAGTTCAAAAAGTCATGATCAGATTACATGAGGCCGGAGGGCCCTTCCTTGGGCAGGGGCAGCCATTCGGGGCGGTCGAGGAAGGCGAGTACGGCCCGCTTCTCGGGGAGGTGGACCTCCGGCAGGTCGATCTCGGGCAGCGTGATCTCGCCCTGCCGCACGAAACCGATCCGGCCCAGCAGGGCGATCGCCTTCTCGTTGCGGGCGTCGGGCTCGCCCACCGCGCGCAGGACGGCCGGGTCGCGGAAGGTGAAGCGGAGGAGCGAGGTGATGAGGGTCCGGCTGAAGCCGGGGCGGGGCCGGCCGGAGATCGGCGCGAGCATGAGGTGGACGCCGATGTCACCCTCCCGCACCTCGTAGCACTCGCTGACCCGGTCCTCCTCCGGCTGGTACGTCTGGAAGAGCGCCACCGGCTCGTCGTCGAGCCGGACCATGTACGCGTGATGGGTGTCCCGGCGGTCCACGTCCTCGTAGATCTCCCGCACCAGCTCCCGGCTGGCTCCGTTCATGCCCCAGAATTCGGCACGCTCCTCGGCGACCCAGGCGTGCAGCACGGCGGAGTCCGCGGCCGGGTCGACGGGGGTGAAGCGGACGGTGCCGAAGTCCTCGACCGTGTCGGTGAAGACGTCCGCGCGCGGGGTGGTGGTGAGGACGGTGGACTCGGGTCTCATGCGGTCTCGGTTCCTTCGTGACGGCGGGTCCGGTCGGCGACGGGCGTGCCGGCCCCACGAGATCATTAGGTTAGGCTGGCCTAACTATAGATCCTGATTGGCTTGATCTGGTACGCGGTGGTCGCGAAATGGCGTCGAAGCGCGCCCGGCTCCGCTCGATCAGGCCGCCGGCCGGTCGTGTCGCCGCCGCATCGGTCTCCTGTGTGTCCCACAGGCCCCGCGCGAGTTACTGCCGCGTCGGGAGGATCGACGCGCGCCGCCTCCGCCGGCGGGAACATGGCCGAACTCCTTCGAAATCCGACTGCCGTTCGTCTGGCGTATCCACCGCCGTCACGTCAGGCTCCCTCTCCGGTAGCCCCGGCACGTTGTCCTGGGTGCGCTCAAGCACTCCTCGATCAAAAGCAGAGGTCACTCTCGCCATGGCAGAACTGAACCGCCGCCGCTTTCTCCAGCTCACCGGCGGCGCCGCCGCCCTGACCCTGCTCAACGAGAGCATCGCGCGCGCCGCCGCCATCCCCGCGCAGGGGACGACCGGGACGATCGCGGACGTCGAGCACGTCGTGGTCCTGATGCAGGAGAACCGTTCCTTCGACCACTACTTCGGCGCGCTCCGCGGCATCCGCGGCTTCGGCGACCCGCGGCCGGTGACCCTGCCCAGCGGCAAGTCCGTCTGGCACCAGAGCGACAATGCCGGCAAGGAGACGCTGCCCTTCCGGCCGCCGTCGGACGACCTCGGCATGGAGTACCTCCAGGGCCTCAACCACGACTGGGCCGGCGGCCAGAGCGCCTTCAACAAGGGCAAGTACGACAATTGGGTGCCCGCCAAGACGCCGGCCACCATGGCCCACCTGACGCGCGAGGACATCCCGTTCCACTACGCGCTCGCCGACGCCTTCACCATCTGCGACGCCTACCACTGCTCGTTCATCGGCTCGACCGACCCGAACCGCTACTACCTCTGGTCCGGCCACACCGGCAACGACGGCAAGGGCGGCGGCCCGGTCCTCAACAACGCCGAGGCCGGCTACAGCTGGACCACCTACCCCGAGCGCCTGGAAGCGGCCGGCGTCTCCTGGAAGGTCTACCAGGACATCGGCGACGGCCTCGACGCCGCCGGTTCCTGGGGCTGGATCAATGACGCCTTCCGCGGCAACTACGGCGACAACTCGCTGCTGTACTTCAACAACTACCGCGGCGCCCAGCCCGGCAATCCGCTGTACGAGAAGGCCCGCACGGGCACCAACGCCAAGGCGGGCGAGGGCTACTTCGACAAGCTGCGCGCGGACGTCACCGCCGGCACGCTGCCCCAGGTCTCCTGGATCGCCGCGCCCGAGGCCTTCAGCGAGCACTCCAACTGGCCGGCCAACTTCGGCGCCTGGTACATCGCGCAGGTCCTGGACGCGCTGACGTCCAACCCCGACGTGTGGGCCCGGACCGCGCTGTTCATCACGTACGACGAGAACGACGGCTTCTTCGACCACGTCGTGCCGCCGTACGCCCCCGCCGACGCCAACCAGGGCCTGTCGACCGTGTCCACCACGCTCGACGTCTTCCCCGGCAAGGCCGGCTACGTCGCCGGACCGTACGGTCTGGGCCCGCGCGTCCCGATGCTCGTCGTCTCGCCGTGGAGCACCGGCGGCTACTCCTGCTCCGAGACCTTCGACCACACCTCGGTCATCCGCTTCATGGAGAAGCGCTTCGGCGTGCAGGAGCCCAACATCTCGCCGTGGCGCCGCGCCGTCTGCGGTGACCTGACCTCGGCCTTCGACTTCGCGCGCACGGACACCAACGCGGTCCGGCTGCCCGACACCGGTCCGTGGGAACCGCAGGACCGCGAGCGCCACCCCAACTTCCTGGCCACCCCGCCGGCCGTGGGGGCCATGCCGCGCCAGGAGAAGGGCCTGTGCAACACCCGTCCGCTGAAGTACGCCCCGTACGTGGACGGCGCCGCACTCACCGGCGAGGGCAAGTTCCGGCTGACGTTCAGCGGCGGCCCGGACCTGGGTGCGCAGTTCTACGTCACCTCCGCCAACCGGACCGACGCCCCCTGGACGTACACCACCGAGGCCGGCAAGTCGATCTCGGACACCTGGAACACCGTCTACTCGGCCGGCCTCACCGACCTGACCGTCCACGGTCCCAACGGCTTCCTGCGCGGCTTCCGCAACCCCGGCACCACCCCCGGCCCGGAGGTCACCGCGCGCCACAACGCCACCACGGGCAACCTGGACCTCACCCTCACCAACGCGGGTGCGTCCACCGCCACGCTCACGGTCACCAACGCGTATGGCGGCGGGCCGAAGCGCCTCACGGTCGCCAAGGGCGCCACCACCACGTACAGCGTCCCGCTGCGGAACACGCGTCGCTGGTACGACGTGACGGTCACCGCGTCCGAGTTCCCGGACTTCGGCCGCCGCTTCGCCGGCAAGGTGGAGAACGGCGCGGCCGGCCTCTCGGACCCGGGCATCCTGACGGAGCAGGGGTCCTGAGGAACCGGCCCCGACGAAGGCCCGGTCCGGCTGACGCGTCGACGCCGAGGCCGAGCTGACGCCGACCCCGATGTCGAGCTGACGCTCCGCCGCCGGCCCGAGCCCTGCTCCGCGGAACCCTCCGCGGAGCGGGGCCACCCGCGCGGCGCGCTCATGCCTCCCGGGCGGCCAGGGTGCGCGCGGCGGTCTTCTCCAGGTGCGCGCCGAACAGCGCGGCCGGGTCCTCCACGCCGAGCCGGTGGAGGGCGACCATCGCCGTCACCAGTACGTCGCACACCTCCGCCTCCACGTCCTGCCACGAGTGGGACCGGCCCTTGCGGGGATTGGTGCCGGTGGCGCCGATGACGGCCTGGGCGGCCTCGCCGAACTCCTCCCCGATCTTGAGCACTTGCAGGATCCGGCGCTGCTCGGCGGGGACATGGGCGGTGGCCTCGTCCAGGAAGGCGGCGAGCTCCCCGGTGACGGCCCAGGCGTTCTTCTCCACGGTGGTTCCCCTTCGTCCGGCTGGTGTCGCTTCTCAGTGCCAAGAACGAACGGGACGGCGTTCCGGATGCTCTGCCGGAACCGTGGTGCACCTCACGGCGGGACCGACCCGGTGCGCCCGCGCTCGTCCCCCCGCGCCCGCCAGGAAGAAGCGGCCCGCCAGGCCCAGGGCCGCCTCGACCTCCGCGGGCGCGGACTACGGGTCCGGTCCGAAGAAGGCGGGCGGACCGTCCACGACCATGCTCACCCACCAGGCGAGGGCCCCGTTGAACGCGAGGGCCGGCCAGGACAGGACCCGCACGGCCTGTGCCGGTCCGCCGTCCGGCGGGCGCAGCAGGAGCAGGCGCCGCAGCCTCCCCGGTCCTGCGCGGGGGCGGCGCGCCGCCTCCTCGAAGCCGCGCACCGACTCGTAGCACTCGTCGAGCCTGTGGCCCGGCTCCGGGCGTCGCGCCGGTCCCTGAGGACGAGGCCGATCGCGCCGACCGCACCGCTCCGCCCGGCCGTTCGGGTGGTCGCCGCGGGAGCCGGATGCGGAGCACGGACCGGACGCCACCGCGCGCGGGCACTCGCACGGGTGCCGGGGATCGTGGACCGCGCTGGGGGCGGGCGGTGAAGTTGGGTACCCTCTCGGTTGGCTTCGGGGCTTCGGCGGGCTGAACTGCCGTGACAGGGGATGGAATTTCATGAGCGCACCTTCTACCGACCTTTTTCAGCCGCTCAGGCCCGAGGACCCGGCCACGGTGGGCGGTTACCGGCTGGCCGCCGTGCTGGGCGCGGGCGGCATGGGCAAGGTGTACCTCTCCTACACCCCGGGCGGCCGGCCGATCGCCCTCAAGGTGATCCGGCCCGAATTCAGCGAGGACCCCGAGTTCCGGCGGCGCTTCCAGCAGGAGGTGCGGGCGGCGCAGCGGGTGCAGGGCCTCTACACCGCGCCCGTCATCGACTTCGACACCGAGGGCTCCCAGCCCTGGCTGGCCACCGCGTACGTTCCGGGCCCCTCCCTCTCGCACGCCGTCGCCGGGTACGGCCGGCTGCCGCTGCGCAGCGTGCTGCTGCTGGCCGTCGGGGTCGCCGAGGCGCTGCACGTCATCCACGGCGCGGGCATCGTCCACCGCGACCTGAAGCCCGCGAACGTGCTCCTCGCCGGCGACGGTCCCCGCGTGATCGACTTCGGTATCGCCCGCGCGGCGGACGCCACTTCCCTGACCGGCAGCGGTGTCAGCGTCGGCACTCCCGCGTTCATGGCCCCCGAGCAGGCCTCCGCCGGTACGGTCACCGCCGGCACCGACATCTTCGCCCTCGGCCAGATCGTGGCGTACGCGGCCATCGGCGCGCCCGCCTACGGGGAGGGGTCCTCGCACGCCGTGCTGTACCGCATCGTGCACGAGGACCCGGACCTCAGCGCGCTGCCGGAGGAGCTGCGGCCCCTGGTGACGCGGTGCCTGAGCCGCGATCCCGCGGACCGGCCCACCCTCACCGAGATCATCGAGATGTGCCACGACATCGCCCCCGCCCCCCTCCGGCAGGGCGAGGACTGGCTGCCCCAGGCGGTCGCCGGTTCCATCACCGAGCGCCTCCAGCTGCCCGAGCCGGCGAGGACCCCGCCGCCGCAGCCCGCCGTGGCCCCGACGCCGACCGAAGTCTCCCCGCAGCCGCCGGCGCAGGGCGTGTCCCCGTACGCGCCGACCGGTCTCGGCGTCGCCGCCGCGCCGACGCAGAGCGCCCCCGCCGTTGCGCCGCAGGCGCCGACCGGTCCCGCCGCTCCGGGCCTGCCGCCCGGCTACCCGACGCCCCCGCCCGGGTACCCGTCGCAGCCCGGCCACCGGACCCCGCCGCCCGGCTACCCGACCCAGCCCGGCTACCAGACGCCACCGCCCGGCTACCCGCAGGGGTACCCCACCCCTTCGCCGGCCCACCACCCCGGCTACCCGCCCCCCGCGCCGCAGCGCAAGTCGAAGGGGCCGGTCATCGCCGGCGCCGTCGTGGCGGCGGTGATCGGGCTCGCGGTCCTCGGCTCCCTGCTGCGGGACGGCTCGGGCGACAAGAACGAGGGCAGTTCCTCCGCCTCCGGCGCAAGCGCGAGCAGCGCGGCCCCCAGCGGCGCCTCCCAGAACAAGGGCGGGAAGCCGGCCGACCCCACCCCGGCCTCGTACAAGGGCATCAACCTGACGGCCAACTACCAGCTCATGCTGGCCGACAACCCGCCGCGCCCCGGCACCGGCGGCAACGCCGGGGTGCTGTACAACCACGGCGACCTCTACTTCTACCTCGACACCCTCTTCGGGGACACGAAGGTCGGCACCGACAACGGCAAGCTGGTCGTGCTGAACAACTCGCAGAAGGGTTCGCTGGAGACCTGCCGGGCGGAGACCCGCTACACCGAGAAGATCGGCCTCGACCAGCTCACGGACGGCTCGGAGATCTGCGTGCTCAGTGACGCCGGCCACATCGCGGTGGCGACGTACCGGGGCAAGTCGGGGGCGAACGACCCGAGCAGCTACATCACGCTCGACCTCACCATCTGGCGCAACGCCGAGGAGCCGAAGAAGAAGAGCTGAGAACGGAGCCGAAGGAGCGAGCCGAGGCGGGAAGTCCGATAGTACCCAAAATGGGCATATCGGCCATTCCTGTCATTTAACTCAGTCGTCAACATATGCCTTTTGAGGGTGTGTCAGCCGCAAAGGTGCGGGGCATAATCGGGCCCGGTCGTGTCCGGAAGCAGTGGAGCCATCGGGAAACCGACCGACCTCCCAGGCGGGTTCCCGCACCGGACCGATCCTCAAGGCGCTGTACATGTCCCTGGCCAGCCGCACTCGCCTCGCGGCCCTGCTCGCGGCGGTCTCCGTCGGTGTGGCCGGCGTCACGACCTGGGCCTTCGGTCACGGCAGTGGACGGGAGCCGGTGGCGGCCGGGGCGGTCGTCCGGCCGAGCGTGACCGAGGGCTCCGCCCTCCAGGTCGTCGCGCACCCCGACGACGACCTCTTCTTCATGAACCCCGACCTGAGCCGCTCCATATCGACGGGCATCAAGGTCACCACCGTCTACCTCACCTCCGGCGAGTCCGACGGCCGCAACGAGGCCCACAGCCCGCACCTGGACGACGCCGCGGGCCCGGCCGACCGGGCCGCCTACGCCGAGGCCCGGCAGAACGGCATCCGCGGCGCCTACGCGCAGATGGCGACGGGCGACCGCACCAGCGCCTGGCAGCGCCGGTCCATACCCACGGCCGGCGGGGGCAGCGCCGAGGTGGACGTCCTCGTCGCCCGGCCCGAGGTCAACCTGGTGTGGATGCAGCTCCGCGAGGCCCGCAGCATCTCCGGGGACAATCCGGACAGCCTGCGCGGCCTGTGGGACGGCCGGATACCGGCCCTCGGCGCCCAGCTGACCTCCGGCACGCCGGTCAAGGATCCGTTCTCGTACACGAAGGACCAGGCGATAGCCGCCATCGCGGACGTGTTCGCCCAGTACAAGCCGACGACGATACGGACGCAGGACCCGACCCCCGGAAAGACCGGGGGCGGCGCCTTCCTCGACCACCAGGACCACATGTACGGCGCCCGCTTCGTCCAGGCCGCCGCCGAACGCTACGCCCGGACCACGGACCGGCCGCACTTCTCCGTGCAGAACTACATGAGCTACCAGAACAGCGCGCTGCCGCCGACGCTCGACCCGCAGACCGCCGAGGAGAAGCTCGGCTACCTCAAGACGTACGCCTGGATGGACCACGACGACTGGTGCGGCAGCCCCGCGGGCTGCGGCGACCGCAAGACCGCGACCAGGCCCACCGGCGCCGGCTGGAACCAGACCATCCGCTACAGCCGGGGCGACGGCACCTCCTGGATGACCGAGGGCGCCGCCGGACGGCTGTGGGCCTTCGCCGTCCTGGACGGGCGGATGGCGTACTGGTCGCGCAGCGGCCCGAAGACCGCCTGGCAGGGCCCCCGCTTCCTCCCCGGTACGGGCATCGACGCCGGGGCGACCACGGTCCGGCTCCCGGACGGCCGGATCGCGGTGTTCGCCACCCGGACCACGCTCGGCACGACCCCCCAGGACTACGGCCGCGACCTCGTGTACTGCGTCCAGGACGGCGCCGACGGGGCCTTCGGCCCCTGGCAGTCGCTGGGGACCCCCGACCCGGACACCGCGGACACGTCCGTCACCTCGGCGATCAGCGGACCGGCCGTCGCCGTGGACCCGGCCGGCCGGATGACCGTGTACGTACGCGACTCCCGGCGCACGCTGCGGGCCCTGACGCAGACGGCCCCGGACGGCCCGTTCGGCGCATGGCAGTCGCTCGGCGGCGCCGGACTCCTCGGGGATCCGGTCACCGCGACCGACGGGGCGGGGCGGCGCCACGTGTACGCGGCGACGACCGGCTCCGTACTGGCCTGGGTCGAGCCGACACCGGGTGCCCCGCTGGCCGGCGCCTTCGCGACCGGGCTCCCGCAGACCACCGGCGTGCTCTCGGTCCGCCCGGAGGGCGACGGGGCCCGGCTCTTCTTCCGCCGGCCCGGCACAGGCACGGTCGGTACGAGCCTGGCCACCGCGGGCGGGCCCGCGCCGGAGTTCTCCCCGGTGGCCGAGGCCGGCGGTCCGGGCGGCTACGGCGGGGTGGGCGTCGCGGGCCCGCTGCTCGCGGGCCGTACCGGCTCGGGCACGGTCGGCGTGGTGGGCGCGGGCGGCCCGGAGTCCTGGCAGGAATCCCAGATGCTGTACACGGGGGCACCGGCGGGGGTGGCCGACCGCTCCGGTACGGCCGTCGCGGCGGCCCTCGGCCTCGACGCCGACCTGCACATCGTCACGACGCCCGCACCGGCCGGGACGCGGCCGGCCGGGGACCCGGTCCCCTCCCCGTGGCACCGGGCGGTCCAGCCCCCGATGCTCGCGCAGGCGGGCCGAGACACCCGCTAGAACCGCTGCGGCGGCGTGGGGAGTCCCTTGTCGTCAAGTGCCACCAGGGACAGGACGGTGATCGAGCCCGTCCAGGCCAGCGGCGCCACCGACGACGGCATGCCCGCACCGTTCACCTTCTCCGGCAGCTCCCCGAGCGAGTTCCGCTTGGCGAGCACCCAGTCCAGGACCTGCCGCGCCTTCGCCGGCCTGCCCGTACCGGCCCACGCGAGGGCGAAGAACGAGGTGCTCGGCGTCCAGGCGTTCGCACCCCACGGCGCCGCCGGATCGTTTCCGGGGGTCAGGCCCCCGTTGGGCAGGAGCAGGGCCTCGTACGCGGTGTCCAGCGCCCGCGGCAGGCCGGCCGGGGCGGCGTTGAAGGGCGGAGCCATGAAGGCCACCGCGCTGTCGTGGCCGTGCCGCCCGTCGATGGTGCGCTGGTAGCCCAGCGGCGCGAACTTCTCGGCTATCCCCGAGGAGAGCCGCCTGGCCGCGCGGGCCCAGCGCGCCGCGTCGCGCGGCTCGTTCAGCTCCTTGGCGAGGTCCGCGGAGGCGTTGAGCCCGGCGAGCAGGGGCGCCGCCGTACCGATGTTCGGGGTCGTCGTCGCCAGCTCCCAGTAGTCCGGGGAGGCCGGCGGCAGTCCGTCCGCGCGCAGCGAGGCCGCCGCGTGGTCGGCCGCCTTGCGGATCATGGGGTACAGGGCCGTCAGCCGGGCGTGGCGGGTGGCCGGCGGCGCCGTCCAGTACCACTGCCACGCGGCCCAGGGGACCCAGCCGTTGGCGTCGAGCTGCCACTGCCTGCCGTCCGGCGGCCCGGAGCCGTCGAGCTTCGTCCGCGCCTCCCAGGTGCCGTCCCCGCGCTGGGTCGCGGCGCTGTAGCGCAGGATCCGGTACGCCTCGGCCTCGTGGCCGGTGTGCGCGAACGCGGCGCAGGCGAAGCTGGAGTCGCGGGGCCAGGAGTACATCCAGGCGGGGGACCAGCCCGCGGCCATGGCCCCGTTCGGCCGGAGCAGGGCGCGCATGGTCAGCAGGGCCCGCTCGGCCGCCGCGCGCTGCGCGGGCGTACCGCCGGGCACCCGGCCTCGCGCCAGCCAGGCACCGCTCTCGGCTATCTGTTTGCGGGCCCCCGGATCCTCGGCGGCCACGGTCGCCGCCGACGTCCGGCCGCCGGGGAGGTACTTCCACCGGCCGGACGGCAACCGCAGTACGTTGCTCCGCGCCACGTACCGCGTGCCCTCGGCCAGGGACCGCGGGATGCCCTCGGTCGAGGCGGCGTTGGTGAGGAGACCGACCGGGGGAGCGGCCTCGTCGGTGTGCCGGTCGGCGGGTCCCGCGGCGAACGTGGAAAGGGTCACGGACACCACGGCCGTCGTGATGACCGTGCAGTGTACGAGCAGGCCGGCCGGCATCGCGGCTCCCTCCGTCCGGCATCCGCGCGTGCGGTGCCCGGAATTCCCAGCGTGGGGGAGGCCCGGAGAGCCCGCCACGACACACCAGCCACTCGGGTGACCCCGGATGCCGGTGGGCCGCGCACCGTGCACATTGGTGTGACCGGCCCCTGCGAAGGAAGGGTGAATGAGTACTACTTCGACGGAGCGCGAGGGCGCGGGCGAGGCCGGGGGCGCGGGGCCCGGCGCGGGCGCGGGCCCCGGCGGGGGCCCGAGCACCGAAGCCGCCGACGGCCCGGGCCGGGCGAGGGGCCACCGCGCGGTCCCCGGCCGACTGCTGGTGGGCGCGGTCGTCACCCTCGTGGCGGCGGCCGGAGCCCTCGTCGCCGTCGGATGTTTCCTCGGCCTCTACGTGCGGCCCACGTCCGACGACTGGTGCGCCGCCTGGAAGTCCCGTGACCTGGGTGTCCTCGGCATCACGTCCGACTTCTACTCCACCCAGAACGGGCGCGTCACCAATGCCTTCCTGAGCGGTGTCGTCTACGCCGACGGGTTCGCCGGAATCAAGGTCCTGCCCACCGTCATCGTCGTCACCTTCACGGTCGGTCTCGTCCTGCTCGGGTGCGCGTTCGTCCGGCTCCTGGGCGCGAGAGCCCGGGTGACGACGGTGATGGCCCTCACCGCCTGCGCCCTGGCCGTCCAGGCGCTCGTCTACTACGCCGGCACCCGCAGCTACCAGGTGCTGCTGTGGGCCCCGGCCACCATCTCCCACACCGTCCCGAGCGTCATCGGGGTGTGGGCGCTCCTGCTGGCCATGCGGACCGTGCGCGAGCCCCGCGCCCCCGTCCGCGCGGCGGGCTTCGCCGCCGCGTTCGTCATCGCGTTCGCGCTCGGTACCCTGAGCGAGCCGTTCGCCCTCGTCAGCGGCCTGCTCGCGGTCGGCGTCGGCCTGCTGGCGCTGCCCCGCCTCGAACTGGCACGGACCTGGCGCGCGTTCACCTGGTGCGTGATCTGGTGCTCCGGGCTCGTCTGCGGCCTGATCGTGCTCTACACCTCCCCCGGCGCCCGGTGGCGCCGTGCCCAGCAGCCGCCCAGGGAGTCGATGCTCTCCCCGGGCGAACTCGCGGGCACCTTCCGGGACTGGCTCCACATGTGGGACGCCGTCACGGGCCAATGGGCCTACCTCGCGGCCGCGGCCGTCGGCGTCCTGCTCGGCCTGGTGGCGGGGCTCCGCGCACCGGTACGCGCGCAGGGCACAGGGCGCCGGGCCGCCGTACCGCGCCCGATGCTCGTCGCCGCGCTGCTGCTGCCCGTACCGGTGGTGGTGCTGGGCTCCTTCGCGGTGGTGCTGGGCCTGCGCAGCGGCTACGGTCCGAGCGGGTGGACGTACGCCCGTACGTGGACGAACTACCTCGTGCCGATGGAGCTGGCGCTGTGCGCCTACGGAGCCCTGCTGGGGGGCTGGGCCCGGCAGTTCCTCGCACGCCGAGGCCACGCCCCGGTGGCCGTGTCGGCGACCGTCGTGGCCGCGGGCGCGCTGACGCTGGCCGCACTGGCCTCGCTCGTCCCCGGCCTCCAACAGCTCACCACGGCCACGGTCAGCCGCTCGGTGGCCTGGGACGCCCAGAACGCGCGCATCCGGAGCGAGGCGGCGCGCGGCGCCACCGACCTCGGGTACCGGCCCCTGTACATCGGCAGTCTGGCCGAGCCCTTCTTCACCTCCGCCTACGAGCGGGACTGGGTCGCCGGCTGCATGTCGAAGTGGTACGGCATCACCCGCATCCACCGCCTCTGAGGGCGGACACGCGCCACGGCGGGCGGAATGGGCGGGCGGGATGGGACTTTCGGCGGATACGGGTGCGGCGGCGCTTGCGTAGGGTCGGGGCCGTGAGGCGAACGATCATGGAATTCCGCATACCGGCGCACCTGCTGCTCGCGGGCGCGGCGCTGTCGGCCGCACTGACCCCGACCAGCCTGTGGTGGGCGCTGCCGACCGCGGTGTGCGCCTTCCTGGCGGGCTGCCGGCCGGGCCGGACGCGGAGCACCGCGCTCGCCCTGCTCGCGGTGGTCCTGGCGGCCGTGGCCGTGGTGGCGGCGGTGCCGGCCTGGATGGTGTGGGGCGGGCGGTTCGTGGTGGTGCTGGTCGGGGCCGGGATGCTGCCGTGGTTCGGAGGGCGGTTCCACCGGCAGTACCGGGAACTGGTCCGGGCCGGCTGGGAGCGGGCCGCGCGCCTGGAGCGGGAGCAGCGGCTGGTCGCCGAGCAGGCGCGGCTGCGCGAACGGACCCGGATCGCCCAGGACATGCACGACCTGCTCGGCCACGACCTCACCCTGATCGCCCTGTCCGCCGGCGCGCTGCAGCTCGCTCCGGATCTGCCGGAGGAGTACCGGACGGCGGCCCGCTCGATCCGGGCCGGTGCCGGGGGAGCGGTGGAACGCCTCGCCGAGATCATCGGCGTCCTTCGCGGTGGCGGCCCCGGCGATTCCGCAGCCACGGCCGAACCGGGTGATCCCGCCGAGCCGGGTGATCCCGCCGATACTGCCGATCCCGCCGGTCCGGGTGATCTCGACGGCCTGGTCCGGCGGGCGGCCGCCGCGGGGCTCGACGTACGACTGCGGACCCTCGGACGGGCGCCGGACGAGCTCCCGCCGGCCGTCGAGCGGGCCGTGTTCCGTGTGGTGCAGGAGGCGCTGACCAACACCGTCAAGCACGCGCCGGGCGCCGCCGCCACGGTGTCGGTCCGGTACGGGAGGTCCGGGGTGGAGGTCGCCGTGACGAACGGGCCGCCTGCGCGCGGTCCCGGCGGTCCCGGCCGCCCCGGAGCCGGCGCGGCGGGTTCCGGGTCCGGGCTGGTGGGGCTCGACGCACGGGTGCGACGGGCCGGCGGCAGCTTCACTGCGGGCCCACGGGGCGGCGGCTTCAGGGTCCGGGCCCGGCTCCCGTACGCCCCGGCCGCCCCCGCATCCGCCCCCGCATCCGCCGCCGGCACCGCCCCGCATCCGGCGGCCCTCACCGCCGCCGAACAGCGTCTGGGGCGCAGGGGACTGGGGCGGACGGCGCTCGCCGCGGTGCTCGTGCCGATGGTCACCGCCGTGCTGCTGTTCGTCGGGCTGCGCGCCTGGGACGTACTGACGGCCCGCCAGTCCGTGCTCCCGGCCGAGGACTTCGGCCGCCTGCGCGTCGGGCAGCTCCGCGAGGAGATCGCCCCGCTCCTCCCCGGCCGCCAGACGACGGCCCGCCCCGCCCGGCCCACCCCCTTCCCGGAGGGGGCCGCCTGCGAGCATTACGTGGCCACCGCCGACCCGTTCGACGACCTGTCCGGTGACGTGTACCGGCTCTGCTTCCTGGACGGCCGCCTGGCCTCCGCCGACCTCTTCACCGGAAGGGCCGCCCTGTGATCCGTATCCTCATCGCCGACGACGAGCCGATGGTCCGGGCCGGCGTACGCGCCGTGCTGTCCACCGACCCCGACATCAGTGTGGTCGCGGAGGCCGGCGACGGGCGCGAGGCCGTCGCACTCGCCCAGCGGCACCGCCCCGACGTCGCCGTACTCGACGTCCGCATGCCGGGCCTCGGCGGCATCGAGGCCCTGGCGGAGATCCACCGCACCACCCCCGGGACCGGGGTGCTCATGCTGACCACGTTCGGCGAGGACGACTACATCCTGCGCGCCCTGGGCGGCGGGGCCTGTGGCTTCCTCGTCAAGTCCGGCCCGCCCGAGGAGCTGATCGCGGGCGTACGGGCCGTCGCCGACGGCGCCGCCTACCTCTCACCCAAGGCCGCGGCCCGGGTCGTCGCCCACCTCGCGGCCGGCGCGGCGGGCCCCGGGGCCGACCGCCGCAGCGCCGCCCGTGCCCGGGTCGATGCGCTGACCCCGCGTGAACGCGACGTACTGGCCTTCCTCGGCGGCGGGTTGTCCAACGCCCGCATCGCCCGACGGCTGCACCTGGCCGAGGGCACGGTGAAGGCCCACGTCAGTTCGATCCTGGCCCGGCTCGGTGTGCAGAACCGGGCCGCGGCCGCCGTCGTCGCGCACGAGGCGGGCGTGGTCCCCCCGGCCGCCGCCGGCGCCCCGCCCCGCGACCAGACCTGAGACCGCGCGCGCCGCCCACGGGCGTACGCCGGCCAGGAGGCCCGCCACCACGGCGGCGCCCAGCACCGCGCCCGCCAGCACGTCGTGCGGGTAGTGCACCCCGACCGCCACGCGCAGCAGCGCCGCCGAAGCGCCCAGCGGCAGCGTCGCCGCGGCGAGAGCGGGCCGCAGCAGCGCCACCCCGACGGCCAGTGCCACGGCGAGCGTCGCGTGGTTGCTCGGGAAGGACCAGTCGCCCGGCTCCGGGCACACCGCCACCACCACCGCGTCGCGTACGGCGCGGCACGGGCGTTCCTCGTCGACGAGCGTTTTGACGGCCTCGCTGCACACGTACGCGGCCACCACCCCCGCCGCGACGAGCGCCGCGCCCGCGATCCCGTGGGCGTCCCGCCGGCGCAGCGCGCGCCACCCCACCGCGGCCAGCAGCAGCCCGAGGAGGACGAGCGTGCCCTCCGTGGCCGCCTCCAGCAGGGTTCCCGTCCAGCCCGGCCCGTCCGCCACCCACCCGGTCACCGCGCGGTACCCGCGGGCCGAAGGCCCGTCCGCGGGCACGGGCCCGTCCGGCGCGAGCCACATCAGGCCCAGCGCTCCCGCGATCGCGGCGGCCGCCGGAGCCAGGACCGCCCTGCGTGCCGTACCGGGTGTCCGTGAGCGCCGGTGGTCGTGTATCTCGTTGTCCATGCCCCCGACGCTAGGAACCCGGGGCGGCGGGCGCCCCGGCCGAACGGCGGCCCCGTACCGCGCCTTTCGTCGGGGTTGTCCGCACCGGGACCGGCTGCTACGCGGCCCCGTCGGTGTGCGCGAGGATCTCGGCGACCGCGGTGTCCCAGACCTCGGGCGGCGGCATCTGGTGTCCCATGCCGGGGAGCGGGACCAGCCGCGCGCCCGGGATCTCCCGGGCCAGCGCCTCGGCGTGGCCGTACGGGAAGAGGGGGTCGGCGGTGCCGTGCAGGACCAGCGTCGGGGCGGTGATCGAGCCGAGCCGGTCGCGTACCGGGGGACCGTCCTCGACCATCCAGTGGTTGCCGGCGGCGGCGGGGACGGGGCTGCGGTCGAACGCCCGCCCGGCGGTCCGCCGCAGGCGGTCCTCGTCGACCGGAATGGTGCCGGCGAAGGCGCGCTCGGCGGCGAGGAAGTACGCGACGACGGCCTCACGGTCGGTCCAGTCCGGTGACGCGGCGGGCTCCGCGAACGTCTTCGCCAGCGCGTCGCTCATGGGCGGCAGGCCGGGATGCCCGGGGCCGCCGGGGCCGCCCGGACTCGTGGAGATCAAGGTGAGCGTCGCCACCCGTCGCGGGTGATCGACGCCGAGCCGCTGGGCGATGCCGCCGCCCATCGAGATGCCCACGATGTGCGCGGCGCCGATCCCGAGCCCGTCCAGGACGCCGACCGCGTCGCCGACCAGGTCCGCCTGCGTGTACGAGGGAGCCCCGACCGGCCAGGTCGTGGAGCGCCCGGTGTCGCGGGTGTCGTACCGCACCACGTACCGGCCGCCGTCCACCAGCCGGGCCACGAACTCCTCGTCCCACCAGTCCATCGTCGCCTCGGCCCCGGAGACCAGCAGGACGGCGGGCGCGGCCGGATCCCCGAACGCCTGGACCGCCAGGTCGACTCCGTGCACGTGCAGTGTCCGCTCAGGCATCTGCAAGACCGACCTCCGCGGTTCGCCCAGGTTCCCCTCCCGCTCCTCCACCCTAGGGACGGGGTCGGGCCGGCGGGGCGGGACACCCCGCCGGCCCCGGCCGTACTCAGATCGCCGGACTGCCGAACCAACGGCCCGCGGCCCGCTCGAACCCCTCGGGATCAGGGCGGCCCTCACCCGCCCAGGCGACCACGCCGTCCGGTCGTACCAGCACGGCACCCAACCCGAGGTCCTGCGTGGCGGTCCCGGCCGCGTACCGTATCCGTCCCTCCCAGCGCATCGCCGAAGCGTTCAGGCGCCGATCGGTGCTGAAATCGAGCACGACGCCCCGTCCGTCCTCCATCAGGTCGGCGAGGCGAGTCCCGTCGTCGAGACGGAACTCCGGGGCGGCGCGGCCGACCAGTGGGTGCCCGTCGCCCACGTCGTAGCGGATCCACGATCCCGACACCCTCTCGAACACGTAGGTCGCCCCGTCACGGGTCCCGATCAGATCGCGGACCACCGCCTGGACCGCCTGGGCGTGCGGGCCCGGCTTCATGACCGCCACCTGGGCGCGCGACCAGTCGAGCACCGCCGCGCCGATCGGATGGCGCTCGTCGGTGTAGGTGTCGAGCAGCCCCTCCGGTGCGTGCCCGCGGACGGTCGCCGCGAGCTTCCAGCCCAGGTTCACGGCGTCGCCGAGGCCCGTGTTGAGTCCCTGCCCGCCCAGGGGGGAGTGGATGTGGGCGGAGTCGCCCGCGAGCAGGACGCGTCCCCGCCGGTACGTCGTCGTCTGCATGGCCCGATCGGTGAAGCTCGACGCGATGTGGACCTCGTCCAGCGTCACCTCGGTGCCGGACACGCGGCGCAGGACCGCCTGGAGATGGTCCCGGGCCGGCGGCCGCGAGCGGTCGAACGCGCCGCCGTCGAAGTCCATGATGCCGATGTGCCCCTGCCTGGGCATCCGGATGTACATGCCCGCCGGGGTCAGGTTGAACCCGGGGCGCAGCTGGTCGATACCGGAGATGGTGGCGTGCATGCTGTATCCGGTGAACTGCGGCTCGGTGCCGACGAATTCGAAGCCCGCGAGCCTGCGCACCGCACTGCGTCCGCCGTCGCAGCCGACGAGCCAGCGCGCCTCGTACGTGTCCGGGCCGGCGTGCGCCGCCACCGTCTCGTCGCCCTGGGTGACGTCGGTGACGGTGACGCCGCGCCTGATCTCCACGCCCACCTTGGCGGCCTGCTCCGCCAGCACCGTCTCGATCGCGTCGAGGTGCGTCATCACGGACCGGAACGCCGGGCTGGGAAGCCAGTAGGGGAAGGCGGCCACATCGATCTCTGCCCCGTCGAGCATGATCCCGGCGAAGTGGCCACCGAAGCGGGGGCGCGACGGCTCGTCCGCCTCGGGCCGCGTAGCGAAGAAGCCGTTCTGGGCACCCGATGCGGTCAGGAGCGGGTCTAACAGTCCGCGCCGGTAGAACGCCTCGACCGACGCGGCGGACAGGCCCCGCATCCCGAGGGGGGCCGCCTTCCACGGGGAACCGGGCTCGGGCTCGCGTTCGAGCACCAGGACGGAACAGCCGGCGAGGCCGAGCTCGCAGGCGAGGGAGAGGCCGACCGGGCCGGCTCCCACGATCACCACGTCATGCACGAGAGATCCCTTTCGTAAGTTCCACGCCGGAAGTGCACCGGCAGGACCTCTCGAAAGGTGTCAGCCTCCACCGACATCGGACCGACACCCCCGACACACCACCGACACCGGGCGTGGCCGGGCAGGTGGGCCCCGGGGCCCGTGCGGCCTCCTATGGGTGTCCGACCGGACCCGGGCCCGGTCGCGGAACCAGTCGCGCGCCCCCACGAGCACCGCGACCCGAGAGGCGTCGGGCGGGCGGACCGGTGCACGCTGGAGGTGAAGACCCCGCCGGGCGCCGGGCTCGGCGCCGTTTCCCGCACGCTCGGGCATTCCGGGGGACACGGGCCGCGGGACGATCCCGGAAAGCAGGTGCGTCCCATGCGCACGTCGACCCGTATCGCCGGTCTCCTGACCGGCCTGACCCTCGCCCTTGGCGGCGCGCTCGCCGCCCCGGCCGCTCAGGCGGACATCCCGGCCTGTACCCAGATGGCCACCCAGGCGGGTGCCACCGACACCTCCGGCCTCTCGTCAGCGTGCCAGCGTGGTGTCAGCGGCGACCTCCAGGGCTGCGTGTCCGGACTGACGGCGTCCGGCGTGGCGGGCGGGGCCGCCACCGGCGCCTGCCGGATGGCGGCCACCGAACCCCGCTAGCGGGCGGTACGCGCAGGGGGCCGTCGTTCCCTGCGCGTACGAGCCTATGCGGGCGACCTCCGCTGCGGCGGGCGGTGCGGAAAGCGGCGTTCGAGGCACCCGTTTCCTTCGGTTCGCGTTGAAAGTGGCCCGGCGCACACACCAATCCGTGTAACGAACCGCCACAGAACGCGACATTCCGGCCCTCTGGCGGTGACCCGCCCCACAGGACCCACGTCACATACGACCCACGCTAGTAGCCCCCACCACCCCCGATCCCCACCCCGGAACCCGGCCCCCACCTGCACCGACACCCACCGTCCCCACCCGGGCCGAAGGACACCGCTCTGCGAGGACGGCTAGTAACAGGGGCCTTTGCCACGGCGCCCGGGACCTGGCTAACTGGTGATGTCGCCACGGCGGCGGGGCCTTCGCCCCCCGCCCGACGAACCCCTCTCCACCGCGTGAGTGGCTCACGCATGCCCCTGGCGTGCGGCGACCGCCCTTGTCCCCGTCGGAAGGTTCCCTCCGTGTCGAAGTCCGTCATTCGCAGCATCGCCGCTTCCAAGAAGGCCCTGGCCGGTTCGATCGTCGCCCTGGGCGTCGCCGGCACCATGCTCGCCACGGTCCCCGCCCAGGCGGCTCCGACGAGCGCCAAGGCGATCGCCCAGCAGATGATCAAGGACCCGGCGCAGTTCGCGGCGTTCAACAACATCGTTTCCCGTGAGAGCGGCTGGAACCACACCGCGACGAACGCCTCCTCGGGCGCCTACGGCCTGGTCCAGGCCCTGCCGGCCTCGAAGATGGCCTCCGCCGGTGCCGACTGGAAGACCAACCCGGCCACCCAGATCAAGTGGGGCCTGGACTACATGAACTCCCGCTACGGCAGCCCCGTGGGCGCCTGGAACTTCTGGCAGACCCACCACTGGTACTAAGCCACCAGCGGGCAGCACCCCAGACATTCCCGAAGACGCTCGGCCGGACCCCCGGCCGGGCGTCTTCCGCGTTCCGTGCCCCGTCCTACCGTCAACGGGCCGTCGGGAACCAGGAGATACGCCGCCACGCGGCGCGGCGGGAAATGGCGGAACGCCCCAAGATCGGCTCGTGATCGTTGTCGCGGGACAGGACCACTGAACGCGCCCCCGCCGGAACAGACTTGCAGGGCGCGTGGCCCGACCCGCCGCCGCGTCCCAGTTCCGGCGAACCAAGGACCTGCCATCGTGAACGAGCACCTTTTCACGCCCCGCAACCGGGGCTTCCTCTTCCTCGACTCCCACCCCGCGGGATGCGCGCGCTCGGTCGCCGACATGTGGGAGGCCTGCCCCGCACCCTCCGGCCCTTCGGCCGCCGCCGCGACGGAGGGCGAAGGGCCGGCGGCGCTGGTCATCGGCTCCTCCGCCGGATACGGCCTCGCGGCCACGCTCGCCGGACTCAAGCGCGCCGGCATCCGCGGTATCGGCGTCTCCTTCGAGAAGGCCCCCACCGTACGGCGCACGGCGACCGCCGGCTGGTACCGCACCGCCGCCACCGCCGACCTCGCCCGCGCGGCCGGGCGGGACCTGGTCCTCCTCAACGGCGACGCGTTCTCCGACGCGATGAAGGACCAAGTCGCCGACCTCATCGAGCGGCGTTTCGGAGGCCGGCTGGACCACCTGGTCTACTCGGTGGCCGCGCCCCGGCGCACCGACCCCGTGACCGGGACCACGTACGCCTCCGTCCTCAAGCCGATCGGCCTGCCGAACCGCACCAAGACCCTGGTCTTCGACGAGGAGGGCGTCCCCGAGGTCCGCGAGGTCGAGACCGGGCCGGCCGAGGGCGACGACGTGGAGCAGACCGTGGCCGTGATGGGCGGCTCGGACTGGGAACGCTGGATCGACCACCTCGCCGGGCGGGGGCTGCTCGCCGAGGGTTTCGCCACCGCCGCCCTGTCGTACATCGGCTCGCCCCTGACGGCGGCGATCTACCGGCAGGGCACCATCGGGGCGGCCAAGGCCCACCTGGAGGCCACCGCCCGCACCCTGAACGAGCGGCTCGGCAGGACGGTGGGCGGGCGGGCCGTGACCTCCGTCAACGGCGCCGCCGTCACCCAGTCCTCCACCGCGATCCCCGGCATCGCCTTGTACACGGGCCTGCTGCGCGGCGTACTCGGGACCGGCCTCGTCCCGCCGATCCGTCAGCTCGCGACCCTGTGGGACCAGTTGACCGGCGCGGCCCCGCTCGCTCTGGACGACGAGGGCCGGGTGCGTCTGGACACGTGGGAGCTCACCGAAGAGGTCCAGGCGGCCGTCGCCGAACGCTGGGAGAGCGCCACCACGGACACCATCGCCGCCCTGGCCGATCTCGACTGGTTCCGCACCGAGGTCCGGCGCCTCTACGGGTTCTCCGTCCCCGGCGTCGACTACGCCGCCCCGGTGGCCACCGACGTCCCCTGGCCCGTCCCCACGCCCCGTGCGGCCGACGACGACTCCGGGCCGGAAGCGGTCCGGTCCACCGTGTGAGCGGTGTGCGCGCGGCACGTAGCCCCGCTCTGGTTCAGGAGCCGAACCCAAGCGGGCGCCGTTCCCCCGGAACGGGCGGCATTCGGCCAGTCGTCGCGTGAAGTCTTGACGACAGCAGGGCGGTTCAGTTGACTCACGCGGTGTCTTGCCCGGTGGTGTAGACCTCGGAGGCGCTTCGTGAGTACCGCACGCGTGACACCGGCCCGGCGCCGGCTCAGAACCGCCCTGCTCGGTGTGGCCGGCGTGCTCGCCGGACTCCTCCCGCTCGCCCAGGCCACGGCCACGGCGGCCGCCGGGGAACCGCCGCCCCCGACGGCGGTCGACCGCTTCGAGGGTGAGGTCCCCTTCGCCGGACCGCCCGCCGAAGGCATCTTCACGTGGGGCAGCGACGGCGACGACCAGCCCCGGCTGGAGCTGCGGGAGCGCGCCGACGCCCCCGAGGGCGCCAAGGTCCTGCACGGCGACTACGACATCAGCGGCTGGGGCGGCTACAGCCACGACTTCGCCTTCGACAGGCCCGCCCACGACTGGAGCGCCCGCGGCGGCATCCGCTTCTGGTGGTACGGGCAGAACACCGCGCCTTTGCCGCCCGGTTCGGGGCCCCGGATCTCCTTCGAGCTCAAGGACGGCGGGGCCAACGGCGAGGCCTCCGAGCTGTGGACGACCTCCTTCACCGACGACTGGCAGGGCTGGCACCTCGTCGAGATCCCGTTCTCCCGGTTCGAGTACCGCACCGACTACCAGCCGGTCGGCGGCATCGACCACGTGCTCGGGCTGACGCAGATGTGGGGCTACGCCTTCACCTTCCCGGTGGGCCGCGCGGGCGAGTTCATGCTCGACGGGGTGGAGGTGTACGGGACCGCCGATCCGGTCGCGCAGACCAAGGTCCTCACCGATGCGACCGTTCACCCTGTGAAGGAAGGCGGTTCGGCCGAGGTACGCGTCTCCGTGGCCACCACCGGCTCCGGACCGCTCTCCGATCCGGTGACCGTCGGCTACTCCAGCGAGGGCGGCACCGCGACACCCGGAGCCGACTACGAGCCGGTGACCGGCACCCTCACCTTCCCCGCCGGGACCCCCTCCGGCACCTCCCGCACCGTCACCGTCACCACCGCCAAGGACCGCGACGGGGAGACCGCCGAGACCGTACCGCTGAAGCTGACCGTGACCGGGGCCCGGCCGCCCGCCGAGGACCCCCTCGTCGTCATCGACGCCCACGGGCTCCCCTACCTCGACCCGAAACTGCCGGTGAAGAAGCGGGTCGCGGACCTGCTGGCCCGCATGACCCCGCAGGAGAAGGCCGGCCAGATGACCCAGGCCGAGCGCAACGCGCTCAAGTCGCCGGGCGACATCGCGGCGTACGGCCTGGGTTCGCTGCTGTCCGGGGGCGGCTCCGTACCCAGCCCCAACACCCCCGCGGCGTGGGCCGACATGGTGGACGGCTACCAGCTGCGCACCCGGGCGGCCCGCCTCCAGATCCCGCTGGTCTACGGCGTGGACGCCGTGCACGGCCACAACAACGTCGTCGGTTCCACGATCATGCCGCACAACATCGGCCTGGGCGCCTCCCGCGACCCGGAGCTGGCCGAGCGGACCGGCGCGGTGACCGCCGCCGAGGTCCGGGCGACGGGCGTTCCCTGGGATTTCGCGCCCTGCCTGTGCGTGACCCGTGACGAGCGCTGGGGCCGCTCGTACGAGGCCTTCGGCGAGGACCCGGCGCTGGTCACCTCGATGGAAACGGTGATCCGGGGCATGCAGGGAGCGCCCGACGGCCGGGACCTGGACCGCCCGGACAAGGTGCTGGCCACGGCCAAGCACTACGTCGGCGACGGCGGCACCGCGTACGGCTCCTCCACCACCGGCTCCTACACCATCGACCAGGGCGTCACCCGGGTCACCCGGCAGGAGCTGGACGCGGTGCACCTGGCGCCGTTCCGGGAGGCGGTCAAGCGCGGGGTGGGGACGGTCATGCCCTCCTATTCCTCAGTGGACTTCACGGACGACGCGGCCGGTCCGGTGAAGATGCACGCCAACGCGGAACTGATCAACGGTGTGCTCAAGGACAGGATGGGATTCAGGGGCTTCGTCATCAGCGACTGGCAGGCCATCGACCAGATCCCCGGCGACTACGCGAGCGACGTCCGCACCTCGGTCAACGCCGGCCTGGACATGGTCATGGTGCCGAGCGCCTACCAGGACTTCCACCGCACGCTGGTCGGTGAGGCGGCCGCGGGCCGGATCCCGCAGGCGCGGATCGACGACGCCGTGGCGCGGATCCTGGAGCAGAAGTTCCGGCTGGGCCTGTTCGAGAAGCCGTACGCCGACCGTTCCGGCCTCGGGGCGGTCGGCTCGGCCGAGCACCGGGAGGTGGCCCGCGAGGCGGCGGCGAAGTCCCAGGTCCTCCTGAAGAACGAGGGCGGTCTGCTGCCGCTGAAGCCCTCGCAGAAGGTGTACGTCGCGGGCTCCAACGCGGACGACCTGGGCAACCAGGCGGGCGGCTGGACCGTGAGCTGGCAGGGCTCGTCGGGGCGCAACACCGTGGGCACCACGATCCTGGAGGGCATGCGCAAGGCCGCCGCCTCCCCGGAATCGGTGACGTACTCGAAGGACGCGAGCGCGCCGACGGCCGGGTACGACGTGGGCGTGGTGGTCGTCGGCGAGACCCCGTACGCGGAGGGCGTCGGCGACGTGGGCAACGGTCACGACCTCGAACTGTCCGCGGCCGACAAGGCCGCCGTCGACCGGGTCTGCGCGGCGATGCGGTGCGCGGTGCTCGTGGTCTCCGGGCGCCCGCAGCTGATCGGCGACCGGCTGGACCGGATGTCGGCCCTGGTCGCCTCCTGGCTCCCGGGCACCGAGGGCGACGGGGTCGCGGACGTGCTGTACGGCAAGCGGGCGTTCACCGGCCGGTCCCCCGTCACCTGGCCGAAGTCGCAGGCCCAGCTGCCGATCAACGTGGGCGACGCGGCGTACGATCCGCAGTTCCCGTACGGCTGGGGGCTGACCACGCTCGGCGCACCCGCGCAGGGCGGCGAGGCTGCCCTGCGCGCCCTGGCGATCGCCGCGGTGGCGGTCGAGCGTACGACCGGGGCCGACTCGGAGGCCGGTCGTGCCGTGGCGGACCGGGCGCGGGCCATCGCCGCACAGCGGATCGGCGGACGCTTCACGCAGGCCACGTCCGGACCCTTCGCGGAGGCGGACCACCTCCTCCTCACCGGCGACCTGACGGGGTCGGTGGCCGCCCTGACCGCGGCCTTCCGCGCCGCGCCCCGCTAGCCGGGCGAGGCCCCGACCCTCCCTCGCGGCAGGCCGCGGGGGAGGGGCGGGCGGGCTTCAGCGGCCGGGCTTCAGCGGCCGGGCGCTGGCGCTGGCGTGGAGGCGGGCGTGCCCGTTCCGCGGTGCCTGATGTTGACGACCGCGGCCTTGGCCAGCGCCGTCGGGTTCAGGAACCGCAGCGGCCCGATCAGGCGCTGAGCGAAGAGGTGCATGTGCCGCGCCAGCGACTCGTCGCGGGCGGCCGCCGCGAACACCAGCCGCTCCGCGGGATTGAAGGGGCGGGCCTTGGCGAAGTCGGCGGCCATGGACTGGTGACCGCGCAGCCGGCGCCGGTGTGTGCGTGCGTACGCCGCTAGCGACCTGTCGAGGTCGCCGCGACCGGTCGCGGCCGCGGCGACCGCCTCCGTCAGCCACCCCGCGGACTCCAGGGCCCATCCGCATCCCACGCCCCACAGCGGATCGCTGGTCAGGGCGGCGTCGCCGATGAGCGCGACGCCCGGTGCGGTCGGCTTGCGGGTGTGCAGCGGGTAGTTGACCGTACCGATGATCTTGGTGATGCGTTCGGCGGAGTCGATGGGGGGTGCCTCGGGCAGGGCCCGGACGAACGCGTAGAAGCTCTCTTCCAGGTCCTCCCGGAAGGCGGGCAGCCGCTCCCTGTCCGGAAGCACCGCGAGGACCGTCACCCCGTCGTCGTTCGGGAACGCGTAGGCCATGTCGGGCTCCAGGAACCAGGTCTGCCCGATCCCACCGGGCAGCGGGAGGTTGCGGAAGTGGGCGAGATAGCCGAACCGGGTGTTCTCGTACTGCCGCTCCGCCACCCCGGCCAGCTTCGCCACGGCCGAGTCCTTGCCGTCGGCGCCGACCACCAGACGGGCCCGGATCTCCCGCTCGCCCTGCGGTGTCGAAGCACGGAGCCCCACGGTCCGGCCGCCGGCACCGCGGACCAGCCCGGTCACCTGGTGACCGAGGAGCAGGTCGACGCCGGGGGTCTGCCCCGCGCGCGACCTGATCAGCGGGTCGAGGGTGCTGCGCCGGACGTTGTACGCGTACGGCAGCTCGGGACCGGTCGGCGCGGCCCTCGGCTCGATCCACCCCCAACGGGTGTACCAGCGGGCGTGGTTGCGGACAGCTCCGGCCTTCTCCAGGGCCGGGACGAGGCCGAGCTCGTCCAGGACGGGGTAGGCGTTGGCCGTGAGGGAGTGGGTGCACAGCACCTTGTACGCCTCGGGGTCCGACCGGCGTTCCAGCAGGGCGACGCGGACGCCGCTCCGGGCGAGCAGGATCGCTGCCGCGCTGCCGGCGAGACCGGCTCCGCAGACGGCGACGTCGTACGCGTACCCCGCCCCGTCTCCCGCGCTCTCAGGCCTGGTCATGCGCTGATCGCCCCCTTCTGTCGCTCTGTCAGGCACAGGACCGATCCTAGGGAGCGGTGATCCCGATGGCTTGGACACATTTGACCTTGACACGATGACAAGGTCTTCACTGTGGCCGAGGAGGTGGTTCCGATGACCACGACGAACCAGGACCCGGGCACGGACACGGACCCGGACACGGACACGGGCAGGGGCACGGACAGGGGCACCGACATGGCGGGGGCGGTCCGGGGGCTCGACGACGCCCGCCCTTCGGTACGGCTGCGGGCGGCGCTGGCGATCGGCTCGACCCCGCACCCCCGGTCCGTGGACGAGCTCGTCGAGCGGTGCGCGGTCGAGCCCGACTTCTCCGTGCGCGAGATGCTGACGTGGGCGCTCACCCGGCACGCGCCGTCCGTGACGGTCCCGAGGCTCGTCGACGAGCTCCGGTCCGGGCGGGCGCAGGCGCGCAGCCAGGCCCTGCACACCCTCTCCAAGATCGGCGACGGGCGGGCATGGCCGGCGATCACGGAGGCTCTCCTGTCCGACGCCGACGACGAGGTGGCGCGCAGCGCGTGGCGGGCCGCCGTCGTACTCGCACCCGAGGGCGAGGAGCCCGGGCTGGCCGCAGCACTGGCGGCGCAGCTGGGGCGGGGCGGGCGCGAGACGCAGTTGAGCCTGAGCCGGGCGCTGATCGCCCTCGGCGAGGCGGCCGCGGAGCCGGCCCTGGGCCCGGCGATGAAAGATCCCGACCCCGGCGTGCGTCATCATGCGATGGCCACGCAGCGGCTGCTGCGCGATCCGGAGTCCGGATTCGAGTACGCGATCGAGGAGGCCAAGCGCGTCACGGCCCTGCAGGACCGGCCCGGAGGAGAGCGGTAGGTGTTGATCGGCGAGGTGGCCAGGCGGTCCGGGGTGAGCGCCCGCATGCTCCGGCACTACGAATCGATCGGCCTGGTGCGTCCGACGGAACGTACCGGGTCCGGGTACCGGGAGTACTCCGGCGAGGACATCCGGCGGATCTTCCACATCGAGAGCCTGCGCTCCCTGGGCCTTTCGCTTCGGGAGGTCGCACGCGCCCTGGACGACCCGGGCTTCGAGGCCACGGTCCTGGTGGACGACCTCATCCGCACCACACAGGAACGCATCGCGGCCGAGACGGAGCTCCTCACCCGCCTGCGCCGGATCGGCGCCGCGGAACCCACCGGCTGGGAGGAGGTCCTGCACACCGTCGCGCTCCTGCACGCGCTCGGATCGGAGAGCCCCGGCCGACGCCAGCGCGCGGCGCTGGCATCGGCCGACACGACGCCGCTCCCGGTGGAGGCGCTCGTCGAGGCGGTGCTCGGCGAGAGCGATCCGAACGTGGCCGGAGCCCTGCGCTGGGCCGTGGCCCGATCGGGCGACGACGCGCTGGAACTGCTGGCGCGGGGCCTGGCCTCACCGGTCGCCGAGGTACGGGAACGGGCCGTCCGGACGATCGCCGAGATCCCGGGCGAAGGGGCGACCGCCCTCCTGCGCACCGCCCTCAGGAGCCCCGACGGCGGGGTCCGCGGGCCGGCGGCCCTGGCACTCGGAGCGCAGGGAGCGGCCGACGCGGTACCGGTGCTCATCGACATGATCGTCGAGGGGACGAACGACGTCGAGGCGGCCGACACGCTGAGCGCGCTGGCGAGCCGCCCCGCACTGGCCGACCGGATCGCCGGCCGGCTCGCGGCCCGCCTCCCGCACGGCCCCGCCGCACCGCCCGTACGCCGGCGGCTGACGCAGGCGCTCGCGGAGATCCCGGGAAGCACGGCCACCCGCGCCCTCACGGACCTGGCACGGGACGAGGACCGGGCCGTCGCCCTGACGGCGGCGTACGTCCTCACCCTGCGGGACGCCCGCTGACCCCGCCGGTGCGAGGGCTCCGGTCCGTCAGTTCGTCCACGCCGATGCGCCGGCCGTCCGGGGCCGGGGTGATGGCGCCCGAGACCGCGGCGAGTGCCGGCCCGATCCTCCGCCGCTGCCACGGAGGAGGAGCACTGGGAGAGGAGGGCGGGCCCGGATTCTCGTACAGGGCCGTGACCTGCGGCGTTCGAAGGCGTTGAGCAAGACATGAAGAAGATCATCGCCAGCGGCCTGATGGCCGCCGCAGCCCTCGCCGGTGCCACCCCGGCCTTCGCCGACAACGACAGCAACTTCGGTGGGGGTGTCAACGCCGCGAACAACTGGAACTTCACCGCGGCCGCGGTCTGCCTCCAGGAGGTCGCCGTGGTGCCGGTCATGGGTGACTGGGTGGGCGACCACGCCAACAACTGCTCCAACGGCAACGTCATCGACCACTCGGGCGGCGCGTCCGAGGACCAGACCGCTCGCTGACGCCGCACCGGTACCACCCCCGTGACCCGGGCTGCGCCGGCGGCCCGGGTCACAGGCTCGCCAGCAGGTTCCCGAGCGGCGCCGGTACCCGGCCGGGGCCGAGGCTCTCCACGAGGAGGCGGCCGTAGCGGATCTTGCGGCCCTTCTTCGTGCCGAGGAAACGCCGCAACTGCTGCTCCCGAGGGCGGCCCTCCTGTGCGGGCTGCCGCAGGAACGTCTGCCAGGCCCGCACGTCGCCTTCGGCCCGGACGATCTCCTCGACCGCCGCCGCGCCGAGCGCGCGGATCAACTCGTCCTCCAGGTCCGCGGCGCACACGAAGAACTCCCCGCCCTCCGCCCCGGCGCGCTTCAGCCCGCGCTCGTAGTACGGCCGCTCCCTCGCGTCGCACAGCCCCGTCAGGCGCAGGCCGAGTCCCGGCGGCCCGAGCAGGCCGGCGTAGCGGCCGACGTTCATCGCCCCGCCCATCGACACGACGCACACCCCTTCGGCGGCGAGGTCCCGGCCCCTGCGCTCCGCGAGCGCTTCCACAGCCGCAAGATCGCTCAGCCCTTCCAGCAGGACCGCCGTCCGCAACCCCAGTCGTACCGCCAGATCGCTCGCCGGTCCGCCGGGACCGCCCGCCGCCCAGCCGCCGACCGCCTCCCGGAACGCCCCCATGTCCACCATGGGGCGAGTCTGCACGCCCGGCGACCGGCGCGACACGCAATATCCCTCCTCCCACCAGAGTGGGTGTCCGCCTCCCACCAGGGGGAGCGCCCGTCTACCACCACGGTTGTATTTCTCCGCCGAACGCCCTTCGACCCGCGTCCGCCGCGAACCGGAAGCCGCCGGGAGGCGTGCATACCGGCGAACACATCGGTAGGCACGCCACGTTGGGGGACACGGGTGGGAATCGTTTCGAGGGCGAGAGCGGCGGCACTGTCCGCCGGCGTGGTCGCCGCACTGATCACGGGGGCGGCATCGGCGGGCATCCAGCCGGCGCGGGCCGCGAGCCCCACCGCGCCGGACGGTACGACGGCGTCGGCCGGGCCGTCGGCCAGGACGCCGGCCAAACCACCGGAGAAGGCGCCTGCGACCGTGACACTGGTCACCGGAGACCGCGTCGTCGTCGGCGGCGACGGCCGGGTCGGCCAACTCGTGCGCGGCAAGGGCCGGGAGGGGATCGTCTTCTCGGTACGGACCGAGCCGGACCACACCTACGTCATCCCCCAGGACGCCCTCCGCATGATCGGCGAAGGCGTCCTCGACCGGCGGCTGTTCGACGTCGCCCAGCTGGTCCGGGACGGCTACGACGACGCGCACCGCACCACCCTGCCCCTGATCGTCGGCTACCGCCGGGACGGCGCCGCGGCGGGGGCCTTCGCCCTGCCCGAAGCGCTCGCCGGACTCGCGCGCGGGCGCCGCCCGCTGCCCGCCGTCCAGGGCGAGGCCTTCCAGGCGCCCAAGGTCGACACCGCGGCCCTGTGGGCGACGGTCATCGGCCGCACGTCCGGCCCCCGTACGGCAGGAGCCGCCCCCGCGGAGCCCATCGCCCGCCTGTGGCTGGACGGCAGGGTGCACACGGCCCTCGACAAGAGCGTGCCGCAGATCGGCGCGCCCGCCATGTGGGCGGCCGGCTACACCGGCAAGGGCATCAAGGTGGCGGTCCTGGACACGGGCGTCGACGAAACCCACCCGGACCTCGCGGGGATGGAGGTGGCGCAGCAGAACTTCAGCTCCTCGCCCGGCTCCGCGGACATCGACGGGCACGGTACGCACGTGGCGTCCACCATCGCCGGGTCCGGAGCGCGATCGGGCGGCGTCTACAAGGGCGTGGCGCCCGGCGTGCGGATCCTGGACGCCAAGGTGTTGGACGACGACGGCTTCGGCGCCGAATCGAGCATCGTCAGCGGTATGCAGTGGGCGGTCGACCAGGGTGCGCAGGTCGTCAACATGAGCCTCGGGTCCCAGGACTCCGCAGGGGTCGACCCGATGGAGGAAGCCGTGGCCCGGCTCTCCGACAAGGCCCTCTTCGTGGCGAGCGCGGGCAACGAGGGCGACAAGGCCGCTACGATGCGTTCGCCCGCCAGCGCCCCGGCGGCGCTGGCGGTCGGAGCGGTCGACAAGCAGGACCAGCTCGCCGATTTCTCCAGCCGCGGCCCGACGGCCGACGGGGATTCCAAGCCGGACCTCACCGCCCCCGGTGTCGACATCACCGCCGCCCGGACCACGCAGAACCCGGACGTCCCGCCGGGCGACGGCTACGTCTCCATGAGCGGCACCTCCATGGCCGCCCCGCACGCCTCGGGCGCCGCCGCCCTCCTCCTCCAGGAGCACCCGACCTGGAGCGGCGCCCAGATCAAGGCGCTGCTGACCGGATCGGCCGAGCCGAACCCGGCGCTGGGCGCCCACCAGCAGGGCGCGGGACGGATCGACCTGGAACGGGCCATGAGCGCCGTGGTCGTCTCCGAGCCCGGCGCCCTCTCCTTCGGCACGCAGTCCTGGCCGCACGGTGACGACGAGCCGGTCGCGAGGACGCTCACCTACCGCAACTACGGAACCGAGCCCGTCACCCTGCGGCTGACCGCGGCCGGGACCGATCCGGCGGGCCGCCCGGCCCCGGCCGGGATGTTCACCTTCAAGGACCCCGAGCTCACCGTCCCCGCGGGCGGCAGCGCGCAGACCACCGTGACCGCCGACACCCGGCAGGGCACGGTCGACGGGGCGTTCGGCGGCAGCGTACTGGCCACCGGCGAGGGCCAGTCGGTGCGTACGGGACTCGTGGTCGAGCGAGAGGTGGAGTCGTACGACCTCACCCTGCGGCACACGGGCGGCACCGGCCCGGACCCGCTGTCCTACTACGCCACGGTCACCGGGACGGGTCCGCAGACGCGGGAGCGCCACGACTTCCCGAACGACCCGACCGGCGTCGTCACCCGGCGGCTGCCCAAGGGCGACTACCAGCTGGAGAGCTTCGTCTACGGCTCGGACGACCGGTTGGCCATCTTCGTCCAGCCGGTGCTGAAGCTCGCCGCGAAGACCACGATCACGCTCGACTTCCGCAAGGCGAAGCCGTTCGCCGTCACCGCCCCCGATCCGGCCGCACGGCTGGTCAGCGCCACCGTCGGGTACGAGGACGGGGCCGCGAGGGTGGGCAACGCCTGGTTCACGGACGGCCGGACACGGATCCTCACCGCAGCACTGGGCCCGGCCGGCTCCGCGATGCGCTCCCAGTACAACGGGGTGTGGAAGAGGCCCGGCGCGGAGGGCGGGAAGACGGACTACCGGCTCGCGTTCCACCGCAAGGGCACCTGGTTCACCGGCCTCGACCGCACCGTCACCCGGGCCGACGTCGCCGAAGTCAAGCTCGGCTTCGGGGCGTCGGTCGCCGGGGCGAAGGGCCGGATCCGGGTGACCCCGACCGACGCGGACGGCTTCGGCGCCGGCGTGTGGGACCCGGTCGACCAGGACGTGCCGTTGGCCTCCACGCAGTACGTCAGCACCGCGGGTGTGTGGTGGTCCTGGAGCGCCTCGCAGGTCAACGCGCGGGGCGAGGAGCGGATCATTTACACCGAGGGCCCGGTGGCCTACGAGCCGGCCACGCGCCGGACCCTGAACTTCAACACCGGCGTGGTCGGGCCCGATCTGGGAGCCGGGGAGGACCAGGGCGCCTTCCGGAGCGGCGACTTCATCGACACGAGGGTCCCGCTCTTCGACGACGGCGCCGGCCACGCGGGCTCGTCCGTGACCACCGGGGGCTTCGCCCGGCTGGAATCCGGCGGCCGGGTCCTCGCCGAGGGGCAGCCCAACGACTGGCTGAGCGCGGAGGTTCCGGCCGCCTCCGCACCGTACCGGCTGAGCATGGAGGCGAGCCGCTCCGCCGAGGACACGTCCACCAGTACGAAGGTCGCCGCGGTGTGGACGTTCGCCTCCGCTCGCCCGTCCACCGACGAGGCGGTCCGGCTGCCCCTGTCGACCGTACGCCTCGCGCCGGCCCTGGGCCTGGACGGGACCGCCCCGGCGGGCGGCACGCTGCGCGTGCCGCTGGTGCTGGGCGGAGCGGCCGCGGGGCCCGGCCGGGTCGCCGCGCTCACCGTCGAGGTCTCGTACGACGAGGGCGCGAGCTGGCAGGCGCTCCCGGTGCGGACGGACGCGAAGGGGGCGCGCTCGGTGAGCGTCAAGCACCCGGCTGCGGCGACGGCCGTGTCCTTCCGCGTGCACCTGAAGGACAAGGGCGGCAACACCGCGCAGGAGACGATCACGAACGCCTACCGGCTCGCCGCACCCTGACCCGGCCGGGTCAACGCCGCCGAGGGGGCCTGGGGGGCTGGGGCCGGGAAGGCGTGGAAAGCCCCTGCCAGGATGCCAGGGGTCCGATGGCGCCGACGCCGGCGACATCCCCCTCACCCCACCGGCGTGCGCAACGGATGTGCGGCGGGGAGGATGAGGACTGTGCGGGACAGAGACCGGCAGGGGAAGGCGCCGAACCAGGGAAAGGAGCCGGACCGGGGGAAGACGCCGAACCAGGTCGTCGCCCTCGCGGCCATGGTCTTCGCCGTCGCGATGATCTTCGTGGACCAGACGATCGTCAGCATCGCCGCCCCCAGCATCGTCGAGGAGCTCGGACTCTCGGCCTCCGGAATGCAGCGCGTGGTCAACGCGTACCTGCTCGCGCTCGCCGCGTGCTTCGCGCTCGGCGGGCGCCTCGCCGACGTCCTCGGGCACCGCCGCGTGGTGGTGGCGGGCACGCTGCTGTTCGTCGTCTCCTCCGTGCTGTGCGGATCGGTGCCCTCGGGGGACTTCGCCCAGAGCTGGCTCGTCATCTTCCGCGCCACCCAGGGCGTGGGCGCGGCACTGGTGTACCCCGCCGCCCTCGCCGTCGTCGTGTCCGTCGTCCCCGTCGACCGACGCGGCCGGGCGCTGGCCCTGTTCTTCGTCCTCGCCGGTGCGTTCACCGCCCTCGGGCCGCTGCTCGGCGGCTGGCTGACCGCCTGGACCTGGCGGGCCATCTTCTGGATCAACGTCCCCGTGGCCGTCGTCGCGCTGGTCCTGACCGCCCGCGCCCGCGTCCCCGAGGCCCGCAAACGCGAACGCCTCGACGCGCCGGGCGCCGTACTCGTCGCCACCGGCATGGCGCTGAACGTCTTCGGGATCCAGCAGTCGTCCACCTGGGGCTGGACCAGCCCCGCCACCTGGGCGTGCATCGCCGGCGGGCTCCTCGTCCTCGTCGTCTTCTGCCGGTACGAGCTGCGCACCGACGAGCCGCTCATCAAGCTGCGCGTCTTTCGCGACCGGGCGTTCACGGCCGATACCCTCGTGCTCTTCTTCTCGATGCTGGCGTTCATCCCCGTGCTGTTCTTCGCATCGGTGTACGCACAGACCTCGCTCAGCTCCTCGCCCCACCAGGCCGCGCTCTACGTCCTGTACTTCTTCGCGGGGTTCGGCCTCTCGGCCCAGTGGGGCGGCCGGATCCTCGACAAGCACGGAGCCCGGCCCACGATGAAGCTCGGCACCGCGCTCGCCTGCGTCGGATTCGCCCTGTGGGCGTGGAAACTGACGGACCTGTCGGCCCATGACCAGTGGCCCTACGCCTGCATGGCCGGGGCCGGCATGGGCCTCGTGCTCTCCCCGGCCTCCGCCGACGCCGTGAACCGGGCCATCGGCGCCTCGTACGGCGAGGTCACCGGCATCACGCAGACCGTACGCAATTACGCCGGAGCCCTGGGCATGGCGGTCTTCGGCACGCTCCTCACCCACGCCACGACCAGCCGCGTCGCGCAGACGCTCACCGCGAAGGGCCTGCCGGAGCAGGCGGTGCCCGGCGCGGCCCGCGGCATCGCGGAGGCGGTCATCGGCCACCCGGACGACCGCGCGCCGACCGGCGGCGGACCGACCGCCACCCTGATGCGGAGTTCGTTCGAGGCCGTCCACATGGACTTCGCGCAGGCCAACCAGTGGGTGTTCTACGGGATGGCCGTCGCGCTGGGTCTGGCGTGGCTGTGCACGTTCCTGCACCCGGGGACACGGGTCACGGACGGCGACCGGGGGACGCCCGCCGCGCCGAGACGGTGAGGTACGCCCCGAAGCAGATGACCCATACGACGCTGGGCCAGGCGGCGATCCGCTCGAACAGGCCTTGGACGTAGGGGTCCGGCCTGAGCGCCGTGAGCGTGGCCGAGACGATGGAGACGACCCCGCACACGATCCCCGCCGCACCCCAGTAGGGCCGGTGTGCCTGCCGGAGCATGCCGCCCAGCAGCAGCACGCCCAGGGCTCCGCAGAAGAAGCAGATTCCGGCGGACAGCAGATGGACGGCCGGGCGGAGGTTGTACGGATTGAAGCCGGTGGACACCAGTCCCACCCCGCTGGCGCCCAGGACGCCGAACGCGAGGTTCCGGAGCCGGTCCGGGGGCAGCACCGCGGCGTTGAGGAGCGCGCCGAGGACGAGGCAGAACCCTCCGACGATCCAGGCGACGTCGGCGGCCTCGTGCCAGGGGGAGCAGAAGCGGAATCCGCCGACGCGACCGCACCGGGTCACGCCGAGCGCCGAGATGATGTGGTCCACCAGGTTCTGGCTCGAAGCCCGGGGCAGGACGACGGCGTTGTTCACCACGAAGATCTGGACCAGGGAGGCCCACAGGACGCCCCCGGCCATGAGTCGCCTCGAAGCCGTGAAGGTGAGTTCGCGCATGCCGCCTGTGCCTTCGGGTCCGCTGTGAGCCGTGCGGTGGCTGCGTGATCAGTATGTCCCGCGCGGGCCGGAGCCGGGCCATCTGACCGCGGCGAGTCCCGGGCCGGCCTCAACCTGACGCACGTCCGCCTACCCGTAGGGGTTGAGCGCCGAGAAGCGGACGGTGTCGGTGCCGCGGTCGAACCACAGGTGGGTGGACCGGCCGGCGGTGTCGCGGTCGAGCTCGTCCGACCGGATCCACTGCGGGTTCTTCGGGCCCTCGCCCCTGAGCGGTTTCTCGAACCACGAGGTGAAGTCGGAGGCGGGCGCGCCGGGGACGAAGGTGTGGGCGGCTGTCAGTTCGGCGAGTTTGCCCGGTGCCAGTGTGGCGAGGCCCGAGATCGCCAGCTCCGGTGACGGTATGCCCGACCGGTCGTCGCGGTCCCGGCTGCTGACCCACCGGGCCTCGGTGAGCGGGCCCAGCAGCGGGAACGCCTGCTCCAGCGGCGCCGCGTCGGTGTGCCAGCCCGGCCCGTCATCGCCACCCGACCGGGTCAGGGCCCACGCCACGGGCAGGACCACCAGCCCCGCCCCGATCCCGATCAGCTTCCGTCGCTCCAACGCGATCCCCCCTCGGTCCCCGCCCCCGGGCACCCTATCCGTCGGCGACGGCGATCCTAGGAGCCGCCGTCCCTCTCCTCGCAGTGGGTTTTGCCTGCTGCTCCCGGGGGCAGCCGGGAGCAGTGTCGTTACTGCGGTGAACTCGTGCGCCCGCTCGGGTGAGTTCCGGGGCCGTGCCCTGTCCCTCGGCTCCCGGGGCCACTACAACTCTGGTCCGGCTCTCGCAACCTTTCCCGCCGACGGAGAGAAGGCCTTCCATGAACCACCGCCTGCGCCACCTGACCGCCACCCTGGCCGCCGCAGCCGCCCTGGCGCTCGCCGCGGCGGCGCCCGCCGACGCGCGCCCGAGCGGTGTCGACAGCCACTGCGGGAGGTACATCTGCGTGATGACCGCGCACCACAACCGCTTCGTCCAGGACATCACGGTGCAGACCCGGGACGGACTGCACGGCACGCTGCGCTCCTACTGGGGCAACTTCCGCAGCGCGAAGGTGAACGCGGCCTCCCACCGGTGGGAGGTGGGTTACGAGCAGAAGGAGGCGAAGCTGGTGTGCGGCGGGCTGGAGCGTGACGGCCGGACCATCGAGGACGGCATCTGCGTCACCATCTGACCGAGGGTGGGGCCGTCCCGCGTGGCCGGTTCGAGAACGTCCGATTATCGACCCCTTTCCGGGGAACACAGCCGGCCTCGCCCCCAGTTCACTGAGGGGAACCGGGGGCGGGCTCGTACGGTCTGTCTCCGACTGTCAGACCGCGGGCAAGGAGAACGGCTGTGCGCATACTTTTCACCGGTCCGGCTTCGGCCGGCCACCTCTTTCCGATGATTCCGACCGCCCAGGCCTTACGTGCCGCCGGTCACGAAGTGCTGTTCGCGGGTTCGCAGCCGCTCGACCGGCTCCGTGAGGCCGGCTTCGCGATCGTCGAGATCGGCGACGGCCGCACCATACGGGAGGCCATGGAGCAGTCCTCGGCGGGGCAGTCCCCGGGCGAGGAGATGCGCTACGTCGCCCCCGACCTGTCGCAGGACCAGATCCTCGACAGGGCGGCCCGCGGATTCGCGATGATCTCCCGCTGCACGGTGGACGGCTTGTTGGAGGTCGCCGGGAACTGGGGCGCCGACCTGCTGGTCTACGACTCCTTCCAGGCCTCCGCCCCACTGGTCGCGGCGAAGCTGAAGATCCCCTCCGTGATCCAGAACTTCGGTGTCACCTCCGGCCTCGACATGGTCGGCCGCCTGGCCGCCAACTTCACCGAGGCGTACGAGACGTACGGGGTCTCCGGCCCGGCCGAGGCCGTCGCGCTGAACATCGTCCCCGCCTCGCTCGGCGGAGACGCGGGCGGCCTGCGGATGCGCTACCTCCCGTACAACGGCGGCGGTACCGTGCCCGCCGCGCTGCTCCGCCGCGGCGAACGGCCCCGCGTCGCCATCACCCTGGGCACCGTGCTCACCGAGATGGACGGCGTCCGCGCCATCGTCCGCCTGATCGAGGCCGCCGCCTCCGTGGACGCCGAGTTCCTGCTCGCGGTCGGCGACGCCGACCTCGCCGCGCTCGGCACCCTGCCCGACAACGTCCGCCCGCTGCCCTGGGTCCCGCTCGCCGAGCTGCTGACCACCTCCGACGCGCTGATCCACCACGGCGGCTCCGGCACCCTGCTCACCGCCCTGCAGGCGGGCCTGCCCCAGCTCCTGCTGCCCCAGGGCGCCGACCACTTCGCCAACACCGACGCCCTCACCGCGACCGGCGCCGCCCTGCGCTCCGCCTCCGACGACGTCGACACCCCGCTCCTGACCCGCCTCATCACCGATCCGGCCCTGCGCGAGAGCGCCGCCCGCCTCCGCGCGGAGAACGAGGCCCTGCCCTCCCCGGCCGAGACGGTCCCCGCCCTGGAGGCCCTGGCCGCCTCCTAGAACACGCCACGACCGCCGGTGGCGGAGCGCCGCCGCGCCCAGCCACCGGCGTCACGTCCGCGGGGCCTGGCGGCCGAGCGGTATGAGGTACTGGACCGGCTCGTCGAGGTCGTCCAACCCCAGCAGCTCGTGCGCCAGGTCGTCGTGCAGGCCGCCGAGCGGGATCGTGCCCAGCCCGAACGCGCCCGCCGTGAGCTGGAGGGTCTGGGCCAGGTGCCCGGCCTCCAGGAGGCCCAGCCGCAGCGCCCGCAGCCCGTAGCGACGGCGGAGCAGACCGAGGTCCAGGTGGACCGCGAGTACGGCCGGCGCCTCGTCGATCCCCACGGAGTCCGGGTCCTCGGCCGGGCGCGAGAAGTACGACGACAGCGCCTTCAGCCCGTCGAGGTCCGGCGCGGGGCCGAGGGCGACCAGCGACCGGCGCTCCGGCACGCAGTGGTAGGTGCCCGGGGCCAGTCCCGACACGGACAGCGCCAGGAGCCGCACCCGGACGCTGTAGAGGGCGCCCGCGCTCGGGTACGGGCGGTGGCGCAGGGCGCGCTCCGTTCCGTCGGCCAGCGCCTGCCGGGACACATGGCTCGGGGCGTGGGCGTGCCACAGCACCCCGCCCAGTTCCTGCGCGGTGAGCGGCCCGCGCAGCGCCCCGCGCGCCGAACTGCGGCGGCTCAGCGCCTCGGCGAGGGACAGCTCCGGCAACGGGGCCGCCGGGAGCTCCCGTTCGGCCCCGGGGCGGTGCCCGGACGCGGCCTCCGGCCGCGCGAAGCTCCGTACGGCGGTGTCCTGGGGACGGCCGATCTGGAACTTGCTCTGCTCCAGGTACCGGTAGTCGGCCGCGCGCGCCCCGGCGCCGAAGAAACCGCCCCCGTCCTCCGTCTCCAGCAGCGCGCGTCCCGCGAGTCGGCAGACCGCCCGCTCCTCGTCCGGCGTCACGCCCAACCGGTTGAACAGCATGTGCAGTTGTGATGCCCACACCCACAGCCGGCGCTGCGTGCGCTCCGGGGCCTCCGGTCGCTCCGCGAGGGGTACGGCGGTACGCAGCCGGGCGTCGGCCGCGCGCACCTGCCCGGCCCACTCCGCGAGCCAGGCATCGGCGGAGCCCTCCTCCAGCCCGGCGCGGACGGCCCGGGCACGCCGGGCCAGGCTCGTACGCTGCGCCGCGAACACCGTGTTGACGCGGGTGTGGACGGCTGCCCCGGGCAGCGGCCGCACCTCGGAGGCCCAGCGCCAGGAGGCGGCGTGCCGGCGCAGCCAGCCCGCCGAGGCCAGTTCGTCCAGGCCGAGGGCGTACGCCGTGGCGTGGGCGAGGTCCAGTGCGAGCCGCAGCCGGTCGGCGGGCCCGGGCACGGCACGCAGGGCGGCGACGGCCACCCGCGTCGAGTGCGCGAACAGTTCCTCGGCCACCGGCAGTGCCGCCGGCCCGCCGTACCGTTCGGTCTCCGGCTCGTACGCCACCGCGCGCACCTCTGCGTGCCGGCCCGGCCAGGTGCCGGCGGCGGGGGTGGTGCCCGCGGCCGACCGGGCCAGTTCCTCCGCGAGTCCGGCGGCCTCTCGCGCCGCGTCCCCCGCGGATCCCGCACCGCGGAACCTGATCCGCAGGTGGGGGCCGCCCTCGTGGTAGCGGATGAAGAACCAGGCGCCCGTCCGCGGACCGTACCGCTCGTCCATCAGGGGGGCGAGCGCCCCGGTGACGAAGGCGTCGGTGTCCGCGCCGTCGGTGTGCAGGGTCAGGTGGAGGCTCTGCCAGCCCCCCGCCGGAGCCGGTGCGAGGGTCGCCGTCGCGGAGGCGGACTCGGATACGGACGCGGAAGCGGGTGCGGATGCGGTTGCGTACGGGGTGTCGGTCATGGGGGATCGCCTCACGGGAACGGGTGCGGATGCAGGGGGAGTTCGTCGTGGCGCAGCGGACGCGCGGTGCGCCCCAGCCGGTGGGGCACCTCCAGCAGCCGGTCCAGCCCGAGCGTGCGGCGGTTGACGTGGCCGAAGGTCATCGGGAGGGTGCCGGGCACGATCACCTTGGCGCAGTGCAGCCCCAGACGGTCCCGGATCCCGGGCTCGTCCTGCGTCACGACGACCACCTCCAGCCCCTCGGCGGCCAGCCGGGCGACCGTCCGCGCCAGTAGCCGGGTGAGGTCGGCCACCGGCGCGGGCGCACCCGGCCACCGTTCCTGCCAGGGGAGCTCCGGGACGTCGCCGAGCAGGAACTCCAGCCGGTGCTGTGCCTCCGGCAGGGTGTTGAGCCCCACGTGGTCGTCGAGGCCGACCACCAGCTCGGGTTGCCCCAGCATGGGGCGCAGCCGCTCCGGATCGCGCGCCCCGCCCGGACCGGCCGGACGGTGCACCGCGTCCTGGACGTTGGTGACCACTTCCGCCACCGCCGAGCGGATCGCGGCGCGCGGATCGTGATGGGCCCCGGCGGCCAGGAAGGTGCGGGGAGCGTCGGGGTGAGCACCCTCGTAGTGGCAGAGCGAGACCACCGCCGGGATGCCGAGGTCGTTGGTGGCGTCCAGCAGGCGCAGCCGGTAGCCGAGCAGCGCGGCGCGCGAGGCCAGGGCGGTCACCAGCGGGTCGTCGCCGGGCAGGGCGATGCCCGGCAGCGGCGTGCGCGCGTACCAGGCCATCAGGAACGCGTCCCGTTCCGCCACCTCGAACAGCCCGTAGAGCGCGGCCTCCTGGGGGCTGTTCCCGAGCCCGCAGCCGTTCGACGATTCGTAGACGACCCGGGTCCGGCCGGGCCCTTGGGCGAGGTCCCAGTACGCCACGTGCTCGGGCACCGCCCGGGCCCGGCCTTCGGTCAGCGACCAGCCGTGCACCCAGTCCAGTTCCAGGTCCGCGTCGTACGGGACGGTCAGGGAGGCGGGGTGCCCCCGGTGGGCCGGGTCGGGCAGACCGAGCCGGGTGGGATCCACGGCGGCCTGTGGACCCAGCTCGGCGAAGGAGGCGCGCAGGACGGTACGGCGGCCCAGCGGGCGCATTCCGGCCAGCCGCTCCACCGCCTCGAACAGGGCCACCCGTTCGCTGGAGCGGAAGTCGGCGGAGCGTCCGTAGCCGCCGTCGTCGACCAGTCGGCCGTCCGTCACCCAGGCCGTGGTGAGGGCGAAGGCGGAGTCCTCGGTACGGAACAGTCGGCGCACCGGGCCGAACCGCTCGTCGAACAGCTCGTCCCGCAACCGGTCGGCCTCCGTACGGGCGTTGGGGCCGCGCAGCACGGACGGGTCGGCCAGCGGCAGCGGCGTGTCCGGGAACCCGGCCGCGGCAGGGGAGTCGGCCGGCAGCGGGCGGCACACCGGGCAGCCGCCGACCGGGCGGACGCGATGGGTGGACCAGGTGGCCCGGTGGCCCTGGACGATGTGGACGGTGGCGGGGGGCGCCGCCGTCTCGGCCCCCGTTTCGGGCTCCCCCGTCCCGGCCCCCGTCTCGGGTTCCGCCGTCTGCCCGAGTTCCAGAAGCGCGGCGGCGAGCAGCAGGGCCGCCTCCGCCATGGCCGGGGTGCCGGTGCCGCCGAGCGCCAGCCGGGGGCTCTGCCAGGGCACCCGGCCGCCCGCGGTGGCCAGCCGCCGGTACTCGACGCACGACAGGCAGGCCCGCGCCGAGGGTTCCAGTACGGGACCGATCACGGTCAGGGCACCGTCCTCGCGCACCGGCACCAGGCGTACGGGACGGGACCTCGCGTGGCGGCTGAGCCGCTCCGCCAGCTCCAGCGTCCAGGAGGTGAGGTGGACGATGGCGGCGCCGGCGGTGGTCTCCAGGGCGGCGGCCGGATCCAGGACCGGTACGGCGCCGGCGGCGCCGGCCGGCACGGTCGCGCCGTCAGCCGTCCCGTGCGTCGTCATCGTGGTGCCGCTCATCGCGCTCCTCCCTGCCCGGTCAGAACGGTGAACCCGCAGGCGTACAGGGCGGCCAGGACGGGCCCGGCGGACCCTGCGGACCCTGCGGATCCGGTCGGCCCGGTGCCGGCGGGATCCGCCCCGCCCGGCCGCCAGGGTTCGGGGCGCAGTCCGGTCAGCCGGGACAACGCGGTGCACAGCTCGGGCTCCCGCCGTGCGATGCCGGTCAGCCAGCGGTCGGTCCAGCCCTCGTCCGTCCACGCGGCCGGCTCGGCTCCGGCAACGGCGAGCGGCGCCTCGGCCCCGCTGAACGCGGCGTGCACGGCCCCGGCCGGACCGTGGTCGGCGGCCATCGCCCGGGTCACCGCGCCGAGGGCGGCCAGAGCCGCGGCGTCGGCGGGTGTCGCCTCCACCGCACGGGCGGCCGCTCCCGCGGTCCCGGTCCGGCCTGCGGGATCCCGTACGACGGCCAGGTACGCCTGCTCCGACGCCAGCCGGTGAACCGTCATCCGCATCGGAAGCTCCAGATGCCGGGTCAGTACGGTCCACCAGTGACGGGCCTGGGGATGTTCGCGCCACTCCTCCTCGCCCAGGGCGTGGCCGGTGCCGGAGGAACCGGTCGTGGCGAGCACGGCCCGGCGCAGGGCCCGGCCGAGGGCGTGCTCGGAGCCCGCGCCGACCGACACCGGGCCCTTTGTCCCTTCGTCCAGGTGCAGTTCGGCCGCACGGCAGGCCGCCGCGAGCCGGGCGAGGTCCGTACGGGGAGCCCCGGCCACCAACGGCCCGGCCACCGAGGCACAGGTCGCCAGCGCCGCGGGCAACTGGGGCAGATCGTCCGGGCGCGGCGCGTCGAGCACCCCCAGGTACGGGTCGGTCAGTGCACCGATCCGGCGCAGGGACTCCGACAGGTCCCCGGCCGGGGCAGGGGCGGGGGAGGCGGGGCCGGCCGGTCCGGTCACCCAGGGGCGGTACGACGCGTGCGGCGGCCGGGCCACGGCGACCAGCACGGCCGGACGGCCGGGAAGCAGCCGCGGGTCCTCCTCCTGCCCGGCCGGATCGGGCAGGCCGGCCGCGGCGCACAGCAGCCGCTGGGCCGCGGCGCCGGCCAGCAGGGCCGTCACCGCCGCGCCCGACGCGCCCGCCATCCGGTCCGTCGTCCCCTCCGCCCCCTCGGCCGACGCTCCGGCGGGCGCGGAGCCGGTGTCGCGGTCGAGGCGCACGGCGATCGACTCGGCGTCCGTACGCGCCCGTTCCGGCTCGGTCGGGGCCGTGACGAAGCCGCCTTCGGACGTACGGGCCACGGCGACGGCCACCGGCGGAGTCCCCGCGACCGCCACGACGCGGTCTGCGGCCAGCCCGGTGTCCCGGTACGGCCGCGGCAGGGTCCCCGCCCGGTCCAGCGCGCTGATCAGGGCCGTGGCGAGCGGGCCTTCGGGGTCGGCCGCCGCGACCACGGGCCGCGCGGCGGCCAGCGCGGCGGCCGCGGGTCCGGGCCGCGGCGCACAGGCTCCCAGCCAGGCGGCCGGCTCGGGTCCTCCTGCCGGGTACTCGGTGAGCAGATCGTGTGCGCGCAGCTGCGCGGTCAGCGCGTCCAGCGCGGACTCCACCCGGGGGTCGGCCGGATCGAGGCGGGGCGTGCCGGGCCCCGCCTCGACGTACCCCCGCACGCCGGGCCGGTGCTCGTCCTCCTCGCCGAGCCGCTCGCGCAGCAGCTCCCACAGGGCGGGCAGAGCCCTGCTTCCTTCGAGCGTCACGCTCGCGTCCCGGCCCCGCAGGTGCAGGCCGTGGCGCAGCGGGGTGACCGCCAACCCGGGCCGCAGCCGCGGGCGTGGCGGTTCGGCGCCGGTCACCGCGTGCCCTCCACGGCGGCGACGGCCTCGCCGACGCGCGTCTGCCACCGGTGCCCGGTGAGCTCCGGCACGCTGCGCACGACGAGGTGGGCGGCGAGGTAGCGCTCCACGGGCCGGACGTCGCAGATGGTCAGGAGCCGGTACAACCCGTTGGTGCAGGCCCGGTAGACCAGGTAGTCGGGACGGCTCCACATCGTGCCCTGGGGGTCCGAGCGGTGCAGCAGCCGGTGGAAGTCGCTGTACCGGGTCCGTGTCCCGCGGTCCCAGCGCTCGGCGGTGGCCCGGCCCAGTGCCGCGGCCCGGTCCACGTACTCCGCGCGCACCCCGGTGAAGTCCGCGCCCGCGTCGAACCGTTCCTCAGCGATCCGCCAGGCGTCGGCGGACCAGTCGGCCCAGGCCCGCTCCCATCCCGTCTCCCCACCGTCCGCGATCCGGCCCACCAGTGCGGAGATCCGCCCGCCGACCGCGTCCCAGCGGCGTTCGAAGGCCGCCCGGATCCGCCCGTCGTGGTCCTCCTGCACGAGGAAGTCCTCCAGGTGGGAGACGTACGAGTAGTGGCCGCCGACCAGCCCTTCGGGGTGCGCGGCCGCATGGGCCGCCAGGGCCGCCACCACGAGTTCGACCCGGGCGGTGGAGGTGTTCGCACGCTCTTCGAGGAACGCGGTGCCCGCATCGAGGGCGGGCAGGCCCAGCGCCAGCAGGTCCTCGCGCAGCCGCACCCCGTCCGGGCCGATCAGTGCGGTCAGTGAGGACCGGTCCACCGGCTCCACCCGCACCGTGTTGTCGGGTACGAGAGGTCCGTACGGGGGCGGGACCAGTTCCGCCCGCCCCGCGGCCTCGGCCTGTGCCAGCAGGCGCCGCTCGTCGACGGCGGCCCGCGAGGGATGCGAGGCCACGCGGGCGCGCAGCTCGGCCGCGGTGCGCTCGGCCGCGGCGGCGACCGGGCCCGGGAGGCCGCGCAGGCGCAGCCGCAGGTGCGGGCCGTACAGCCAGTGGCGTTCGACGTGGGCGGTCAGCCCGTCCGCGGCGGCCTGTCGCGCGAGGGGCAGCACGGCTTCGCGCAGGAGCGGTGCCTTGACCGGCTCGTAGTGGTGGACGACCACGTCGAGGGCGGTGGCGGCCGTCGCGGCGGGCCGGGCGGTGTCCGGGCTGGTGGCCGGGGCGTTCATGGGGTGTCTCCTCGACGGATGACGGACGACGGGCGGATGGGGGGAGCGCGCCGGGACGGGTGGCGCGGGCCGGGCGGGGGCTGGACGGGGCTGGGTGGGCACGGGAGTCAGCCCGACCGGGCGGTGCGTGCGGCCCGGTACGTCTCGGCGATGAGTTCCACGGCATGCGCGGGGCGGCTCCGGCCGCCGAAGACGGGCAGTGATTCCTCCAGGACCACGCCGCGCGTATGGCGGGCCAGCCAGCCGGAGAGGCAGCGCAGGTGCAGGGCGCTGCCCAGGTCGAGGGCCTGCGGCTTCGGCGCGCGCAGACTCCGTACGAAGTCCTCGGCGGGGCGCCCGGCGGCGGGTTCCGGCACGGCGTGCAGGAACAGCTGCTCCGGAAGGCCCAGCAGGGCCCGCCAACGCGCCACCGCGGCGGCCGGCACCACCGCGGGGTCGGCCGCGAGGTCGGCGCGGAGTGCGGCCAGTACATCTGCGGGCAGGTGCCAGCGCTGCCGGGCGAGCACCGCGTGCCCGTGGCGCAGCCGGGGGGTGTGCCGCACCTCTCCGCCGGGGGCGGCCAGGGCGCGGCGGGGGAGGAGCCGCCGGAAGTCGACGACGCCGCCCGGGTGGTCGCAGAGGAACGGCGCGAGGCGCTGCGGCAGCATGACCGGGGCGAGGAAGCCGAGGTAGAGGACGTCGAGGGGTTCGCCGGTGGCCCGCAGCCGCAGCCGGAGCTGGTCGGCGGCGGTGTCGTGGACCAGCTCCACGTCGGCTTCGGAGAACGTGCTCCGGAACCGGTCGGGGCCGATCTCCTCGTCGACCAGCAGCGGATGGAGGTTGGCGTTGAAGCCGCCGACCGGCCGGATCTGGGCGGCCCGGGCTCCGTCGCCCAGCGCGCGGCGGATCTCGTGGGCCACCTGTGCGGCGGCGCCCGCGGGCAGGTCGTCCAGGAAGCGGCTGGTGAAGCGACCCCAGCCGCCGTAGACGTGGTTGACGCAGAGCAGGCCGCGGGGGAGGGCCCGCTGGACGAACCACGCGTAGCTCAGGGGGCGGGCGGAGGTCCAGTGGGGCAGCCGGCCGGCGAGGGCGCGGACCTCCTCGGCGGGCAGGACGAGCTCCTCGGCCCAGCCGCCGGGTGCGGCAGCCGCAGCGGCCCGCACACTTTCGGTTAACTCCTCCCGCAGCAGGGCCAGTTCGGCCAGCTCGCGGGAGAGTCCCGGGTCGCCGGACGGCCGGACGGCGAGACGCGCGGTCTCCTCCCACGCGGCGGCGGTGTCGGGGCCGAACTCCCAGGGGGCCGGGCAGGTCCCGCCGCGCCCGTAGCGGGCGGTGAAGCGCTCCAGCGCGGCCCGCCGCATCAGGTGCCCGAGGTCGAAAAGCTCTGCCAGGGCGGTGAGTTCGCCGAGTACGGCCCGGTCCGCGCCGGTCAGCGCACCGGCGGGGCCCGGGCTGGGGTGCCCGCCCTCGACGAGTACCTCCCCGGAGGGCCCGCCCTCGACGAGCACGTCCCCGGAGGGCCCGCCCTCGACGAGCACGTCCTCCGAGAGCACGTTCAACGCGGCGGCATCGGCCGGTACGGGCCGGCCGACGTCCGCGAGCAGGCGGCGCCAGCGCTCCGCCAACTCGGCCAGCAGAGCGGGCCGCTGCTCCGCCGGGGCGTCCGCGAACCCGGCGGTGTCGGCGGCGATCCGGTCGATCCGGTCGCCGAGCGCCGCGTCCTCGGGCCATCGGCGCAACCAGTCGGCCAGAGCGCGCAGCGGGTACGGGTGCTGCGGATCGACGGGGGCCACGGGGACCAGCAGACCGCCGTCGGTGAGCTGGTCCAGGAAGCGGACGACGGCGGGGTCGGCACCGGAGCGGCCGAGGGCCGGACCGAGCCGGGCCGCCAGCTCGTCGAGGGGCGCGGGTTCGGCCGCGAGCGCGTCCAGCGCCGTCAGGGCGGGGCGGACGGCGAGCTCGACCGACTCCTCGTGGGTGACCAGGTACCGGCCGCCCGCGAAGAGCGTGTGGTCCCGTGTGTACAGGGCCCGCCCGTCGTCGGTGTGCCGGGCGCTGCTGGTCATACGGTGGGCCAGGGCGCGTCGGCGGCGCGGTTCCTCCAGCAGCGCGGCGGCGAGCGCCTCGACGAGGGTCCGGTGCTCGCGCACCACGGACCGCAGCGCCGCTTGCGGCCCGGCCGACGGGCCCGGGGCGCCGGACCAGCCCACGGCGGTGAACCACGACAGGGGACTGGTCTTCGTACTGGCGCGCAGGGCGTGCCGCAGTACCGAGGGCTCCTCCTTGCGGGCCCTGCGCCCGCCTTCGTCCCGGGCCGCCCGGGACACCGCGCGCAGCAGATCGGCGCTGGTGAGGGCGACGGCCCGGGTGAAGCCGGGGGAGCGGCACAGCTGCGCGAGGGCGGAGCGTTCGGCGGTCAGGGCCTCGGGTGCGGCCGCCGCCAGCTCCGCGAGGAGGGCGTCACGGAGCCCGCACAGGTCCAGCCAGCTCCCGAGCCGGGGCACCCGTACGGGCAGATCGGCGAGGCGGGCCAGCAGGGCGGGGCGGGGGACGCGGCCGTTGTGCAGGGCCCGGCGCAGCGGGAGCACCACCTGCCGGTGGAAGTCCTCGTCGTGTCCGGGCCGGGAGGCGAAGAGGTCGTCGCACAGGGCCGGACGCAGTGCGTCCTCCTGTGCGGTGAGGGCGGTGAGCCGGCCGATCAGGGACCGCACCCGTGCCGCTTCCCCGGGCTGTGCGGGGTGCGCGGTCACCGTCGTGCGGACGAGTGCGTACGGGGCTGTCCCGGCGGGAGCCACCGCCGAGGGGCGGGCGGTCCCCGACACGGGCGCGACGCGTTGCGGTGCGACTGGTTGGGCGGGGTACGGCAAGGCGGGCTCCCGTGGTGCGGTCTGGGCCAGTGAGCTGTCCTCCGGCTCGGGCCGCCGCCCGCGCGGCCGGCCACGGAGGGCCGGCCGCACGGGAGCGGCCTCGTCACGGCCGTCAGACGGTGGGCGTCTCCACCTGCGGCTGGGCGCAGGAGGACGAGCCCTGACAGGAGCAGGAGCCCCAGGAGGCGCCGTTCTCGGGCAGCGCGGCGGTGTCGCTGAGCGCGGTGACGGTCAGCTCGCTGAGGTCGAGGTCGAGGTCCAGGTCGTGGTCGTCGTACCCGGGGGTGGCAGCGTTTTCGGACATGCGGATTTCCTCTCGTTTCTGAGGGATTGCGGTACCGCGAAGACGGCGTCGGCTGGCCGGCGCCCGCGGGGGACGGGCGAAGTGCCCCTGAGGAACAGATGGTTCGTGGTCGGGTCCATCTGGGTGAGCGGGTGGCGCAGAACGAGTCTCCGCGCAGTCGGGATCGACGGCAACTGCCCGTGTCACGTTGGCGAGTTGTCTCGTCATGTCCGTCACTTCACCCCTGACCACCGGTCTCTTTCCGACACCAGGAAGGGCGGCGCCCGCCTCGGGGAGCGACGGCCGTCACCGCTCGTGGTCACGGGCAGGGCGGCCGGAAGGGGCGGTTCCGTCGAGTGGCGCGGGATGCCGGCGGCCGCTCCGCACCGCCGGCGCGAGGCATGGTGTACCGGCCAATCCCCCCTCGCGACGTCAGCCGCCCCGGCGCTCCCGCCGGCCACGCCCGGTCCGCCGTGTCACCCATACCGCCTGATTCCGGGGCGCCCGGCCCCGGCCGTCGGCGTGTGCGCGCACCCGCGGCCCGGGAGTGCAGCACGCTTCCTCGGCGGGCGCATCGTGCGCACACGCGAACACCGCAGTCCCGATCGAAGGGAGAAACCATGAGCGGAGCCGAGATGTCCAGGACCGGTTCCCTGGCCGCTTCACCCGGAACACGCGTGGGATCAGGCCCGGCGCCCGTGCGCACCGGGTCCGTACGCGCCGGTTGGCCCCTGTACGAGTTCGCCCTGACGGCGATGCTGATGTTCGCCGTGGTGACGGTCATCCGCTGGGTACTCGATCCGGCTTCCCCGTTCTTCCTCGCCGACTTCCAGCAGGCCCTGCTCGTCGTGGGCGCGCTCACCGGGGCGATGGTCTGCGGACTGATCCTCTCCCCCTGGGGGCGGCTCTCGGGCGCGCACATGAATCCCGCGATCACGTTCGCCCTGTGGCGGCTGAAGTTCTTCCCGGGCCGGACCGTGGTGGTGTACGTCTTCGCGCAGCTGTGCGGGTCGCTGGTCGGGACGGTGCTGGCCCGCCTGGCCTGGGGGCCGGCGGTCGCGCGGGTCGGCTACGGCGCGGTGGCCGCGGCCCCGTCGTGGGACGGCTGGGCCGTCTTCGCGGCCGAGGGCGCCTGCCTGGTCCCCGTCACGCTGATGATCGGCTTCTTCCTGGCGCACCCGGCGCGGGAGCGGTGGTTCCCCTGGGTCCTCGCGGTCCTCGTCTGCGCGATCATCGCCGTTCTGGGCCCGCTCAGCGGCGGGGCCGCCAACCCCGCCCGGCAGTTCGGACCCGCCCTGATGTCCGGAACCACCGCCTACCTCTGGATCTACCTCGTGGCGCCGGGCCTGGGAGCGGCCCTGGGGGCGGCCGCCCACCACCGGATGACGGCCCCCTCGTACGGGTACGGCCGATGACGTTCGGTGAGATGCGGGTGCCCTGGGGGTGAGCCGCCCCATAGGGCCCACGTCACATACGAGCCGGGTTAGTAGTTTCCGCGGGGCGGCCGCCGGCGCCCTCGCGCCCGCTGCGGCCTGAGGGAATCCCGTCGACACAGGCGGCGGCCGCGGGCGCGCCGCTGCGAGGTCCACTAGTAGGTGGGGTCGTTGCCAGGGGGTGGGGGCGTCGGTAGAACTGGACGAGTCGCCGGGCGGCACGGGTGATGCACCCCGCCGCCGACGAACCCCTCTCCACCGCGTGAGTGGCTCACGCATGCCCCTGGCGTGCGGCGACCGCCCTTGTCCCCGTCGGAAGGTTCCCTCCGTGTCGAAGTCCGTCATTCGCAGCATCGCCGCTTCCAAGAAGGCCCTGGCCGGCTCGATCGTCGCCCTGGGCGTCGCCGGCACCATGCTCGCCACGGTCCCCGCCCAGGCGGCTCCGACGAGCGCCAAGGCGATCGCCCAGCAGATGATCAAGGACCCGGCGCAGTTCGCGGCGTTCAACAACATCGTTTCCCGTGAGAGCGGCTGGAACCACACCGCGACGAACGCCTCCTCGGGCGCCTACGGCCTGGTCCAGGCCCTGCCGGCCTCGAAGATGGCCTCCGCCGGTGCCGACTGGAAGACCAACCCGGCCACCCAGATCAAGTGGGGCCTGGACTACATGAACTCCCGCTACGGCAGCCCCGTGGGCGCCTGGAACTTCTGGCAGACCCACCACTGGTACTAAGCCACCAGCGGGCAGCACCCCAGACATTCCCGAAGACGCTCGGCCGGACCCCCGGCCGGGCGTCTTCCGCATACCCGGGGGGCGGAACCCACCCGTTCGATGAGGATCAGCTCAGCTCCGTGCCCGCCTCGGCGAGGGGGACGAGGAGGCGGTCGTACCCCTTGCGAACTCCTGGGCCGGGATGCGCCGCCGACGGCGCGGCCGGGGCGCCGGTCGCGCGCTTGCTCAGCCGTTGCGGTGTCCCGCGGCCACCAGGCCCGATTCGTAGGCCGCGATGACGGCCTGGGCGCGGTCGCGGACGCCCAGCTTCGTGAAGACGCCGGTGATGTGGTTCTTGACCGTGGAGACGCTGATCTCCAGGCTCCCGGCGATCTCCGCGTTGTCGAGCCCGCTCGCGAGCAGCTGCCAGATCTCCAGCTCGCGGGGCGTGAGCCCGTTCGGGGCCGTCGGCGCCGGGCGCGGGCGCGCGGGGGACCGTACGTACGTGGAGATCAGCCGGGTGAGCAGGCGGGGCGCGACGGCGGCCTCCCCCGTGTGGACCGTGTGGACCGCGGCGATGAGCTCCTCCGGCGAGATGTCCTTGGGGAGGAACCCGTACGCGCCGGCGCGCAGGGCGGCGACCACGTACTCGTCCATGTCGAAGGTGCTGAGGGCCAGGACGCGGGATTCGGGCCGCGTCCGCGCCAGCTCCTCGGTGGCCTGGACCCCGTCGAGGACCGGCATCCGGATGTCCATGACGACCACATCGGGGCGCAGCTCGTGCGCCAGCGCGACCGCCCGGGCGCCGTCCTCGGCCTCGCCCACCACCTCGAACGCCGGGTCGGGCGCCAGGATCAGGGCAAGGCCCCGCCGTACCAGAGGCTGGTCGTCGGCTATGAGCACACGGATCATCCGCGGCAGTCCTCTCGCTGTCCCCCCGGGTCGCCCGCCGGGAGCCTGGCCGCCACCCTGAAACCGCCGCCGTCGCACGAGCCGGTTTCCAGGGTGCCGCCTTGCAGCGCGACGCGTTCCCGCATTCCGATCAGACCGTACCCGCTGCCGGTTGCGGTCCGCGAAGCCCCCGTCCGCGCGCCCCCCGCGCGTGAGGCCGCGGGCCGGGCGCCGCCCGCGCCGTCGTCCCGTACCTCCACCTCGACGCCGTCCGGCCCGTACGTCAGCCGTACGTGCGCACGGGCGCCGACCGCGTGCTTGCGCGCATTGGTCAGGGCCTCCTGGACGATCCGGAACACCGTCAGGCCGACGGTCGGCGGCAGCGGCCGGGCGGCGCCCCGCACGGTGAACTCGGTGGGCGTGCCGGCGAGCCGGGACTCGGCGATGATCCGGTCGAGGTCCCCGGTCCCGGGCTGCGGCGCCGCAGGGGCCTGCTCCGGTTCCTCCCCGGCCCGCAGGACGTCCAGGAGCTGGCGCATCTCGCGCAGCGCCATGCGCCCGGAGCCCTCCAGCGTGACCAGCGCCTCGCGGGCCACGTCCGGGTCGTGCGCGAGGTTGGCGCGGGCGCCGCCGGCCATCAGCTGCATGGTGGTGATGTGGTGCGCGACGATGTCGTGCAACTCGCGTGCGATGCGCCGCCGTTCCTCGGCCACCGCCCGGTCCGCCAGCAGGGTGCGCTTCGCCTCGGCGTCCCGTTGCCAGCGCCGCACCACCAGCCCGGTGCCGACGACGAGCACCACCGCGACCGTGTTGCCGAGCAGGCCGGTCAGGACGGACGGGTCACCGTAGCCGCCGCTGATCACCGTGACCGGTACGGTCGCCACGGCGGCGGCCGCCGTGACCACTGGACCGCGCAGGCGGGTCACGGTGTAGAGCGCGACCATGTAGGCGGCCGAGAAGTGCGGGCCCTGCGGGGTGGTCAGGTTCAGCGCGGCGCCGAGCGCGAGGACCGCGCACAGCACGGTCACCGGCCTGGACCGGCGGGCCAGCAGGCAGGGCGCGGCGAGGACGACGAGGACGAGGGCCCGCACGGTGAGGGGCCGGCCGTCGTCCGCCGCGCCGAGCGAATAGCCGATCAGGTCGTTCACGGCCGCCCCGATGGCCACGAGCGCGTCATTGCGGGTCCAGTCGAAGACCGGCCCGCGCGCCTTCGCCCCGTCGTCGCCCGTACGGCCCCCACTGCGTATCGGCATGCCCGCCGGTCCCCCTCCGTCACCGGCCCGCCGGATCGTTCCGGGGCACCGCCATTCGCGTACGGAAACCATTCTCGCAGCGGTGGCGGGGCGCTCCCCGGACCCTGAGGGGGAGGCCGGACCAGGACTCCGGTCCTGGTCCGGGGGGTGCGCCGGACCCCGGTCCCGGGCTCGGGTTCCTCCCGGGCAACGACGTTTCACGGCGCGGGCGCTGATGAGCTGGACGACGTCCGGGAATCCCCGGTCGATCCAGTTACGGAGGACCCCCTTGATCCGCGCCCTGACCGGCTTCGCCACCCGAAGTCCCTGGAAGGTCATCGCCCTCTGGGCGGTGCTGGGCATCGCCATGACCGTCCTCGGCCAGGCCTTCCTCTTCCGCGTCACGCAGCCCAGTACCGGAGAGTTCCTGCCCGCCACCTACGATTCGGCGGCCGCGCTGAAGGTCGCCGAGGAGCACTTCGGGGCCGAGCCCGACGCCAATCCGCTCACCATGCTGGTGGCCCGGGCGGACGGGGCGAAGCTGACCGACGCCGACGAACGCCGGATCGACGACGAGGCCGCGAAGCTGGCCCGGCGCGAGGTGGCGATGCCGAAGCCGAAAGACGCGCCGCCGTTCACACAGGACCATTCACAGGTCCCCCGGGTCAGTCCGGCGATGACGGCACCGGACCGGAGCTTCCGGCTCCTGGCGGTCGAACTGACCGGCAATCCCATGGACCCCGGCATGCAGGACCTGTACCGGGCCTTCCGGGACCACGCCCGGGCCGATTTCGCCGAGGCCGGGCTGCGGACCGGGTTCACGGCCGGACTCGCGGACACCGTGGACAGCGCCGATGCCGAGAAGACCCGCTCGACGGTGGTCGGCATCGCCATGCTCGTGGTGATCGTCCTGCTGCACGTCCTGGTGTTCCGCAGCCTCCTGGCCGCGCTGCTGCCGCTGCTCGTGGTATCGGTGATCGGCGGCGCGGCCGCCGGTGCGGTGGTCGGGGCCTCGCTGCTCACCGGCATCCAACTCGATGCCTCCACACCGCAGTTGATCAACGTGGTGCTGATCGGGATCGGGATCGACTACTTCCTCTTCCTGCTGTTCCGCTTCCGCGAGCAGCTGCGCACCAGGCCCGAGCAGACCGGGCGCGCGGCGGCGGCCGAGGTGGCCGGCCGGGTGGGTACCGCGGTCACCTCCGCCGCGCTGACCATCGTCGCCGCGTTCTCCACCCTCGCCGTCGCCTCCTTCGGCCAGTTCCGCGTGCTGGGACCCGCGATCGCCGTATCCGTACTGGTCATGCTCCTGGGCAGCCTCACTCTGATGCCGGCGCTGCTCGCCGTCACCGGGCGCAAGATGTTCTGGCCCTCGCGCGGCCTGCGCCGCGAGCCCGCCGAGGGCATGGCCGGGCGGATGGGCCGCCGGGTGGCGAAGCGGCCGGTGACGATGGTGCTCGCCTCGCTGGCACTGCTCGGTGCGCTGGCGGCGGGCCTGGCCGGGATGCGCATGGACTACGGAACGGGCGGCGGGGGAGACGAGAAGACGGCGTCGGCCCGCACGGCGGCCGAGATCTCGCGCGCCCTGCCCGCCGGAGTGTCCGACCCGACCACCGTGTTCGTCACCGCCTCCGGCGGCGGCCCGGTCGACCCCCGGGCGCTCGGCGGACTGTCCAAGGCGCTCGCGGCGGTCGACGGCGTCGGCCAGGTCGCCCCGCCCGTACCCAGCCAGGACGGGAAGGCGGTGCGGATCGACCTCTTCCTGACCGCCGACGCGCACGGACAGCAGGCCCGTGACCTGGTGTCCGGGCCGGTCCGGGACACGGTCACCGCGCACCGGCCCGACGGCACCGAGGCACACGTGGGCGGCACGGCAGCGCTCTTCGCCGACATCTCCGCCGCCGTATCCGGCGACCTGAAGCTGGTCTTCCCGGTGGCCGCGGGCCTGATCGCGCTCATCCTGATCCTGCTCCTGCGCAGTCTGCTCGCACCACTGGTCCTCATGATCTCCGTAGGCCTGGCCTTCGCGGCGACTCTCGGCGCCTCGGCGCTGGTCTCCGAGGACCTCCTGGACCGGCCGGGGGTGAACTTCATGCTGCCGCTGGTGCTGTTCCTGTTCGTGGTCGCGCTGGGCACCGACTACAACATCCTGATCAGCGACCGGATACGGGAGGAGATGGAGAAGCCCGGTCCGGCCCGGGCGGCCGTGGCCCGGGCCGTACGGCACACCGCTCCGGCGATCGCGACGGCGGGCCTGGTCCTGGCCGCCTCGTTCGGGAGCCTGGCCGTCAACCCGAATCCGGGTACGCAGGAGATCGGCTTCGCCACGGCGCTCGGGATCATGCTGTCGGCCTTCGTCCTGTCCATCGTGCTGGTCCCGGCACTGGTCGCGCTGCTGGGCCGCTCGGTGTGGTGGCCGGTACGGCCGCGCCGCGCCGACGACCGCACCGCCGGGCACCACGGGCACGACCGGCACCACGGGCACAACGGTCCCGCGGAACACGAGGAGCGGTCGCTGCCGGTGGGCTGACCGGGACGCAGGGGCGGCGTCCGTGATCCTTGGAGCATGCGCGCCGCCCGCCTGATCCGTATGGCCCTCCTCATCCAGTCCAGCCCCGGCCTGACCGCGGCCGCCCTCGCCCGCGAGCTGGAGGTGTCCGAGCGGACCGTGATCCGCGACGCCCAGGCCCTGCAGGACGCCGGCATCCCGGTCAGGTCCGAGCGCGGCCGGGTCGGCGGCTACTTCCTGGCCCCGGGCTACCGGACCCGCCTCACCACCTTGAACCCGAGCGAGGCGGAGACGCTGTTCCTGTCGGGGCTGCCGTCGGCCCTACGGGACCTCGGGCTGTCGGCCGCGGCGGACACCGCCCGGCTGAAACTGACCGCGACCCTGCTCCCGTCCCTGCGCGAGGCCGCCCGGTCGTCGGAACGCCGCTTCCACCTCGACGCCCCGGCCTGGTTCCGCGAGCCGCCCACCCCGGACGTGCTGCCGGAGCTGGCCCGCGCCGTATGGGCCGACCGGGCCGTCGAGCTCTCCTACGCGCGACCGGGCCGCGACGGCGCCACGCCGGCTCCGGTGTCCCGGGTGGTGGAGCCGTACGGACTCGTCCTGAAGGCCGGCACCTGGTACGTCGTGGCGCGCGTCCCCGGCGGGGCGGACCTCGACGGCGGCTGGCGCACCTACCGCGTCGACCGCGTCACGGCCCTGGCCCCCGCCCCCGGGCGGGACGAGCCCTTCGTACGCGACCCGGCCTTCGACCTCGCCGCCCACTGGGAGGAACGATCCGCCGCCTTCGCCCGCACGCTGCTGCGCACCACCGTCCGGGTGCGGCTCACCGCACGCGGACTCGGTGCCCTGCCCGGCGTCGTCGACGGGGCCGCCGTCACGGACGCGCTGGCCTCCGCGACGGCCCCGGACTCCGCCGGGCTGGTCACCCTGGACCTGCCCGCGGAATCCGAAGAGGTCGCCTACGACCAGCTGGCCCGGCTCGGCGCGGACGCCGAGGTACTGGCCCCGGCCAGGCTGCGCGCCCGCTTCCACGAGCGCGCGGCGGCCCTGGCCGCCCTCTACGGAGCGATGGAACCGGACGATCAGCGGTAGTCCTCGGCCGAGCCCTCGTGCCCGCCGTACACGACGTCCTCGAAGTACGCCCAGACGTCCGGCCGGCTGCCGTCCACGTCCCGCACCCCGTACGTCCTCGCGAGCTCACTGCTGGACGTGGACTTGCCGTTCCACTTCTCGGCGCGGTCCGGGTCGGCGGCCAGCGCCGCGACCGCGCGGGCCAGGAACCACGGGGACTCCGCGATCGCGAAGGCCGGATCCGTCGCGACGGCGTCGCGCCAGTTCTCCTCGCTCACCCCGAAGTGGGCGAGCATCTGCTCCGAGCGCAGGAAGCCCGGCGAGACCGCGACCGCCGCGCCCCCGTACTCCGCCAGCTCCTGGCCCAGGCCGAACGCGAGCCGGATCGGGGCGTTCTTCGCCAGGTCGTAGTACATGTTCTCCCGGTAGCGACGGTTGAAGCGCGCGGTGCCGTCGGTGACCTCCACGTGCAGGGGCGCGTCCGAACGGATCAGCAGCGGCAGCAGCAGGGCCGCGGTGATCACGTGGGAGCGGGCACCGAGCTCCAGGATCCGCAGGCCGTCGGCGAGCGGTGTCTCCCAGCTCTTCTTCCCGAACACCGAGCGCGCCAGGAGGTGTTCGCCGCCCCACAGGTCGTTGATCAGGATGTCGAGCCGTCCCCGCTCCCGCTCGATCCGCTCGGCGAGGGCCCGTACCTGCTGCTCGTCGAGGTGGTCGGTGGGCACCGCGATGCCGACGCCACCGGCCGCGGTGACGAGCTCGGCGGTCTCCTCGATCGTCTCCGTCGTCCGGCCGACTTCACTGGCACGGGTACGCGTCGTGCGCCCGGTGACGTACACGGTCGCTCCCGCCCGGCCCAGCTCGACGGCCTGGGCCCGCCCCGCACCGCGCGTGGCCCCCGCCACGAGTGCGATCCGGCCGGCGAGCGGGCCCGCCGGAGCGTCGCGCCCAGTCCGGTCCGCGTTCTGTTCGGTCTTGTCCTCGTTCTCCATGGGATCCATCGTTCACGTCAAACCTGACAGAACCCGTCACCTTTTCCCGTCCACCGCACCCCGCCGTTCGGTACAGGTGGTCGCGGTGGCGGGCGCGTGCGTGCCGTCGCCGGGGAACGTGGCGGTGTAGCAGGCGTCGTCGTCCTGTTTGCCGCGTACCACGCACGCGGCCCGGCCACGGCTGTCGGTCGTTTCGGTGCACCAGACGTGCGAGTCACCGGCGAACAGGATGCTCTGGCCCGCCAAGGGCCGGCCGCCTGCGGTCAGCCGGGCCTTGAGGGTCGGGCCGCGTTCGCCCCGGACGCCGGATGCGTCCCTCCCGTGGCCGTTGCCGTGGCCGCGGTGCTCCTCCGTCAGCGTCAGAGAGGTCGGGGCCCCACCGACCCCCCTCGTCGCCGTCGCCACCCCCAAGGGGATGTCGAAGCCGCCGATGGTGTCGGTGACCGTGCGCGTGGCGGTGTCGATCACGGAGACGGTGTTGTCCATGGAGCTGGTGACGTACGCCCGGGAGCCGTCCGGGGTGAGGGCCACGCCGAGCGGTTCCTCCCCTACGGGGACGGCGGCGATGACGGCCGGCGGGTTCGCCGCGGTATCGATCACCGATACGTCGTCCGAGCCGAAGTCGGCCACGTAGGCGCGGCTGCCGTCCCGGCTCACCGCCACGTCGGCGGGGCTCGTGCCGTTCCCGAGGGGCACGGTGGACAGGACGGTGTTGCTCGCGGTCTCGATCACGGAGAGGGTGCCGTCGCCGAAGTTGGTGACGTACACGCGGGTGCCGTCCGGGCTCGCCGCCACACCCTGCGGGAGCTGGCCGACGGGGACCGTGGTGAGGAGGGTGTTGTCGGTGGTGTCGACCACCGCCACCGTCCCGTCGAGGAGGTTGGCCACGTACGCGCGCGTGCCGTTGACGGCGATCGCCACGTCCTGGGGCCGGGTGCCGACGTGCACGGTGGCGATGACGGACGGCGGGATCGCGTCGGCGGCGAGCACCGTCATGTTGTTCGAGATCGTGTTGGTGACGTAGGCGCGCGTGCCGTCCGGGCTCACCGCCACGCCCACGGGGTTGTCACCGACGGGGACGGAGAGGGCGGCCTCCGCGGCGGGGACGACCAGCGACACGGTGTCCGACAGCCTGTTGGCGACGAAGACGCGGCTGCCGTCCGGGCTGACGGCCACGCCGTTGGGGTCGTCACCGACGTCGATGGTGGAGGTGACGGTGTTGTCGGCGGTGTCGATGACCGACAGGCTGCCCGCGAGGCCGTTGGCGACGTAGGCGAAGGTTCCGGCGGCCGGCACGGGGACCGGCTGCGTGGTCGCCGAGGCGCTCGGGACGACCGCCGCGGCCAGCAGCGCCAGCCCCGCGAACCCGGTCCTGGCCGGCGCCCACCACGGGCCCCCGCCCCCACCTCGCCGCGCCCGCCCCCGCCCTGGTGTGTCCGAGACCGCGATACCCGACATCCAACCTCCCGCAGCGCGCGACACCGACGTACGATCTTCTGCGCGGCCGACGCTAGGCAGCGCGAGGACACACGGCCCGGCTCCACGCGCGCGGACGGGGACCATACGGACCACCCGAATACCCCGAACGGCTCCGCGCCGGCTGCTCGGCGGTGCCGCTCGGCTCGTCGTCAAGCTCCGCGCACACCTCGCCCGCCGGCCTGCACGCGGTCGTTTGATCTTGTGGCAAGATCGCGGAATGTTGCGACTAACCGATTTCATTGTCGATTGCCCGGACACGATGAAGCTGGCGGCCTTCTACTCCGAGGTGACGGGGTGCCCGGTCAAGGCGAGCAGTAACGAGCACTGGGCCGGCATCCAGTTCGGCGCGATCGAACTGGCCTTCATCCAGGTGGAGGACTACCGCGCCCCGCAGTGGCCTGACAGCGAGCACCCCAAGCAGTTCCACATGGACTTCGAAGTGGACGACATCGAGGCCGAACAGTCCCGCGTCCTGGCCCTCGGTGCGACCCTGCTGAGGGACTGCATCGAATCCGACGGCTACGGCTTCCGCATCTACGCCGACCCCATTGGCCACCCCTTCTGCCTCTGCCGCAACAAGGGTGTCGTCTGGACCGATCAGGGCCCCGTCTGGCCCGAGCGCGACTCCTAGGAGCTGATGCCGTCGCCGGGCAGCAACTCGATCGGCTCGCGCAGGCGCAGCGCGGGCCGCGGTGGCCGTGGCTGAGCAACACGTATCCCGCGAGGGCCGGCAGGGCCGCGCCGAGCAGAGCTTGGAGTTGACCAGGCAGAGGGCGGTGACGTCGTAGCTGCCCGGCGTGGTGCCGGCCGGCACGGTGAGCTCGGTCTCGGACTCACCGGCGACGTCGGCCGTGACGGGCGCCGTTGCGCCGCCGCCCTCCCAGGTGGCGCGGATCTCGATGGGTCCGGGAGGGCGCGGCCGCAGCACGAGGCCGTCCCCAGTGCAGTGCTCGAACCCGTAGCCGCGGACGCGCACCGTGCTCCACGCGAACACCGTACTCAGCAGCACCGCGGTCAGCGTGCTTCCCATTGTCCCCCGCCCCGCCCCGCCTGCGCCGCCCCCGATGCCGCTCCTCGGCCGTCGCCGCCTGCGGGTCCAGCGCGACGTCGACGGGGGAGAACGGGCCGGGCCCGAGCGGCTGCCGGTGGGGGACGGGCGCGGCCGCTGCCGCGCGCGGTTACGGCAGGAGTTCGACGTAGCCGTCGGTTCCGTGGACGCGGATGCGTTGGCCGTCGCGGATCAGCCGGGTGGCCCGCTCCACGCCCACGACGGCCGGCAGACCGTACTCCCGGGCGATCACCGCGCCGTGCGTCATCAGGCCGCCCACCTCCGTCACGAGGCCCGCGATGGCGACGAACAGCGGCGACCAACTGGGGTCCGTGAAGGGCGTGACCAGGATGTCGCCCTCTTCGAGATCGGCGTCCGCCATGTCGAGGATCACGCGGGCCCTGCCCTCGACGGTCCCGGCGGAGACCGGTACGCCGGCCAAGGCGCCGGCCGGCACGTCGTCGCGCCGGTACGCCCCGGTGAGGGCTTCGCCGTCCGAGGTGAGCACCCGCGGCGGCGTGAGCGCGTGGTGGGCCCGGAACGCCTCCTCGCGCTCCCGGATCAGCCGGGGGTCGACCACCCGGTTCGAGCGCACGACGTCGTGCAGTTCCTGGAAGGTGAGGTGGAAGACCTCCTCCCGCTCACGGAGCACACCCGCCCGGACCAGGCGCCCGGCCTCCGCCAACAGGGCCTGCTTGTACAGGAAGTAGCGGCTGATGATGCCGTACTTGGGGTACTCGCGGTACCCGATGAAGGTTCTGACCCGGTCGATCATCGCCTTGGTCTCGTCGGCCTTCCGCTCGCCGTCCGGCAGCGCGCGCAGGCGGGACAGCACGTCCCGTTCCTTCTCCTGCGCCTTCCGCCGGCCCTGCTCGAAGCGCCGTTCGGCCGCGCCCGGTTCGAAGTTCCGCACGTTGTCGAGGATCACGGGCACGAGCGTGCTCGGGCGTTCGCGCCAGCGCGGCCTCGTGATGTCGATCTCGCCGACGCAGCGCATGCCGTACCGGTCGAGGTACGCCTCGATCGCGTCGCGCGCCTCCGCGCCGCCCGGGACCTTCGCCAGCTCCTCCAGGAAGTCCTCGTCCCGCGCGCCCTCCAGGTACGCCACCACCTCCGGATGCGGGCGGACCACGTCCGCGACGTCGAGCAGCGCCAGACCCATCTCGGACGTGATGTTGTCGGGGGCGGACAGCGTCAGCGTGTCAGCGGCGTTCTTCTCGCCCAGCCACTCCCACAGCGTGTCGTTGAGCCACCACGTGGCCTCCATCCCCGCCATGATCGCCTGAATGCTCAGCGGATCACTGAGCACGCGCTTGTGCTCCTCGAAGGCCTCCAGCAGGAAGTCGAAGAGCGCCGGTCCGCTCTTGCTCCTGATGTCGCGCTCCAGGGCGGCGATCGACGCCTCGCTGCGCTCGATCAGCCCGGCGACGAGGGCCGGATCGGTTTCGATCGGGGCGGGCGCACCGCCGCCGGGCGGCGGCCCGCCGGGCCCCGTGTCCGGGAGCGACGGGACGAAGCCCTCGCGTTCGAGGACGGTCTCCAGAGCGTCCCTGATCAGCGGATCGCCCTTCCCCATGGCCTCCAGGAGTCCGGCCCGGGCCGCGGGCGAGGCCAGGCGCCGGGTGACGTCGACGAACAGCCGCCCGCCGGCCTCGTGCATCGCCACCATGGCCGTCAGCTGCCACATGGAGTACCCCAGCGGCTTCATGGGGTCGGTCATCATCTGCCCGTGGCCGACGGAGACGTAGACGTGGTTCTCGTCGTCGTCGGTGACCGGGACGGGGAACAGCGTGGTGATCGGCCGGCTCTGCACGATCCGGAAATCGTCGTCGACCAGGCACCACTCGATGTCCTGCGGGCTGCCGAAGTGCGCTTCGATCCGCCGCCCGAGCTCCACCAGGCGCACGGCCTGCGCATCCGTCAGCGCCGGCAGCTCCTGCCGCCGCGCGTCGATCGCGACCTCCTGCGTACCGCCGTCCGGCAGGGGGGTCACGGCACGCCGTTTGACGGCGATCGTCCTGGCCACGACCTCGCCGTCCCGCACCTTGAAGACGTCCGGGTTCACCAGGCCGGAGACCAGGGCCTCGCCGAGCCCGAAGCCGGCGTCCACGGTGGCGACCTTGCGGTCGCCGGTCACGGGGTCCGCCGTGAACAGGATGCCGGACGACTGCGGGAAGACCATCCGCTGCACGACCACGGCCATGTGGACGCTGCGGTGGTCGATACCGGCCCGCTGCCGGTAGGTGACGGCCCGCTCGGTGAACAGCGAGGCCCAGCACCGGCTGACGTCCCGCAGGACGGCAGCGGCCCCCATGACGTTCAGGTACGTGTCCTGCTGGCCGGCGAAGGAGGCCGTCGGCAGGTCCTCCGCCGTCGCGCTGGACCGGACGGCGTACGCGGTCTGCTCACCGGGCCCGGCCAGCTCCTGCGAGATCGCCGCCGCGACGTCGTCGGGGATGGCGGTTTCCTCGATGGTCCGGCGGATCCGCGCACTGAGCGCGCGGATCGCCTCCCGGTCGCCGGGGTCCACGCGCGACAGCTCGGCGATCTGCTCGTCGAGCGACGGTGCTTGCGCCAGGATCCGCCGGAACGCGTCCGTCGTCACGCAGAAGCCCCCCGGTACGCGGACGCCCTCGATCCGCGACAGCCCGCCCAGGTGCGCGCCCTTGCCGCCGACGAGAGCGCCCTGATTCTCGCCGACCTCGTGAAGGGCCACCACGTACCGCCGGCTCATCGCGACACCTCCGAGACGGCCGCGCCCGTCCTCATCCCCGGGTTCCTTCCATACGCCGACAGCAACACACGCACGTCGTGCCCTCATTTCCGCAGGTTGTGGCATCGGTCGCCGATTCTCCGCCGTGATGGGGGCCTTGTGGCAAGCCCCCTGGTGCGCTATAAGTTGAGAGTGGCAAGGAGAGTCCTCTCCTTGCCTTTGCTTTTTCCGCGGCCGCTTTTCTCCCGGACCGCTGCGCCCCCGCCCGGCTACGGTTGCTCCCCATGACGGACACCGGGACGGACATCACCGAGCACCTGATCCGGGACCTGCTGCGCGAGCAGCACCCCGATCTGGCGGAGCACCCCTTGGAGCTCGGAGCGCGCGGCTGGGACAACCAGGTGTGGCGGCTCGGCGACGACTTCGCCGTACGGCTGCCCTGGGCGACGCAGGACGCGGACGCGCTGCTGCGCAAGGAACACGCCTGGCTGCCCGTCCTGGCCCCCGGCCTTCCGCTGCGGATCCCCGTCCCCCAGCGCCTCGGCCGGCCCTCCGAACGGTTTCCGCGCCCCTGGCTCGTCACCACGTGGGTGCCGGGCGAGCCCGCCGACCGAGCGCCCGCGACGCACCCCACGGACGCGGCCGTCACCCTGGCCGCCTTCCTGACGGCTTTTCACCGGCCCGCCCCCGAGGGGGCACCCGAAGGCCGGGACCGCGGGGGACCGCTGCCCGACCAGAGCGAACGCTTCACGCTCGGGCTCGCCTCCGCCACCGAACTCGGCCTGATCCGCGACCCGGACGCCGTCCGCGCGGTCTGGGAGGACGCCGCCGCCGCGCCGGACTGGGCGGGACCGCGCCTGTGGCTCCACGGAGACCTGCATCCGGCCAACATCCTGACCGCGAACGGCACCTTCTGCGGCGTGATCGACTTCGGAGACCTGTTCGCCGGCGACCCCGCCTGTGACCTCGCCGCCGCCTGGATCCTGCTGCCGGACGGCGCCGTCGACCACTTCCACCGGGCCTACCGGCCGACCCCCGACGCGGCGACCCTGCGCCGGGCCCGCGGCTGGGCCGTGCTGCGCGCCCTCGCCGGCATCCACATCGGACACGCCGGCGTTCAGGGCCACCCCGGGGGCAAGCCCACCTGGGGCCCGCCCGCCCAGGCCGCACTCCGCCGCCTCACCGCGTCGGTCCGGCGCCGGTGAGCGGCGCCCCCTCGCTCAGGCGGGCTCGTCGCGGCCGCCGCCCGGCTCGGAGAACTCGGCCTTCCCGGGGAGGAGGACGACGGCCGCGGCCGCCACGACCATCACCGCCGCACCGACGTAGAACGCGGCCGAGACGGCGCCGGTGACCGCGGACTTGAGCGCCGGGACCAGATCCGCGGGGATCCCGGCGGGCAGCGGCGAGCCCTGCTGCGTCGCCGCCACCGCCTTCCCGATGGACCGCTCCACCCGGTCGAAGCGGTCGGAGGCGATACGGCCGTCCTCGTGCAGGATCCGGCTCAGCCGCCCGCCCTGGAGGTGCGCCACGATCGCGCCCATCACCGCCAGACCCAGCGCCGCGCTGATCTCCCGCGCGGTCTGGAGCACACCGGCCGCGTTGCCGCGCATCCGCATGGAGGTGTTGTTGAGCGCGGTGATCCAGGCCGGGCTGACGCAGAGCCCCATTCCGATGCCCATGGCGCAGTAGAAGGGCACCAGCCAGCCGTAGTGCTGGCGGTGCAGTTCCACCGCCGAACACAGCAGGGCCCCCACGCACAGGACCATCCCGGCTCCCAGCGGAACGCGCGGCCCCAGCCGGTCGTACAGCCTTCCCCCGAGCGGCGCGAACACCACCGTGGGGAGCGTGAGGGGCAGTACGGCGATACCGGCCTCGAAGGGCGACATCCCCACGACGTCCTGGAGCCAGACGACTCCGAACACCGCGAAGCCGACGAACGCGAAACGCACCGAGGAGATGACGCCGGCCCCCACCGCGAACTCCCTGTTCTCGAACAGCTCGAAGTGCATGAGCGGATCCGGACGTCGCCGCTCGCGCAGCACCAGGAGCGTCATCAGGACGGCTCCGGTGGCGAGGAGCGAGATGACGGCTGCCGAGTCCCATCCCCAGTACCGGGCCTGCATGAGGGGGAGGACCAGGCAGACCAGGGCGCCGATCAGCAGGGGGGCGCTCCTCCAGTCCACGGGTTCGCGCCGACGTGGCTCGCGCGCGAGCAGGAAGCGCGCGAGGACCAGTGCGCCGATGCCCAGGGGCGGATTGACGAAGAAGATCGCGCGCCAGGAGAACGCCGTCGTCAGTACGCCGCCGATCAGCGGAGCCGTTCCGTACAGGAGGGTGGCGATGCTGGAGGAGATGCCCATGGCCTGGCCCCGCTCGCGGCGTCCGAACTCCTTGATGATGAGCACCTGGGAGGCGGGCCGCAGGATCGCCGCACCGGCCCCCTGGGCCGCGCGCGCGGCGATGAGCCAGGCCTCCGTCTGGGCCAGGCCCGCCGCGACCGAGGCCAGGACGAACAGGGCGGTGCCGAAGCGGAAGGCGCGTTCGTGGCCGAAGGCGTCGCCGATGCGTCCGCCGATCGGGCTCATGCAGGCGAAACTGAGCAGATAGGCGTTGATGACCCACTGCAGTCCGGTGGTCGAGGCGTCCAGGCTCCGCTGGATGGTGGGGAGCGCGACCAGTACCACCAGGGCGTCGATGGCGACCATCGACGAGGCGCAGGTCATCACGCCCAGGACCCACCAACGGTGACGCTCGCCCTTGAACCGCTGTCGCCGCGTCACGGGTTTCCTTCCGGCAGATTCGGTCCGCCCCTTCCTTCTTACACGGTTTTGCCGCCGCTCTTCCGCAGCCGTGCAGGACACCCCGCGAGGTGGTGCCCACCGACCGGCACGACAGACGCGGAGTGGGCACGGCACAGGTGAGCGCGGCACGGTGTTCGCCCGTGCGGCCGAGGGCGGCGGCGCGGAGGTGGGCTTCCACCTGCCGCCCCACACCCCGGTCCGGGTCCGAAGCCGTCAGGCCGGGTCGTTCGACGCCGCGTAGACGACGAGGGTCTGCTCCGGCCGCCCCGCGACGTGGAACGCCGTGTAGGCGTACGTGACCACGCCCCCGTCCGGCGACCGGAGCCGCTTGTGCCCGCCCCCGCGTGGCTCGACCTCGAACCGCGGCCACCATTGCCGCACTTCGGGGCTGCCTTGGTGCAGTTCGTCCACCAGCCGGCCGAAGCGCGGATCGCCGGGGCGGGCGCCGGCCAGGGTGCGCAACCGCGCGAGCAGCCCCCGCGCCTCCGCCTCCCAGTCCACCAGGACCTCCCGGGCCCGCGGTTCCAGGAACGTCCAGCGTGCGAAGTTCGGCGGGCGGCCGCCGGCGGTGACGAGGCCGGGGAACACCCTTTCGGTGGCCGGGTTGTGGCTCAGCACCTCGTACGCGCCGTCGATCACGAACGCCGGATGCGACGGGAGCAGCAGCGGTACGGCGGCCACCTCCGGGTCGATGGGCTCGGGGCGCGGCTCCCCGGCGGCCGGGGCGCGTCCGGCGAGCCGGAAGAGGTGGCCGCGCTCGTGCTCGTCGAGGCGGAGGGCGACGGCGAGGGCGTCCAGGACCTGGTCCGAGACACGGATGTCGCGGCCCTGCTCCAGGTACGTGTACCAGGTGGCGCTCATCCCGGCGAGCAGCGCCAGCTCCTCGCGCCGCAGCCCGGGGGTGCGACGACGGCCCGTCGACGGCAGACCGGCCTCGCGCGGGGTGATGCGCTCGCGGCGGCTGCGCAGGAAGGCCGCGAGCTCGCGGCGCCGCTCCACGGCGTCGGACAGGTCGCTCTCCGACATGGCACTACCACCCCTGATTCCAGAATAAGTCGGCTCTGGATACCAGGCTAAGCCTCTCGCACACTGGCCATGGCCGGCCGTCGACAGGGGGGCCGGGGCGAACGTCATGAGAGGGCGGAACGAGGACATGGGCAACAGCACGCAAGGACCCGTCACGTCGGGCATCACGGGCAAGGTCGTGGCCATCACCGGGGCGAGCAGCGGGATCGGGGAAGCGACCGCACTGCTGCTCGCCGAACGCGGCGCCCGCCTCGTGCTGGGCGCACGCCGCACCGAGCGCCTCGCGGAGCTGACCGCGCGGATCGAGGATGCGGGTGGTGAGGCGGTCCACCTCCGTACGGACGTGACCCGGATCGACGACCTCCGGGCGCTGGTCGCCCACGCGGTCGAGCGCTTCGGGCGACTGGACGTGCTCGTCGGAAACGCCGGGGTGGGCACGATCTCGCCGCTGGACGATCTGCGCACCGACGAGTGGGACCACATGGTCGACGTCAACATCAAGGGCGTGCTGCACGGCATCGGCGCTGCCCTGCCCGTGTTCCGCGCCCAGGGCGGCGGCCACTTCGTCACCACGGCGTCCACGGCCGCGTACCGGGTCGTCCCGGCGATGGCCGTGTACGCCGGCACGAAGGTCGCCGTACGGGCCATCTGCGAGGGCCTGCGCCAAGAGGCGGGGCCGGCCCTGCGGGTGACGACGGTCTCGCCCGGCCTGATCTCCACCGACTTCGCCGAGGCGTCGAGCAACGACCGGGTCCGCGGCGACATCACGCGCATGCGGGACGAGGTCGGCATCGAGCCCGCGGCGGTGGCCCAGGCAGTCGCCTACGCGATCGAGCAGCCGGCGGACGTGGACGTGAACGAGATCGTGGTCCGGCCGACCGCCCAGAGCTGACCGGGGCTCAGGCGCGGTGCGCGACCGCCGCCAGGGCGTCCTTGACCTCCTGGGCCACGCGGGCCGCGTCCTCGGGGTTGTGCACCACGTCGGTGCGGTTCATGTCGATGACGAGGACCTCGCTGGCCGAGTAGTGCTTGTGCACCCAGTCGTCGTAGCCGGACCACAGCGTCCGGTAGTACTCGACGAGGCTCTCGTCCTGTTCGAAGTTGCGGCCCCGCAGTCCGATGCGGTGCAGCACCGTCTCGAAGTCGGCCTTGAGGTAGACCATGAGGTCGGGTGCCTTGCGGTACGGCAGGCCGTCGATCTCGCGCATCATCTCGCTGAGCAGCCCCTCGTACACCTGCATTTCGAGGGAGCTGATCCGGCCCAGGTCGTGGTTGACCTTGGCGAAGTACCAGTCCTCGTAGATGGACCGGTCGAGGACGTTGTCCCCCTGCTTGTACGCCTCCTTGATCGCGGCGAACCGCGTCTGCAGGAAGTACAGCTGGAGCAGGAAGGGGTAGCGCTTGGCCTGGATCTCCTCGGGGCTCGCCGTGTAGAAGAGCGGGAGGATCGGATTGTCTTCGACGCTCTCGTAGAAGACCTCGCTGCCCAGCTCCTTGGCGAGCAGCTCGGCCACGCTCGTCTTGCCGATTCCGATCATGCCTCCGACGCAGATCACTGGCATACCTCACTTCTCCCCTGGGGATCTTCTGTTCGTGGGCGGGTGGGCCGGCGACCCACAACGCGAAGACGCACGCCGGCGCTCACGCGATTCCCCGGGATCTTCATGATCAGCGTCGTGTGGCCCCGTCCGGACCGTTCCGCGGCCGCCGTGAACAGGGGCGAACCGCAGCCGAGAGGCCGCCCTGAATCTTAAATGAAGATTCACTCGGTCCCGGCCAGAGCCGGCCCGGCCTCAGGGCCGGCCGCCCCCACGTTCCGGGGCGTGCCGGTACGAGCGGACCAGCGCGAGGTAGTCCGCCGCCAGGCGGTGGCAGTCGCCCGGCCAGCGGGCGGAGACGTAGTTGCCGTCCCGTACGGTGAACCCGCGGCCGGGGCGCGCCGCCGTGTCCCTGACCGGCAGCGCAGGACCGGCCAGGAAGTGGGCCGGGTCGGCGAGGGCCGCGGTGACCTCCGCCTGGACGGTGGTCGCGTAGGTGCGGTAGTAGCGGCCCAGCCACATGCGGGTCAGGTTCCAGGCCGTGAGTTCCAGCAGCGAGGTCAGGGCCGTGGTCCGCCGCCCGTACAGCACGGAGCGCCCGGTCGTCGGGTCCTTGGCCCGCGCGGCCAGCAGTACGCCGTGGCACACCGCTCCCACCGGCAGACCCAGTAGGAAGACCCGGGCGAACAGCCGCTGCGCGGCCGGGTCCTCCAGCAGCGTGCGCATCCCCTGGGCGTGGCCGCCGGGTACGAACAGCCCCGTCAGGCACGCCGGATCCACCTTGGCGTAGGACAGCGGGGCCCGGAACCGGGGGTCCTCGGTCAGCCGCCCGTAGGCCGCCAGCCCGGCGCGCCGGGTCATCAGCCACGGGGAGAGCCAGGAGAAGCCGGTCTCGGTCAGCCGGCGGTCGGCGAGAGCGACGCGCCCGTCGGGCGTCGCGAACCGTACGTCGTATCCCGCGTCCCGCAGCGCGGCCCAGGGCACGGCCGCCTCGGTCGGGTCGTAGCCGGACGAGGGCAGCAGGAAGACGATCAAAGGGGTGCTCCTTCGGGTGCGCACGGGGCGGACTGCCGCGCGCCGGCGCGCAGGCGTCCCGCCCCGCCGCAACGGGCAGCCCGACACTAAGGGCCCGGGCGAGCCCGGTCATTGACCCCGGCGGCCACCTCGTTGACTCCCGGGCCACCGCCGCCGGTTGACTGGGGGCCGCGGCCCGGCCTTGACTGGCCGCCATGCCCAGCATCGAGCCGTCCACCGTCGCCGCGTCCTACGCGCGCGCCGTCCTGAACGCCGGAGCGGACGCCCCCGGCGCCGAGGGCGGGGCCGACGGCACCGCCGGACCCGGCGCCTGGGGCTCGCCCCTGGACCGGCTCCCGTTCACCGAGGTACGCGCCCTGTGGGACTCGGTGATCGGCGGCGCCGACGGCGCGTCAGGCGCCGGCGGGGGCGACCCGCACGCCGGGCTCCGCGTCGGGGACGCGATCAAGCCGGGCAGCCTGCACGTCCTCGGCCACGTGGTCCTCACCTGCGCGAGCCTGGCGGAGGCCGCCGAAGCGGCGGTCCGCTACCACCCCCTGGTCAGCCAGGCCGGCACGGTCACCGTGCACCGAGGGGCCGGGACGACCCGGATCGGCTATCGGCCGACCGTCGACCCGGCCGCCATGCACCCGCAGCAGGTCGAGGCGGTCGTCACCGGCATGGTGCGGGCCGCCCGCTGGATCGCCGGGGACGGCTGGGCCCCGCGGTCGGTGTCCTTCACCCACGCCCGTACCGGCTCCGCCGAACCGTACGGCCGGATCCTCGGCTGCCCCGTCGCCTTCGGCGCCCCGAGAACGCGCTCATCGTGGGCAACCGCGACCTCGACCGGCGCCGCGCCCCGCACGACCCCGAACTCGGCGCCCTGCACCGGGCCTACGCCGACCGGCTGCTGCGCGAGCTGTCGGAGTCCGTGAGCCTCGCGGACCGGGTCCGGCAATGGCTGGACCACGCCCCGCTCGACGCCGCCGGCCCCGCCGACGCGTGCCGGGGCCTCCACCTCAGCCCCCGCACCCTGCGCCGGGCCCTCCAGGAGGAGGGCACCTCCTGGCGCGCCCTCCTCGACGGTGCCCGCCACCGCCGGGCCCGCCGGCTGCTGGAGACCACGGACCTGCCGCTCGACCGGATGGCCCCCCTCGTCGGCCTGAGCGGAGCCACCGCCCTGGTCCGCGCGTTCACCCGCTGGGAGGGCGTCACCCCCGGGACGTACCGCCGGGAAGCGAAGCGCCCGACGCGTCGGTGAGCGGCGCCGGGCGGGCTTCCGGATCCCTCAGCTGGCGGAGCCCGCCGCCGAACCCGTCGCCAGGTCCGCGCCCCAGCGCGCTATCGCGGCCGGCAGGTCGAGCGGGCCCGGGCGCGTGTCGGAGCCCTCGGCGGGCCAGTCCTCGCGGGGGACGCGCCACATCACCTCGAACTCGTTGCCGTCCGGGTCCTTGGCGTAGAAGGACTTCGAGACCACGTGGTCGCTCGCGCCGACCAGCGCGCCGCGTTCGGTGAGCTTGTTCCCGAGCTCGGCCAGCTCGCCGAGCGTGCCCACCTCCCAGGCCAGGTGGTAGAGGCCGACCCGGCCCTGCTCGGGACCGGGCGCGTCGGCGCCGATCGCGAACAGGCCGAGGTCGTGGTCGTTGAGGCTGCCGGGGGCGCTCAGGAAGGCGGCGCGGCCGGCGATCAGGTGGTCGACCTGGAATCCGAAGACGTCGGTGTAGAACGCCGCGGAGCGTTCGACATCGCGGATCCAGAGCACGGCGTGGTTCAGGCGGCGGACGGACATGCGGCGCTCCCGGTGGCTCGAATGGTCTGGCTCGATGTAGACACCTCCAGCATAACGTTCAAATTCGAACTACTGGCGCGGAAGCCTCCCCCTTCGGGTTCCGGCGCTCCGCCGGCCGCTCAGTCCTGGATCGCCGCCGCGGCACGGCGCAGCTCCGCCAGCACCGTCCGCACGGCCCTTCGCGCCGTGCGCTCGGGCCGGTGCAGTACGTCGATGTGGCGCCGGGCGTGCACCCCGCCCAACGGCCGGAGCACGACACCGGGGTGCGTACGGGCGGTCCAGCGCGGCATCAGCGCCAAGCCGCCGCCCGCGGCCACGACCTCGGCGACCACCGCGAACTCGTTGATGCGGTGGACGATGTCGAGCCTGCGGTTGGCCACACTGGCGATGGCCTCGATGGTGGCCATGAGCGGGAAGCCGTCGTGGACCGTGATCCAGGGCTGGCCGGCCACGTCCCGGGGCGAGAGCTCCGCACGGGAGGCCAGCGGGTGGCCGACGGGCAGGGCCACGTCGAGGGGCTCGTGCAGCAGAGTCGTCGCGGCCACGGAGCGCGGCCACGGCGGGCCGTGGTCGAGGCGGTGGGCCAGGACGAGGTCGTAGTCACGGGTGAGGGCCGGGAAGCGGTCCTGGGCGACGTCCTCGTCGGCGAGGGCCAGGCGGGGGCTGCCCGGGTCGGCGAAGGCGCGCAGCATGAGCGGGAAGAACGCCGAGCCCGCGCTGTGGAAGGCCGCGACCGATACGGCTCCGTCCGGTTGCTCGGCGAAGTCGGTGATGGTGTGCCGCGCCCGGGCCAGAGCCGTCTCCACCTCGATGGCCGCCCCGGCCAGGGCCTGCCCGGCGTCGGTCAGCACCACCCGGCGGCCGGCGCGTTCGGTCAGTGGCACCGGAATGGACCGCTGGAGCAGCCTCAGCTGCTGCGAGATCGCGGAAGGCGTCACGTGCAGCGCCTCGGCGACCGCGGTGACACTTCCCAGCTCTCCCAGCTCCCGCAGGATCCGCAGCTGCCGTTCGTCCATGCGCACAGTGTAGGACTGCTACAGGTTGGGTTAAGAAGTTGGTCGTAGCCTTCAAGATCCGCCGTCGTGCACCGTGGGGGCATGCCTGTCGCCCGCCGTACCGATGCGGTACTCCTGCTGGTCGCGCTCGTCTGGGGTTCCAGTTACCTCGCGGCCAAGACCGCCACCGTCGCCCTTCCGGTCCTGGCGGTCCTGTTCGTCCGCTACGCGATCTCCGCCCTCGCCTGTGGCGCCCTGGTCGCGGCGCGCCGCCGGACGCGCCGGGGATGGACGCGCGCGGAGGTCCGCTCCGGGTCGCTCCTGGGCGTCACCCAGGCGGCCGTCCTCGTACTGGAGACGTACGGGGTGGCGCACACCAGCGCCGCCAACGCCGGACTGATCATCAGTTTGACCATCGTTCTCACGCCGCTCATGGACCGGGCCCGGGGACGGTCCGGGCTTCCCCCGGCGTTCTTCCTCGCCGCCGGCCTCTGCGTCCTGGCCGTGGGACTGCTCATCGCCGGCACCGGCCTGCACGCGCCGCGAGCGGGGGACGCGCTGATGCTCGCCGCCGCGGTCGTCCGGGCCGGGCACGTCGCGCTCGTCGGGCGGCTCACCACGGGCCGCCCCGTGGATCCCCTGCGCCTGACGACCGTCCAGACCGTGGTCGGCTCGGCGCTGTTCCTCCCGCCCGCCCTCGCCCATCTGCCGGACCTGGCCGGCAGCAGCGCCACCACATGGAACCAGCTGATCTACCTGGCCCTGTTCTGCAGCGTGTTCGCGTTCCTCGCCCAGACCTGGGCCGTACAGCGCACCTCCGCCAGCCGGGCCAGCCTCCTCCTGGGCACCGAACCGATCTGGGCGGTCGCGATCGGGATCGGCCTCGGCGGCGAACGGCTCACGGTGTGGGCCTTCCTGGGCGCCGTCCTCATGATCACGGGAACCTATTGGGGCCAGGCGGTCGAACGCGCCCACCGCACCGCGGAACGGACCGGCGAGGAGACCCCCGCACACCGGCCGATGACACCCACCGGTGCCTGATCGCCCCGGAAGGTCAGCCCGGGGCGGCGCCGAAATCGGGCAGGGTCAGCGAGCCGTCGGCGGCGAGGGGGAAGCCCGGGTTGTGGGCGACCTCCCAGGCGTGCCCGTCCGGGTCGGTGAAGGCGCTGGAGTAGAACCCGATGGCGTTGACGGCGGCCGGCTTGGTGACGGTTCCGCCGGCCGCTTCGACGGAGGCGAGCAGCTCGTCCACCTCCGCCCGCGAACGGACGTTGTGGGCCAGGGCGATACCACCGAAGCCGCCGCCGTCCGGGGGCCCGTCCGCCCGGCCCGGCGGCAGGCCGCAGTCCGCGGCCAGGAGGTCGCGGTCCCACAGGACCAGGGCGAGGCCGCCGGCCTGGAAGAAGACGGTCCTCTCGACCTCCTGTCCCCGCCAGCCCAGAGCCTCGTAGAAGCGCCGGGCGCGCGAGAGGTCGCGCACGCCGAGGGTGACGAGGGTGATGCGCTGTTCCATACGGCCACGGTAGGGGGCCGCACCGCCCGGTGACCGCAGCCGCGTCGTGTCCGCGGCCGTGTCCCCGGCCGCGGTCGTGTCCCCGGCCGGGGCCCGGCCGTGGCCGCCGACGGTCTTTCCCCGTCCGGGCCGGCTACTGAGGCGCCGCGGCCGCGGCGCCGCCGTCCGCGACGCGGCGCCGGACCTGGTTCTCCTGGGCGAGGCGGCGCAGCAGCTCGAAGACCGGTGCGCAGATGGCGAAGACGATCACCGCCCGCTCGGCCAGGGCTACCGGATCGTCGAGCCCGGCCGCCCGCTCCAGGTCCAGCCGGGCCACCGCCTCGGCCAGTTTCGCGTAGGCGGCGAGCTCTCCCGGGGCGTACTGGGCGTCCAGCCTCCGCAGTTCCTTCAGCGCCGACGTCAGCCCCTGTACGTGCGGCGAGGTGTCGGGCGTCCGCCAGTCCAGCTCCGCGAGCAGCTCCGCCACCTCGGCTCCGGCGGCCGCCTCGGCCCCGGTCTCCTCGCCGGGAGCCGCGGGGCTCTGGCCCGCCACCGGCACGGGAAGGGCGTAGCTGACGGCTCCGAGGGCGCCCTCGGAGCTGTGCGCCTGGTCGACGGCCCCGAGCACCTCGCGGGTGGCCGCGATCGACAGACCGCCGAGCGTGGTCAGCGCCTTGATGAGCCGCAGCCGCTGCGCGTGCTCCTCCCCGTACTCGGCCAGCGTCGCGGCGGTCGCCCTGCCCGCGGGCAGCAGGCCCTGGCGCCGGAAGTATTTGATGCTGGCGACCGGCACGCCGGTCCGCCGGCTGAGCTCCGAGATCTTCATGTACGGCTTCCCTGCTGCTCACGGGGTCCGGTACCCGTCATCGGCGATTGGACACCACCACAAGATACTGCCAGTATCCAGTAGCTGGATACCTTGAGTATCCAGTAAGGAATCGCCGCCGCACCGGAGAATCGATGCCACAGCCCACCCAGCCCTCCGTGCTCCGCCGACCCCGGTTGTGGGTCGGAACGGGACTCATCGCCGCAGTCGTCTCGATCTTGTTCGCGCTGCTCTACGTCGGCGGCAACGTCAACCCCAAGGGCAATCTCCGCGATCTGCCCGTGGCCCTGGTCAACGCCGACGCCGGCTCCGACGCAGGGGGCCGCCACGTCAACATGGGCGAGCAGGTCGTCGCGGGCATCCAGAAGGCCGCCAAGGGCGACCACAGCATCGACTGGCAGATCGTGACCCGGGAGGAGGCCGACAAGCGGCTGGGCCGCGGCAAGGTCTTCGGCGCCCTCGTCATACCCCAGGACTTCAGCACCACGGTGACCGCGCTCGGCTCCCCGCAGCCCGCGCCCCAGGGCAAGGCCGCCCCGCCCACCCTGACCGTGCTGACCAACCAGTCCGCCGGCAGCATCGGCTCCTCGATGTCCTCCCAGGCCGCCCAGAAGGCCGCCCACGCCGCTTCCGCGCAGATCGGCCAGGAGCTCCTCAAGCAGGCCACGGCGCAGAAGACCCCGCTCCCGACGGCCGCCCAGCTCAAGCTGGCCGACCCGGTGACCGTCGCCGTCGCCGACGGCCACCCCGTCGGCTCCCGCAGCGCCCTGGGCCTGAGCGCCTTCTACTACGCGCTCGTGCTCGTCGTCTGCGGCATGCTCGGCGCCAACCTGGTCAACTCCCAGGTCGACACGGCCCTCGGCTACCTGCACACCGACTACGGCCCGGTCCGCAAGCGCGAGCCCGTCCGGCACACCAGCCGCGTCCGCACGCTGGCCATCGGCATGGCGCTCATGCTCGGCATCTCGCTCGTGATGGGCACCCTGGTCGAGGTCGCCACCGTCACGATCCTCGACATGGACGCCTCCCACCTCGGCCTGCTGTGGCTCTACTCCGTCGCCACCGTCGCCGTCGTCGGCATCGGCAGCCTGGCCCTGTTCGCCGCCTTCGGCACGCCCGGCATGCTGCTGGCCACCATCGTCTTCGTCGCGATGGCCGTCCCCTCCTCCGGCGCCACGGTGCCGCTCCAGGCGCTGCCCGGATTCTTCCGGGGCCTCGCCGAGTTCGAGCCGCTGCGCCAGATCACCGAGGGCATGCGCGCCATCCTCTACTACGGCGCCCAGGCCGACGCGGGACTGGGCCGGGCGTGGGCCTCGATGGGCATCGCCCTCGTCGCCGCGCTGGTCTTCGGCTTCGCCGTCACCCGCCTCTACGACCGTCGCGGGCTGCACCGCATCCCCCGGCCCGACGCCGAGTCCGGGTCCGCGGCCGTGGCCGGCACTCCCGAGGCCCCGGACGCCCCCGACGCCCCCGAGGCCGCGGCGAACGCCACGGCCTGAGCAGGGCCTCAGAGCCGGACGACGACCAGGGCGGTGTCGTCGGTGGCACCGCCGACGGGGAGCAGGTCGACCAGCAGGGCGTCCGCGACCCGCTCGGGATCGGCCTCACGGTGGCGGACGAGGGCTGCGGCCAGCCGGTCGAGGCTGGTGTCGATGTCCTCGCCCCGCCGCTCCACCAGCCCGTCCGTGTACAGCACCAGGGTGTCGCCGCTCCCGAACGCCGTCGTGGCCTGCGGCCTCGGGAGGTGCTCGGGCCGGGCCCCCAGCGGCGGATCGGTGGCCTGGTCGAGGTGGTCCACCGTTCCGTCGAGGCGTACGAGCAGGGGCGGCAGGTGGCCGGCGCTGCTGTAGGTGATCGTGTGGGCCGCCCAGTCGATGCAGGTCTCGACGACGGTGGTGTTCTCGGCGCCGTCGACGGAACGCGCATAGAGGCCCAGGACCTCCAGCGCCTTGGCCGGGCCCTCGGCCACCCGCGAGGTCGCGCTCAGTGCGCTGCGCAGCTGGCCCATGACGCCCGCGGCGACGAGGCCGTGGCCCACCACGTCGCCGACGGCCACCCCGATGCGGTCGCCGGGCAGGTCGACGAGGTCGTACCAGTCTCCGCACACGTTCAGCGAACCGACGGCGGGACGGTAGCGCACCGCGATCCTGGCGTCCCAGCTCGGCAGGGTGACGGGGAGCATCGCGCTCTGCAGGGCGAGGGCGACCTCGCGCTCGCGGGCGTGGGCCGTACGCAGGCGTTCGTTGAGCTCCTGGAGTTCACGGGCCCGCGTGTAGAGCTCGGCCTCCAGGACCCGGCCCCGGCCGCTCGTCGGCCGGCCCCGGGCCCGGATCAGTTCGGTGACCTCCTCCACCCGGTGCACCAGGAGCACGACCCGGCCGTCGGAGTCGAGGACCGGCGCGTTCACCGGGCTCCAGTACCGTTCCTCCCACTCGCCGGGCCGGTCCGCGGACTCCACGTCGTAGCGCTGCAAGGCCATGGCGTCCCGCTCGCCGGTCTCCACGACGCGGCGCAGCGACGCCGCCAGGTTCCGCATCCCGGTCGCGGACGGGTCGTTCGGGTTGTCGGGGAAGACGTCGAACAGGTAGCGGCCGATCAGCTGGTCCCGGGTGCGGCCCGAGGAGTAGAGGAACTCGTCGTTCGCGTCGGCGTACACCAGGTCCGGGGTCAGCAGGGCGACCATCCCGGGCAGCAGCCGGAACACCGCCGCGTAGTCGATCACCGTATCCGGCATGTACCGCCCGCCTCCGTGCCCGCTGCGTCCGAGAACCTCCCCATATAAACCCGCGACGGCCGCCGCGGGAATCTCGCCACGACGGCGTTCACGGCAACGGACCCCCGCGCCCGGGACGGCGCGCCGTCGGCATGACGTGCCGGGCGGGACGCCGGGCCCGCCTTACCGTCGGCGGTATGGACGGTGATCACGGACAATGGCGCCGGTGTCTGCTCGGCGGGGCGGTGTTCGCCGTGTGCATGGCCGGCACCACGCTGCCGACCCCCCTCTACGGCCTCTACCAGGAGAAGTTCGGTTTCTCCGAGCTCCAGGTGACGATCGTGTACGCCGTGTACGCGTTCGCCGTCATCGCGGTCCTGCTGCTGGCGGGGAACGCCTCCGACGTCGTGGGCAGGAAGCCCGTACTCCTGACGGGCCTCGCACTCGCGGCGGCGAGCGCCGGCTGCTTCCTGTGCGCCACCGCGCTGGGCTGGCTCTACGCGGGCCGGCTGCTGTCGGGCCTGTCCGCCGGCCTGTTCACCGGGGCCGGCACGGCCTACGTCATCGAGCTCGCGCCGAAGGACGGCTCCTCCCGCGCGACGTTCGTGGCGACGGCCGCCAACATGGGCGGGCTGGGCTGTGGCCCGCTGCTCGCCGGCGTCCTCTCCCAGTACGCTCCCTGGCCGCTGTACCTGCCGTTCGCCGTGCACCTCGCCCTCGTCGCCGGCTCGGCCGGCGTCCTGCTGCGACTTCCCGAGACGGTACGGGAGCGACAGTCGCTCGCGGCGGTACGGCCTCAGCGGCCCGCTCTGCCCGCGTCGGTGCGGGCGGTGTTCCTGCCCGCCGCGACCGCCTCGTTCGTGGGGTTCGCGCTGTTCGGCGTGTTCACCTCGGTCAGCCCGGCCTTCCTCGTCGAATCCCTGGGCGTGCACAACCGGGCCGTGAGCGGGCTGGTCGTCGCGCTGGCCTTCTTCGCCTCGACGGCCGGACAACTCGCCGTCGGCCGCGTCGGGGTCGGCCGCTCCCTGCCGCTGGGCTGCGCGGCGCTCCTGGCCGGTCTGGCGCTGCTCGCGGGCGCCCTGTACTGGGACCTGCTGGCCCTGGTGGTGCTGAGCGCGCTCGTCGGCGGCGGCGGGCAGGGCCTCGCCTTCCGCGGGGCGCTCTCCGCGGTGGCCGGGGCGTCCCCGCCGGACCGGCGCGCGGCGGTCATCTCGATGCTCTTCGTGGTGGCGTACGCGGGTATCTCGGTGCCGGTGATCGGAGTGGGCGTCCTGACGGGCCCCCTCGGCCTGGAGGGCGCCGGACTGGTGTTCCTCGGCTGTATGACCGCTCTGGTGTCGACCGCGGCCGTCTACCTGCTGCGCCACCCCGTACGCCAGGCGTAGGCCCTGGCCTCGGGATCACGAGGGGCCCGCGTTTCCCCGATCGGGGGATGTGCGGGGCGGGGGCGATTCGTATGCGGCCGTACGGCGTTACACGATCTGGAGCTTGATCAGAGCCCCGGCGTGCGCCGGGGCGCGACACGGCCCGTGACCGGATGTCCGGACGCGGGCGAGGGAGCACGATGCCAGACCTCATCCAGACGTCCACCGGTCGCGAGAGACTTGCCGCGCGCTGCCGCGACGTGTGCGAGGCACCCGTGTTCTCGTTGGCCGTCATGTCCGTAATCCTCCTCAACGCCCTGCTGCTGGGTGTGGAGACGTACAGCGGACTGTCCGTGGAGTACCGCGTTCCGCTCCACTCCGCCGAACGGTTCTGCGTCGCGGCGTTCAGTCTGGAGATGCTGATCCGCCTGGGCGCGCACGCCGACCGGCCGAAAGCATTCTTCCGCGATCCGTGGAACGTGTTCGACCTGCTCGTGGTCTCCTCGGGCTTCGTCCCGTTCCTGCGGGACAACACCACGCTGCTCCGGCTCCTGCGCCTCGCGCGGGTGCTGCGCACCGCGAAGTTCATGCCGCAGCTGCGGGTCCTGCTGGTCGCCGTCGGCCGCAGCCTGCCCGGAACGGTCAGCTTCCTGTTCGTGGGCGCCCTGATCCTCTACGTGTACGCGATGATCGGCTGGATCTGCTTCGCCGGCCACGACCCGGCGCACTACGGCTCCCTCGGCCGGGCCGGGCTGACCCTGTTCCTGCTGATGACGCTGGAGGGCCTGGGCGATGCCGTCCACGGCGGGCTGGCGGTCTCGCCGTTCAGCATCCTCTACTACGCCTCCTACGTGCTCCTCGCCTCCTTCGTCCTGGTCAACGTGTTGATCGGGGTCGTCCTCAACGCCTTGGAGGAGGCGCGCGAGATGGAGGAGGAAGAGAAGCGGGCCGAACGGGCCGCGGCCCGGCGCCTCGCACGGCCCGCAGGGCCGGTGGCCTCGCAGGAGGCGGACGAACTCCGCCTGCGGATCGCGGCGGTGCGCCGCGCCCTCGACGACGTGGAGGCCCAGCTCGACCCCTCGGGCCCGGCGGCGTCGCCGGTCACGGCCGCGTCCCCCTCGCTGGCGGGGGCGCCGGCGGGCGCCCGGTAGGGGGTGTCCGGCCCGGGTTCGGGCCGTCAGCCGTGCGGGCCCCGGGCCCGAGCCGCCGGCCGTCAGCCGCGCCGCTGCCATTCCTCCGCCAGCAGGCGGTAGGAGTGCACCCGGTCCGCGTGCCCGTGGGTGATCGTCGTGATCAGCAGCTCGTCGGCGCCCGTCGCGTCCCGCAGCCGTTCCAGGTGGTCGGCGACGGTGCGGGGCGAGCCCACGAACTGCGTGTCCACCCGGTCGGCGACCAGCTTCCCGTCCTCCCGCGACCAGGGCAGGTCCCGCGCCTCGGCCGGCGTGGGGTACGGGATCGCGCCCTCGGCCGTACGGATGCTGCGCACCCAGGGCGCGTACCCGGTCGCCAGCTCGCGGGCCGTCGCGTCGTCCTCCGCGACCACCACGTCGGCGGAGACCGTCAGGTACGGCCGGTCCAGCTCGGCGGAGGGCTTGAAGGCGGCCCGGTACCCCTCGGCGGCCTCCAGTACGGTGGCCGGGCTGACGTGGTAGTTCGCCGCGAAGCGCAGCCCGTTGCGGCCCGCCGTCTCCGCGCTCACCCCACCGCTGCTGCCCAGGATCCACACCTGTAGGTCGGCTCCCTCGCCGGGAACGGCGTGCGCCTCCACGCCCTCCGCCGTGCGGTACTCCCCGCGCAGCAGCGCGAGGACGTCGTCCACCTGCTCGGAGTAGTCCTGCGGCTGCGCGCCGGGCAGGTTGAGCAGCTTCTGCTGGAGCGCCACCCGGGGATGGCCCAGCAGGTGGGCGAAGGAGAACCGGTCCGGGATGCGCAGCCCGTTCGGGGTGCGGCCGTCGACGACCGGGGTGGCCGGGACGACCGGCTCGGACGGCGCCGCGCCCTCGCCCCCGCTCTCGTCCTCCGCCGGGCGGCGGCGCTGCGGCGGCCCCGCCGAGCGGCCCAGCCCCAGGTCCAGTCGGCCGGGGTGCAGCGCGTCGATGAGGCCGAACTCCTCCACCGTGGACAGCGCCGTGCGGTGCCCGAGCTGGACGGCGCCCGAGCCGATCCGGATGGTGCTGGTGGCGGAGGCGGTCAGGGCCAGGACCACCGCCGGGGAGGTTCCGGCGACGCCCGGATTGAGGTGGTGTTCGGCGAACCAGTAGCGCGCGTAGCCGAACTCCTCGGTACGGCGCGCCAGGTCGATGCTGTGGGCGAGGGCCTCGGCCGCGGTCGAGCCGGACGAGACCGGCACGAGGTCGAGGACCCCGAGGGGGATGGGGGACATGACCTGGCTCCTTACAGTTCGGGGAAGGACGGGTCGGGTATCTCCCGGCGCAGCACCGGGGCGATCTCCGACTGGAAGAGTTCGAGCGAGGCCTGGTGCTCCGCCTCGGGCAGCCCACCCGCCTCGGCCTGGAGGTGCAAGACGGTGTGGCCGAACTGCGCGTGGTAGCGGTGCACCTTCTCGATCACCTGCTGGGGACTGCCGATCAGCGCCGAGCTGCGCTCGACGAAGTCCTCCAGGGTGGCGAAGACCGGCTCCACGCCCTGCGCGCGGTGCGCCGCCAGGTACCGGGCGAAGGCCGGCCGGTACGCGGCCACGGCCTGCTGCGAGGTGCGCGCCGCGTGGTAGCCGGCCGTGCCCGCGCCGACGACGGCACGGGCCGGATCGTGCCCGTAGTGCTCCCAGCGCTCCCGGTAGTGGCGGACCAGCTCCGCGTACGGGCCGATGGGATGGGTGACGTTCGCCGAGAACAGCGGATCCCCGTAGCGCGCCGCCAGGTCCACCGATTCCCGGCTCGTCGCGCTGCCGTGCCACACGCGCAGGGTGCGCTGGTACGGCCGCGGCAGCACCTCGGCGCCGGCCAGGGCGGGGCGGAAGCGCGGCTCTGCGCTGACCTTGTCCTCGCGCCAGATCCGCCGGAACAGCTCGTAGCTCTCGGAGTTGCGCTCCCACTGGTCTTCGGGGGTCACGTGGAACAGCTCGCGCTGCGCCGTACCGTTCCCCTTGCCGATCATGAGTTCCAGGCGGCCGTCGCAGAGGTGGTCCAGGGTCGCGTAGTCCTCGTACGCCCGCACCGGGTCCAGCAGGCTCAGGGTGGTGACGGCGGTGAACAGGCGGATCCGCCGGGTCAGCGCCGCGATGTGGCCGAGCACCACGGGCGGCGAGGACGACAGGAACGGCCGCTCGTGGCGCTCGCCCACGCCGAACCCGTCGAAACCGAGCTCCTCCGCGCGCAGCGCGCTCGCGACGACCTCCCGGAACCGCTCCCGGACGGGGGGTGCGGCGCCCGTCACCGGGTCCGCGCCGTCGGTGATCAGGGTGATGGCGAGGAACTTCACGAGGCCGCCGCCCGTCGGCCGGAGGCCGCCCGCGGCGCCGCGAGGCCGAGGTGGTCGCGCAAGGTGGTGCCCTCGTACGCGGTGCGGAACACCCCCCGTTCCTGGAGCAGCGGGACGACGGTGTCGGCGAAGGCGTCCAGGCCGCCCGGGGTGATGTGCGGGACCAGGATGAAGCCGTCGGCCGCGTCGGCCTGGACCAGCGTATCGATCTGCTCGGCGACGGTCGCGGCCGAGCCGACGAAGGTCTGGCCGGAGGTGGTGGCGATGACCAGTTCCCGGATCGAGAGGTTCTTGGCCTCGGCGAGCGCGCGCCACTGCCGGGCGGTCTCCAGCGGGTCGCGGAACTGGCGCACGCTCGCCCGGCCGAGGGCGATGGTGTTCTCGCCGGTCTCCGGAGCGATGTCGGGCAGGGGACCGTCGGGGTCGTAGCCGGACAGGTCCCGGTTCCAGACGTGTTCGAGGTATTTGATCGCGGTCTGCCCGCTGACCTGGAGGCGGCGCACCTCGTGAGCGGCCTCGTGGGCCTCGGCGTCCGTGTCGCCGAGGATGAAGGTGGCCGCGGGCAGGATCTTCAACTCGTCCTGCGTACGCCCGTACTTCGCCAGGCGGCGCTTGACGTCGGCGTAGAACGCCCGCCCCTCGTCGAGGGTCCCGTACCGGCCGAAGATCGCGTCGGCGTCGGAGGCGGCGAACTCGCGGCCCTCGTCGGAGTCACCGGCCTGGAAGATCACCGGGCGGCCCTGCGGGCTGCGCGGCACGTTGAACCGGCCCTCGATGTCGAACTGCGGGCCCTTGTGGGCGAAGGCGCCGGCCCGGGCGTCGCGCAGGAAGGTCCCGGATCCGGCGTCGGCGACGATCTCGCCGCCGTCCCAGGAGTCGAACAGCTCGTGCGCGGTGGCCAGGAACTCCTTGGCCCGGCCGTAGCGCTCCTCGCGGGGCAGGAAGCCCCCGCGCCGGAAGTTCTCGCCGGTGAACGCGTCCCAGGAGGTGACCACGTTCCAGGCGGCCCGCCCGTCCGACAGGTGGTCCAGGGAGGCGAACTGGCGGGCCACCTCGTAGGGCTCGTTGAAGGTGGAGTTGATGGTGCCGGTCAGCCCCAGGCGGTCGGTGACGGCCGCGAGGGCGGCCAGTACGGTGAAGGTGTCGGGCCGCCCGACGACGTCCAGATCGTAGATCTCCCCGCCCTGTTCCCGCAGGCGCAGCCCCTCGGCGAGGAAGAGGAAGTCGAACTTGGCGCGCTCCGCGGTCCGGGCGAAGTGGACGAAGGAGTCGAAGTCGATGTGGCTGCCGGCCGCCGGGTCGCTCCAGACGGTCGTGTTGTTGACGCCCGGGAAGTGGGCCGCGAGATGGACCTGCTTGAGCGGCTTGGTGGTCATGTTCTTCCTTCGGAGGCGGGGCGGGGCGGGCGGGCTGGGGCGTGCTTCAGGCGGCCGGGAACGGGGCCGCGGCATAGCGGTTGGCCGGCCGGCCGAGCCCCAGCAGCCCGCGCAGGGTGTCCGCCTCGTACTCCCGGCGGAACAGGGCCCGCCGCTGGAGCTCCGGCACCAGGGCGCGGGTGATGGCGGGCAGGTCGTGGGCGATGACCGCCGGTCGCAGCAGGAAGCCCGACAGGCCCGCCTCCCGGCGCTCCTGGAGCAGCTCCGCCAACTGCCCCGCGGTACCGGTGAACACGGAGGTGTCGCCGTCGAACGGCTCGCGCGCGGCCTCGTCGAGGCGGCCGCGGCGCTCGGCCGCCGCCCCGGCGCTCTCGTCGAGGAACACGGTCAGCTCGCCGAAGAGGTGCAGCGGCCGCTCGGCGAGCCCCGCCGAGGCCCGGAGCCCGCGGACGGCGGTCACGGCCGCGCGCGTCTCCGCGGTGTCACGGGCCACCAGGTGCCCGATGTCGGCGGACCGCGCGATGAGCCCGTACGCCGCGCTGTCGGCGGCGCGCGCGCTCACCAGGGGCTGCCCCTGGGGCGGGCGCGGGGTGATGGACGGGCCCCGCACGCTGAAGTGGCGGCCCTCGAAGTCGATGTGGTGGATCTTGCCGCGGTCCACGAACCGGCCCGTGGCCACGTCGCGGATCTCCGCGTCGTCCTCCCAGCTGTCCCACAGGCGCCGCACGACCTCGACGTGGTCCACGGCCTCCTCGTACAGCTCCTCCTCCGCGAGCGGCCCCGGGCGCCGACCGAAGTGCCGCTCCTCGTACGGGAGTCCGGACACCTGTACGTGCAGTCCGGCGCGGCCGCGGCTGACGTGGTCGAGGGTGGCCACGGCCTTGGAGATGTGGAAGGGCTCGGTATGGGTGGCGGTCACGGCGGCCACGAGCCCGATGCGGCGGGTCAGCGGCGCCACCCGGGCGGCGGTGAGGACCGCGTCGAGCCGGCCGCGGACCCGGTCGGTGCGCTCGTCGTGGCCGGCGGGGGAGGAGGACTGGAGGGTGAGCCCGTCCTCGAAGGCGACGTAGTCGAGGAGCCCGGCCTCGGCCTCCGCGACGAGGCCGGCCCAGTAGCGGGCGGTGAACAGCTCGGCGGGCCGCGCCCCCGGCTCGCGCCAGGCGGCCGGGTGCCGGCCCGCGCCGTCCAGCGAGACGGCGAGGTGCAGAGGTGCGGAATGGGAAACGGGCATGCTGAATTGCGCCTTCCTGACCGGCGTGCGGAAAGAGGGGCCGATGCGGGATGGGCGAATTCAACCCGTCATCAAAATCTTTCGAAAAACGCTACGCCGGGCGGCTGTGCCGTTCAATGGCAGGAACATTAAGAGAATTTGGCGGTCGTGTTGCCCGGTCCGCCCCGCCCGCCCGGTGCCCGTACGGCCATGAACGAGGGCCGCCTGCGCAGGGTGAAGCCGATCGACTCGTAGAGCCGGATCGCAGCGGTGTTGCTCGCGGCCGTGTGCAGGAAGGGGGTCTCGCCCCGCTCCCGGATGCCCGCCGCCACGGCGCGGACCAGCCGCGTCGCCAGGCCCTGCCCCCGGTGCTCGGGATGGGTGCAGACCGCGCTGATCTCGGTCCACCCGGGCGGCCGCAGCCGCTCTCCCGCCATCGCCACCAGCCGGCCGCGGTCGCGGATGCCCAGGTACGTGCCCAGCTCGACGGTGCGGGGCAGGAACGGCCCGGGCTTCGTCAGCGCGATCAGGGCGAGGATCTCCGGAACGTCCGCCGGGCCCAGTCCGACCGCCTCCGGCGCGGCCTCGGCGCGCACGGCGGTGTCGACGAGTTGGACCCCGGGAACGGCGCCGACCGTCTCCCACCCCTCGGGCGGGTTCAGCACTCCGGCCAGCGGCGCCGTCCCGCCCTCGCCGACCAGCGCCCGCAGGTCTTCCCAGGAGCGGGGGTCGGCCGGGTCCGCGAGGGCGGCCCAGGGCGAGACGTCCGGGTGGTAGCGGGCGGCGCGCGGGGCGCCGGGCCCGCCCCCGCCGGGGTGCTCGGCGAAGGCGGCGTGCGCGCCCCGCAGCGCCGCCCAGGCGGGGTTGTCCAGGACGTGCGGGCCTTCGGGGCCGGTCACGGCGCTCACGAGTTGGTCAGCGGCAGGCCGGGCGGGTTCACCTCGGAGGCGGTGACGGCCTCGTTGGAGAGGTTCCACGCCTCCAGCAGCCTCCCGTACTGGCCGTCCTTGATCAGGTGGTTGAGGGTCTCGGCCACCGGCTTCGCCAGTCCGCTGTCCTTCTTGGCCGTCGCGGCGATGAGCCCCTGGAGCGACTCGCCCGCACCCGAGAAGGAGCCGGCGTTACGGGTGGGCGTGCCGGTGCTCGCAGTCTGGGTGATGTGGTAGGCGATCGACGGGTTGGGCCCGAAGTTGGCGTCGATCTTCTTGCCGCTCAGCGCGAGCGCGACGCTGTTGGCGTCGGGGAAGTACTTGACCGTGATGTCCTTGCCCTCGGCCTGGAGCTTCTTCTGCCACTCCAGCAGGATCTTCTCCTGGTTGGTGCCGGCGCTGACCGCGACGGTCCTGCCGGCGAGGTTGCGGTAGTCGCCCCCGAAGTTCCAGGGGTTGTCCTTGAGGACCTCGAAGGCCAGGTTGTCCTGCCGGTACGAGGCGAACTCGTACTTCTTCTTCCGCTCCTCGGTGACGGTGACGTTGGTGAACGCCACGTCGACCTTGCCGCTGTCGACCCCGATGAAGAGGTTCTCCCAGGTGGAGTTCTTCACGACGGGCTTGAGGCCGAGCGTGGCGGCCACCAGCCGGCCGAGGTCCGGCTCCGCGCCGGTCAGCGTCTTCTGGTCGGTGCCGACGTACGCGAGGGGCGGGAAGCCGGCGGGCAGCGCGCCGACCCCGATGACCAGCTCGCCGCGGTCGCGTACCTCCGCCGGCAGCTGGGCGCGGAGCGACTCGACGACCGGGACGCTCAGTTCGGCCTGCCGGGCGGCGCCGTTGGAGACCGCGCCGACGGTGACCTTGCCGGAGGACGCGGCCCCCGTCGCCTCGGCGTCGCCGCCGCACCCGGTCAGGGCGGTGGAGAGGGCGACGGCGGCGGCCGCGGCGCCGAAGCCGCGGACGAGTCTCGGACTCAGGGAGGGGCGGCGCAGCATGGTGATGGTGCCTTTCTGATCAGGGGAACAGCGGGAGACGGGGAACGGCGGGAGAAAGGGAACAGGGGAGACGGGTACGGCGGCGGGCGGGTGCTCAGAGGACCTTGCTGAGGAACTCGCGGGTGCGGGGGTGCGCGGGACGGTCCAGGACCTGTTCGGGCGGGCCCTGTTCGACGATCCGGCCGTCGTGCAGGAAGACGATCTCGTCGGCCACCTCGCGGGCGAAGCCGATCTCGTGCGTGACGATGACCAGGGTCGTACCGCCGGTGGCCAGGTCCTTGATGACCGACAGGACCTCGCCCACGAGCTCGGGATCGAGGGCGGAGGTGGGCTCGTCGAAGAGGATGACCCCGGGCCGCAGCGCGAGCGCCCTGGCGATGGCCACCCGCTGCTGCTGGCCGCCGGACAGCTGGCGCGGGTACGCGCCGGTCCGGTCGCCGAGCCCGACCCGCTCCAGCAGCTCGCGCGCCAGCGCCTGTGCCTCGGCGCGGCGCAGCCGCCCCGTGGCCACCGGGGCGGCGGCGACGTTGTCGAGCACCGTCAGGTGGGGGAAGAGGTTGAAGTTCTGGAAGACGAAGCCGATCCGGCCGCGCTGCGCGAGGATCGCCCGCTCGCTCAGCTCCTTCAGCCGGGCCCCCTGCCGTTGCACGCCGATCAGCTCGCCGCCGACGCTGACGTATCCGGCCTCCGGCTTCTCCAGGTGGTTCACGACCCGCAGCAGCGTGGACTTGCCGGAGCCCGAGCGGCCCAGGACCACGGTGACCGTGCCCGGCCGTACCGTCAGGCTCACCCCGTCCAGGACCCGTCGGCCGCCGAACCACTTGTGCACGTCGTGGACCTCGATCGCGGCGGGCGCCGGGGGTGGCGGTTCCGCCGGTGTCTTCGCTGCCGCCGGTGTCGTCGGTGTCGTCGCGGCGGTCATCGCGCCGCCTCCTTCCGGTAGCGGCTGCGCAGGTCGTCCAGGGCCGCCCGGGACCGCTGCAGGGGAGTGGGCGGCAGGCTGCGCAGGGCGCCGCGGGCGCAGTACCGCTCGACGTAGTACTGCACGGCCGACAGGACGCTGGTGAGGATCACGTACCAGACGGTCGCCACGACCAGCAGCGGGACCACGTCGCCGGGATAGGTGCTGCCGAGGCCCTGGACCGTGCCGAACAGGTCCAGCAGGGAGACGTAGAAGACCAGCGAGGTGGCCTTGACCAGCCCGATCAGCAGGTTGACGTAGGCCGGGACGATCGCGCGCAGCGCCTGCGGGAAGACGATCCGGGTGAACTGGTAGCGCCTGGGCAGACCCAGCGCGGCCGCCGCCTCGTGCTGCCCCTGGTCCACGGAGAGCAGCCCGGCCCGGACGACCTCGGCCGCGTACGCCGCCTCGACCACGCTCAGCCCGACGACCGCCACGACCATGTCGGTGGCCTGCCGGGACGCGTCGAAGGTGAGGAAGGCGGGGCCGAAGGGAACCCCGACGCTCAGCGTCGGGTAGAGCGCGCCGAGGTTGTTGAGGAAGAGCAGGACGACGATCAGCGGGACCGAGCGCAGCAGCCAGACGTACGTCCAGCTCACCGCGCGCAGGACCGGGTTGCCGGAGAGCCGACCGAGGGCGAGCAGCACGCCGCCCGCCAGCCCCAGGAGCGCGCTGTACGCGGCCACCTGGAGGGTGATCAACATCCCTTCCAGCACGACCGGCCGCAGGAACCAGTACGCGAACCGGTCCCACTGGTAGAAGGGGTTGGTCAGCAGCCCGTGGCCGGCCTGGGCGACCAGGACCAGCACGACGGCGCCGGCGAGCCACCGGGCGGGGCGGCGCAGCGGGAGCACCCGCTCGGCCTGGCCCGGAGGTTCGGGCGGGCCGGCGGGTGCGGCGCGGACAATCGATTCACTCAAGGACACGGGAGCAGCTTCGATAAGGCCGAGAATCGAAGTCAACGGTCCGGATATCGATGGCCACACAAGCGCGTGCGCTTTTCATACCCCGTACACACAACGCGTTCCGTTGTAATGAAAGGGGGGCTCGCGTTCACAGCCAGGGAATCTCGTCGGCGGCGTAGCGGTGGGCGCGGAAGACGGAGTTCTGCGCCCCGGCCGAGGACTCCAGCCCCACTCCGTCGCCGAAGGAGCGGAACTGCGGGACCACGAACTCCCAGACCACCTCCCGGTCCGGGGTCACCTCGAAGAGCCGTCCGAAGGAGCCCTCGGCGATGAAGGTGTTCCCGTTCGGCAGGCGCTGCGCGCTGGACATGTAGGGGCTGTAGAAGTTCTGCGGCGGGTTGTCCTCGTACGACCACACCTCCTCGCCGGTGCGCGGGTCGAGCTCCAGCACCCGCGAGTACGGCACGGAGGTGGTGTCGCGGTAGGTGCCGTTGTCGAAGACCAGGACCGTGCCGCCGGGCAGCTCGTGCGGGTGGTGCTGCTGCGCCAGTACGTCGGGGCCGATCAGCCACTGCACCGACCCGTCGGTGCGGTCGATGGACACGGTCGTCGAGGCGCTGCGGAAGCCCACCACGACGGAACCGTCGGCCCGCTCGTTGACCGTGTTGGCCATCGGCCAGTGGTTCCGCGCGAAGTGAGGGTTGAGCACCACCTCCTCCGGGTCCAGGTGCTCGATCGCGGCCCAGCGCCACACCACCTCCCCCTCCCAGGTCAGCTCGTAGACGACGTCCCCGTAGACCACCCCGCCGGGAGCCTCCGAGCCCGGGATGCCGCCCCGGATCCGGGCCGCGTCGGCCGGGTCGAGGGGCTCGACCACGGCGATGAGCAGGTTGCCGTTGCGCAGCACCGTGGCGTCGTGGTGGTGGAAGGGGTGCCGGGCCTCGCGCAGCACCGTCGAGTCCGGGGCCAGTTCCTGGAAGATGCCGCCGTGGTAGACGTCCCAGATCGGGAAGAGGGTCGGGCTCGTGGTGTCCTTGGCCGCGTAGAAGAGGTTGCCGTTCGGCAGGATCTGAGCCTGACGGCCGGGCGGATGGGGGGAGTTCCACGTGTGGGCGGTACGGCCCTCGATGTCGACGAGGTGGATCTCCCCGGCGCTGGTGATCGGGGTGTAGAGCGTGTAGCCGCCGTAGCTGCGCTCGGGGTCGTGGGCGATCAGGCCGACGCCGCGGCGGCGCAGGGTGTTCTGTTCGACGGTCATGGTGAACTCCTCAAGGGGGAAGGGACGGGCGGGTGCGGGGTCAGCGGAGGGTCACGGCGGCCGGGTCCGCGGCCGTCAGCGGGGCGGGGTCCAGGTGGCCGCGGACCACGGCGCCGTCGGCGGTGCCGGGCAGCTTCTGAGCGGCCTTGGCCCAGGCGGCCTCCTGCGTCAGCTCGGCGAGCAGCTCGGGGGAGAGGGAGGCGCCGTAGGCGTAGCGCGGCTGGAAGGCGTCGACGTACGAGGCCTGCAGCGCCCCCTTGGACTGGGCGAGCACGGCCTGCCGCGCCCCGGCCGGGTCCGCGGCGAGCTCGCGCTGGGCGCGCAGCAGGGTACGGACCACCGCGGCGGTGGTCTTCTCGTCCGCGGACGGGCCCGCGATCAGGAGGGTCCTGGCGGTGTAGCCGGTGAAGGCCACCTCCGCGTACCGCTCGCCGAGCGCGGTGCGCGCCGCGTCGTAGAAGCTGGGGAAGGTGACGCCGGCGTCGACGTCGCCGCGGGCCAGGGCCGGAGTCACCTGGGTCGGCGCGAGGTTCACCACGGTCACGTCGCCCGCCGACAGACCGGCCGAGGCCAGCATGCGCGAGAGCGCGTACTCCACGTTGGTGCCCTGCGGGACGCCGACCTTGCGGCCCTTCAGCGCGGCGAAGCCGGTGACGCCCCGGTCGGTGCGGGTCAGCAGCCGCCAGTCGGTGAACCGGGACAGGTCGGCGACGATGCGCAGCTCGCGGCCGCCCAGCGCGGCGGTCACGGCCGGCAGGTCGCCCACGACCCCGAGCTGCGCCTGACCGCCGAGCACCGCGTTGAGGGCGTCGCGGCCGGTGGGCTGGGTGGTGACGGAGGCGGCGACGCCCTCACCGGCCCACAGGCCGCGCTCCTGCGCGAGGTAGACGGGGGCGCCGCCGAGTTGGTCGCTGGCGGCGATGGTGACGGACGGGCGCGAGCCGGCGGCGGCCGGGGCGGCGGATCCGTCGGAGCAGGCCGTCGTGACGGCGGCGAGCAGGGCTGCCAGGAGTACGGCGGCCAGCGCGCGGGGTCTGGACATGGGGGAACGGTCCTTCCGGTTGTGGGTCGGGTCGGGGGGACGGTGGGTCATCCGGCGGGCAGGGAGTGGAGGTGACGGGTGATCAGGGAGCGCAGGTCGGGGTCCGGCGGCCCGTCGGGCACGGCGTGGTCGGCCAGCACCCGGCCGGGGGTCCCGCCGAGGACGACGACGCGCTGGGCGAGGGCCAGGGCCTCGTCGATGTCGTGCGTGACGAACAGCACGGTGGTGCCGCGGCGCTGCCACAGCTCCCGCAGCAAGGTCTGCATCCGGGTCCGGGTGAGCGAGTCGAGGGCCCCGAACGGCTCGTCCAGCAGCAGGACTTCGGGTTCGGCCGCCAGGGCGCGGGCCAGGGCGACCCGCTGCTGCATGCCGCCGGACAGCTGGGCCGGATACTTCTCGGCGCCCTCCGCGAGACCGACCTCGGCGAGCGCGGCCAGCGCCCGCCGGCGGCGCTCCGCGCGGGGCAGGCCGAGCCGTTTGAGCGCGAACTCCACGTTGCCGCGGGCCGTGCGCCAGGGGAACAGGGCGTAGTGCTGGAAGACCACGCCCCGGTCCGGGCCCGGTCCGCGCACCGGACCGGCTCCGGCCGTCACCAGGCCGCCGTCCGGCGGCACGAACCCGGCCACCGCCCCGAGGACGGTCGACTTGCCGCAGCCGCTCGGGCCCAGCAGGGCCGTGAACGATCCTGCGGGGAGGTCCAGTTCGACGGGGTCCAGCACGCGCGTGCGCCCGTACGCGACGGAAACGCCCTCCAGCAGTACCCGCTTGCTCATGACGTCCCCCAGTGCACGAACCGGCGGCCGATCGCGGCCAGCACCAGGTCCACGGCCACGCCGAGCAGTCCGAGTACCAGCAGCCCGGCGAACATCCGGTCCACGCGCAGGAACTGGCCGTCCACCTGGAGCCGGTACGCCAAACCGCTGTCGGCGCCTCCCAGTTCGGCGGCCACCAGGGCGAGGAGTGCGACCGAGGCGCCGTAGCGCAGCGCCGCCAGCAGGGCCGGGGCGGCGGCCGGCAGGAGCACCTCGGTGAACCGCCGGTGCAGCGGCGCCCCCAGCGTGCGGGCAGCCCGCAGGTGGGAGACGGGCACCCGCGAGACCCCGTCGTGTACGTACAGCCAGACCGCGAGCAGGACGGCGTACGCGATGAGCAGCCGCTTCGCGGTCTCACCGATACCGAACCAGGCGGTCGCCAGCGGCACCAGGGCGATCGCCGGGATCGGCCGGAGGAAGGAGACGAGCGGCGTGACGGCGGCGGACAGCCTCGGCAGGTAGCCGGTGGCGAAGCCGAGCGCGCTCCCGAGCACGGCACCGAGCGCGAAGCCCTGCCCCGCGCGGGCCAGGCTGGCGGCGACGTCGGAGGCGAGCAGACCGCTGCGCGCGCCGGCGGCGAGCGCGGAGGCGGTCTCGACGGGCGTGGGCAGCAGCCCCGGAGCCACCGCGCCGGACCAGGCGGTCAGGGACCACAGGGCGAGCACCGCGCCGGCCACGCCGAGGGCGGGGCCCAGCCGGCCGCGGGCCCGGCCTGCCGGTGAGGGGGTGGAGTGCACGGGACGGCTCCTCGTTCGTTCGAGCGGTTCATAAGTGAGGTCAATAATTGACGACGCTTATGAAGGGCGTGTTTCAGCAGTGCGAAACGTTCCGGGAGCCACCGGGCCGCCAATCCGGCATGCGGTACGTTCACCAGCGTGTCTCGCCCCGAACCCACACCCGAAGCGATCGAGGTCGGACGGGTGATACGCGCCTGCCGCAAGCAGCGCGGAGTCTCCATGGCCGTACTCGCCACCCGTTCGGGCCTCTCCCAGCCCTTCCTAAGCCAGCTCGAACGCGGACTCGCCACGCCCAGCCTCAGCTCGATCTACCGGATCGCCGAGGCCCTGGACGTCACCCCGGGCACCTTCCTCAGGCCGCCAGGCCGCCCCGGCACGGTCAGCCACGAGGCCGACCCGCAGGTGATCCGGGTGGAGGAGAGCGCCGGACAGGTCGCGCACGTACTCATCCCCGGCGGGCGCAGCGCGGTGATGGAGGCCTACGAGCACCACTTCGAGCCGGGGCGCGGGGAGCGCGGGTGGTTCCAGCACCCGGGAGAGGACTTCCTCTACGTACTGGAGGGCGAGATCGTCCTGGAGGTCGAGGGGGAGGAGCCGCTGACCCTGCGCGCGGGCCAGAGCGCCCACCACCGCGGCGAACTCCCGCACCGCTGCCGCCTGTCGGGCCCCGCGCCCGCCCGCACCCTGCTGGTCATCACGAACGCCTGACCCGACACGCCTAGGCCGTGTCGTCCGGCCGGATGGCGGTGCGGACGCCGGTGATGACCACGGCGATCAGGCAGAGGGCGATGACGGTCTCGGCCCACAGGAAGGCGAACCAGTCCAGTACGCAGCCGATGGGCGGCGTGCCGGGGGCCGTGTTGCGGAACGCCGCCAGGGCGAACAGGGTGGCGGCCATCCAGGAGAGGGCCGGCCAGACCAGGCCCTCGCGGCGGGTGGTCAGGTACCAGGATCCGATGAGCACGGCCGCCGCCAGCGCCCACATCACCACCATCATGAAGACGGCGAAGACGACCAGGCTGCCCGACCGCATCAACTCCAGCTCCACGGCGGCCTCCTGCGGGTTCGGCCCGGGTGTCGCGGTGACCGAGAAGAGCGTGTCGTTGTTGGAGAACAGCATCCGTACCGGCACCGGTTTGCCGTCCAGCAGTGCCCGGAAGCCGATGCCGGTCTCGTAGGTGTCGAACGGGTAGTCGCTGACCGATCCGCCCGTCATCGCGACCTGCACGTCCTTGGTCGCGAGCCGCTCGTGCGCCTTGAACTCCAGATCCCCGAGGGTCGCGGCGGAGGTCTGGAGGCTGAGGTCGCCCACCGGTGCGCTCTCCCCCTGTTCGCCGAGGGTCCCGAGCGGGGTGACCCGGACCCGCAGCAGCAGCTCTCTGGCCGCCGCGTCGACCCGTTGGACGGTGGCTTCCACGTCCAGCCGGTCGGGGGCGGAGGATCCGACCGTGTCGACCGTGTCGATCGCCTGCCGTTCGGTGAACTGCAGCCACGAGCCCACCGCCACCGCCACCACGATCAGGATCGCGATGGGAAGCAGGACCGGCAGGAGTGAGGCCCCGGAGCGCCTTTGGCGAGGAGGGAGCGGGGGTGCGGCCATGGTGACTCCGGCGGGGTGAGAAGGGCGGCGGCTCTCCGTAGCGCGATCCTCCTCGACCCGACCGGCGAACCACGGCATCCGGGCGGCGTGTCGGTGCCGGAGGACGGGTTCTGCGGATGATCATCGCGAAGGCGAACCGGGATCGCCTGCGCTTTACCGGCCGGACTCCCCGGTGAGGTGCTCGGCCGAACGGCGTTGCTGTCGCCGAAGTCGCCCCCGCGATCCCGGGCGCTACCCCCCATCGGTAGGTATCAATCCCCGCAACGGACGGCTAAGTTGCTCAAACGTTTCAACTGCGCAGCACGGGTTCAAATCGGGACATCATGGCGTGGTTTTCGGCCGCACACGGGCAAAGTGATTGCAGGCAGCATCGACCACACGCGACTCTCGATGTGCAACCGCGAAGGCCGCTGAGTGGTACGTCGCGGTGCGGTGGTCAGCGTGCCCGTGGGCGCGGAGCCACCTTTTTCCGCTCGATTCCCGTGAAGGAGAGATCGTGCTCAAGTCGACCAGGTTCGTTCGATCGGCTGCCGTGGCGTTCGTCGCGGCGGCATCACTCACCCTGACCCTCCCCGGCAACGCCTTCGCCATCGACCACGTCGAATGCCGGGGAGGCGAGGACTTCCTGAAGATCTGGTCCCACAGCGACGGCCGGGACAGCGTGGACTGCTACGCCAACAAGGGCCGGATCGGATTCGGAGGCTGGTGGGTCGACAGGATCTCCACCGGAAACAACGACTTGATCTACTACGACGCCAACGGCGACTCGGTGCGGATCAACCGTTGGACCGACATCACGTTCCCCAACCGCCCGCCGAAGGTCAACTCCATCGAGATCCTGTGACCCGCTGATTCCCTGATTCCCTGATGCTCTGAATCCCTGATGCCCTGACGGCCGCCCTAGCGGGGCCGGCCCCCGGCCCGGCCCCGCGAGGGCGCGGCCCGTCCCCACCGCCAGATGCGCGGCGCCCCGCCCGTTCAGGGCCTGCGAGGAGGGTGGTGCGGTGGGTGGTGCGGCGGTGGCGGGATGGTGGCCGTGCCGGGCGGTGTCTCCGGCCAGACCAGCAGTACGGGGCAGGGCGCGTGGTCGACGATGAACCGGCTGGCCGGCCCCAGGCTGCGGGGTCCCAGATGGGTGCGGTCGCCGTCGCGGGCGAGGATGAGCAGGTCGGCGCCTTCGACGGCGGCCACGACCTCCCGTTCGACGCGGCCCGAGCGCTCCTGCCGGGTGCACGGGCGACCCAGCCGCTCGGCGGCATCCGCGAGGAGCCGCTCGGCGGAGGCGGCGGCCAGGTGTTCCACGGCGGTGCCGGGATCGCGGTCGGGGCGCGCGCGGCCCAGCAGTCCGGCGTAGGCGCCGTGAGCGGCGCCGGGCACCTCGTGGCCGGTGACGTGGAGCAGCACCAGATCGGCGTCCGCGGGCGTGTGGGTGCGCGCGGCGTCGACGCAGGCGGGCCAGGTGCCCTCCACGATCCAGACGATGACGGTCACGGTGTTCAGCCTCCGATCGCTTGCAGCGATACCCACAGTGCCACCACCGACAGCAGCAGGGCGGCGGGCACGGCGAGCAGGCCGAGCCGGGTGAACTCGCCCAGTTCCACGTCCGTGTCGTGTTCGTGCACGATACGCCGCCACAACAGGGTGGCCAGGGAGCCCGCGTAGGTGAGGTTCGGGCCGATGTTCACGCCGAGGAGCACGGCCAGGACGGCTCCCGGTCCGGTGGGGGCGGTCAGCGGGAGCAGGACCAGGACGGCGGGCAGGTTGTTGATGACGTTGGCCAGTACGGCTGCCAGTACGGCGATCGCCAGGAGGGCGGGCAGATCGCTGCCTCCGGGGACCAGGTGGCCGAGGGCGTCGGCGAGACCGTTGTCGACCACCGCGCGGACCACGACGCCCAGGGCCAGCACGAAGGCGCAGAAGGGCAGGCCGGCGGCCCGGACGACGGCCGTGGGGGTGGTGCGGCGCCGGGCCAGGGCGCGGGCCGCCAGCACGGCCGCGCCGGCGGCCGCGGCCCAGGCGGGATTGATGCCGACCGCCGAGGTCAGTACGAAGCCGGCCAGGGTGCCCGCCACGGTGACCAGGGCGAACAGCGGCAGTTCGCGGGGCTCGTCGGTGGGTGGGGCCTCGGCGCCCGCGTCCAGGTCGGTGGCGAAGAAGCGGCGGATCACCAGGTACTCGGCGCCGATCGCGACCAGCCAGGGCAGCGCCATGAGGGCGGCGAAACGGGTGAAGGTCAGGCCGCTCGCGGCGAAGGCCAGCAGGTTGGTGAGGTTGGAGACCGGCAGCAGCAGCGAGGCGGTGTTCGACAGGTGGGTGCAGGCGTAGACGTGGGGCTTGGCGCGGGCGCCCAGCCGGGCGGCGGTGGCGAACACCACCGGGGTCAGCAGCACCACCGTGGCGTCCAGGCTGAGCACCGCGGTGATCAGGGAGGCCGTGACGAAGACGAGGACGAGCAGGCGCCGGGGCCGGCCGGCCGCGCGGCGGGCCATCCAGGCGCCGCAGGCGTGGAACAGCCCCTCGTCGTCGCACAGCTGGGCCAGCACCAGCACGGCCGCGAGGAACCCGATGACGGGGCCCAGTCGGGCGGCCTCGGCCGCCGCGTGGTCGAGGGAGATCGCACCGGTGGCGATGACCACCCCGGCGGCGGGGACGGCCACCACCGCCTCCGGCCAGCCCCACGGCCGGATCACCGCGCAGGCCAGCACTGCCAGGAGCAGGGTGACGGACAGACCTTCTGCGAGCGAGGTGTTCAGGGTAGGGGCCTTTCGGGGAGGGAGAGCTGGCGAAGCCGGACCCACCGGGGGCCGCGGAGCGCTCCCGGGTCTCGGGATGCGGCTTCAGCAGCACATCTTCGCCGACGCGACCGTCGCGCTCCGACAGGGCGCGTCCTGACCGCGGCGGCCGGCTCGGGCACCACCGCGCCGGCCGGGGCCGATCGAGGCCCGTCACGCGCTCGACCCGGCGGGGGCCCGGTGCCCCGTTGCCTCACTCAACTCGCCTCAATGGAAAAGGAGTTGACTCGCTCCGTGCCCGTACGGTGTCATCTCGCCCTGATCGAAGACCAACCGGAAGGGAATCCCTGATGAACCTGAAGCGGCTGACGCGGGTTGGGCTGGCTCTGGCGGCGAGTGCCGTCATGGTCGCCGGGATGGAAGGTTCCGCCTCCGCGAGCGGGCTCAACGTGAGCGTCAGCAAGAGCTGGGGGACGTCCACCTTCTATCCGGACGGCGACTGGCTCTACATCACCGACCACGTCGCCGACGGCTACTCGGTGCACGGCAAGATCCAGCAGCGGGTCTGCGCCAACGTGGGCTGTGACGGCTACGTCTGGACGGACCTGCGCACCGGGTGTTACGACACCACCAGCATCGGCGACAACGGCACCGAGATCCGCCAGTGCAACTACGACATCACCGAGAACATACCGGTGCGCGTATGCGAGGCCCGGTACAGCGGCGGCAGCCGCTACGGAGACTGGTACTGCAGCAACGAGACCAAGTCCTGACCCGTACCCGTACCGGTACCCGCCGCACCCGGAGGCCGGGACGCGGTCAGCGCGTCCCGGCCTGCGGGGAGCCCGCGCTCCCTAGCCTCCAGCGGTGCAGCCGGTCGTCGCCCTCGCGCGTCAGCCACGTACCGTCCCCCAGGACGGTGATGTCCTCGCCCACCGGCGCCGGGTAGTCCAGTCGGCCGAGCGGACGCAGCGTGTCCGCGTCCAGCAGCCAGTGCCGCGTCTGCGGCGCCCCGCCCTCCGGGTGGACCCGGCCAGGGACCAGCACGTGGCGCGCGTCCAGGACCTCGGCGGAGGAGAACTCGTCCTCCTCCGGGTCGACGGCCAGCTCCGCCAGGTCCAGCAGCGCCGTCTGCTCCCCGGAGCCGAGGTCGTACACCGCCAGCTCGTCGCGGTCGTCGGCGGGGAACAGGTACTCGGCGAACCGCTGGGTCAGCACTCGCGAGCCCGGGAGGAATCCCGCCAGCGCGTGCATCCACGTACCGCCGAGCATCCGCATCCCCTCGGCGCACGGCTGCGCCCACCAGGTCGACCAGCTCTGCCAGGCGGTCCAGCAGGACACGACCACGGCGGCGCCGTCCGGAGACCAGGACTGCACCGCGGCCGACGCCAGAGAACGGATCTGCTGCCGGCCGACCACCTCACCGCTCGCCGCGTCCAGGAGCAGCAGGTCGTCCCAGGTGTAGTTGCGGCCCGGCTCCCCGTCGTACACCAGGGCGGCCTTCGCCTTGTCGGGCTCCAGCACCGGCACGACCACGCTCACCAGCCGGCCGTCCGGACCGACGGCCGGGGCGGAGTGCGCCCGGGAGGCGCCGTGCCACGGGTCGTGGGGGAGTACCCACCGGGTTCCGCCGTCGGATCCCAGAGCCCGCACCGAGTCAGCCCCGGCCACCACGAACCCGCCGTCGGCCGTGGCGGTCACCCGGTCCTCGTCCGACGTCCGCAGGGCGGCGATGGCGCGGTCGGCGGTGCCGGCGAGGAACTCCTCGCGGTCGTGGACCTCCACGAGCCCTTCCGTACGCACGAGAAGCCGCCCCGCGCCCACCGCCTCGACCGTCCCCCGCACCCGCACGGTGCCGAGCGGCGCCACGCCGATCCGTTCATCCCCCGTCGTGTCCATGGCCCGCATGCTCCCAGGCGCCGCAGGCCCGGCGCCATCGGATTCCGCGGCGAGGTGGTCAGCGTCGAGGGGGTCCGCGGTGTCGGACGGCCCCGGCGTTAGAGTGAGTTGGAGGGGATCTTGGAGCTGGGGGAGTGCTCATGACGGCAGCGGCGGACGTACCGGCCATCGTCTTCGTCCACGGGACGCGGTTCAGCGCGGGGCAGTGGAGCTCGCAACTCGCCGCGCTCCGCGAGGAGTTTCCCGTAGCGGCGGTCGACCTCCCGGGGCACGGCTCCCGCTCCGATCAGCCGTGGAGTCTGAAGGCGGCGACGGAGGTCATCGGCGCCGCGGTGGAATCGCTGGGCCGTGGTCCGGCCCTGGTCGTCGGGCATTCCCTGGGTGGATACGCCTCGCTGGAGTTCGCGCGGTACCGGCCGGAGCAACTGCGCGGTCTCGTCCTCGCGGGAGCCAGCGCCTCGACCCGCGGCGGATGGGCGCTGCCGTACCGATGCGTGGCGGGGCTCGTCCCGCGCGTACCCGCACAGCGGCTGACGCGGTGGAACGACCGTTTCCTGCGCCGGCTCTATCCGCCCGAGGTGGTGGAGGCGACGATCCGTTCCGGCTACGCCTTCCATACGCTGCCGGCCGCATGGGGCGAGGTCCTCGGCCGTTTCGACGCGAGCGCGATGCGGCATGTGGCGGCTCCCGTCCTCATCCTCAACGGCGAGAAGGACCCCGTCTTCCGGGCCGGCGAACGGGACTTCGCCCGCGCCCACCCGAACGCCCGCATCGAACTGATCCCCAGAGCACGTCACTTGGCCAACTTCGACGCACCCGAAGCCTTCACCGACGCCGTCCGCCGCTTCGCCCGTCAGCTGCCCGACCGCAGCTGAGGGCGAAGGCGCCGCCCCGCCACAGGCGGATCAGGCGTGCGTCGCGGCGCCGCGTGCGCGCGGCAGCGGTGCACCGCCCGGTGGTACGCGTCAGCGACCGTACGAGCCCCAGGAGGGCGGACAGCAGCGCTCCGGTCAGGGGAGCCGAGTCCGGAGCCCGTGACGTCGACGATGCCACCAGCCCGAAACGACGGCAGCAGGCGCGTCCTCACCCGGCCGGGCCCCCGGCCCTGCCCGGCACGACTCCGCCGTCCGGCCCATCAAGGCCACCCGCCGGCACGCCGAAGAGGATCAAGCGGAGTCGTCCCACCCCCGAGTTCCGGTACGGCCCCGCACCCCACGCCGCCCCGATGACGGCGGCCCCGCCCCCGGCCGCCGACGCCCGGAGGAGATCCCGCATGCGCGCCCTCGTGCCCTCGACCGCCGCCGCCACCGCCGCGCTCCTGCTCGCCACCATCACCGGCGCGACGCCCGCCGCGGCCGACCACGGCCCCGACGGCCCACCGCTGATCAAGGTGTCCCACGGCGACCCGTACGCGGACTGCACCATCGGCGCGATGTCCCCCGACAGCGTCGTGTATCCGGGTACGGAGGTCGAGCCGTACCTGTCCGTCGACCCGCACGACCCGAAGCGTGTGGTCACCGTGTTCCAACAGGACCGCTGGAACGACGGCGGGGCCCGCGGACTGGTGGCCGGCTGGACCACGGACGGCCGCACCTTCCACCACAGCACGCTGCCCTTCAGCCTGTGCGCCCCGGGCGGCGCGGACTTCGAACGCGCCACCGACCCCTGGGTGAGCACGGGACCCGACGGCACCGTCTACGCGAGCGGAGAGGGCGTCGACTTTACGAAGAGCACGCGCAGCGGCCTCCTGACCGCCACGTCGCGCGACGGCGGCCGCACCTGGCAGAACCTCACCACCACGCACGTCGACGAGCAGCCGTTCTTCAACGACAAGCCCTCGCTCACCGCCGACCCGATCCGCAAGGGCACCGCCTACCAGGTCTGGAACCGCCTCGACAACGACCCGCCCGGCACCGGCTCCCTCGACGGGCCCGGCTACATCTCCCTCACCCGCGACGGCGGCCGCACCTGGAGCGAGGCCCGGCGCTTCGTCGACACCAGCGCCGTGCCCAACACACAGACCATCGGCCACCTGATCGTCGTCGACCGGCACACCGGCACCCTGTACGACTTCTTCGACCGGATCACCTACTCCGACGACCTGAGCACCGTCGTCGAGGCCCACTACGCGATGGTCACCTCCACCGACGCGGGAGAGACCTGGAGCGCCCCGGTCACCGTCGCCCGGGACACCTCCGTACCGGAGGTCGACCCGAACGACCCCGCCAAACTGCTGCGCGCCGCGTCCACCCTGCCCAGCCCCGCAGTCGACCCGAAGACGGGCACGCTGTACATGGCCTACGAGGGGTCGGACTTCTCCGGAGGCAGGTTCGACTCCGTCCAGCTGGTGCGCTCCACCGACGGCGGACGCACCTGGGGCGCCCCCGAGCTGATCAGTCCGAACGGCGTGCCGGCCTTCTCCCCGTCGATCGCGGTCGACGAGCGCGGCACGGTCGCGCTCACCTTCTACGACCTGCGCTTCCTCAAGCCGGGCGACACCACCACCCTGCCCACCGCCTACCAGCTGGTCACACTGGCGCACGGAGACCCGAAGCGCCGGACCGAACGGCGGATCTCGCGGATCTTCGACTGGCTGCAGGCACCGTACGCCGGGGGCTACTTCCTCGGCGACTACCAAGGCCTGGTGACGGACGGCAAGGGAGGAGTACGGGCGGTGCTGACCGAGACCCACTCCGGCGAGCCGCGCAACCGTACGGACGTGTACACGGTCGGTCTCCGCACCCGGTGACGGCGCCCCGACCCGACGCCCGAGCGGGCATCGGGGTGGGTTCCTCCGTACTCGACGTAACCGGACGGTGTGAGGGCGGTCGAGAGCTCAACGCGCGTGTGGCGGTCCTTGTCGCCGGGCCGACTCCGCCAGCCGCGCAGCGAACCGGGTGACGAGTCCGCGCAGTTCGTCGGGGCGTTCGATGACGAACGGCCGGTCGAGCGAAGCGAGTACGGCGGGCAGCCAGTCGAGCCGGTCCACACGCATCTCGACGCGGGACCAGCGCTCGGTCTCTGCCTCCGGTCCGCCCTCCGACGGCAGGTCCTCCACGATCGCGATGCCCGCGGGTAGCCGGGCCCGGACGTACTCGGCCGTCCCCTGGACCCGTACCGTCACCTCGTGCCGGTACGGAGCCGAGGCGATCCCGGACAGCACGCGTTCCGCCGGGTCGTACCCGGTCGGCGGATCGAAGGTGCCGGTCAGGGTCTTCGCCTCGGTGATGCGGTCGAGCCGGAACGAGCGGTCCTCGCCGAGCGCGGGATCCGCGCCCGTCACGTACCACCTGCCCGCGTGGGCGACGAGCCCGTACGGGTGCAGCGTGCGTTCGCTGCGTCGGCCGTCGGCGGCGGTGTACCGGATCGAGACCGGCCGGTGATGGCGCACCGCGTCGGCGAGGGAGAGCAGGACGCCCGTCTGCGGAACAGCCGTCTGCGGAACAGCCGTCCGCGGAACCGCCGGTGTTCCGGGCGCGGCGGTGAAGGCGAGGGAGCCGAGCACGGCGTCGAGCCGTCCGCCGAGCCGTGCCGGCAGGACCCGTCGGATCTTGGCGGCAGCCGTCTCGCTCGCCGCGCCCGTGGCCGTCATGAGGCCGGCCCGCCGGCCGGCGAGGAGGCCGAGCAGCACGGCGAGCGCTTCGTCGTCGCTCAGCATGAGCGGAGGCATGCGGTAGCCGGGGGCGATCCGGTAGCCGCCGTGGCGGCCGCGGACCGACTCGACGGGCAGGTCGAGGTCGAGGAGGTGCTGGGCGTACCGCCGCACCGTGCGCTCGTCGACGTCGAGCCGGGCGGCGAGTTCGGCGACGGTCCGCAGGCCGCCCGATTGCAGGAGCTCCAGCAGCATGAGCACGCGCGCGATGGGTCGGGACATGTCCGGAAGTCTCTCGCACATACCGGGCGGGTTCTGTCCGGTATCCGCTCTAGCGTGAGGTCACCACCACGAAACGACCGGAGAGACCCCATGGACTTCGTATCGATCCGCATCATCACGAGCGACGTCGCCCGCCTCGTCGACTTCTACGAGCGCGCCACCGGAGCGGTGGCGGACCGGGTCACCGAGGACTTCGCCGAGCTCAGGACCACGTCGGCCACCCTCGCCATCGCCGGAACCCGGACCGTCCCCCTCTTCGCACCCGGCGCGGCCCGCCCGGCCGAGAACCACAGCGTCGTCATCGAGTTCCTCGTCGACGACGTGGACCGCGTGCACCGGAAGCTGAGCGGTTCCGTGGAAGAGTTCGTCCAGGTGCCCACCACGATGCCGTGGGGCAACCGCTCCCTGCTCCTGCGAGACCCCGACGGCAACCTCGTCAACTTCTTCACCCCCGTCACCCCGGCCGCCGTCGCCAAGTTCGCCCGTTGACGACGCCGCACCGACGCTTCCGGGGTTCCCGGCCTTCCGGCTTCCGGGCTTCCGGGCTTCCGGGCTCCCGGCACAGGAATGGCCCTCAGGCGTGCTCGCGCCCCTCAGGCGTGCTCGCGCAAGGTCTCGGCCTGAGCGGTCAGCCAGGCCGGGCGGACCATCTCCACGTTGCCGCCCGCTGCCCGCGCGGCCCGGACCAGGGCGTCGGCGGCCTCACGCGCGGCGGGCACGGACCGGGCCCGGGCCGCTTCGCCGAGCGCCTGCGCCGCCGCGGCCTCGGCGGCCCCGGCGCGCTGCAGGGAGGCGGCCGAACGCTCGGCCGCCTCGGCCGCGCGTTCGTACCGGCCCAGAGTCCACTGCGTCCAGGCGGTGTTGTAGAGGCAGACGCCCTCGGTCCGCGGATTCTCCATGGCCGACGCCGCGCGCAGCGCCTCCTCCAGGCAGGCCAGGGCCTCCTCGGGCCGGCCCAGGGCGAGCAGGGACACGCCCTTGGCGTTCAGCGCGTAGTCCGTCGCCTCCTGTACGCCGGCGGCCGCGTAGGCGCGTACGGCCAGGTCGCCCGCGGCGATGGTCTCCTCCCAGCGCCCCAGGGTCAGGAGGGCCGTGAAGCGGGCGTTCAAGGAGCGGGCCTCGGTGAGCTCGTCCCCCGAGACCGCGGCGAGTTCGGCCAGCCGGTCGGCGCCCGCCAGGGCCGCCTCCCCGTCACCGAGGGTGCTGTGGGCGAGACTGAGGCTCAGGACGGCGTGGGCCTCCGCCTCGGCATCGCCGTTCTCCCGGGCCAGCGCGCCGGCCCGGGCCAGCGGGCCCGTCGCCTCTTCGAGGCGGCCCAGCTGCCGGTGCGCGTCGCCGAGGCCGAACATGGCCTCCTGGAGCGCGCGACGGTCTTCCACGCGCTCGGCCACCTCCGCGGCCTCGGTGAAGAGTTCGAGCGCGTGCGGCAGCGGGCCGCCGTTCAGCCGGGCGTGACCGAAGCTGATGAGGTGGGCCAGTCGTGCCCGGTCGTCGTTCACTTGTTCCTCCAGTGTCAGGTGCATCGAGATCGCGGCGGCGGTGGAGCCGTGCCACACCATCCATTGCCCGATGGCGCCCATGACGAACGCCGCCTCGTCCATGTCCCCGGCCCGCACCCGGTGGTCGAAGGCGCGCCGGTGGGCCTGGATGTCGTCCAGCGTGCGCCAGTCGCGGCGGGGCGGGGCGATCCGCGCGTACCACTCGGCGGCCCGCCGCTCCAACGCGGGCCGCCCCAGCGGGCCTTCGGCCGGCAGGGCGCCGTACGCGAGGTCGGCGTCCATCGGGTGCAGTACGTACGTACGGGTCCTGCGGTCCACCGCCAGCATGCGCATCCGCAGCAGGCCGGACAGGGCCGCGGTGACGTCGAGGGCGGGATCGAAGCCCGCCGTGATCCACTCGACCGCCTCACGCGGGGCGGGGGTGCGCAGCACGGCCAGCACGTTCAGCACGCTGCGGTGGTCGGCGGACAGGCGATGGTAGCGGTCCTCCGCCAGCCCGGCGACCACGTCTTCGCGCAGGGTGAAGTCCTCCAACACTTCCTCCAGCGTGGGCAGCAGCAAGGTGTCGTCGGCCATGGCGCCCACCAGCAGCTCCAGCGCCCGCGGCACCCGGTGGACGCGGACCGCGGCCTGGAGCAGCTCCGCGTCCGAGAGCTGCGCCACGCCGAGGCTGCCGTCCTGGTCGAACTCGCGCAGCAGCGCGACGGATTCGGCGGGCGGCAGACCGTCGGACAGCTCGACCTCGGCGGCGAACCGGCGCAGCTCGGGCGGCAGGCGCAGCGGCAGCTGCGAGGTGACCAGCAGCCTCGGTGTGCCCCGGGCCCGGAAGAGGCAGTCGAAGAAGGTGTCGAGCTCCCCGTCGTCGAGCCGGCCGTCGTCCAGGAGCCGGTCCTCCAGGTTGTCGACGAGGACGACGAAGAGCCGGTCGCCCATCGCGGCGAACAGTTCGTCGATCTTGTCCGGCACGGGGCGGTCGGCGGCCCAGACCTCCAGCAGGCGTGCCTCGTGCGCGGGCCCGAGGGCCCGGGCGCAGTCGAAGTACAGGCGTTCGAGGGAGACCCCGGAGGTGCGGGTGCTCAGGTTGATCAGGCCCGCCGGGAGCGGCGCCCGGGCGTGGCCCGGCCACTCGCCGCGTTCCAGCAGCTCCATGACCTTGGCGGCGACCGCGCTCTTGCCGATGCCCCGGCGCCCGGTGACGGTGACCATGCGGATGCCCGGGTCCGCGAGATGACGGCCGATCATGTCACGGGCCTCGACGCGGTCCTTGAACAGTTCCAGCCCGTGCGCGACGGGCAGCCCTATGACCTTGGACGAGACCGGCGTGACGGGCGGCACCGGCGGGACCGGGGCGTCCGGCTCTGCGGCGACGTCGGGCAGCACCGCAGGGTCGGGAAGGGCCAGCAGCGCGGCCAGCCGCGCCCGGGGGCCGTCGGCGAGCTGCCTCAGGGTGTGGTCGATGCGGACCGCCGTGAGCCGGCCGAGGCCTTCCCCGCGGTGGTGCTCGGCGACCACGCCGACGAGGAAGGGCCCGGCCCACACGGCGGCCCCGGACATGCCCGACCAGGGTGATACCGCGGGGTCGGGGTCGGCGGCCGCCGCCGGGACCGTGATCTCCAGGGTGCCGGTGCGCAGGTTGGACAGGGCGGCGACGGTTCCGTCGGCCTGGTGCAGCTCCCTGAACTGCCGCCCGTCGGCGCCGCGTCGGCGCTTCCACAGGGGGAAGCCGGCCGCGTGCACGTCGATGACGGCGTGGCGGTCGTCGCCGATGCGTCCGAACCGCGCGGCCGGGACGGGTACCCCGCCCGGCGGGGTCGTGAACGTCAGCACCGCGACGTCCGTTCCGGGATCCGACCAGGCGAGCTCCGCAGCCGCGGCCCACTCGCCCGGCCGGTCGGCGTCGAAGCGCACCCGCACCGCCGCCGCCCCCGCCACCACGTGGAAGGCGGTCAGGACCGCCGTGTCGCCGACCCGGTACCCCGAGCCCCGCCGCCCGCCTCCGGCGGCGGTGGCGACGATGACCTCGGCGATGCGGTGCGGGTCGAGTCCGCCGCGCCGGGCGGTCGCCTCAGCGTTCACCGAGCAGCTCGTCACCGGAGATCAGCGCCATCTGCTCGGGCGCGTCCGCGTGTACGGGCTGGAGCGTGAGGGTCAGCTTCTGCGTGACGGTCGCCGAGCGCTTCGCCGAGGCGCCGGCGTCGAACACCCAGAACCGCACCTTCACGCCGGGCTCGCTGGTCCGCTCCACCCCCACGGTCAGTTCCAGCTCCACCCGCTCCGCCTTGAACTTCAGGTCGGAGTCCTCGCCGGCGGACATCGCCCGGCTCAACTCCCGGCGCAGCTGCGCAATCATGTCCGCCAACTCGACCGCATCATTCACAGGAGGCCCCCCGGCCATATCCGCACGTCAACTACCCAAGATGGTAGGCAACATCATCCCGCATCAGCGGCCCGTCGGCGTCCATCGGAAGCTGCGGCGTGCGGAGTTCGCGCATGGGTGGCGCAGACGAGGGCATCCGGCACGCAGGAACGGTCCGTGGTTCAGGAGGTGGAAGCGGTGCACCGTACGAAGGTGTTGAACTCCTTTCCCGCCGGTGACCCCTACGGCAGCTGGCCCGCCGAGGAGTACGCGGCCAGGTGCCGGGAGCGGGGCCAGCGGGCGACCGTCGTCATGGACCTCGACAGGGACTCCTTCCTCGTCGTGGCCCTCGACGCCGACGGGTCGCACAGCACGGCCTGAAACCCGCCCACCGCCGCTCAGCCGGGTCAGTTGCCGCGGTGCGGTCCGAGGTCCCGGAGGACGGCCGCCAGCTCCTGCGCGGTCGGGGCCGGGGCGGGCAGCGGGGTTGCGGGGCGGGTTCCGGCCCGCAGGCCGTCGAGGAACAGGGACAGCTGCCGCCGCCAGGCGTTCGGGGGCCCGGCGGCCGCGAGGGAGGGTACGGCGCGGCCGAGCGTGGCCAGGCTCAGGAGCAGGTCCTCGACGGTGACGTCGGGGCGCATCACGCCGTCCCGCTGGGCGCGGCCCATCAGCAGGGCGATCGTCTCGTGGTTGTGGGCGTGGACGGCGTCGAGCGAGGTCACGCCCTCGATGGCGGTGGTCATCAGGTCGTTGGCGCCCCGGTCATCGGCCAGCACGGTGAAGACCGCCTCCAGGTAGTGGCCCAGTGCCGTCCAGGCGTCCGCCGCGCCGCGGGCCTCCTCTCCGGCGTCGACGGTCCCCTGGAGGGAGTCCCGGAAGACGGCGTCGATCAGCGCCGCCCGGGTGGGGAAGTGCCGGTAGAGCGTGGCGTTCCCTACCCCGGCCCGGCGGGCGATCTCGTCCAGCGGGGCTTCCAGCCCCTGGGCGGCGAAGGCGTCGCGCGCGGCGGCCAGGAGCAGCTCGCGGTTGCGCAGCGCGTCGCGCCGTACAGGCGCGGGCCGTTCCGTGGCCGGGGTCAATGTCCGCTCCTCGCGCCTCGCCTCGATGCCCCTGGGCGTATCCGTACCGGGGATCCTTGTCCGGTACGGATGCTAGCGCCACCGGGGGCGGTGTCACGCGGGCAGCCGCCGCGACCACCGTACGGGCAGGGCGGCCACGCCCCTGAGCATCGCGCCCGGGCGGCGTACGAGGGATTCGGGCGCGGTGTCCAGGGCGAGGTCCGGCAGCCGTCGCAGGAGCGTCCGCAGGGCGGTCCGGGCTTCGATGCGGGCGAGCGGGGCGCCCAGGCAGTGGTGGATGCCGTGGCCGAACGCGAGGTGTCCCCGGGCGGGGCGGCGGACGTCGAAGCGGTCGGGGTCGGGGAAGTGCGCGGGGTCGCGGGAGGCGGCGGCGAGGGAGAGCATGACGCTGTCGCCGGCGGGGATGCGGACCCCGGCGATCTCCACGGGTTCGGCGGCGTGCCGGAAGGCGGCCGCGGTGACGGGGCCGTCGTGGCGCAGCGCCTCCTCGACGGCGCCGTCGGTCAGGCGGGGGTCGGCGCGCAGCGCGGCGAGCTGGTCGGGGTGGCGCAGCAGGGCCAGGACCGCGCTGGAGATGAGGTTGACCGTGGTCTCGTGTCCCGCGACGAGCAGGAGGAAGGCCATCCCGAGCAGTTCCTCGGGGGAGAGTCCGCCCTGCCCGGCGGAGTCCAGGACCAGGGCGCTCATGAGGTCCGTGCCGGGGTCACCGGCCTTGGCGGCGATGAGGGCGGCGAAGTACGCGCTCATCTCGCCGGCGGCGGCGCCGGCCGCGGCGGGTGAGGAAGGCGCCACGAGCTCGGTCGACCAGGCGTGGAAGTGGTGCTGGTCGGCCAGGGGGACGCCGAGCAGTTCGCAGATGACGGTGAGGGGCAGGGGGAGGGCGTAGCCCGCGACCAGATCGGCGGAGCCCGCCGCCGGGAGGGCGTCGAGGAGCCCGTCGGCGATCTGCCGGACGCGGGGCCGCATCGCCTCGACGCGTCCGGCGGTGAACTCGCGTGAGACCAGGGCGCGCAGGCGGGTGTGGTGCGGGGCGTCGGTCTGCAACATGTTCAGCCCGATGGCGTTGCCGCCGTCGCTGCGCCACGTCGAGGAGTGCCGTATGTCGTTGCGCAGCCGGGGGTCGGTCAGGGCGGCGCGCACCTCGTCGCGGCCGAGCACGAGCCAGACGTCGCCGCTCCCGGGCACGTGGACGCGGTGGACGAGCCCCTTCTCGCGCAGGGCGGCGTAGACGGGGTACGGGTCGGCGGCGAAGTCGGTTCCCTCGGGGGCGAGTTCTTCGAGCGTGGGCGCGGGCATGGCGGTTCCCTTCCTCCTCGCATCAAACGGGGACTTGTCCCCGTTTCGTCGATCGGGAACGCTACCCCACGAAACGGGGGTTCCGACGGCCGGGTCGGTGGAGACCGCCCGTCCGGACGCCGTGCCCGGCCCCCGCACCCGACCCCGCGCCCGGTCGCCCGATCGGAAAAACGGTTGGCGGTCCGCGGCGGCCGTTGTTAATCTCCCCGCAGGCCGTGTGGGAGAACGAGGAGGTGGTACCCGTGAACGCTGTATCGACATGGGTGCTCCCCTTCGGGGTCACGGCCGGGCGATAGGTCGTCCGGGAGCGCCGTTCAAGAGCCCTCCCGAAAGGCACGACCATGCATTTCACTTCCGAACAGCGCCTCGACGACGGCGTCGTCGAGCGCGAATTCACCCTGGGCGAGATCCCCGGCACCCTGTGGACGCCCGAGTCCGCCGCGTCGGCCCCGCTGGTGCTGATGGCCCACAACAACGGTCTGCCCAAGGCGGACCCCCGGCTGGTGGCCCGGGCCCGGTACACCGCGGCGCGCGGCTACGCGGTGGCCACCATCGACGCCGCGGGGTGCGGTGACCGGCCCCGCTCCGCAGCCGACGAGCAGGCCCGCGCCGACCTCCGGCGGGCGATGCAGGCCGGCGAGCCGGTCGACGAGATCTTCGAGTCCTTCATCGGGCCGATGGTCGAGAAGGCGGTCCCGGACTGGCGGACCACCCTGGACGCCCTCCTCGCGCTGCCCGGGATCGACGGCCCGGTCGGGTACTCCGGCGGGTGGACCGCCCTCGGCATCCGGCTGGCGGTGGTCGAGCCGCGCATCGCGGCCGCGGGCTTCTTCGCCGGGGGGTACGTGCCCCGCGCCCAGCGCGAGGAGGCCCGGCAGGTCACCGTACCGCTGCTGTTCCTGCTGCAGTGGGACGACGAGGGCAACCCCCGCCAACGCGCCCTGGACCTGTTCGACGCCTTCGGCAGCGAGGAGAAGACGCTGCACGCCAACCTGGGCGGGCACACCGGCACCCCGTGGTTCGAGCTGGAGGACGGGTGCCGGTTCCTGGACCGGCACCTGAAGTGACGCCGGGCCGCCCGCCGGGCAGCGGACGGTAGGCGGCCCCGGCCGGGAAGCCGTCATCGAGGAGAGGCCGCGGCCCTCCTCGATGACGGCACCCGACCACCGAGGAACCGGCGCGCGGACACGGCCTAGCGGCCGCGTCCCCGCTGGATCTCGAAGTGGTCGATCCGCTGGCCCGTCTCGGCGAGGGCGCTGACCTTCAGCTTCGGGGAGCGGCCCGTCTCGACCTCGACCGCGAGGAAGGAGTAGTTGGTGTACCGCACCCGCGACCACTCCACCGTCTCGGTCGCCTTGGTCCCGCCCTTGACCCACCGGTAGGACTCGACGCTGTCGCGGTCCGCGACGTGGCCCTCGTACGAGTCCGGCACCGGGAAGCTGTACAGCGAACGCCCCGCCGCGCCGGCCGTGACGTACACGATGCCGTCCTGCGTGGGGTCGGTGCGCTCGCCGATGGGGACCTTCCGGCCGACCTTGTTGCCCTTGATCGCGTCGGTCCGCTCGTACACGTGGTTGTGCCCGTTGATGACCAGGTCCACCTGGTGCTTCTCGAACAGCGGCACCCACACGTCCCGCACCCCGCCCTCCGAGGCGTGCGCGCTGGTGGTCGAGAACGCGCAGTGGTGGAAGAACACCACGATGAAGTCCACGTCGCGGTGGTGGCGCAGTTCGCCCAGCCGCCGGTCCAGCCACGCGGTCTGCTTTCCGCCGCTGATACCGAAGTTGGCGGGGATCTCGTACGAGACGTCGTTCGCGTCGAGCGCCACCACCCCGACGTTGCCGTGCACGAACGAGTACACGCCGGGCTGGTTGACCGGGTCCGGGCCGTTGCCGGGCAGGGACCAGCGGGCGTTCTGGCCGCCGTAGCCCTGGGGCGAGTACCAGGCCTCCATGTCGTGGTTGCCGGTCGTCACCATCCACGGCACGGTCTTGGCCACCGTCTCCGTCTGGGCCAGGAACTGGTCCCAAGCCCGCGCGTCGTACGTGTCGCCGGAGGTGCCCGAACCGGAGGAGTCGGCGTAGCAGATGTCACCCGCGTGCAGGTGGAAGGCCGGGTTCTGGGCCAGCAGCACCGCGTCGTTGCCGAGCGCGTGGTAGCTCACGCCCTGGTCGCCGAAGGCCGTGAAGGTGAAGTTCTCGGCGCGCGAGGGGGCGGTGGTGAAGGTGCCGAGCGTACCGAGGTTGCGGTGGTCGGCGGGGTCGAAGCCGTCGTGCCCGACCCCGTAGTAGTAGGTCTGTCCGGGCCGCAGCCGGTCCAGGCCCACGTGCAGGTAGAACTGCTCGGCCGCGGCGATCTTGCCGCCGTTCAGGACCGGGGTGCTCAGGTGTCGGACCTCGGCGTCGATCTTCACGCTCAGCGCCCAGGGGCTGGTGCCCACGCGCAGGTACGGCTTCTTCACCGCGAACGGCACCTGCCACGACACCCGCATCTGCGTCTTGGGGTCCGCGCCGTACTGCAAGTGCCGTGCGAACGGCGCGGCCAGCGCACCGTCGACACCGCGCCGCTCGGTGGAGGCCAGCACGGTCGGAGCCGCGTACGCGGGCGAGGCCGAGCCGACGGTCAGGCCGCCGCCGGCGACGGCCGCGGTCACCGCACCCGCGCGCAGCGCGCCGCGCCGGGTGAACTTCGTACGCAGGTAGTCGTGCTGCTCGGCCATGCTCATCCGCGAGGCGAGCTTCTGGGGGATACCGAAATCGGGAAGGTCCATGGCTGCAAACCTCATCGTCCGAGGCGACGCGGAGTTCGCCGAGAGGTGAACGGACGGGGGCGTAACCCCCATGAGAATCCCCGGAATCACCCATCTTTTGCCACGCCGGACCGAAGCCCGGACGGCGGCGTCCACCGCTCCGGAGGCGTACTCGGAGGACGGGTCACCGCCCCGGCGGACCGCGCCCGCGGCGCGACCTGGAGAATGCCACGATATGAACTCTCCGTCGCCGTGGGGTCTTTCGGGCAGAGCGCTGCGCGCCGTGCGGGAGTACCCGCGCCGTGCGCCGCTGACCTTCGCCTACGTCTGCCTGCTCCTGGCCGGACACGCCTGGGTCGGTCACGGGCTGTCCGCCGAGCGGGCGGCCACCGTACTGGGATACCTCAGCACCAATCAGGACAACCTGCAAGATCATCCGCTCTCCGCGCTCCTCGGCAGCGTGCTGTTCTTCGACGGAACCCTCACGGACGTCACCTCGGTGGGCTTCGTGGGCACCCTGATCACCTTCGGCCTCGGCGTCTGCTGCTTCCTGGCCCGGGCGGAGAGCCGGTGGGGAAAGCGGCGCGCCGCGGCCGTGTTCCTCGGCGGGCACGGCGCGGCCACCCTGCTCACCGCCGTCGTCATCGCCGTCGCGCTGCGGCGCGGCTGGTATCCGGCGGACGTGCGGCAGGCCCTGGACTACGGGGTCAGTTACGGAGCCCAGACCGTACTGGCCGTCGGTACGCTCACCCTGCCGCGCCGGGGCCGTATCCCCTGGGCCGTCTTCGTCCTCGGATGGCCCCTGGGCGGGGCCGAATGGACGGGGCCGCTGCCGGACTTCACGACGGTCGGGCATCTCGTGGCGGCGGCCCTCGGTTTCGCGCTGCTGGGTCTCCCGGCCTTCAGGCGGCGACGGCGGGGCGCGGGCGCGGCGACCGGCCGCGCCTGCGACGGCGCACGCCGCACCGGCTCACGGGGACTGCGCGCCCCGTGGTCCGCGCAGGCGCACCGCGAGGGCGGCGACGTCGTCGTCGAGCCGGCCCTTGCTGTGGCGCAGGAGGTCGCGATGGAGAGCCGTGAGTACCTCCCGGGGCGCGAGCGGGGGCTGCCGGCGCATCCAGGCCGCCAGCGGGAAGAACTCGCCGTCGCGGACGCGGGCCTCGGCGATCCCGTCCGTGTAGAGGAGCAGCAGGTCGCCGGGGGCGAACTCGAAGCTGTCCACGCTGTAGTGGTCACCGATCAGCTCCGCGAGGCTGAGCAGCGGTGAGGGGGACGAGGACTCCAGCACGCGGAGTTCCCCTCGGTTCAGCAGCAGTGGCGGGGGGTGTCCGCAGTTGAGGACGTCGATCCGGCCGCCCTCGTGCGGGATCTCCACGAGCAGGGCGGTGGCGAAGCGCTCCATCGGGCCGTCGGAAGGGAAGGAGGCGTTGTACCGGGTGCTGCTGGCATCCAGCCTGCGCGCGATGCCCACCAGGCCGCTTTCACCGTGGGCCGCCTCCCGGAAGGCGTTGACGATCGCGGCGGCCTCACCCACGGCCGGCAGGCCCTTGCCCCGTACGTCACCGATGAGCATCCGGATCCCGTACGGGGTCTCCACCACCTCGTAGAAGTCCCCGCCGATCCGCGCCTCCGCCGCGGCCGCGAGGTACAGCGACTCGATCTCGATGTTCCCGAAGAGCCGCGGCAGGGGGCTCAGCACCACCTGCTGCGCCGCGTCGGCGACGAGCCGCACCTGGAGGAGGGTGCGCTCCCGCTGGAGCCGCAGGTGGCTCCCGTAGGCGGCGGCCACGGTGACCGCGATGATCCCCGCGCACGTCCACCACGTTCCCAGATCGGGGAAGACCAGGCTGAGGCCGATCATCAGCAGGAGGCAGACCGTCCCGAGCAGGACGGTGGGGAGGACCGGCCACATCGCGGCGGCGAGGGCCGGCGCGGCGGGCAGGAGGCGGCTGAAGGCCATCTCCGGCGGAGTGGCGTAGGCCAGGCTTGCGATGACGACGGTCAAGATGACCGGCGACAGCCGCACAAGTCTTCCCCGGCCGGGGCGCCGACGGAGCCACGGTCGTCCAGACTCGATCACATTTCCTAGAATATCCATGGAACGGGGACATGGCGCTGCGATGCGCCGGCCGCCGTGCCGCACGGCGCTCACAGCATGACGTGCTTGACCTGGGTGTAGTCGAGGAGGCCGGACAGGGAGAGGTCGCTTCCGTAGCCGGAGTGTTCGACACCCCCGTGGGGCATCTCGGAAACGGTGGTGCCGTGGGTGTTCACCCAGACGATGCCCGTGTGGAGCATCCGGGTCGTGCGCATGGCCCGGTCGTGGTCCGAGGTCCAGACGCCGGCCGCGAGGCCGAAACGGACGTCGTTGGCCAGGCACAGGGCCTCCGCCTCGTCGGCGAACGGCTGGACGGTCACGACGGGGCCGAAGGTCTCCTCATCGCCGGGCGGGCCCGTGCGCAGTTGTCGAGCCGACGCCGCGAAGGCCGCGAGGAACGCGTCGTGCACCCGGTGGTGGACCAGGAGCCGGGTGGGCGCGGTGCAGTCCTGGCCGGCGTTGTAGTAGGCGACGGCGGCGAGGGCCGCGGCCGCCGCCCGGACATCTACGTCGTCGTGGACGATGACGGGGGCGTTCCCGCCCAGCTCCAGGTGGACGCGTTCGAGCCCGGCCGCCGCGGCCGCCGCGATCTCCTGGCCCGCCCGCACACTGCCCGTGACCGCGATCAGGGCCACGTCGCGGTGGGCCGTGAGCGCCCTGCCGGTGTCGCGGTCGCCGCAGACGACGTTGACCACGCCCGGTGGCAGGTGTGCGGAGGCGATCCGGGCGAGGAACACGGACGAGGACGGGGTGGTGTCGGCCGGCTTGAGCACGGTCGTGTTCCCGGCGGCGACCGCCGGGGCGATCTTCCACGCCGCCATCATCAGCGGGTAGTTCCACGGGGTGATCTGGGCGCAGACCCCGACCGGTTCGCGGCGCAGCAGGGAGGTACGGCCCGGCGTGTACTCGGCGGCGGCCGCGCCCGGAAGGTTCCGGGCCGCCCCGGCGAAGTAGCGCACCGTGTCGACGATCGTGGGCAGCTCCTCGTCCCTGAACTGCCGTACCGGTTTGCCGGTGTCCGCCGTCTCCGCGGCCGTCAGGGCGTCCGCGTGCGCCTCCATCGCGTCGGCGAGGGAGAGCAGGGCGCGCTGGCGGACCGCCGGGGTGGTCGTGGACCAGCCCCCGTACGCGGCCGCCGCCGCCGCGACGGCGGCCTCGGTGTCGGCCCTGCCGGAGTGCGGAGCGCGGGCGTGCACCCGGCCGGTGGCGGGGTCGGTCAGTTCCATCGTCTCGCCGGAGGCGGCCGGCCGGTCCACGCCGCCGATGTGGTTGAGCAGGGCGCCGCTCACGGCGTCGGTCAGGGCGTCAGCCACGGCGCAGCACCTCCTCGGCGGTGTCGCGGCCGGTGCGTACGGCGCCCTCCATGTAGCCGGCCACCCACTGGTCGGACCCGCAGACGTAGAAGGGCGGCTCATGGGTGCCGTGCCGGGGGCCTACGGCCATGACGTCGCCGGGAGTCCACTGGGTGACGTACCCCCGGGTCCACGGGTCGGTGCCCCACATGCGCAGGTGCGTGGCGAGCGGGCGGTACGCCTCGTCGCCGTACAGGCGGGCGACCTCGCCGAGCAGTTCGCGCTCCCGCAGGTGGGCGGGCGCCCCCAGGAGTACGCCGAACCGCTGGGGCGGGACGAGGGCCGAGAGGACGCCCTCGCCCTGCGGCCAGGTGCTGCCGAGGACGCCCTCGCACTCGGAGAGGCCGCTGAGGCCGCGGTCGCGCCAGAACGGCCTGTCGTACGCGGCGGTGAACTTGGCGGCGAGGGCGTTGCGCTGGCGGTGCAGCGAGGCGAGGCGGCCCTCGCTGACGCCGGTGACGGCGACGGAGCGGAGCGGGCCGGCACGCCTGGGTCGGCGGCGCCGTGGAACGGGGCATCGCATCGGGCGAGTTCACCGAGTGTGACGTCGCCGCGCTCAGCACGCTGGTCCTGGCCCTCTGCGACGGCCTCGGCATCCGCCTGATGCTGGACGACCCCCGGGTCGACCTCGCCACGGCCCGGTCGACGATCTGGGGCGCCATCGCCCCGGCGCTCGGGATCGCCCCGGTCTTCCCGTAGCTGTGACACCGCCCTCGGGAGGTGCGCCCTCGTCACCGGGCCAGGTCGTCGGCTCCGCCCGCCGCCTCCGCCGGCTGAGGCGTCATGCGCTCCAGCCCCCTGCGCTCGTAGAAGCGGGTCATCGCGAAACCGACGACCAGGGCGAGGACCGTACCGACGGCGATCATGGTCCACGCCCGGGTCAGACCCGCGTCGGCGCGCGCGTCGAAGAAGAGGATGGCGCGCACCCCGTCGCTGAGCTGGCGCATGGGCTCGAAGAGGGAGAGGAAGCGGTAGAAGCCGGGGACGGCCTGGAGCGGGACGGTGGCGCCCGACGACGGCAGGCCCAGCGCGATGAACACGAACATGGACACGAGCTGGCCGATCCCGCCGAACGCCGCGTTGATCGCCTGTACGCCCAGGCCCACCGCGAGGCCCGCGCAGTAGGAGTAGATCCACAGCAGCGGGATGTGTGCGGCGTCCATCCCGAGGATCGAGATCGTGGCCACCATGACCAGCGTGGTGGTCAACACCGTGATCACGGCCGTCATGACCACCTTCAGCAGCAGCGTCTGGGTGCGGCTGATCGGCACGGTGGGGCGGCGGGTGTGCCAGGGGCCGAGCTCGCTGTCCGCGTAGCCGAGTGCGGTGTCCACGCCGGTGTTGATGAGGTTGGCGCCCAGGAAGCCGATGAGTACCAGCAGCAGGGTGTAGTAGAACGCGCTCAGCCCCAGACCGCTGTGCTCGCCGACGGGATGTCCCACCCGGTTCACGATCTGCACGGGGTCGGCCAGCAGCAGGCGCGTGGTGGGATCGGCCTGCGCGGTGGCGGGGGAAGCCGTGAGTCCTTGGCCGATGGCCTTGGAGGACTGCCGGGCCGCCGCCGTGCTGATGCGGTCGGCCAGGGATGAGCCGATGCTCCCCATGCCTGGGTTGGTGAGCACCGTGATCGTCGGCCGGACCGTGGCGTTGCCGGTGGTGAGCGCGGCCACGGAATCGGTGAAGTCCGCGGGGATGACCAGGGCGCCGTAGATCTTGGCGGAGGAGAGCTGGTCCTGTGCCTGGGCCTGGGTGAGCGGGCGCCATTGGACCTTGCCGGACTTGTCGCCGCCCGTCACGGCCTCGGTGACCTGCGTCCCCACGTTCTGCCGCCGGCCGGGCAATGGCTTGCCCGTGTCCGCGTTGACGATGCCGACGGGCAGATCGCGCAGCCTGCCGTTCGGATCGACGATGCCGCCCATGTACAGCAGCGACAGGAGCAGGGCGAGCAGTCCTGTCAGCACCGTGGGTACCGCCCACAGCTTCGGGCGGCGGAGCAGCGCCGAGGCGCGTGCCCCGACGGCGGCCACGGGGCGGGTGTCGTCGCTGTGGTTCATGTCGGCGTCCATGGTTCTCGTTCTCGGCGAGTTCCGCGGCGACACCGGGGCGGCGTACGCGGACGGCCGCCCTCCGGGGTCCGGGGGTGCCCGTGCCCGCAAGCATGGGACGTGACGCGGGGCGGCGTCCGCAGGCTCACCGGGCCAGTGCGGCCCGGGCGGCCTCCAGGATCTCGTCGGAGAGCGGGGAGTCCTTGGTGGCGCGGGCCAGTACGAGCGCACCGAGCATCGTGCACAGCCGGACGATGCCGTCCTGGTCGTCGGTGGCGAGCCAGTCGGCGAAATCGGAGATGCCGTCGGTGTAGGTACGGTGCGCTCCGCGGTCCCCGGGGTCACGGGCCATGTCGGTGGCCAGTCCGGCGGCGGGGCAGCCCGTGGCGGCGGAATCCCGGTGCCGGGGGGAGAGGTAGCTGTCGATCATGGCCCGCTGGGCCGCGGGGCGCTCGCCCTCGTTCTCCTCCAGGACGCTCGCCCGCCGCTCGGCCAGTTCCCCGAAGGCGTGCGAGACGGCCTCGTCGATGAGGGCTTCCTTCGAGTCGAACTGCTTGTAGAAGCCGCCGTGCGTCAGGCCTGCCGCCTTCATCAGGTCGGCCACGCTCACGCTCGTGCCCTGTTCGCGGAAGAGCTGCGACGCCATCTCCACGACCCGCTTGCGGTTCTCCTGCGCCTGAGCCTGCGATACCCGGCCCATGGGCACCTCCTCGTTTGGATGACGGCTGACATCTATCGTACGCTCGGTATAGATTATGAATGTAATCTAAATCGGCGTCCGGGGAGTCCCTACCCCGGGCCGCCGCTGCACCCCTTGGGAGATGCCATGGAACTGAAGGACGCCGTCGCCGTCGTCACCGGAGCCAACCGGGGCCTGGGCCGTCACCTCGCCGCCCAGCTCACGGAGCGCGGGGCCAAGGTCTACGCGGCCGCCCGCCGTCCCGAGTCGGTGGACCTGCCCGGAGTCGTACCGCTGCGAATGGACGTCACCGATCCGCAGTCGGTGCGGGAGGCCGCGCGGACCGCCTCGGACGCCACCCTGCTCGTCAACAACGCCGGGATCTCTACGGGCAGCGCGCTGGTCGCGGGCGACTGGGACGCGGTGCGGCTGGAGATGGAGACGAACTTCTTCGGCCCGCTGGCCGCCACCCGGGCGTTCGCGCCGGTCATCGAGGGGAACCGGGGCGGCGCCGTCCTCAACGTCCTGTCCGTCCTCTCCTGGTACCACCCGGCCGGCCTCGGCGCCTACGCCGCCGCCAAGGCCGCCGGCTGGGCGATGACCGACGCGATCCGCGAGGAGCTGGCCCCGCGCGGCATCGCGGTCACCGCCCTCCACGTCGGCTACATGGACACGGACATGGCCGCCCGGGTTCCGGCCGGCCAGAAGAGCGACCCCGCCCTCGTCGCCGCCCTCGCCCTCGACGGCCTGGCCGCCGGAGCACCGGAAGTCCTCGCCGACGACCTCACCCGCAGCGTCAGGCAGGGGCTCGGAGCCGTACCGTCCGCCGTCTGACCCGCGCGGCCGCCGCCCACAGCCCGTCACCGCCGGACCGGACCAGGAAAGACCCCTCATGGCAACCACCGCCCCATCCGCCACACCCGTCCCCGCTGTGGCGGCCGGTACGCCCGCCCCGAGCGCCCCGCCCGCCCCGCCCGCCCCCGGCACCGGCCGCCGGCCGCCCGTACGGGCCTGGCTCCAGCCCGCCGTGATCGCCCTGGTCCTGGCCGCCGCCTTCATCGGCTGCTACATCGGCCTGCAACGCGACCCCCAGCCCCACCACGTCCCCATCGCCGTCACCGGACGGGAACTCGCGGACCGCATGCGGGGCGCACTCGGCGACAGCGTCGAGGTGCACCCGGCCGCCGATGCCGCGTCCGCCCGCCGGGCCCTGGAACGCCACGAGGTCTCGGCCGCGCTCGGCGAGGGCCCCGGCGGCCGGCTGAACCTGGAGGTCGCCGGAGCCTACGGACCCTCCACCACCTCGGCGGTCAAGAGCCTCGTCGGCGCGTACGCCGAGGGCGCGGGCCGGCAGGTCACCACCGAGGACGTCGTGCCCCTGACCCGCTACGACACGCGCGGCCTGGCCGGGTTCTACCTGGCCTTCGGCGTGACCCTCGCGGGATTCGTCCTCGCCCAGAACGCCCTGGGCCTCGCCGGCCTGCTCCGCCTGCGCCACCGGTTCTGGCTGCTCTCCGCGGTCTCCGCCGCCGTCGGGACCGTGGCCGCCGTCTTGGCCGGGCCCGTCCTGGGCGCCGTACCCGCCCCGGTCCTCCCGCTGGCCTTCACCCTCACCCTGCTGGCCGCCGCGGCCGCCTTCGCCACCAAGCTCCTGGGTACGTACCTGGGCCCCGTCGGGGTGCCGGCCGCGACCCTGCTGCTGCTCACCGTGGGCAACTCCACCAGCGGCGCCGCCATCAGCGCGGACCTCCTGCCGCCGGCCGCGCACGCCGTCTCGGCACTCCTGCCGCCGGGGGCGGCCGTACGCGCGATCACCGACCTCAGCTACTTCCACGGTGCCCACGTCACGGGCCCGCTCGTCACACTGGCCGCCTGGGCCGTGACCGCCGCCCTCCTGGTCGGCCTGCGGAGCCGCCTGCGCCGCACCGCCACGGCCGGCTGAACCGCCGTGGCCGCCGCGGGCGCGGCACGGCGGGGCCCCGGCCCGCGCGCGTCGCAGGACGACCGCGCGGACCGGGGCCCCGCCCGTGTGTGCGGGCCCGGCCGGCCGTGGCCGGGCGCCTGGGGTCAGCAGACCGGGTTCTTCAGGGCGCTCCAGGTCTTGGCACCGACGATGCCGTCGACGGGCATGTGGCACATGTCCTTCACCCGGCGCTGGAACTCGCGCACGGCGCGGTCGGTGTCGGGGCCGAAGTCGCCGTCGACGCCGGACGGGCCGATGTTCACGTTCCAGGTCTTGAGCAGACACTGGGCCTGCCTCACCGCGTCACCCTTGGAACCCTTGCTGATGACGGGCTGCTTGTCGGTGTGGTTGCAGCCGCGCGAACCGGTCACCGCGGTGCCGGAGTTGGTGGCCGCCACGGCCGAGGGGGCCAGGGCGACACCGGTGCACAGGGCAGTGGAGGCGACGAGGAGCGCGAGACGCTTGCTGACGAGCATGGCTGTGTTCCGTCCTTCGATCGGTGCGGGCCGTTTCCCCCGTGGACGTCCCCGAGTCGGCCCGCGGTCCTGATGTCCGGGACCGGTGGTCGGCCGGTCCCGTGCTGCCGGGGCATGAAGCTACGGGCCGGGGCCCGGGCCCGTCGTCCCGTACTGGATGGATCTGCGCGTCAACCACCGGTGCAGGGAAGTCGCTTCTGCAACTCAGGGGCGAGTACGCGAGGAGGAGGCCGGTCCGTGCCGTGCGGGCTAGGCTGCGGCGATGCGGATCCGCCCCTCCTCCATGGACGCGCTGACGGCCCTCGCGCAGACGGGTGTCGCCGTGCTGCTGGGCCGGGAGGCGGTCGTCCAGGGCTGGCCTCCCCTGGACCTCGCCGCGTACCTGCTCGTCGGTCTGGTGACGGTGCCGGTGGCCGTGCGGACCAGGGCACCCGTCGCGGTCTGCCTGTTCACCCAGCTGATGTGGGTCGTGTACATCACCGCCGGATACTGGCCGGTGGTCACCTGCTTCGGCCCCATGCTCGCCGTGTACACGGTGGCCGCGCTCTGCCCGGTACGCACCTCGGCGGCCTGCGCCGCCCTGATGGGGGCCGTATGGGTGTACGCGGGACTGCTCGGCAACGGCCCCGGCGGCTCCCTGGCGACCGTCCTCGCCCAGGCCGTGGTCTTCCCGGCCGTGCTGTGGCGGTTCGGCCTGATGGCCCGCCGGTCGGCCGAACTGGCCCGCCAGCTACGGCGCGAGCGCGACGAACGGGCCCGCCGGCACGTGGCCGAGGAACGCGCGCGCATCGCACGGGAACTGCACGACATCGTGGCCCATCACATGTCCGTGATCTCGATCCAGGCGGGCCTGGGCGGGTACGTGTTCGACTCGGCGCCCCACACGGCCCGGACGGCCCTGTCCACCATCCAGGACACCAGCGCCGAGGCATTGGACGAACTGCGCCGGATGCTCAGCCTGTTGCGGGACACCGACCGGGACCGGGTGGACGACGACGGGACCGGCCCGGCCGCCCCGGGCCGGGACGCCCCCATGCCGGGCCTGTCCCGGCTGGCGGAGATGGCCGAACGGGTCCGGGCCGCCGGCGTTGCGGTGGACCTGCGGATAACGGGTGATGCGCGCGAACTCGCCCCCGGCGTGGAGCTGTGCGCGTACCGGGTGACGCAGGAAGCGCTGACCAACGTCCTCAAGCACGCCCCGGGCGCCCGCGTGAGCGTGGCCCTCGACTACCGGCCCGCGCACCTCTCGGTCACCGTGACCGACGACGGCGCGGGCGCGGACCCCGTTCCGGCCAAGTTGGTACGAGGGAGCGGGAACGGGTTGATCGGCATGCGCGAGCGGGCCAAGCTCTACGGAGGAACGATCAGCACCGGGCCGCGCAGCGAAGGGGGCTACACCGTGTGCCTCACGCTGCCGACCTCCGCCCGGACCGTAGCGCCGCGCGAGGACGGTGGCCCGGCATGACGGGATCCTTACCCTTGAGGGTGCTCGTGGCAGACGACCAGTACCTGATCCGGGCCGGGCTCGTGGGCCTGCTGGAGGTGGCCGACGGCTTCGAGGTGGTCGGCGAGGCGACGGACGGCGCCGAGGCGGTCGAGCTCGCCGCCCGCACCCGCCCCGACGTGATCCTCATGGACATCCGGATGCCGCGCATGGACGGGATCGCCGCCACGGAGAGGATCCTCGCGCAGACCCCGCCCCCGGCGCCCCGCGTCCTGATCCTGACCACCTTCGACCTGGACGAGTACGTGTACGGAGCCCTGAAGGCCGGGGCCTCCGGCTTCCTGCTGAAGGACTCGGGCCCCCAGCGCCTACTGGCCGCCATCACCGCCGTGGGCAGCGGGGACGCCCTCTTCGCGCCGACGGTGACCCGGAGGCTCGTGGAGGCGTTCGCCACCCGCTCGGGCGGCGAAGGGGCCGGTGACACCGCCAGGTCCGGGGCCACCGGACTGGAGGCCCTGACGGGCCGGGAGATCGAGGTACTGGAGCTGGTCGGACAGGGCCTCGCCAACGCCGAGATCGCCTGGCGGCTGTTCATCACCGAGGGCACGGTCAAGAGCCACCTCAACCGGACGATGACCAAGCTGGGCCTGGAGAGCCGGGCCCAGGCGGTTGTGACGGCGTACGAGAGCGGACTGGTGGTCCCGGGCCGGAACACCTGAGGGGAGTCGAGCAGCCCCGGGCAACCGCGCGCAGATCTGAGGAGATCCGTCAGGCCGCCGTGTCCCGGGGGAACTCCACGGGGTACGTCTCGGCGAAGTCCGCGGACCGCCCGACGGCGCTCCACCTCTCGTCCTGCTCCAGCAGCCGACGGTTCTGGGCGAGCGCCCCTTCCGACGCCATCACCCCGAGCGCGAGATTGGTCGGGACGTCCCGGCGCTTCGCCATCCGCACCAGGATCTCCGCGGCGCGCACCGGGTCGCCGGCCGGGCCCTCGGTGCTCTGCCGGATGCGTCGGTTGATCGCGCCGACGGTGCCCTCGTAGCCCTCGGGCACCTCGTGCACGGTCATCGAGGATCCTGCCCAGTCGGTGCGGAACCCGCTGGGCTCCACGACCAGTACCCGGACGCCGAACGGCGCGGTCTCCGCGCGCAACACCCGGCTGAAGCCGTCGATCGCGAACTTCGCCGCCTGGTAGGAGGCGATGCCGGGGGAACCGCCGACCCGGCCGCCCATGGAGGAGAACTGGACGACCAGTCCGCCGCCCTGTTCCCGGAGCAGGGGGATCGCCGCCTTGGTGACGTTGTAGACCCCCCAGAAGTTCGTCTCGAACTGTGCGCGGAAGTCGTCGTCGTCCGTGGTCTCGATCGGGGAGACGTTGGCGTAGCCGGCGTTGTTGACCAGTACGTCGACCCGTCCGAAGCGCTTCCTGGCCTCCTCCAGTGCCGCCTTCGCGGCCTCGGGGTCGGTCACGTCGAGCGCGATCGGGGCGATCCGGTCGCCGAACTCGCAGACCAGGTCGTCGAGCTGTTCCGGCCGGCGGGCCGTGGCCGCCACGGTGTCGCCGGCCTGCAGGGCGGCGCGGACGAGGGCGCGCCCGAAGCCGCGCGAGGAGCCGGTGATGAACCAGGTCTGCTGCGTGTTCTCGGTCATGGTTCTTACTGCAACACGGTTGCGTTAATAGTGCAACCTCGTTGCGCTAATGTGGGGCCCGTGGACACCACCGATTTCCAGCGCGCCCGGTCCCCGCGGGCCAAGCAGCAGCGGGAGGCCGCCATCCTGGACGCCGCACGGGCCCTGGGCGCCGAGCGGGGCATCCGGCAGGTCACGCTGACCGACATCGCCGCGGCCGTGGGCATGCACAAGTCCGCGCTGCTGCGCTACTTCGAAACGCGGGAGGCGATCTTCCTGCGCCTGACCGCGGCCGACTGGCAGGAGTGGGCGCCGGCGCTGTGCGCCGAGATCGGCCGGGTCGCGGACGGCGACGCGGCGGGAGTGGCCGCGGCCTTCGCCCGCACCCTCGCTGCCCGCGGCATGTTCTGCGACCTGCTCTCGCAGGCACCGATGAACCTGGAGCGCAACGTCTCGGTGGAGGCGGTGCGCGCGTTCAAGCTGGTGACCCTGGCCGCGGTGGACGAGATCGCCACCGCGGTCCGCGCGCGACTGCCGGAGCTCACCGAAGCCGACGGAGTGGACCTGATGGCCGCCGCGACGTCGATGTCCGGCTCGTTCTGGAACATCGCGACGCCGGGGCCGGAAGTCGCGGCGCTGTATCGCGACGATCCGCGGCTGGCGCACGCGATCGTGGACGTGGAGCCACGGCTGGCCCGGATCCTGACCGCGATGCTGGAGGGAACCGTCGCGCGACGGCTCCGCGAGCGCCCGTAGGGGGCCGCCGTGGGGCCGGCCCCTACGGGCTGTGGGGTGCGCTGAGTGGCACCTGATCAGCGCTCAGCGCTCAGCGCTGTCTTCACCGCTGAGCGGTCTCAGTGCTCGCAGAGGGAGAATTCTCGTTCGTAGAGCTGCTCGTTGTGCTCGTCGACGAAGAACTTCCTTTCCTGCATGAGTTCTTCGCGGTAGGCCTTCGCCTGTTCGAGCGTCATGGTCGAGGTCTTGGACCACGGTTGCTGCGGCGGCACATCGGAGGTCGAGACGATCTCTTGCCCCGGGTCCACGAGGAAGAACGCGAGGATCTTGCGATGCCCCGGGCGGCTGCCGTCCGCGAGGCGGAACGGGCCGACGCGGTGTTGCAGGATGTTGGGGAACGCCAGAGAGCGGCCCGCCGGGGTCGCGGTCGATCCCAGCACCTGGTTCAGCGCGTCCTCGTCCTCCAGGCCGTAGACCTCACGCAGGCCGTTGTCGTCGTTCTGTTCGTAGTTCGGGTCGTCGAGTGCCGCCCGGAAACTCAGCCGGCTTTCGGTGATGTTCTCGCTGTCCCAGTAGTAGAGGGCGGTCGAGACGATCCGCTCGTTCATCATTCCCTCGACGTGCCAGGAGCCGCCCGGGTACTCGGGCTTGTCCGGAGTGAGGTGGATGGTGGCGAGCTTGGTGATGACCTGGAGGCGGCGGCCGCGCAGGTCGACCCGGGCCGACGGGTCGGGCAGCGGGGGCGCGGTGAAGGCCGGGGCGTCCGGGATGACCGGGCGGCGGTTCTCCCACCACTCGTCCTGGGCCTGTTCCCACGCGGTACGGGCTTCCGCGTAGGCCTCGTCATCACCGTGGGAGGCGCGGTCGGGATACTCCGGTTCCGAGTCGTACCACCCGTAGGGATCGGCCTCGATCCGCACAGGCCGCGGATGGCGCAGATCGGTGAGCACGTTCTCCAGCAGCGGGAGCAGGCACGCGAACAACTCCGGCAGGACGGCGGCGAGTTCGCGGTGCAGCTCAGGGTGGACGTTGTTGACGTACGAGCGGAAGGCGACACCGCCGTCGTCACTGACGTCGACATCCGTGGGCAGCCACTGGAACCGCTCCGAGAACTCGTACTTCGAATAGCGGTCCGTCGGATTCCGCCAAGCCCGCTCGGGCGCGCCGCTCGCCTCTCTCACCAGGCAGAACAGCGAGGGGTGGACCAGATCCAGTACCTGGCCGTCGGAGCCGGGGTGCCAGTCCCGTTCCGCCTCGGGGACCTGTTCCAGAACCTGAACCGCCTCGCGCAGCCGGGACCTGAGCTCGTCGTCGACCAGCGTGTCCGAATGCCACACCCCGTCGACGGAGGACACCTCGACACCGGTTCGTTCGTCCCGCAGCGCGGCGTAATGTGCGAGCTCGGCGAGCACGTACCGCACCTGCGCTCCGGTGAGGCCTTGCGCGACCGCCTCCTGAGTCCACCTGGCGACGACGTCGGCGTCGTTCATCTTGTCGAACCAACGCGGCTTCGCCCGAAGGTGGGAGCTGCACTGCATCATCTGAAGCTCCCGCAGCGTTCGGGGTGTCGCGAACGCTATGGAACGGGAAGCATGGAACGGCAGTGGGAAAGCGGGCAGGCCGGTCAATTCTCTGGGTCCTCCGAGTCGGTGTGCGGTGGCGGGAAGGATACTTCAGCGGACTGACAGCCCAGCCGTGGTGCCCGATCCGTTTCTCATCCGGAGTCGTCGATGACCGTTCGCCGTGTGGTTCCCAACATCCAGTCAGAGGCTGCGCAGGAGAGCCGGCAGTTCTATGGCCTGCTGGGCTTCGAGGAGGTCATGAACCACGGCTGGATCATGACGCTCGCCTCCCCGACCACTCCGGCGGCGCAGATCAGCATCATGACGGGGGACAAGACCGCTCCGGTCACCCCCGACATGAGCGTCGAGGTGGACGACGTGGACGCGGCGTACGCGGCCGTGCGCGACAGCGGCGCGGAGATCGTCCATCCCCTCCAGGACGAGGAGTGGGGCGTGCGGCGGTTCTTCGCCCGCGACCCCAATGGCCGGGTGGTCAACGTACTGAGTCACCGGCCCTCCCGCTGACCACGACGGGGGCGGACCCCGCCGCGGAGGGCTCCAGGTTCCGCATGCGGCCGTAGGCGTAGACGCAGCCCGCGAGGGCGAGGTCGGACAGGAGCATGAAGCCGATCGAGTACGAGCCCTTCGCGCTGTAGACGGCGCCCATGAGCAGCGGGGGTACGAACCCCCCGAGGCCGCCCACGGCGCCGACGATCCCGGTGACGCTGCCGACCCGGTCCTGCGGCGTCACCTGCGAGACGAGGGCGAAGACGCTGCCTCCGGCGGCCCCGAGGCCGGCCGCCATCAGGAGCAGGGCGACGGTGCCCACCGGGTACAGCGGGGGATCGAAGGCCTGGACCACGGCGAAGAGCGCGACGAGGGCCAGTGCCCCGGCGGTGACCACGGCCGGGTGGAAACGGTCCGACAACCTGCCCCCGACCGGCCGGAAGACGACGGTGACCAGGGCGAAGCCGGCCGCCTTGGTGCCCGCTTCGGTGGGCGACAGCTCGTACCACGTCTTGAGGTAGGTCGGGAGGTAGACGCCGAACGCGACGACCCCGCCGAACCCGATCGCGTACAGGCCGGACAGCTCCCAGGTGACCCGCAGCCTGCCCGCCTGGCCCAGCCGGGTGGAGAGCGGGGCGGTGGGGACGGGCCGGCCGGGGCGGTCGGTGATGAGGAAGGCGGCGGCGACGGCGAAGACGGCGAGTGCGATCGCGACGACGATGAACGGGAGGTTCTCGCCGTGTGCGGCGATGCGGGGCGTGAAGTATCCGGAGAGGGCGACACCTCCCGTTCCCATGCCGAACACGCCCAGGGCGAAGCCCCGCCGGTGGGGCGGGAACCAGGAGTTCACGAGGGGCACGCCGATAGCGAACGTGGTCCCGCCCAGGCCGAGGAGGAACCCGGCCAGCAGGACCCACCCGTAGCTGTCGCGGGTGGGGATGAGGAGCAGCACCGGAACGATCGTGAGCGCCGCGACCAGCGGGAAGACGGTGCGGGCGCCGTAGCGGTCGGTCAGTGCGCCGACCGGGATGCGGCCGAGCGACCCGACCAGCACCGGAACGGCGACCAGCACCGACTGCTGGACGTCGCTCAGGCCCAGGCGGTCCTTGTAGCCTGCGGCGAGCGGGGCGATGAGGTCCCAAGCCCAGAAGGTGAGGGCGAACCCGACCGTGGCGACGGCGAGGTTCCGGTACGCCTCGGCGGGAGGTTTCGCTTCCGTCTCCATTCGGCCAGTCAAAGCGAAATCGTCCGGCCCGTCGCCCGGACTGGGCCATCAGTGGGCCCTCGGTCGACGGGCTCCGTGACCGAAGGCTGTGGCAGGATGCCGAGATGATCTCCAGCTCACGGATACCGGAAGTCGTCCCCGCGGGGCGGATGGCCGGGATGGAGCAGCCGGTGCTCGGCCTTCCGAGCGGCCTGGAACTGCGGCCCTGGCGCCCGTCCGATGCCGACGTCTTGGTGGCCGCAGGCCGGGATCCCGCGATTCGCCAGTGGAACCGGCTGCTGGTCGAGACGCCCGGGGACGCGCGCCGGAGGATAGAACGCATGCATGAGCGTTGGCGCGCCGAGCTGAGCGCGATGTGGGCCATCGCGCGACCGGGCGAGGAGGCGAGGGGACTGATCGGGTGGGGCGACATCGACCTCACGGGCGGCAGTGCCGAGATCGTGTACTGGATCCTCCCCGCCGCGCGCGGTGGTGGTGCGGTGGTCGAGGCCACGAAGCGCGTCAGCGAGTGGGCCCTGAACGATCTCGGCCTGCACCGTCTGCGACTGTGCCACTCGGTGGCCAACCAGGCATCCTGCCGGGTGGCCGACAAGGCCGGATTCGCCCTCGAAGGCACCATGCGCAGCGCGCTGCTGCACACGGACGGATGGCACGACGAGCACCTGCACGCCCTGGTCCAGGGCGACATCTGACCCCGCGGCAGACGATCGGCCCGCCGTCGCCGGGAGGCGGGGCGGGCCGGGGAGGCTTGCGGTGGGGCGTGGTCAGGAGCCGAGTACCAGGGCCGCGGCGACCGCCGGGCCGAAGGCGCCGCCGAGCTGGTAGCAGAGGGCGAACAGGCCGATGGCGACGGGCCGCTGGTGCTCGGGGGCGCCGGCCGCGGCGTGCATCGAGAGGCAGGCGTTGGCGCCGGTGGCGGCGAAGACCCCGCCGACGGTGGCCGCCAGCAGGAGCGGGCCCCAGTCGCAGAAGGCGGCGGCGGCAGCGGCCAGCACCCCGACGCCGATCAGGACGGTCAGGACGGCCGGGCGGCCCATACGGGCCGAGGAGGCGGCGAGCAGCCAGGACAGTGCCGAGCCGACGAGCAGCGCGACCAGCTGACCGGCCCCGGCGGCGCCGGTGTCCCAGCCGGCCCGGTCACCGAGCAGCCGCGGCACCGCGAAGAGCAGCGTGAAGTACGAACCCGACAGGGCGAGCGCCAGCAGTCCCGAGGTGACGAAGACCGGCGTGCGCAGCAGGGCGGCCGGGACGAACCCCTCGGGGCGGCGCCGGATGTGCAGGGCGAGCAGCACCGCGGCGACGAGGGCCGCGCCGAGTGCGGCCAGCGGGGCGTGCGGGAGGGTGACCAGGGCGGTGGCCAGCACGGTCAGCAGGGCTGCGCCGCGGCCGTCGAAGCGGTCGGACGAGGGCGTGATGGCCCCGGCGTACCGGAGTACCGCGGGCACGGCGAGCACCGCGACCACCGACACGGAGAGGGACAGCCGCCACGAGGCGGCGTGTGCGAGCTGTTCGCCGAGGAGCGGACCGGCCGCCCCGAGCATGCCGAACCCGGCGCTGATGACACCCATCCGGCGGGCCGTCCCGGCCAGGCTCATCGCCGACGCGACCAGTCCCGCGCCTCCGGCGGCCTGGGCGGCCCGGCCCGCCAGGGTGAGCGGGAGCCAGGGGGAGACCGCGACGAGGAGGGTGCCGCCGAGGACGAGGACGGAGGCGAGGCGCAGTACGGGCCGCAGACCGGTGCGGCGCAGGAGTCCGGCGAGCAGCGGGGTACCGACCGCCATGGCCCAGGCGAAGGCGGATACGAGCCAGGACGCGGTGGAGGTGGATACCCCGAGCGAGCGGGCCATGTCCGGCAGGATCAGGACCGGGGCGTTGGCCCCGGCGGCGATGGGGGTGGCGAGCAGCGCGAGCCAGAAGGCGGGGACGGGTCCGCGGGCCGCTGGGCGGCCGGGGGCAGCCGGGCTCCCGGGTGCGCGGGTGGCGGAAGTGCCGGTCCCGGCACGGATGCCGGTGTCTGTGCCTGCGGGCGCGGTGGTCATGGCGCCGCTCCAATCCATCTGAAGGTTAACAATCTCAACGTTGAAATAAAATCACCAGAGGCCCCTCAACGTCAAGTCTCTTAACGCTGAAACATCTGGGTTATGCTGGATCCGGCGCGAGCGCGTGATCGAGACGGTGGACGGAGACCCGATGAGTGACGCGGTGGATGTGATCGTGGGCCAGTGGGCGGCGCAGCGGCCCGACCTGACGGACGAGCTGTGGCCCATCGAGGTCCTGGCGCGGATCCAGCGGATGAACCGCATCATCGAAAAGCAGCTCAAGGCCTTCGTGGCCGAACGCGACCTGGAGGTCGGCGAGTTGGACATCCTGACGACGCTCCGGCGCTCGGGTCCGCCGTACACGCTCACCGCCGGGGCGCTCGTCCCGGCCGCGATGGTCACCTCGGGAGCCATCACCAACCGCATCGACCGGATGGAGGCCAAGGGCCTGGTCGAGCGCATCCGCGACGGCCAGGACCGCCGCTCGGTCCGGGTCCGCCTGACCGACCAGGGCCGTGAGGTCGCGGAGAAGGTGATGGCGGAGCATCTGCAGCACTTCGCCTCCCTCCTCGCTCCCCTGGACCGCGACACCTGTGACACGGTGGCCTCGGCGCTGCGTACCCTCTTGGAATCCCATGGGGACACCTCGATCGGCTAGGGCCCTCCGGGCGCTGTGTCAGGTCGCCCCCTCACATCCGGCCATGCCTCCTCCGCGCCGCCGCTGATCTGCGAGAAGCCGTACGGGTAGGGGAGTTGGCGCCCCGCCCTGCGCGCGACCGGCGCCGGCCGGCCGCTGTCCGCCCCGGCCCCTTCCATCCGATGTGGCCGGTTTCGCCCGCCGCCCCGTCACCGCCCGGTGCGGGCCGACGCGGTCTGCGCAAGCGCTCGGCCGGGGGTGGGGAGACTCCGAAAAGCAGGGTGACGGTCCTAGGCCGTGTCTTTCGGATCACGGCGGGGTCGCGGCGCGCGGTGCCGCACCTCGTCGCGTTGTCGTCGGTCGCCGACGCTCCGCGTCGACTCCCTCCTCCGCCTTGCGATGCACGGCACCGCGCGCCGCGCCCTGATCCGCCCTGATCCGAAAGACACGGCCTAGGTGAAACGGCGTCACCTCCAGTAAGTTACCGCCAGGTAAAGCCGCTGCGGCTCGACTTACGGGGGAGTAATGAACCGGAGAACCACGGCTCTGCTGTCTACCGCCATCGTGACCGCCGTCAGCCTCGGCATCGGCGTCGGTACGGCGCCGTCGGCGTCGGCCGCGCCCCGCGCGGGCGCACGCGTGGCCGCCGCGGCGCCCGACGCCTTCTACCGCTACGACGGCGGCGAGCCGCTGGCCTCGTACCGGCCGGGCGACGTCCTGAAGAAGCGCACGCTGAACTACCACGTCTTCGGGATCCCGACCCCGCTGAAGGCCGTCCAGCTGCTCTACCGCACGACCGACGCCCAGGGCAGGCCCTCGGCCAACGTGACCACCGTGGTCCGCAGCCCCCACGGCGACGGCGGCAAGGCGGTGTCGTACCAGTCGTTCTACGACTCCCTCAGCCCGGAGGACGGCCCCTCCCGCGCCATCGCGGGTGGCGTCTCCCTCGGCGGCGTCATCGCCAACGCCGAATCCCTCATCCTGGCACCGCTGTTGGCCAAGGGTTACGACCTGGTCATCCCGGACACCGAGGGCCAGAACGCCGACTTCGCGGCCGGCCCGGAGTACGGAACCAACACGCTGGACTCGATCCGCGCCGCCACCCGCACCGGGGAGACCGGCCTGCACGCGGGTACGAGGATCGGCCTGTTCGGCTACTCGGGCGGGGCCGTCGCCACCAACTGGACGTCGGCCCTCGCCCCCGCGTACGCGCCCGAGGTGAACAGCAGGCTGGTCGGCTTCGCCGAGGGCGGGCTGCTCGTGGCCCCCGCGCACAACCTCAAGTACGTCGACGGCGCGCTGGCGTGGAACGGGGTGATCCCGATGGCCGTCATCGGCGTCTCGCGCTCGTACGGGATCGACCTCAGCCCGTACCTCAGCGCGAAGGGCCTCGCGATCGTCAAGGAGCTCGAACAGGGCTCGATCGTCGACGCGCTGGGCCGCCACCCGGGGATGACCTGGAAGGACATGGCGAAACCGCAGTACGAGGACCCCAACTCCATCCCGGTCTTCGTCGATGCCGTCAACAAGATCAACCTTGGCCAGGCCGCCACCCCGACCATCCCGGGGTTCATCGGGCAGGGCAACGCGGGATGGCTCGAAGGGACGTTCAACACCCCGCCGGGCATCGGCACGGGGGACGGGGTCATGGTCACCGGTGACGTACGGGCGCTGGCCCGGCAGTACTGCGCCAACGGCAACCGCTCGATCAAGTACGAGCAGTACGGCCTGCTCAGCCACGTCGGTGCCATGCCGTACTGGGCGCCGCGCGCGATGGCCTGGCTGGACGACCGCTTCGCGAGCCGTACCGCACCCAGCAGTTGCGGCACGATCACGGCGGGCAACTCGCTGGAGCCGCAGGAGCCGACCGTCACGCGGTGACGGGCCGGGCGGTACGAGCCGTGGTCGAGGTGGTGTCTGCGGCGATGCGGAAACCGATGTTGGCGGTGGAACTGTCGGGGGTGTTGGAGCTGCGGGCCGCGACGCGGTAGCGGTTGCAGTAGGAGTCGTGGCAGAGGTAGGAGCCGCCGCGCATGACGCGGTTGAGGGTGTGGGGCGTGAACCGGTCGGCGCACCACTCCCATACGTTTCCGACGGTGTTGTAGAGGCCGTATCCGTTGGGGCGGAAGGACTTCGCCGGCGCCGTGCTCTCGTAGCCGTCTTCGGCGGTGTTGTGGACGGGGAAGTCGCCCCGCCAGATGTTGCACATGTGGCGGCCTTCGGGAGTGAGTTCGTCTCCCCACGGGTAGCGGCGTTGTTCGAGGCCGCCGCGGGCGGCGTATTCCCATTCGGCCTCGGTGGGCAGGCGGGTGCCGGACCAGGCGCAGTAGGCCTGGGCGTCGTTCCAGGAAACGTGCACGACCGGGTGGTTGTGGCGCGCTGCCAACGATGAGCCGGGGCCTTCGGGGTGGCGCCAGGTGGCGCCGGGTACGGCTCGCCACCAGGGGACGGCTGCGACCGGCGGCGACACGGCGGCGACGGCTTCGGCCAGGAAGCCGCCGAACACGTAGGAGTAGCCGAAGTGTTCGGCCTCGGTGACGTGGCCGGTGGCTTTGACGAAGGTGGCGAACTGGGCGTTGGTGACGGTGGTGGGTGCGATACGGAAGGGGTTGACGGTGACTTCGCGTACGGGGCCTTCGCCGTCGGTGGGGGAGGAGTCGGGGTCTTCGGTCCCCATGAGGAAGCGGCCGCCGGGCAGGTCGATCAGGCGGCGGGCGGCTGTCGTGGTGGGTGGCGCGGCGGGTGGCGGTGGTGTGGGGGAGAGGGTGAGGGGGGTGGTGCCCTCGTGTGCGGGGGCGCAGCAGGAGAGCATCACGGCTCCGTCGGTGTGTGTCGGGGGGAGTGGCGGGTACCCGGCCGGGTTCATGGCGGCCGATGAGCTTCGCCCGGTCAGCTCTTGACCAGGAGGCCGCGGGTGCGCAGGACGCGGCGTTCGGCGGGGCTGAAGATGAGGAGGTCGATGGCGATGCCGACGACGAGGATGAGGGTGATGGCGAGGAAGACGCCGGGGAGGTCGATGTTGTTGCGGCCGTTTTCGAGGAGTTGGCCCAGGCCCAGGCCGAGGTCGGGGGAGCTGGCGATGATTTCGGCGGCCATGAGGGAGCGCCAGGAGAAGGCCCAGCCCTGCTTGAGGCCGGCGAGGTAGCCGGGGAGGGCTGCGGGCATGACCACGTGGCGTGCGCCGCTGAGGCCGGTGGCGCCCAGGGTGCGGCCGGCGCGGAGGTAGAGCGGGGGGATCTGGTCGATGCCGGAGACGAGTCCGTTGGCGATGGAGGGGACGGCGCCGAGGAGGATGACGGTGTACATCATGGCGTCGTTGAGGCCGAACCAGAGGACGGCCGGGGGGACCCAGGCGACGGAGGGCAGGGACTGCAGGCCCTGGAGGATGGGGCCGATGGCGGCGCGGACGAAGGTGACGCGGGCGACGAGGAGTCCGAGGGGGGTGCCGATGGCGAGGGCGAGGAGGAAGCCGAGGAGGCCGCGGGAGACGCTGGTCCAGATGACGTCGAGGAGGGTGCCCTTGAGCCACATCTGGGTCAGGCTGTCCCAGACGGCGGAGGGGGCGGGGAGTTTGGTCTCGTCGGTGACCTTCAGGGAGACCAGTACCTGCCAGACCACGAGCACGAGGCCGATGGCGAGCAGCGGGGGCAGGGCTTTCTTGGTCAGGACCTGGCGGAGGGGGGTGCGGTGGGTGTGGACGGCGTCGAGGGCGTCGAGGCCGGCTTCCAGGCCGGCGAGGTCGTCCGTGGTCGGTTTGGTTTCAGTGCTGGCCATGGCGGCGGATCTCCCCACGCAGGTGTTCGGTGATTTCGACGGACAGTTCCGCGACGTCGGCGTCTTCGATGCGGCGGGGCTGGGGGATGTCGACGGTCCATTCCCTGGCGAGGCGGCCGGGGCGTGAGGAGAGCAGGACCACGCGCTGGGCGAGGCGGACGGCCTCGCGGACGTTGTGGGTGACGAAGAGGACGGAGACGTCGGTTTCGGCCCAGATGCGGGTGAGTTCGCCGTGCAGGACGTCGCGGGTGATGGCGTCCAGGGCGGCGAAGGGTTCGTCCATCAGGAGCAGGCGGCTGTCCTGGGCGAGGGCGCGGGCGAGGGCGACGCGCTGGCGCATGCCGCCGGAGAGTTCGTGGACGCGTTTGCCGTGGGCGCCGGTGAGGCGGACCAGTTCCAGGAGGCGTTCGGCTTCCGGCTTGCGGTCGGCTTTGGCGACTCCGCGCAGGCGCAGGGCGAGTTCGATGTTCTTGCCGGCGGTGAGCCAGGGGAACAGGGCGTGTTCCTGGAACATGAGGGCGGGGCGGCCGGCGGTGGTGATGGTGCCGGTGGTGGGGCGGTCGAGTTGGGCGACGAGGTTGAGCAGGGTGGACTTGCCGCAGCCGGAGGCTCCCAGGATGGTGACGAACTCGCCGGGTGCGACATCGAGGCTGATGTCGTCCAGGACGAGCTGTGATCCGGCCGGGCCGGAGAAGGACTTCGAGACGTGCTCGATCCGTGCGGCGTGTGACACCACGGTGGTGTCCTCGACAGCCTTGGCGAGTGTGGTGGCCATGGTCGTCACCTCCTGGGATTTCCGATTGCGGACTGGCTCGGTTGGGCTTACTCGGGCCGGTCCGGGGCTACTTGGCGCCGAGACCGCCGTCGGAGACCTCGGGCTTGCCGGCAGCCTTGAGGACCTTGTTCAGCAGGCTCAGGTCGTAGATCCCGGCGAGGTCGGGCTGCTCGATGAGCTTGGCCTTCACCGCCCAGTCGGACTCCGTCTTCAGCGTGGTGGCCAGCGGGTCGTCGGTGACGAGGATGCTCTTCCACGCCGGATCGATCACCTTCGCGTCGAGCGGCTTTCCGCCCTCCGCTTCCAGCTTCGCGTTGGCGGAGGCCTTCGCCTTGTCCGGGTTGGCGTTGATCCACTCGTTCGTCTTCACCGTGCCGGCCAGGACCGCCTCGACGACGTCCGGGTGCTCCTTGAGGAACTTCTGCGACACGATCACGTTGGTGATCACGAACTTCTTGTCGGGCCACAGGTCGGTCTCGTCGAGGAGGACGGAGGCGCCGTCGGAGACCAGCTTGGAGGCGGTCGGCTCGGGCACCCAGGCGCCGTCGATCGAGCCCTGCTTGAAGGCGTCCGGGGTCACCTTGTTGTCCGTACGCACCACGGACACGTCGCCCTTGCCGGACTCCGGGTCGACCTTCCAGCCCTTCTCCGCGATCCAGTTGAGGAACGCGACGTCCTGCGTGTTCCCCTTCTGCGGGGTCGCGATCTTCTTGCCCTTGAGGTCGTCCAGGGTCTTGATCTTGTCCGGGTTCACCACCAGCTTCACGCCACCGGAGGCCGACCCGGAGATGATCCGCAGGTTGCTGCTCTTGGACTTCACGTAGCCGTTGATCGCCGGCGAGGGGCCGATGAAGCCGATGTCGAGAGAGCCGCCGTTGAGCGCCTCGATCTCGGACGGACCCGCGTTGAACGTCTGCGGCTTGATCGCGGTCGCGCCCAGTTCCTTCTGGATCAGGCCCTCTTGCAGACCGACCAGCGCGGTGGCGTGGGTCAGGTTCGGGAAGTACCCGATACGGACCTCGGAGGCCGAGAGCTTCTTGTCGCCGGCGGCCGCGGCGTTCGCCTTGTCGTCGTCCTTCTTCGCCGCGGAACCGTAGCCGCAGGCGGTGAGCAGCAGGGGAAGCGCCGCTGTGACGGCGATGGCGCGCAGGGTGGTGAGCGGTCTTGCGGCAGACACGGAGGTGTCCTTTCACGGGATGGTGTTCACGGAAGTAAGGGAGTACGGGAGTACCGCGTACGGAAGGACGGGGTACGGGGGCGAGCCGCAGACATCGGCGCACACGGCACCCGCTCCCGGCCGTCGTCGGCGGGATCTCGGTCGCGGACTGCGGAGCGGGTGGGGTGCCGGACGCCCCTGGGGACGGGCGTCGAGGTCGTACGTCGAAGTTTGCGCTCGGAAGCAGGCTGGCGGCGGGACGGGCCGAGAGGCCTGCCCGGTCGACCGACGTACGCGCGGAGCGTGCCCGGCGAAGAGTGTCAGCCGGGCTGACAGATGGCGCTGGACGTACGTACGAGGTCGATGTGGCGGCGGGAAGTCAGAGGCAGCATCGGGCCTGCGTGGTGCAGTTCTCGCACGGCCACCTCACTTGATTCCTAGTTTTCCCACCTGGTTGGTAGGCATATTGGCAGAGCCGGACAGCGGGCCCAAGAGGGTGACCGCATCGTGGACGCCCATATCTCGGAATGCGAGAAACCGCAGGTGGGGCGGGGTGTGCTTCAGGCCAGAATCAGGGATTGGTCCAGGCCCCGGGGGGATCGGCCAGCGCCGATACGCCCGAGGGGAGCTCGGAGGACGCGACGTCCGCGAGCGTCACGCCGTCGAGGATCTCGCGCACATTGGCCCGCAGCGCGATCCACAGCGGGAGCAGCGACTGGGCGGGGCCGGTGTAGGACAGGTCCGGTGGCCGGACTCCGCGCACCGAGACGAGCGGTCCGTCCACGACGCGGATGACGTCCGCGATGGTGATGGACCCGGCGGGCTTGGCCAGGCGGTAGCCGCCGTTGCCGCCGCGCTGGCTGAGGACGAGACCGCCCCGGCGCATGTCGTTCAGGATGCCCTCAAGGAACTTGTGCGGGATGTCCTGGGCGTCGGAGATGGCCTCGGCCTTCACCGGCCCGTCGTCCTGCGACGCGGCAAGCTGCAGTGCGGCACGTACCGCGTAGTCCGCCCTGGCTGAGATCCGCATGGGGCCATTATCCGGCATGGATCCGGCCTGCGTCGGCCACGGGTGGCCGCAGGTCGCAGGGCATGCGCACGGGCCCGGCGGCGGGGCGGATCAGGGCCCGGATCGGGGGGACCGGAGCGTGTGTCCGCGCTCCGGGCAGCAGCTCCGGGCAGCTCCGGGCAGCTCCGGGCAGGAGCCGCGTCTCAGCGGAAGGCCGCCGCCACCGCGCGGTGGGAGCCGTTGAGGTAGTGCTCGCCGATGGAGCGCAGGCGGTGCGCGACCGGGCGGTGGGCGGTCAGGACCCGGGCGTTGCGCCAGAAGCGGTCCAGGCCGGGGGCGTCGGCGAGTTCCAGTACCCGGGTGGTGATGTGCAGGGCGGCCTTCGAGGTCACGGCCTCGGCCGTGGCGACCAGGGCGGCGACGGCCGCAGGTACGTCGGCGTCGAGGTGCGCACCCGTGGCCAGGGCCTGCGCCATCGCCTCCGTCGCCCGGTCGATGACGGCGGTGGCCGTCTGGGCGGCGGAGGCCAGTTCCCCGTAGGTCAGGAAGAGGTCCGCGTCCTCGCCGGGCAACCGGTGCGCGCGGCCGCCCCTGCTGAGGTCGCGTGCTTCGGTGAGGGCGCCCTCGGCGATGCCGAGCCCGACGTGGCACAGGGCGAGCCGCAGCGCCGGTTCCGCGAGCGCGGTCAGGGGTGGGGTCGACTCCTCGTCGTGGGGCCGGCGGCCCAGCACCTGCTCCGCAGTGACGGCGACGCGGTCCAGGACGACGCGGCCCGCGCCGGCCACCCGCTGGCCGAGACGGTCGTGGGAGGGTTCGACGCTCAGGCCCCGCGCGTCGGCCGGGATCCGTACGACCAGGACGTCGCCGGTCGCGGCGCAGACGGCGTCCACCACGATCTGGTCGGCCGCGGCCACCGCCGTGTCCACGGAGCGGTCTCCGCTGAGTACGTGGCCGGTGGGGCGGGGCCTCAGCCTGAGGTCCGGTCCTTCGGTGTCTTCGTCGGGCGCGGGGGTGCGGACCGCCCCGGTCCACAGCCAGCCCTCGCGCACCGATTCCTCTTCGAGTGCGGTGGCGAGCGCCGGGGCGAGCTCGTGGTCGGCGTAGAAGCGCCCGCTCCAGGTGTGTACGTAGTGACGGGCGAGCAGGTCGCCGACGGAGCTGTCCGCCGCGGCGATCTCCCGGATGACGGCACAACCGGTACGCCAGTCCGCTCCCCGGTCGGGTCCGGGCGGGGTGAGCGCCGCCGGCAGGCCCGCCTCGCGCAGCCGCGCCGTCTCGTCGGTCGGCGGCTTGCCGGCCTGGTCGCGGGCGATGGCGTCCGCGGCGAGGTCGTCCGCCACGTCGCGGGCGGTGCGCAGGAGCGCGCGGTGCCGCTCGTCGGAGGACCTGTGGCCGGCGGGGCTGGCGGTGGTCATGTCGGCTACTCCGGAACGTTGTTGGGCGGCGGACCGGGCAGGCGGTAAATCCCCACCTTTCCCATCGGATTGATAGGGATCCTCGCCCGAAGCGTCCTCCCCGGCAAGAGCGTGACCGAATGATGGACAGTTCGATCTCGGAATGAAAGACATCGCAGGTCAGTGCCCGGAGGGCGGACCCTGGGCCGGATCCACCGTCAAGGAAGGTGTGGACCAGGGGAGTTGAACCACCGCGCCCGCCTGCCGGAGACAGTCCTCCGGCGGTCCTCCGTCCGGTTCCTCCGGCCATTTCCTATGAGATCGATAGGGAAGTATTGACGAGCATCCGCCCCGCACCTCAGGATGTGCCCATGTCCCCGTCGCAGCCGTTGCTCGTACGCCGCAGGCACGTTGACCTCCGTCGCGTAGCCAGCGCCGTCTGCCGCCCCGTCTAGGGCTTTTCGTCAGGGCATTTCCTCGATGCGCGCCGGCGTTCCGGTTGCCGCTTCCCCCGGTGCGCCGCGCCTTCCGTGCGTGGCGCCCTTCGTGACCCCGGCCCACCGGCCCGTGCGGGTCGGTCCGGCATGCGCCGCGCCGCTCTCCCGGTCGGCTCCGTCACGCAGACGCCGTGCCCTGGCCTGCCCGAACACCCGGCATCCGTACCTCACTCCGCGCAGCCGAAGGGGCTCATCATGACCACCGCGATCTCCGTTCCCGCATCCGCCGTCCGCCGTTCCCCGGCCCCCCGCCTCCAGCTGGTCGGCGACCGTCCGCCCGTCGGCCCGGCCGTCCCCGCCGCCCCGGCCGCCGGGAGTGACGGAGGGCGCGTCGGATACCTCGTGTTCCTGCCGGCGAACGTCGACCCGGTCGCCCTGATGCAGGCGCACGGCATCCGCCCCGAGATCCATCCCCTCGGGCTCGGACTGCCCCAGAGCCCCGGATCGGAGCCGGCGCCGCAGGCCGCCCCCGCCCGGGCCGACGACGCGATCCGGGTCGACCGGGTACGCCGGCTGGTCGAGGTCGACGGGCAGGAACTGGCCCTCACGTACCTGGAGTTCGACCTCCTGGCCCACCTCGTGGCCCACCCGTACACGGTCCATACGCGTGATGCCCTCATCTCCGGCATCTGGGGCTACGGGCACATCGGCGACGGCCGCACGGTCGACGTCCACGTGGCCCGGCTGCGCCGCAAGCTCGGAGCCGCCTACCGGGACCGCATCTCCACCGTGCGCCGCGTCGGATACAAGTACGTCCCCGACCACCAGTAGCCCCGAGGCCGCTCAGCCCTCGCCCGCAGCGCCCGGTTCGCGGCCCCCGGCATCCGCCGCGAGCGTCAAGGCCGAGTCCGCGTGGACGGTGATGCGTACCGGCGTGAACGTGGTGGCGTCCACCGCCGACTCCCCGTTGCCGGGGTTGCGGGCGAAGCGCGGATGGGCGCCCGCGCTGATCTGCCACCGTATGCGGTGGCCGACGGCGAAACGGTGGGCGGTGTGGCTCATCGCCACGGTGATCTGCGCGGGCTCCTGCCCGTGCGTGCGCACGCGGCCCAGCCCGTCACAGACGTTGACGGAGCGGCCCTGTGCGTCCACATCGCACAGCCGGGTGAAGACATCGGAGTGCCCGGTGTCCGTCGAGATGCTCAGCCGCGCGGATACCGGCCCGAGGACGTCCACGGCCTCGGTCAGCGGTGGACCGGTGAACGTCAGTACGTCGTCCCGGGCTTCCAGGGCGCTGTTGTCGCGCGGACCGGCCGTACGGGAGAGGAGCTGGCCGCCGACGGAAGGCGTCGGGTCGTCCGGGTCGTAGCGGAACGAGGCCAGTGGCGCGCGGTCCGAGGGAGCCTCCCGGGTGAGGTGACCCTGCGCCGTGGGGAACCACCGGCCGGTGTACGGGGCCGGTGGCCAGTCTTCGAGGTCCCGCCAGGCGTTCTCGCCGCCCATGTGCACGCGCACCCGTGTGGGGCGCAGGCCGGAGGTGTCGGGACCCAGGTGTGCGCGCAGCCAGGCGAGGCTCTCGGCGAACACCTCGGGCCATCCCTGTTGCAAGGCGGAGGTGTGGGTCCAGGGGCCGACGAGCAGGGAGGTCTCGCAGCCGGCGGCGCGCAGCCGCTCGTACTGCTCGAAGGTCTGGTCGGCCAGCCCGTCGTGCCATCCGGTGATCAGGCTCGTGGGCACGCGGAGCCGCCGCGCGGACTCCGCCTGCGACGCGCCCCGCCAGTACGGGTCGTCGGCGTCGGGCCGTGTCATCACCTCGTCCAGCCAGGGCACCTCGCACCCGAGGGCCGCGGTGTACGCCCCGCGCAGGGGTTTCGCGGTGGTGACCTCGCGCAGCCGGCGCTGCAGGCGCAGTGTCGCCTTCACGAACGGCCCCACGCCCTGGTGCTGGTAGGTCATGCCCAAGCCGACGGCGAGGGCCTTCTCCAGGTGCAGCGCGCCGCCCGAGTGGAACAGGGCGTGGGGATCGTGCAGGCCCACCTGCACCACCATCGCCTTCAGCTCCGGCGGCGGGTCCAGGGCGAGCGCCCACTGTACGTAGCCCAGGTAGCTGGGGCCGACGGTCCCGAGGGTCCCGTTGAACCAGGGCTGCTCGCGCAGCCAGGAGACGGTGGCCCGGCCGTCCTCGGCCTCGTTGCGCCACAGGTCGAACTCACCCCCCGACCCGCCGGTTCCGCGGCAGCTCTGCAGGGCCACGTGGAAGCCCTGTTCGGCGAAGAGCAGGCCGTACATGGGGGACCACGGCAGGCCCCGGCCGTACGGGGAGCGCACCAGAAGGGTGGGGAAGTCGCCCTCTGTGCGGGGGAAGTAGTGGTCGGTGATCAGCGGGCTGCCGTCGGCGGCCGGCACCTCCAGCCCGGGCTCCCAGCCGACCTCGTGCAGTTTGGCCGGGAGGCGGCGCCAAGTCGCCCGCATCATCCGGGCGGCCGGCGGCGGTTTCCCTGCGGGCGGTGCCCAGACCGGCCTCGACACGGGGTGGTGCGTGAGTGGTGTCATTGTGCCCCTCCTTCATTTCCGTACACTGTACGAGAATAGAGCATGCTTGACTGGGCCCCGCAAGGGCCGCCGATCATGGAGAGGAGCGTGGGCCGTGCCGCGCGACGGAAGCGCCGACGCCCCGGCGCTCGACCCCCAGCAGCTCTGGCTGGGCTCCGACCAGCCCCGCAAGGGCCGCAAGCCCGCCTACAGCCGCGAGGCGATCACCGCGGCGGCCGTGGCCCTGGCGGACGCGGAAGGGCTCGAAGCCGTCACCATGCGGAAGGTCGCCGCACAGGTCGGAGCCGGCGTCATGTCGCTCTACAGCTACGCGCCCGACAAGGAGACGCTGCTGAACCTGATGGTCGACCACGTCACCGGCGAACTGCCGACCGCGTACGCGCTCACCGGCGACTGGCGCGCCGACCTGAAGACGACCGCCCGCCTCCAGCGCGCCCACATGCTGCGCCACCCCTGGCTGCCCGCCGCCCTCACGACCCGCCGCGTCCCCGGACCCAACACGCTGGCCTTCCTGGAACGCGTGCTCACCGCCCTGCGGCCCGCCGGACTGGACGGGGCGGCGAAGCTGGAGGTCTTCGCCCAGCTCACGGCATTCGTGGCCGGGCACGTCGCCCACGAGACGGCGCAGGCCGCGCTGACACAGTCCCCGGACCGGGCCGCGGCCGAAGCCCGCTACCTCGCGGTCGTCGCCGCGGACGGCAAGCACCCGGAGCTCGCCGAAGCCCTCGCCACCCCCGGGCGCCCCCTCACGCCCGACGCCACCTTCGCCCGGTTCCTGAACCGTCTGATCGACGGCCTCGACACCGGCTGACCGGTCCCGGTCGACGCGTCGCCCACCTCGACGGCGGTCAAGGCCGCGGTGGCGTCCAGCGCGGATCGCGCCCGCTCAGCCCGACCGTCCGGTCGAGCAGCGGGGCGTCGTCCGGCACGGGTACGACGGCTCCGAAGATGCCGCCGCCGCGCCCCGCGTCCTGGGCGGCCTCCAGCAGGAAGGCGTGCGAGACGCGCAGCGCCGCGGGGTCGGGTGCGTACTCCTGGCCGGTGGCCCGGGCCAGGTCCCAGCCGTGGACGACCAGTTCGTCCGCGGCGACCGCGCCCGCGACCGCGCCGGGGAGGTCCACACCCCCGGCACGCGTCATTCCGGTCCAGGCGGCCGGTTCCTTCCAGGCCTCGGCCATTTCGGCGAGGGCCCGGGGCAGTTCCTCGCGCCAGCCGGCCGGCAGGGAGGGCGTGGTGGTGCCGGGGGCGGTGTCCGTCGTGGCGCCCAGGTCCTTGCGGGCGACGTCGCGGAACGCGACGGCCAGGCCCGTGAGGTGGCCGAGCAGCTCGCGGACCGTGTACTCGGGGCACGGCGTCCGGCCGGCGAGCGCGGCGTCGGTGACCTCCCCCGCGAGACGGGCCACGAGCCGGGTCTGCGGCCCGAGGTCGATTGCCGTCGTGTCGGACATCTGCCGCTCCTCGCTCCCTCTGGGTACTGGGCCTGAAGGGTAGACCGGTGAGGGGGTCGGGACTCATCGCCACGCGGGTCCGTCCGTGGGACCGACTCCAAGCAGGGGGGCACCGGGCTCCGCCGTGTCGATGAGTTCCGGGGCGTGCGCAGGTCTATCTCTTGACGGAGACAACCGACTCATCAGGAGGAAGCCATGGGCCTCATCCACATCGAGATGTTCGCGACCCTCGACCTCGTCGGGCAGGCGCCCGGCGGCCCCGACGAGGACCCGGCGGGGTTCCCGTTCGGCGGCTGGCAGGCGCCGCTGCTGGACGAGGTCTCCGGGGCGCAGGTCGGTGCCGCGTACGAGGGCACCGACGCCCTCCTGCTCGGCCGGCGGACGTACGACATCTTCGCCGCCTACTGGCCCCACCAGAAGGGCGGGGAGGACGGCGAGATCGCCGCGCTCTTCAACAGCGTCCCGAAGTACGTGGCCTCGCGCGGCCGGCCCGACCTCTCGTGGGCCGGGTCCACGCAGCTCGGCCCCGACCTCGCCACCGCGGTACGGGAGATCCGCGACCGGCACGAGCACATCAAGGTCGTCGGCAGTCTGAACCTCGTGCAGAGCCTCCTGCGCGAGAAGCTCTTCGACCGGCTCGACCTCTGGGTGCACCCGATCGTGCTCGGTGTCGGCAAGAAGGTCTTCGACGACGGCGCGGTACCCACCAACGTCACGCTCCTCGAACCTCCGGCGGCCGGCCCGAAGGGCACCGTCTACCTGCGCTACGGGATCGCCGACGGCACGCCCGCGACGGGGGACATGAGCGCACCCGACCGCGGGGTCGGGAACGACGCCTGAGGCCGCCGGCGCCACGGGACGTAGCCCCGGACCGGACTGAGGGCCCACGGTCCGTCCGGGCTACCGTCCGCCGGGGCCGGTCACCGCGTGCAGCTGCGAGCGCAGGGCGGCCAGCCGGACGCGCAGCCGCTGCGGCGGCGTGGGCGCCAGGCTGCGGGAGGCGCCGCGCGCGTAGTACCGCTCGACGTAGTACTGGCCGCCGCTCAGCACGGTCGTGGTGGCGACGTACCAAACGGTGGCGACCATCAGCAACGGGATCACCTGGTAGTTCTGGTTGTAGACCAGCTGCACCGAGTACAGCAGGTCGTGCACGGCGAGCACGCTGACGATGCTCGTGCCCTTGAGCGTGCCGATCAGCATGTTCCCGGCGGTCGGCACGATCGACCGCATCGCCTGGGGCACGACGATCCTGCGCAGGGTGCGGAGCCTGCTCAGTCCGAGGGCCTGCGCGGCCTCGGTCTGGCCGGGATCAACGGAGAGGATGCCTCCGCGCACCACCTCGGCGGCGTACGCGGACTCGTGCAGGGTCAGGCCGATGACGGCGGTGAGGGTCGGGCCGAGCAGGTTCACCGTCTTGACGGTGAAGAGCTGGGGGCCGTACGGGATGCCGAGGCCGAGGGTGGGGTACAGGGCGCCGATGTTGAACCAGAACAGCAGCTGCACCAGCAGCGGGGTGGACCGGAAGATCCACACGTAGCCCCAACTCACTGTCCGCAGAACCGGATTGGCGGAGAGGCGCATGACCGCCAGTACGGTGCCGAAGAGGAAGCCGAGCACCATCACCGCGCCGGTCAGCCACAGGGTGAGCAGCAGTCCGTCGAGTACGGCTTCGGTGGTGAAGTACCGGCCCACCACCTCCCATTGAAAGGCTTCGTTGCGGACGACGGACGCCAGCACCATCGCGAGGACCAGCAGGGCCGCGGCCGCGGACAGCCTGCGGCCCACGTGCCGGCGCGGCACGATCGGAGGCGGCTCGGTCCCGGGAGGTCCGGGCCGCCCTGGGCGCTTGGCCGGGACGGCGGCCGCCGCCCCGGCGCGGGTGTCGTCCGGGGCGGATACGGCGGAGGCGGCTGAGACGTCGGGCGGGGTGGCCATGGGGAGGCTCTCCAGGGAAGGGTGCGCGGGCGTGGGTGAATGGGCACTCGTGTCGTCACGCTCACCGCGTCCCTCAACGCGGGTGAAGGGCATCCGCGTTGGCGGGGAACCCTTCTCCGGCGATCGTATGCGCCCACGACCCGGCCGTGTCAACCACGCGAGGGCCGGACTGCTGTCCGGCATTCGGGCCCTTGCTTGACGAAGAGCAGGATGTACTGCTCAAGTAGTCGCATGAATGCCCATCAGCGCTTGGTCTCGCGCGACTACATCGACTTCGGTCGGGTGTGGTCCGCGGTGTGTTGCGCCTGACGCGGCAGCGGGCTGTCTGATCGGCCCTTCCCTCCCTCGGTGACCCCGTCGCGGGCCGAGATCCTCCTTCGCACGCCCACCGGGCACACGCGTCGAGCCGTACGAGGCGCGTTGCCGTGAGCCCGGGCGTGCGCCGCCGCCGAAACCCCGTTCCTCCCGACGCCCCGCGTCGTCACGCCGGCGCCCTCCCGTGCCCATGTCCCATGCCCATGTGCCCCTCTGTCGTGTCGTCAATTTCTGCTGCGCCAGAGGCTGTTCAGCCATGTCCGCGGGCACGCCCGCGCCCCCGCGCCCTCCCGTTCCGAAAGGCCACCCCCATGCCCGTGGAGTTCCTCGGCATCGCCGCGACCAACAACGGCTCCGAAACCACCGCGCGATCCGGCGCCGCCTTCGACAAGGAGTACACGCTCCGGCTCGCCCGGGCGCACGAGGACCACGGCTGGGACCGCGTGCTGTTCGCCTACGGTTCCGGATCCCCGGACCCCGCCCCGGCGGCCGCGTACATCGCGAGCAGACTGGACCACCTCCAGATCCTGCTCGCCCACCGGCCCAACGTCTCGTACCCCACCTACGCGGCCAAGACCTTCGCCACCCTGGACCAGATCAGCGAGGGCCGCCTGACCGTCCACTTCATCACCGGCGGCAACGACCACGAGCAGGGCCGCGAGGGCGACACCCTCACCAAGGACGAACGCTACGCCCGCACCCGCGAGTACATCCGTATCGTCAAGAAGATCTGGACCACCCGCGAGCCCTTCGACCACGAGGGCGAGCACTACCGTTTCCACGACTTCGTCAGCGACGTCTTCCCCGTCCAGCAGCCGCGCCCGAGCGTCTCGTTCGGCGGCTCCTCGTCCGCCGCTTACGCCGCGGGCGGGGCGGAAGCCGACATCTACTGCCTGTGGGGCGAGCCCCTCGCGAAGACCGCCGAGCAGATCGAGACCGTGAAGTCCGCCGCCAGGGCCGCGGGCCGCACCGACGTGCCGCGCATCCAGGTCGCCTTCCGCCCGATCATCGCCCCGACCGAGGAACTGGCCTGGGAGAAGGCCCACCGTACGGTCGGCGCGATCAAGCAGCGCCGACAGGCGGGCCTCGTACGCCACCACCGCAACGGCGTCCTGGAGGCCTCGGCGCCCCAGAACACGGGATCGCAGCGGCTGATCGCCATCGCCGAGGCGGGAGAGCGCTACGACCGGGCGCTGTGGACCCCGACCGCGGCCGCCACCGGCGGGGCAGGCAACTCCAACGCCCTCGTCGGCACCCCGGAGACGGCCGCCCAGGCACTGCTGGACTACTACGACCTCGGCGTCGACATCCTCTCGGCGCGCGGCTACGACCTGCTGGACGACGCCGTCGACTTCGGCCGGTACGTGATCCCGCTCGTCCGGGAGGAGGTCGCGAAGCGAGACGCCGACCGCGCTGCCGACCGCGACGCCACGCAGGAAGCCACGCACGAAGCCACGCACGCCGCACACGCGGCACACGACGGAAAGGCCCTCTCGCTGTGAACCTCCCCGGGAACGGGACCCGCACCCGCCCGCGGACCGCGGCCGCCCTCGCCCTGCTGCTCCTCCTGGCGCTGACCGCCTGCGGCTCCGGTGGCTCCGGCGCCGTCGCGGCCGGTACGGGCGCCGCCCAGGTGTCCTCCGCCCCGGCCGACGACCCCGTCGCCGGTGTCCGGCCCGTGGAGTCGGTCGCCGCCCTGCTGCCCGCCGAGGTCCGCAAGGCGGGCACCCTGCGGGTCGGCAGTTCCGTCGGAGCCCCTCCCGCGGCCTACTACCCCAACGGGCAGGACAAGCCGCCCGCAGGCCAGGACATCGACATCGCCGACGCGGTGGCCAAGGTCCTCGGCGTGAAGCTGCAGCGCCAGGACGCCTCCTTCGAGACGATCCTGCCCGCGCTCGGCAGCGGCAAGTACGACTTCGGTACGGGCAATTTCGGTGTCACCACCGAACGGCTGAAGACCATCGACTTCGTCACCTACGTCAACGACGGGCAGGGTTTCGCCGTCAAGACGGGCAACACCACCCTGACCACCCAGGTCTCGGACCTCACCCAGCTGTGCGGACTGACCATCGGCACCGGCGCGGGCACGACGTTCGAGAAGACCCTCACCGCGCAGAAGGGCATCTGCGCCGCCGCCGGCAAGAAGCCGTACGAGGTGAAGGTGTTCTCCGAGACCGGGGCCGTCACCACCGCACTCCAGCAGGGCCGTATCGACGTCGTCATGTCGACGATCAACGGCCTGCGACACCAGGCCGCACAGCCGGCCGCGCAGACCACGTTCCTCGGCGAGTACCACCGCCTCGACGTCGGTTTCGCGTTCAAGAAGGGCTCGCCGCTCACCCCCGCCCTCCAGGCCGCCGTCAACGAGCTGATCAAGGACGGCATCTACGCGCGGATCCTGAAGAAGTGGGGCACCACCGCCTCCGCGATCGACACGTCGCAGATCAACCCGGCCGAGCACGCGTGAGGGGCGGGTCCGTGAGCGACGTCATGGTCGAGGTGCGCGGGGTCCACAAGAGCTTCGGGGCGCTGGAAGTGCTGCGCGGTGTGGACCTGGAGGTCCGTGCCGGAGAGGTGACCGTGATCCTCGGCCCCTCCGGCTCGGGCAAGTCCACGCTCCTGCGCACCGTCAACCACCTGGAGAAGGTCGACCGCGGCTGGATCAGCGTCGACGGCGATCTGATCGGCTACCGCAGCTCCCGCGGCAAACTGCACGAGCTGAAGGAGAAGGAGGTCCTGAGACAGCGCACGCGCATCGGGTTCGTCTTCCAGAACTTCAACCTCTTCCCGCACCTCACGGTGCTGGACAACCTCGTCGAGGCGCCGGTCTCCGTACTGCGCCGCCCGCGGCGGGAGGCGGAGGCGACGGCCCGCCGACTGCTGGAGCGCGTGGGCCTCTCCGACAAGGCCGGCGCCTACCCGCTACAGCTGTCCGGCGGGCAGCAGCAGCGCGTGGCCATCGCCCGCGCGCTCGCCGTCGAACCCAAGGTGCTGCTCTTCGACGAGCCGACCTCGGCGCTCGACCCGGAGCTGGTCGGCGAGGTCCTGGACGTCATCAAGGACCTCGCCCGCGCCGGAACCACCATGATCGTCGTGACGCACGAGATCGGATTCGCGCGCGAGGTCGCCGACACCGTCGTGTTCATGGACGGCGGAGCCGTCGTCGAACAGGGGCCGCCCGCGGCCGTCCTGGACGACCCGCAACACGCCCGTACCCGCGCTTTCCTCGCCAAGGTCCTCTGACCGCACACGCTCCGTGTCAGCCGAAGGAGGAGGCGTTACGCGCGGGGCGACGGCGACGAGCTCCGCAGTGGCGCCTTCCCCCGCTGGTTGAAGGGGAGTCTGCCGAGTACGACCGCCATGCCGCAGGTGTTGCTGAGGGCGGAGAAGACCAGACCCGCCGCGATCCCCGCCGACAGCAACCGGAATGCCGGATGGACGAGGAAGCCGAGGGCCAGCCCGAGCAGTACGACGGCACCCGCCGTGAACCGGACCTGGCGCTCCATGGCCCAGACGGCCCGAGGACGGTCCGCGGGGTGGTCGAGCGCGTGCCCCTCGGCCGCCCAGGCGGTGGTGCCTCCGGTGAGGAACGAGGCTTCGACGCCGTGGGAGGCCAGGGTGGCGACGGCGTTCTGCGCCCGGGCGCCGGAGGCGCACACCACCAGCAAGGGCTTGAGCGCGGCGGTCTCACGGAGTTCCGGCAGCGCGCGACCGATGCGGTCCAGCGGGACGTTGACGGCGTCGGGCAGATGGCCTGACGCGAACTCGGCCGGAGTACGGACATCGACGACGGTCAGCCCGTGGCGGCGGGAGAACGCCTCGCTCACGCTCAGGGCAGCGGCAACACTCATGGCAGATCGCGTTCCTTGGCAGAGGGGGGAAGGCCTGCGCGGAAGGGAAGGCCGGAGGCACGTGCCGGGGATCCTAGACGCCCGGCGCCCTCGCGGCCGCCGCACGACACGACTGCCATGCGGTTGCCATGCTGCGGCAACAACGCCGCAGTGCAGGACGGCGAGCCGGGCCGTCACACGCTTTTAATACCGCGTGCATGGCCCTCAGAGGGGGCTCTCCGCATGATCGAACTCCGTTCGCCACAGCCGAGGAGCCCCCTGATGACCACCCGCCGCCACTTCATCGCCGGGTCCGCGGCGACCCTCGGCCTCGCCGCGCTCCCGGCCGCGCCGGAGGCCCTCGCGGCGCCCGCGTCGGACCGGGGCGCCGCCGCGGACGCCGGTACGGCCACCCCGAACTTCCTGGTGATCCTCGCCGACGACCTCGGCTACGGAGAACTCGGCGCGTACGGCCAGAAGCTGATCACCACGCCGCGGATCGACCGGCTCGCCGCCGAGGGCCTGAAGTTCACCGACGCCTACTCCACCGCCGCCGTCTGCGCGCCGTCCCGCTGCTCGCTGCTGACCGGCCTGCACACCGGCCACTCCGCCGTTCGGGCCAACCCCGACGGGGTCCCCGGTGCGCTGAAGGCCGGCGACACCACCTTCGCCGAGGTGCTGCGCGCCCGCGGCTACCGGACCGCGGTGATCGGGAAGTGGGGCTTCGGGCCGGAGGAGGGGGACCAGCCCAGCCACCCCAACTCCCGTGGTTTCGAGGAGTTCTACGGATACATCGACCACGGGCACGCGCACGAGTACTACCCGCAGTACCTCTGGCACAACGGTGCGAAGGAGACGATCGCCGCCAACGCGGGCGGCGCGAAGGGCGCGTACGCCCCCCAGCTCATCGAGCAGCGCGCCCTGGACTTCATCGGCGACCACGCCGCCGAGCCCTTCCTGCTCTTCCTCACACCGACCGTGCCGCACGCACCGAGCGACATCCCCGACGTCGGCGCCTACGCCTCCCGTACCTGGTCCCAGCAGAACAAGGGCCACGCCGCCCAGATCACCTACTTCGATTCCCTCGTCGGGAAGGTCACCGACCGGCTGCGCGCGCTGGGCATCGCCGAGAACACCGTCGTCCTCGTCACCAGCGACAACGGCCCGCACGAGGAAGGCGGGGTCAACCCGGACCTGTTCGACGCGAACGGCCCGCTGCGCGGCTACAAGCGCAACCTCTACGAGGGCGGCATCCGCGTCCCGCTGATCGCCTGGTCCCCGGGCCGGATCGGGGCGGGGACCACCGACCGTCCCACCCCGCTCACCGACGTACTGCCCACCCTGGCGGAGCTCGGCGGCGCACCCGCGCCCGCCGACATCGACGGGCTGTCGGCCGCCCCGCTGCTCGCCGGGTCCCCCAACGCCGCGCTCCACGACCACCTCTACTGGTACCGGGACGAACGCGGGGTCACCAGCCGCGCCAACGCCGAGGACGGCGGCCGCGCCACCTGGCTCGCCGAGGCGGTGCGCAAGGACGACTGGAAGGCCGTGCGGTTCGCGCCGGTCAGGGACCACGCCCTGCCCGACGCGCAGTGGCAGGTCGAGCTGTACGACCTGGCCTCCGACCCCGGTGAGCAGCGCGACGTCGCCGCCGCCAACCCGTCCTTGGTCACCGGCCTGGTCGCCCTCATGCGTTCCTCGTGGGTGGACACGTACGTCCGGGGGCCCTTCGGCGTCCGTGCGCAGATCCAGGGGCCGGCCGTGCCCGGTCAGCCCTTCACGGTGACGGCCACCCTCGCCAACGGGTCGGCCAGGGCCTGGACCGGCGCACTCCTCGCCCTCGGCGCCCCGGCGGGCTGGCAGGTCCAGGCGACCACCGCCACCGGCCGGGACCAGCTGGCTCCCGGGGCCGCGCTGACCACGTCCTGGCGCCTCACCCCGCCGGCGACGGCCGCCCCCGGCACGCAGTGGCCGCTGACCTTCGACGGGACGGCGCAGTCGCCGACCGGGCCGCTGCGGTTCTCCGTCCCGGAGCGGGTGTCGACGGTGCCGGCGGCCCCGGTGGCGGACTCGTATCTGAGCGATCTCGCGTGGGTGTCGGCCAGCAACGGGTGGGGTCCGGTGGAACGCGACCGCTCCAACGGGCGCAACGCGGCGGGGGACGGCACGCCGATCTCGTTCGGCGGGGTGACCTACGCCAAGGGCCTCGGCGTGCACGCGCCCTCCGAGATCGTCTACCACCTGGGCGGGACGGCGGACCGTTTCACCGCGCTCGTCGGCATCGACGACTTCTCCACGAAGCAGGCCGCCACCGGCGCGACGAAGGCCTCGGTACGGGGCGACGGCAAGGTGCTGTTCACCACCGGCAAACTGACCGGAGCGGGCGGCCCCGTGCGGGTCGACGTCGACGTCCGCGGGGTGAAGCTGCTGCACCTGGTGGTCGAGGACGCCAACGCCAATTCGGCGTTCGACCACACCTCCTGGGCCCTCGCCCGGGTGACGGTGCTCTGAGGCGTGCGGGGCCCGCGGGGCGCCGGAAAAGTGGGTGGGCACCACGGGATCCTCACCGACCCGGCTCCGCTCCAGGTGCCGGGGGCGGGGGAGGAGCCGGCCGGTGTCCGGGACGGCGACACGGGCGTCCTCACCGTGACGGCCCGCCCCCACACGCCTCGGCAGCCCTGTCCCGGTGCTCAGGCGCCGCCGGTGAGCTGGAGCACGGCTATGCCGGCCAGGACGGCGGCGCTGGCGGCGATGCGGCGGTGGCCGAGACGTTCGCGGAACACGACCGCGCCGATCAGGGCGCCGAAGACGATGCTGGTCTCCCGCAGGGCGGCGATGGTGGCGAGATCGCCGCGGGACTGTGCCCATACGACGAGCCCGTACGCCAGCAGGGAGAGCAGCCCGCCGGCCAGGCCGCGGCCGCACAGCGGGCGCAGGGCGGTGAGCAGGGCCGGACCCCGGCGGGCCCGGGCGATGACCGGGAGCACGAGCCCCTGGCAGAGGTAGAGCCAGGCGATGTAGCCGAAGACGCTGCCCGAGGCGCGGACGCCGCTGCCGTCGACGAGGGTGTAGGAGGCGATCATCACGCCGGTGCCGACCGCGGCGGCCAGCGCGGGGAGCTGGGCGCGACCGGGCAGCCCGTCGGCGAAGGCGAGACCGGCCAGCCCGCAGGAGACCACCGCGATGCCGAGGGCCTGGCCGGCGGGCAGGGAGTGGCCGAGGAAGGCGGTCGAGACCAAGGCCACCACGATGGGCGATGTGCCCCGGGCGGTCGGGTACATCTGGCCGAAGTCGCCGAGCTGGTAGGAGCGCAGCAGCAGGAGCTGGTACGCGACCTGCAGTGCGGCGGAGGCGGCGATGTACGGCCAGGACGCCGGGTCGGGCAGCGGGGCGAGGCAGACGAGCACGGCTCCGCACCCGGCGGAGGCGAGGCTGATCAGCGTGAAACCGGCCAGTTTGTCGCTCAGGCCGTGGGTGAGGCCGTTCCAGGTGGCGTGCAGTACCGCCGAGGCGAGGACGACGACGGGCACGACGGCCGCACCCGTCATGGACGGCAGGCTTACTGGCACGTTCGCTCCCCGCGACCGGTGGAATCAGTTTCCTTGGTAGGTTATCTCCATGGAATTTGATTCCGCAGCAAGGGGCGGGCTCGCCGCCTACGTCCGGGCCCACCTCTCCGAGCTGCGCGACACCGAGGCGCGGGTGGCGCAGGTCGTGCTGGACCAGGGCCCGGAGCTGGTGCACCTCAGCGTCAGCGATGTCGCGGCGCTGGCCGGGACCGCGTCCTCCACGGTCGTACGGGCCTGCCAGCGGCTGGGTTTCCGCGGGTACCAGGAGCTGAAGATCGCCGCCGCACGGCAGGCCCCCGCGCAGGAGCCCTCCCGGGACCGGGACCCGGCCGCCCGCGCCCTGGCCGACACGGTCCGCGCCGCCCGGGAGGCACTGGACGGGGTGACGGCGACGGTCACCCCGGAGCTGCTGCGCGCGGCGGCCGCACTGATCGGCGCGGCGGCGCGGGTGCTGATCGTCGGCGCGGGCCTCTCCGGCGCCGTCGCGCTGGACACCGCCTACCGGCTCCGCGCGCTGGGCTGCGCGGTCGACGCTCCGGCCGATCCGCTGACGGCGCAGCTGGCCGCCTCGCAGCTGACGTCCGCGGACGCCTGCCTGGCCATCAGCCATACGGGCGCCACGCGCAGCACGGTGGACGCCGCCCGCGGGGCGCGCCGGGCCGGAGCCCGGGTCCTCGCCCTGACCAGCTACGCCCGCTCGCCGCTGAGCGAGACCGCCGACCGCACGCTGGTCGCGGGCGGCCAGGACCTGGTGTTCGGACTGGAGACCGTCGCGAGCCGGCTGGCGCACCTCACCGTGATCGATGCCCTCACCCTCACCCTGCTCGGACTGCGCGGAGCGCCGGCCGAAGCGGCCCTGCGGCTGTCCGCGGACGTCACGGTCGACCATTCGTACTGATGACATTTGTACGGCCCGGGACGGGATGCGTGGCCCTACCGGAGGCGTGGTCGGTCTCCGTACGCTCCTCACATGTCGAACTCACACGAAGTCGGACGTGAAGACGCCTGGGAAGGCGTCGTGGTCAACCTCTCCCGGGGCATGCTCGACGGCTCGAACATGTACCACTTCGCCGAGATCCGCCTCGCCGACGGCGAAACGGTCAAGATCCGGATCGGCCGCGGACTGTGGAAGTCGATCGCGGCCGGCGACCGGATCGTGAAGCGGCCGGGAGCCGACCCCGTCAAGGAGTAGCCGCCTGCGGGCCACCCGGATCGCGCGCCGATTTCTTAGCATCCGGGGCCAACTATTCGTCCGGCCGCCACCGGGGCGACTACAAAGGATCGAAACCGATCCGAACCCTGCGACGGGGAGAATGCCGAAGGCGGTGCATGCGTATGCGCGAACACGACGGGACCGAACCGATCGCGGGCGGATTACTCCGGGGAAGGCGGAATACCGGCGGTCTCCCGTGATGCGGCCGACCGTGCTGAAACCCGTGTCCTTTTCGCCGGCTCACGCGTCGGCGGACGACTACCAGCTCCTCACGTCGACCATCCGGTCGAGGGCGGTGGACGCTCAGGGATTCTTCGGCGGCGCCTCCCGGCAGCCGGGAGAAAAGGCCTTCCTGCCCCTGCACATCCAGCTGCGGGGCCTGTCCATCGACCTCTACATCGAGCTCTGCCTGCAGAACGCGGGCATGCGCATCGTCGGATTCCGCAACACCCTGGAGAACGGGCAGGCCCCGCGGGAAGCGTGCGTCCGGCACGTGCGGGACTCCGCCCCGCCACCCGGGATCCGTCGAACCGAAGTCCTGCCGTTCGGCGGAGGCCGCTCCGACCTGGAAACGGCCGCCGCCGTGCGGCGACTGGGGATCTCACTGGGGCGCCGGCAGCTCGGCAACGCGGTGACCTGGCTGCACCGGAACCGCGATCCGAAGTGCACCGCGCACGGAATTCTCGTGCTCTCGGAAATGGTCTGCGAGGCCGCCCGATATCCCGCTTTGGCCGATGCCATGTCGCGCATCTGGATGACCGGCGGACGCCTGTCGGACGCGGCACCCGCCTGAAATTCCTCGGCGGTGTCCGCTGTGGCCGGTCACATGGGGTACGAGAGCAGGCGTACCCCTCCGGCCGGCCACTGCGCACCCTCGCGCAGCGGCGTCCACATGGTGCGCAGCGGCATGATCACGGGACCCTCGCGTTGTTCCACCCTGACGTCCTGCTCCAACACCTGCCAGCCCAGCCGCCGGTACAGGGGGACGAGCGGCGGTCGGCAGAAGAGGAGCCCGTGCCGAGGGCCCATCGTCCGTGCGTGGCCGAGGGCCGCGGTCATGACGAGGCGGGCGAGCCCCCGCCCGCGTACGTCCGCCGCGACGGCCACCCCGCCCACTCCCACCACCTCGGCCTCGGCGCCGCCGACCGACACGGGCACCCGGAGCAGGCCCGTATGTGCCACGAGCCGGCCTTCCAGCCTGACGCCGAAATGCTCTTCCTTGGGCAGCCATGTCAAACCGGCGTCAGCGACACCGAACGGATCGGCACCCTCACCGAGGATCTCGGCCTGCTCGGACTTCGTGTACCGCGTGAGGCGCACCGCTGTCGGTGGCGCAGAAGACAAGTGGTCCATCCCGACATGTTCCCGTTCCGGGACGTCCCTTCGTCCAGCGGGGTGCTTCTCTACGCGTCGGAGACGGTGCACTGTGTGCGGCCTCCCGTCGGGCCGGGGCCGGCGCGCGGACTGTTGCGTACGCTGGCGGACATGCACATGCGCCCCACTCTGAGCTGGACGCCCCCCGCGGGCCTGCGGCCCGGCACCACCGATCCGGAGCCGGTCGCCGACGCGCTGCGCAGCGGCGGCGTACTGGTGCTCAGCGGGGCCGGCATGTCCACGGAGTCGGGCATCCCCGACTACCGGGGCGAGGGCGGGAGCCTGCGCCGGCACACCCCGATGACCTACCAGGAATTCACCGCCGACGCCCAGGCCCGGCGCCGGTACTGGGCCCGTAGCCACCTCGGCTGGCGCACGTTCGGCCGGGCCCGGCCCAATGCGGGGCACCGGGCCGTGGCCGCGTTCGGGCGGCGCGGGCTGCTCTCGGGCGTGATCACCCAGAACGTCGACGGGCTGCACCAGGCCGCCGGCAGCGCGGGCGTGGTGGAACTCCACGGGAGCCTGGAGCGAGTCGTCTGCCTTTCGTGCGGCTCCTTCGAACCGCGCCGGGAAGTCGCCCTGCGGCTCGCGCAGGCCAATCCCGGATTCGAGCCCGTCGCCGCCGCACTCAACCCGGACGGGGACGCCGACCTCACCGACGAGCAGGTCGGGGACTTCCGCGTGGTGCCGTGCGCGCGGTGCGCCGGTGTCCTCAAGCCGGACGTGGTGTTCTTCGGTGAATCCGTTCCGCCGGGGCGGGTCGAGCACTGCCGCGCGCTGGTCGCCGATGCCGGCTCCCTCCTGGTCCTGGGGTCCTCACTGACGGTGATGTCCGGGCTGCGGTTCGTCCGGCAGGCGGCCCGGGCCGGAAAGCCCGTTCTGATCGTCAACAACGACCCCACCCGCGGCGACGAGCACGCCCTCACCCGGGTCGCACTCCCCTTGGGCCCGACCCTCACCGCCCTGGCCGACCGCCTGGACGTCCCGCTCGACGAAGACCCGGCAACCTGAGCCACCCCGCCCGCCGTGCCCAGCCCGCGCCCGGTGCGGAAATCCGTGGACGGGCTCTCTGGAGCTCCCATATTGTGTGGCCCCGCGCCCAGAGACGAACGGAAGGAGGCGACTGCCGTGTGTGTGACACCTTTCCGGCGCTCCCCCTTCCCTCGTCCCGGCGCGGTTCGTCAGTTCTGACCGGGAGCGCTCCAAGCAGCCTGTATCCCGGAGGAATCCATGACCGGTCCGGTCACCATCCGTACCCTCACCGCGAGCGACGCTCACCTCTTCGACGCACACCCCGACCCCCTCGGCGCCCGTGAAGGCCATCGGCGTACCCGGTTCCGCCCCGACTGGCAGCGCGTCGCCCTGCGCGACGGCGAGGTCGTCGCACGCGGCGCGTGGTGGGGCGGCCCCGACGACGCGGAGCCCGTCAACATCAACTGGTTCGACGTGGCCGAGGGCGAGGAGGAGGCCGGGGCCACACTCCTGCGCTCCGCCCCCTGGCGGGTCGAACTCGAAATCAACCTGCCCGGCGACTGGCGGGAGAAGCCCGACCTGCGCTCCGCCGCCGAGGCCCGCTTCGCCGCCGCACGAGCCGCAGGGTACGAACTCCTGGTGGAACGCTTCCTGTACCGCTGGACGCCCGAGCGGGGTCTGCCCGAGCGGCCCGGACGCCTGCGCTTCGATGCCGAACCCGACGACACCGTGTTCTTCGAGGCGTTGCGCCGCATCCACTCCGTCACCCTGGACGCCCACGCGCTCAGGGCCGTGGCGGAGGGCGGCCTCGACCAGGCCGCCCAGGAGGAACTCGACTTCTTCCACTGGTGTCCCTCCCCGCGGGAGTGGTGGCAGGTCGCCCGCACGCCCGAGGGCGACCTGGCCGGCATCCACATCCCGGCTCACAACCCCTCCGGCCCCACCATCGGCTTCATCGGAGTCGTCCCGGAGCAGCGCGGCCACGGCTACGCCTACGACCTCCTCGCGGAGTGCACGCACTTCCTCGTCGCGCAGGGCGCGCAGTACGTGAGCGGAGCGACGGACCGCGGCAACTTCCCCATGGCCGCGCACTTCGCCAAGGCCGGCTTCCCCGTCGTCCGCGAACGCATCAACTTCCACCCGGCGGGCCGAGCGGCCTGACGGGACCAGCACGCGGTGAGTGGTCCGGGCCCCCGAGGCCGGGTCCGGACCGCTCGGGAGGAACGTACTAAGCCGCCTGCGGCGGAGGCGCCGCCGTCACGCGCGGGCGGGCGAGCCGTTCGCCCGGCGCCAGCGGAACCTCGGCCCACACCTGCTTGCCGCTGCTGAGCGGCACCGACCCCCACGACGCGGTCGTCGCCTCGACGATGAGGAGCCCGCGGCCTCCGGTCGCCGACCAGTCCACCGACGCGGGCTTGACCGGGCTGCGGGGCGAGGCGTCGTTCACGGCGATGCGCAGCCGGTCCGAGGACAGGGTCAGGTCCAGCCGGACCTCTCCCTGCGTATGGGCGATCGCGTTGGTGACCAGCTCGGACACCACCAGCAGGGCGATGTCGACCTCCTCCTCCACACCCCACGAGCGCAGGGCGCGCGCGGCGAAACGGCGGGCGTGATGGACGGCGTCGGGAAGCCGCCAGACGGTCCAGTTCGTCCGCATCGGCCGGACGCGGGTGCCGTCGTAGCGCAAGAGCAACAACGCCACGTCGTCGTCCCGCCGGTTGACGCCCGAGAGCAGTTCGTCGGCCACCATCCCCGGGTCCTCCGGCTCCGCCGTGGCCAGTACCTCGCACACCCGGCGCATCCCGTCCTCCAGACGGACGTTGGACGACTCGACCATCCCGTCCGTCAGCAGGGCTAGCATGCTCCCCGGGACCAGGCCCACCTCCGTCATGGGGAATTCGGCGTCCGCGACCACTCCCAGCGGTGGTCCTCCCTCGACGGCCAACTCCTCGGTGCGGCCGTCCGGGCTGCGCAGGATCGGCTGGAGGTGGCCGGCGCGGACGAACCAGGCGATGCCCTCCTCCATGTCCAGGTCCACGTACAGACACGTGGCGAACAGGTCCGTCTCCATACCGACGAGCAGCCGGTTGGCCCGGGCGATGACCACGTCGGGCGGATGCCGCTCCACCGCGTAGGCCCTCACCGCCGTCCGTATCTGGCCCATGATGGTCGCGGCTCCGGCGCTGTGGCCCTGCACATCGCCGATGACGAGGGCCACGTGGCCGTCGCTGAGCGGGATGACGTCGTACCAGTCGCCGCCCACTTCGAGACCCACGGTCGCGGGCAGGTACCGGGCCACGGCCATCCCGCCGGGCAGCGAGGGCAGTTTGCGCGGCAGCAGGCTGCGCTGGAGCATCGTGGCGAGCTCATGGCCCGCGTCCAGGGCGTGCGCGCGCGTCAGCGCCTGCCCCACCAGCCCCGCCGTCGCGGTCAGCAGCGACCGCTCCTCCGGACCGAACCGGTGCTCGCCGTCCCAGCCGACGAGGCAGACCCCGACCATCCGGCCGTCCGCCGGCAGCGGCAGGACCGCGAGCCCACCGGGCCCGATGCCGGCGAGGGCGGGTTCGACGTCCGCACCCGGCGGCCACAGGCTCACATGGCCCTCCCGCAGCGCGTTCTGCAGCGTGGGCAGGTCGTGCATCGAGGCGTCGGGCCACTCGGATCGCCATTCCGAGCGCCACATGTCCGGCCATGCGCGCGGTTCGGGAGGGTCGAGTACGGTGATCACGAGCCGGTCGGCCTCCACTTCGGCGACCGCGACCCGGCTCGCGTCCAGCGGGCCGCGCAGGGAGTTGACCACGATCTGGCTGACGTCCCTGACGGTCGTCGCGCCGGCCAGCTTGGTCGACAGCCGCTGGACGATGGAGACTTCGTCGGCACTCGGGCGCAGGTAGGAGGCGTCGGCCACGACGCCGAGGACACGCACGGGGGTGCCGTCCTCGTCCGTCATCACCCGGCACCGCAGGCCCAGCCAGCGCAGTTCACCCCCGGGCCCGCGGATGCGGAACGCCAGCTGCTGCGGATCCGTCGTGAGCCCGTCCGGCTCCACGACGGCCATCAGCGCCGGGACGTCGTCCGGCACCGCACGCTCCAGCAGCGTCTCCACGTTGCCGCCGAACTCGTCGGGCGGGATCCCGAGCAGCTCCAGTGCGCGTGCGTGCGCCTCCATGCGGCCCGAGGCGAGGTCCAGGATGAACGCTCCGCCCCGCATCGGGACCAGCGTGTGTCCCAGTACGGGGCGCGGGGCGGCCGTACGCCCGGTCGGGTGGGCGGCCGCGGATTCGAGTCCGGCGGCGACCTGGTCGGCGTACAGCTCCAGCAGGTTCCGCCGATCGCTGCTGAAGCCGTCGGGGACGTCGCCGGCGACGACCAGGCAGCCCAGTTCCCTGGCGCCGTGCCCGAGCGGTATGGCACCGAGCGAGAGTCTGGCCGGCGAAGCCTTGACGGAGTCGTCCCGTACCCGGCCGGGGAAGTGGTGCGGGTCCTCCTCCACGTACGCGGCGAGCGCCTTCGGGGTCAGCCACAGCGGGCGGCCCGTACGGTAGGCCTCCGCGGCCGGGGAGTGACCGTCCACCGAGAGGACCGCGGGCAGTCCGTAGAGCATGGAGCGGTTTCCGGTCATCTCGGCCAGGTGGAGTTCCTTGCCGCCGTCGGCGAGGACGTAGACAGCGGCCAGCTCCGCCCCGCAGAACGCAAAGCGCTGCCTGGTCACGATCCGTAGTGCCCTCCTGCACGGGCCGTCGCGGTCGACCGCCCTCCCTCCATGCTGTCGCCCCTCGTACGGTCGGCGCGAGTCAGGAGGAGGAGACCTGCCTTCCCATCGTCCCCATCGTCGCCCCGCCCGTCGCGCGGTGCGAGCGGGACCCGGCGGCGGTCGCCGGGCCGGGTCCCGAGCGGGTTCCTATGCTCGAAACAGGTGGGGATCCGGGATGCGGGATGCGGGATGCGGAATCGGATTCGGCACCAGGCGAAGGAGGCGGACGGCATGACCGACACGACGGACGCGGGCGACGCTGACCGCGCGCTCAAGGCGAAGCACCGGACCATGTGGGCACTCGGCGACTACCCGGCGGTCGCCAAGGAGGTCGTCGGGGCCCTCGGCCCCGTCCTGGTCACGGCCTGCGGGGTGAAGCACGGCGACCGGGTACTCGACGTCGCCGCGGGAGCGGGGAACGCCGCCATTCCGGCCGCGCTGGCCGGCGGCGACGTGATCGCCTCCGACCTCACCCCCGAGCTGCTGGACGTGGGACGGCGGGACGCGGCGGCGCGCGGCGCCGAACTGCGCTGGGAGGTGGCCGACGCCGAGGCGCTGCCCTTCGCCGACGGGGAGTTCGACACGGTCATGTCCTGCGTCGGGGTCATGTTCGCCCCGCACCACCAGGACACCGCCGACGAACTGGTCAGGGTCTGCCGGAAGGGCGGCATCATCGGGCTGATCAGCTGGACCCCGGAGGGCTTCATCGGGCGGATGTTCACCACCATGAAGCCGTACGCGCCTCCGCCGCCCCCGGGAGCGCAGCCGCCACCCCTGTGGGGGCGCGAGGAGCACGTCCGTGCCCTCCTCGGTGACCGCGTCGACGGGGTCGACGCGCGACGGCAGACGGTCCGCGTGGACCGCTTCGCGAAGCCGGAGGAGTTCCGCGAGTTCTTCAAGGCCACCTACGGCCCGACCATCGCGGTCTACCGGAACATCGCCGAGGCTCCCGAGAAGACCGCCGCCCTGGACCGGGCCCTCGACGAACTGGCGGGTGACGCGCTCCAGGACGGGGCGATGGAGTGGGAGTACCTCCTGTTCACCGCGCGCCGGAGCGGAGTCGCGCCCGGCTAGGGGTGGCTTCGGCAGGGGCGTTTCAACGGCTCCGAAACGGTAAGGCGCCCGATATGGTGCGAATCGGCTACACGATGATGACCGAGCAGGCCGGCCCCCGGGACCTGGTGGACCACGTGGTGGCGGCGGAGCGGGCGGGATTCGACTTCTCCGTCATCTCCGACCACTCCTTCCCCTGGCTGGAGGCCCAAGGACACGCGCCCTACGCGTGGAGCGTCCTGGGCGCCGCGGCGCAGGCCACCTCCCGGATCCCGCTCATGACGTACGTGACCTGCCCGACCTTCCGCTATCACCCCGCGGTGATCGCCCAGAAGGCGGCCACGATGCAGCTCCTGTCCCAGGGGCGCTTCCGGCTGGGCCTGGGCTCCGGCGAGAACCTCAACGAGCACATCGTCGGCGCGGGCTGGCCCGCCGCCCACGTACGCCTCGACATGCTCCACGAGGCGGTGGAGATCATCCGCTCCCTGTTCGAGGGAGGGTACGTCAGCCACCACGGCGCCCACTTCGACGTGGAGAACGCCCGGCTCTGGGACCTCCCCGACGATCCGCCGCCGATCGGGATCGCCGTCTCCGGTGACCGTTCCTGCGAGCTCGCGGGCCACCACGGCGACCTGCTCATCGCCACCGAGCCGAAGCGGGAGCTGCTGACCGCGTTCGACGCGCACGGCGGCTCCGGCAAGCCGCGCGTGGGCCAGCTGCCGGTCTCCTACGACCCCGACCGCGATGCGGCGGTGGCCCGGGCGCACGACCAGTTCCGCTGGGCGCTGGGCGGCTGGAGGGTCAACGCGGAACTGCCCGGTCCGGCCGGCTTCGCCCAGGCCTCGCAGCACACCAGGCCCGAGGACGTCGCCGACGCCGTCCCCTGCGGCGAGGACGTCGACGCCTTCGTCGAAGCCGTACGCCCCTACGTGGACGCGGGATTCACCGAGGTCGCCCTGGTCCAGATCGGCGGCGACCGGCAGCAGCCCTTCCTGGACTGGTCCGAGAGCAAGCTGCTGCCGGCGCTGCGGGAGCTGTGAGAACGTCAGTCCTCGCGGCTCGACAGCGTCTCCTTGACCTTGGCGATGGCGAAGCCCCATCCCTGGGCCACGGTCGGCTTGCCCGGCACGGCCACTTCCTCGGGGTTCGTCAGTACGTCCAGCAGGACCGGTCCCGGCGTCTGCAAGGCCCGGCGCACACCGTCGTGGAGTTCGGCCGGATCGGTGACCCGGATCCCCGTGATGCCGAGGGCCGTGGCGACCGCGGCGAAATCGGGGTTGTCGAGTTGCGTACCGAACTCGGGCAGTCCCGCCTGCTCCTGCTCCAGCTTCACCATGCCCAGCCGGCGGTTGTCGAAGACGACGAGCTTCACCGGGAGCCCGTACGTCTTGATCGTCATCAGGTCCCCGAGCAGCATGCTCAGCCCGCCGTCGCCGCAGAAGGCGACGACCTGCCGGTCCGGCGCCCACAGCTGGGCCCCGAGGGCCTGCGGCATGGCGTTCGCCATCGAGCCGAGGTTGTACGAGCCGATCAGCCGCCGGCCGCCGCGCATGGCGACGAAGCGGGACAGCCAGACGGTCGCCATGCCGGTGTCCGAGGTGAACACGGCGTCCTCGTCGGCGTACCGGTCCACCGCGGCGGCCAGGGCCTCCGGGCGGATCTCGTGGTCCCGGTTGTCCAGGGCGGCCCGCAGCTTTCCGGTCCAGCGGCGCTCGTGGCCCGGGTCGGCCAGCTTGCGCTGCCCCTCCTCCCAGCGCGCGAACCGGTCCCGGGCGCCGTCCAGGTGCGTACGATCGCCGGCCTCCTCCAGCAGCGGCAGCAGGGCGCGCAGGGTGGCCCCGACGTCGCCCGCGAGGCCCACGTCCACCGGGACCCGGCGGCCCAGGTGCTCCGCACGGGTGTCCACCTGGACCACCTTGCAGCCCGTCGGGTACCAGTCGCGGTAGGGGAAGTCGGTGCCCAGCATCAGGAGCGCGTCCCCGCTGTCGAGTGCGTGCGCCGCGGCCGGATTGCCGATGAGGCCCGTCTGCCCCACCTGGAACGGGTTGTCGCCCTCGAACCCCTCCTTCGCCTTGAGCGTGAGCACCATGGGCGCGGCCAGCAGCTCCGCGGCCCGGAGCACCTCGGTACGGGCCCCGCGCGCCCCGCGGCCGACGAGCAGCGTGACGCGGGAGGCGGAGTTCAGCAGCTCGGCGGCCTCGGCGAGGGCCGGGTCCTCGGGGCGCGTGCGCGGCGCGGCGAGGGCGAAGCGCGTGGGGCGGTCCTCGCTCAGCTCTTGGTCGCCCAGGTCACCGGGGACGGTCAGGACGGCCACACCGCCCTGGGTGACGGCGGCGCGCACGGCCGATTCGAGCATCCGCGGCATCTGGTCGGGCGAGGTGACCGTGGCCCGGTAGACGGCCACGTCGCGGAAGAGCAGGTCGTTGTCGACCTCCTGGAAGTAGTCGCTGCCGACCTCGGCGAGGGGGACCTGCCCGCAGATCGCCAGGACCGGCGTGCGGCTCTTGGCCGCGTCGTAGAGCCCGTTGAGGAGGTGCACGGACCCGGGCCCGACCGTGCCCATGCACACCCCGAGCGTGTCGGACAGCTGCGACTGCGCCGAGGCGGCGAAAGCCGCGGCCTCCTCGTGCCGGCAGCCGACCCAGTCCAGGTCGTCGGTGGTGCGGATGGCGTCGGTCAGGGGGTTGAGGGCGTCCCCGACGACGCCGAAGACGTGCCGGACACCCAGTTCTTTGAGTGCGTCGACGATCACGTGGGCGACGGTACGTGCCACAGGAGTGCCCTTCGGTCCAGGTGCGGCCCCCGGGGGGAGGGCCGGCGCGGTGTCAGTGGGTGAAGCGGTCCGGGTCGGCCGCCCGCCAGTCGGATGCCCAGCCCTCGGGCGCTGATGCGAGCAGTTGCCCCGGTGTGAGCCACTCGTGCAGTTCCGCGTAGGAGCGGACGGTATGCGGGTCCACCCGCTGCACCAGCTGGTGCGGGCGCAGCCCGGACGGCTCGTCGACGCCCATCGCCGCCATGATCTGCAGGGCGCTCTTGACCGTGGCCTCCTGGAAGCGCTGCACGCGCTGCGCCTTGTCGCCGACGTCGAGGGCGCGGGCCCGGCGCTCGTCCTGGGTGGCGACGCCGACGGGGCAGGTGTTCGTGTGGCAGCGCTGCGCCTGGATGCAGCCGACCGCGAACATCATGGCGCGGGCGGCATTGGTGTAGTCGGCGCCCTGGAGGAGACGTTTGACCAGGTCACTGCCGGTGGCGACCTTGCCGCTGGCCCCGATGCGGATCCGCTCGCGCAGACCCGCCCCCACGAGGGCGTTGTGCACGGTCATCAGCCCCTCGCCGAGCGGCATGCCGATGTGGTCGGCGAATTCCAGCGGTGCGGCGCCCGTTCCGCCCTCCGCGCCGTCGACGATGATGAAGTCCGGCGTGGTGCCCTCCTCCAGCATGGCCTTGCACACGGCGAGGAACTCCCGGCGCGAGCCGACGCAGAGCTTGAAGCCGACGGGTTTACCGTCGGCGAGCTCGCGCATCCGGGCCAGGAAGCGCACCAGCTCGCGCGGCGTGGAGTAGACGCGGTGGAACGGCGGCGACACGACCGTTTTCCCTTGCGGTACACCGCGGACCTCCGCGATCTCGGCATTGACCTTGGCTCCCGGCAGGACGCCGCCGATACCCGGCTTGGCGCCCTGGCTGATCTTCAACGACACGCACTTGACCTGTTCGTGCGCGGCCTTGGCGGCGAACTTCTTCTCGTCGAAGCCCCCTTCGTCGGTACGGCAGCCGAAGTAGCCGGTTCCGATCTCCCAGACGAGGTCCCCGCCGGGGCGCAGGTGGTACTCCGACAGCCCGCCCTCGCCGGTGTCGTGGGCGAAGCCGCCCGCGCGCGCACCGGAGTTGAGGGCGAGCACGGCATTGGCCGACAGCGAGCCGAAGCTCATCGCCGACACGTTGAGCAGGGACATGTCGTACGGGCGGGTGCAGTCGGGTCCGCCGATCCGTACCCGGGGCGGATCCGTGCGCACGGGCCGCGGCGCCATCGACGGCGTGAGGTACTCGCTGCCGGGCCGGTACAGGTCGAGCTCGGTACCGAACGGCTCCTCGGCGTCGGTCCCCTTGGCCCGCTCGTAGACGATGCTGCGGGTGTCCCGGTCGAAGGGACGGCCGTCGAAGTTGCGCTCGATGAAGTACTGCTGGATCTCCGGCCGCAGGGCCTCCAGGGCGAAGCGGAAGTGCCCGAGCACCGGGTAGTTGCGCAGGACCGAGTGCCGACGCTGTACGAGATCGTGTACGGCCACCAGCGTGAGCAGGACCAACGGGACGGCCAGGGCCAGGAACCAGGGGGTGGACAGGGCGGCGGCGGCCGACGCGCAAGCGGCGAGCAGGGCGAGCAGGATCACGAGAGGTATCTTCAGCACCCCGTGCTTCTGTCCCGAACTCCTCCCGACATCCGTCCGGGTTCAGATCGTGACGCCCGTCTCGTCGGCCAGCGCTCGCAGCAGGCGTTCCTGGAACTCCTGGTCGTGGACGGCTCGATGCGGCGGCCGCAACTGGCGGTGGTACCAGTACCCGCCGCTCGTCAGGGCCTGGTCGTCCTCGCTCGTCGCCAGCCACTCCTGTGTCCTGTGGCCGAGTTCGAGATCGTCCGGGGCGTGCGGCCCGCCCATCCTCGTCGGCACCCAGCCCGGATCCACGGCGTTGCTCGACACCCCCGGGCGCAGGCGGGCCACGGCCGCCGCGAGCGCGGTGACGAACAGCTTGCTGTCCGCGTACGAGCCCGCGTGCTCGCCCCGCCAGTCGATGCCGGCGAGCGAGGGGTGGGGGTGGCCGTCGTAATGGGAGCCGCTGCTCAGGTACACCAGGCGGCGGGGTCGGGGCAGCAGGGCCGTGAGCAGGTACGGCGCGACGACGTTGACCGGCATGACCGCCGGGCCGTTCCACACCCCCGCGTTGTGGATGACCGCGTCGAGCGGCTCGGTGTCGTTCAGCTCGTCGGCGATGCGCCGTACGGCGTCGCGGTCCGTGAAATCACCCACCACCACGCCCGCTCCCCGTTCCAGCAGCGGGGTGAGGGCTGCCGCACGCTCCGGATTGCGGGCGTGCACCACCACCTCGTGGCCCGCGGACAGCAGGGACTGCGCCGCGGCCCGTCCCAGGCCGTCCGCGGAACCCGTCACCAGGATGCGGCTGGTCGTGTGCTTCACGGGTCTCCTCGTCGAGGCGGGACGTGTCACCAGTCGCCGGTCACCGGTCGCCGGGCGCGACGTCGTGCCGATGCGCCGTGGCCCGCATCCTGGCACGAGCCGGCGCACCGTGCGCCGCGCCGAGCGGGGAGTCGACGCGGGTCTGCCCGAAGGGCGTACGCGGGGTGGGTTCATGTGGCGGGGTAGGCTCCGACGGCCTGCCGGTAGGCCACGTGCCCGCCCAGTGCACCGCTGACGGCGACGGCGGCGAGGCCGCCGAGCGACCACAGGCGGCCCTTCGCCGAACGGCCCTGCAGCCGCGACGCCAGTGACGCGGCGTAGCAGACCACCGCGGCCGCGTTGGAGGCCGCATGGGCCAGCCCGACCCGGGCCTGCTCGGGAGGGAGGTCCGCCCAGTCCGCCCAGCCGGCCATCGCCGCCGGGGCGATGCCGGCGAGGCCGACTGCGGTGAGGGTCGTCGTCGCACCCCGATTGCCGGGTACGACGTCCAATACGGCGGCCGACAGCCAGCATCCGATGGGTACCTGGACCAGCACCGGATGCACCGGGTGGCCCAGCGGCCTGCCGCGCAGCAGATCGCGCACCACACCGAGGGGGAGTGAGCGGATCCCCCGCTGGAGCGCCTTGATGGCAGGGTCCGCCACCGTCGTCCGCTCCAGCCGGTCCAAGGCCGTCAGCCACCATGTCGAGGCCGTGTCGATGACTGCGCTCTGCCCGGCTGTGGCCGAGTCGTCGAGGGTGTATGAGGTCATACACGACGCCTACCCGGTGTCGCGTCGTGATCCCGCCCCGGCTTCGAGTGCACCCGAACGACTGGCCTGCCAATGGGGGAGCCGCCCCGGGGCCGCGCTCACAAGGCGGTGGGGAACCGGTCCCAGGCCCGATGTCCGCCGAGCGCCGTCTTCAGCGCTTCCACGACCGCGCCGGCGCTCGTGGCGACGACGATCCCCGGTTCGTCTGCCGTGATGCCCGCGGTTTCGAGGAGCCGGTCCGCGCCGTTCCAGCCTCCGACGGCCTTGCCGTGACGGTACGCCTCGGTGAGGAGCAGCAGGACGCGCGGGTCGGGGGCTTCCGGCGGCCGGGCGGTGCCGGCCTTGGCGTCGCGGGCGCCGTACGCGTCCGCGCCGGCCTGCGGTACACCGGCCAGCAGGAGGGCGTCGAATTCGACGGAGCGGGCGGTGGCGAAGGTCCGCTGCACGGCGATGGGTTCACCGTCGGGGTCGAGGGCGCCGCCGGTCGGGGCGATGACGAGGGGTACCATGCCGGCGTCCAGGACGGCCTGCCGGGCGGTGCGTACGCCGTCCAGGTCGGATGCCGGGTCGGCGATGACGCCGACGACGCGGCCGTCGGTCGGCCAGGTCCCTCCCATCTGGGAGAGGGCGGGGCTGGGTTCGGCCGCGACGAGCGGCACCGTGGCGGCGGGGACCGGCAGTCCCAGGCCCGTGGCGACCTGTTCGCACAGCTGCGGATCGATGTTCGCCAGTACCTGCAGGGTGCGTTCCTTGATCGCCTGCTCGTAGCAGTGGCTCAGTTCGAAGGTGTAGGCGGCGATGATGTGCTCGCGCTCGGGCTCGGTCATGCTCAGCCAGAAGAGGCGGGGTTGGGTGAAGTGGTCCGAGAAGGAGGCGGGCGCCTCACGGACCTTGCTCGCCGCCGGTACCTCCACGGGGGTTTCGACGAAGGCGGCCGCATCGGCTCCGGCGAGGAACGGGCAGCCGCCGTCGAGGCTGTTGGGCCGGTAGGGGGCCACGCCGGTGTGGACGGCGCTCTGGTGCATGCCGTCGCGGAGCATGTCGTTGACGGGGGCGTGCGGCCGGTTGATCGGGATCTGGCCGAAGTTCGGGCCGCCGAGCCGGCTGATCTGGGTGTCGAGGTAGGAGAAGAGCCGGCCGGCGAGCAGCGGATCGTCGGTGACGTCGATGCCGGGGACCAGATGGCCCGGGTGGAAGGCGACCTGCTCGGTCTCGGCGAAGTAGTTCCTGGTGTTGGCGTTGAGGGTCATCAGCCCGATGGGCTGAACGGGTGCGAGCTCCTCCGGGACGATCTTCGTCGGGTCGAGGAGGTCGATGCCCTCGAACGTCTGCTCGGGGGTGTCGGGGAAGACCTGGATGCCGAGTTCCCACTGGGGGAAGGCGCCGGACTCGATGGCGTCGAAGAGGTCGCGGCGGTGGAAATCGGGGTCCATCCCGTTGATCAGCTGGGCTTCCTCCCAGACCAGGGAGTGCACGCCGAGCCTCGGCTTCCAGTGGAACTTGACCAGTACGCTCTCGTCGGCGGTGTTGACCAGCCGGAAGGTGTGGACTCCGAATCCCTCCATCATCCGAAACGACCTCGGGATGGCGCGGTCGGACATGTTCCAGAGCGTGTGGTGCGTGGCTTCGGTGTGCAGGGACACGAAGTCCCAGAACGTGTCGTGCGCGCTCTGCGCCTGCGGGATCTCGCGGTCCGGATGCGGCTTGCCGGCGTGGATGACGTCGGGGAACTTGACGGCGTCCTGGATGAAGAACACCGGGATGTTGTTGCCGACGAGGTCGAAGGTGCCCTCGTCGGTGTAGAACTTCGTCGCGAAGCCACGCGTGTCGCGCACGGTGTCGGCCGAACCGCGCGAGCCGAGCACGGTGGAGAACCGTACGAACACGGGCGTCTCCACGTCCTTGGCGAGGAACGCGGCCTTGCACACCTCGGCGGCGGTTCCGTAGCCCCGGAAGACGCCGTGCGCGGCGGCGCCGCGGGCGTGGACCACCCGCTCCGGGATCCGCTCGTGGTCGAAGTGGGTGATCTTCTCGCGCAGGTGATGGTCCTGGAGCAGCACCGGGCCGCGCGCTCCGACCTTCAAGGAGTGGTCGGAGTCGGGCAGACGCGTGCCCTGGGCCGTCGTCAGGTAGGCGCCGCTCTGCGCCACGCGTGCCTGGTCCGCTCCCGTGGCCTGTCCGGTGGGGCCCACCGTCTCGGGGCCGTTCTGGTCGGGCTTCGGGGGAAGGGGCCCGGTGGGCTCGGTCGGCTCGGCGAGCTGCGGTGACTGCGGGCCGGGCTTGCCCGGCAAGTCGTTCCCGGCGGTGTCGCTCGATGCCTGCTGCTTCGTCATCGTCGTTCTCCTTCCCGTTGCCCATGTCCGGTCGCGACAGCGCGGAGCGGGGTGTGAGTGTTGGGGTCCATGATGTCCGGCTACCCGCACACCTCTCTTTGATGTCGCGGGGTGATGCGATTCCTCCCCTTTGGTTCGGTCCGTTCGGCGCAACACGATGGCGCGCGCCGTACGGGCATGAGTGGCCGCGATGCGGAAAGCCGAGGGGTGTGACACCTCCTACGAAGCGTGGCCAAGGCGACGACCGTGATCATGGCAACACCGGGCGGGACGCCACGGCGGGCCCGAGCGACCTGGTCGAGGCGCGGGCGCCGGACCGGCCCTCCGACCTGCCCGCACGGTCCTGGCGGGCGGTACTGCGCGGCACGGCCGAGGAGTTCCGCAACGACGAACTGGCCGATCGCGCCGCGGCCCTGACCTACTACGGGGTGCTGGCGATCTTCCCCGCCCTCCTGGTCCTCGTCTCCCTGCTCGGCCTGGCCGGCGAGTCGACGACCCGGCGCCTGTTGGACAGCGTGCGGCCGCTGACTCCCGGCTCCGCGCGGGACGTGATCACGAACGCGGTCGAGCAGCTCCAGGGCCGCAGCGGCATCGGGTCACTGATGGCGGTCGTCGGTCTCCTCGTGGCGCTGTGGTCCGCCTCCGGCTACGTCGCCGCGTTCATCCGCTCCGCGAACGCCGTCTACGACATACCCGAGGGCCGCCCGGTGTGGAAGGTGCTGCCGCTGCGCCTGGCGCTCACGGTGACGCTGATGGTGCTCGCGTGCGGCAGTGCGCTGATCGTGGTGTTCACCGGAGGACTCGCCCGGCAGGCGGGCACCGTCCTGGGCGTCGGCGACAGCGTGCTCACCGTGTGGTCGATCGCGAAATGGCCGGTCCTGGTGCTCCTCGTCACGATCATGATCGCGCTGCTGTACTGGGCGGCGCCGAACGCCAAGGGCCGCGGATTCAGGTGGGTCACGCCCGGCAGCGTCCTGGCTCTGGTGATCTGGATGGCCGCCTCGGCCGGGTTCGCGTTCTACGTCGCGAACTTCGCCTCCTACAACAAGACGTACGGGACCGTAGCGGGTGTCATCGTGTTCCTGGTCTGGCTGTGGATCACCAATCTCGCGATCCTCCTCGGGCTGGAGTTCGACGCGGAACTGGCGCGCCGGCGTGCGGTGGCGGGCGGGCTGCCCGAAAATGCGGAACCGTATGTCCGGCCCCGTGAAACCACCGCCTGGAACGAAGAGGACCGCCGCCGTATGGAGCGGTGACCCGGGCAGGATCGCGCCGCCTGAGCAGAACCGTCCGTTCGCCGTCGGAATTCCGGGCGGAGATGTCCCGTAAATAAGCTCGCGGATTACGGGTAGGCGCCAGCCATGATTCCTACCGAGACCCTTGCGGCCGAAGGCCAGGGAGCGCTTTTCCTCATTTTCGCCGGCGTGGTCGTGGTCGTCCTTCTGATCGGCGCGTTCTGGTACGGCAGCCGCCGCAGCGCGCGACGCCGCGCGCCGGCACGGCCGGCCGAGCAGAACCCCGTGGCCCGTGGGCGCGAGGATTCGTGGCAGACGCCGGACGGCAGCACGAGCGACGGGGAGCCGCGCGCGTGAGCGGGCCCGGTGCGCTGCGAGAGGGACGAGAGGCGCCGTACGCTGCGGAGCCGTCCTCGCCCCCGCGGCCCGTCGACTACGGCCTGATGGCCCTGCCGGGCGTCTACCGGCCGCAGGCGGACACCCTCCTCCTCGCCGAGGCGCTCGACCGGGAGGAGCTGGGGCCGCGCACGGACGCACTGGAGATCGGTACGGGTACCGGTGCGCTGGCCCTGCACGCCGCGGGCAGGGGAGCGCGCGTCACGGCGGTCGACGTCTCCTGGCCCGCCGTGGTCACGGCGCGGCTGAACTCCCTGCGCCGACGGGTGCCCCTGCGCGTCCTGCACGGCGACTTCGCGGCACGCACCGCGGGGCGCCGCTTCGACCTGGTCATCACGAATCCGCCGTACGTCCCCGCCCCGGGCGACAGGCTGCCGTCGTACGGGCCGAGGCGGGCCTGGGACGCCGGTCCGGACGGCCGCGGGGTCATCGACCGGATCTGCGCCGACGCGCCCGCCCTGCTGCGTCCCGGCGGCGTCCTGCTCATGGTGCACTCCGGGATGTGCGGGGCCGAGCGCACGCTCGACCGCCTGGCCGGGGCGGGGCTGTCCGCCGCGGTCACGGCGAAGGCCTCCGTGCCCTGGGGCCCCGTACTGCGTTCGCGACGGGCCTGGCTGGAGCAGCGGGGACTCGCGGCACAGGCCCAGGAGTGGGAAGAGCTGGTGATCATCCGTGCCGAGTCCGAATGACCCCGGCCCGCGCCGGGTTCCCGCGACGGCGCCCGCCCGCCGGGTATGTGTGGATCCGCAGGGCCCGGTCCTGGTCGAGGGTCCGGTCGAGATCGTGCTGGACGACGGGACGGTCGCCCGCTCGGACCGCTTCATGGTCGCGCTGTGCACCTGCCGTCGCAGCCGCGCCTACCCCTGGTGCGACACCAGCCACCGCCGACGCGAGCGGGCGGAACCGCCGCCCGGGAACAGGAAGCCCCGATGACCCCTCCCAGCCCGAGCGCCACGGAGACCGCCGCCGGCCCCCGCCTCGTCGAGGGGCGGGGCGAGCTGTCCCGCGCCGTGACGCAGGCCCTGCGGTCGGGCGGCCGGCCGGTCCACGCCACCGCGTCCGTGCTGAAGGCGGACCCGTGGGGTGAGGACCTCCAGCTCGCGCTGTACCTCCTCTACGAACTGCACTACCGCGGCTTCGAAGGCGTGGACGACGAGCGCGAATGGGACCCGGACCTGCTGCGGCTGCGCCAGGCCCTGGAGACCCGCTTCCTCCACGCCCTGAGCAGCGAGCTGTCCCGCGCCCCCCGCTCGGTCGCAGAGGCCTTCGACCCGCTGCTCGTCGAGCCCGTCGACCTCTCGGGCAGCCTGAGCCACCGCCTCGAAACCCAGGGGGAACTCTGGCAGTTGCGTGAGTACGCGGCCCTGCGCTCGCTCTACCACCTCAAGGAGGCCGACCCGCACCTCTGGGTGGTCCCCCGGCTCACCGGCAGGGCGAAGGCCGCGATGGTGGCCATCGAGTACGACGAGTTCGGCGCCGGGCGCGCCGACCGCATCCACGCGAAGCTCTTCGCGGACCTCATGGCCGACCTGGGCCTGGATCCGGCGTACGGCCATTACCTGGACCACGCTCCGGCGCCCCTGCTCGCGACCGTGAACCTGATGTCCCTCTTCGGGCTCCACCGGGCCCGGCGCGGCGCTCTCGTCGGGCACTTCGCGTGCGTCGAGGTCACTTCGTCACCCGGGTCGAGGCGCCTGGCCAAGGCCATGCGGCGCTGCGGGGCGGGATCCGCCGCCGAGCACTTCTACGCCGAGCACGTGGAGGCCGACGCCGTCCACGAGCAGGTCGTACGCCATGAGGTCATCGAGGGCCTGCTGGCCGAAGAGCCGGGCGTAGAGGCGGACATCGCCTTCGGGTGCGCGGCGACCGTCCTGCTGGAGGACCGCCTCGCGACCCACATCGGCCAGGCCTGGGACCAGGGAGTCAGCGCGTTGCGTTCCCCCTTGCCGCAGCCGTAGGGCCGCCGCAGCCGTAGGGCCTGGGCCGATGCGGGGCATCGGCCCAGGCCCTGGTGGATCGCTCGCGGAGCGCCGCCCTCGCTGCCCTCAGCGATGCGCGGTCCGGTGGCCGAACCAGTGGCCCCGCCTGCGCGGGGCGTCCGTCGAGGCGTCCGTCGGAGCGTGCGTCACAGGAGCAGCCGTCTCGGCCGCCGGTGCAGCCGTCCCGCGGGCGTCGTCGTGGGCGGCGGTCTCGGCGCGGGCGTCGTCACGTTGCCGGATCAGTTCTTCGCGCTCGCGAGCGTGCTCGTGCTCGCGCTCCATGGCCGCGGCCTCACGGCGCGATGTGCCCATTTTCCGTCGGGCCCGCGCCGAGCGACGGGTGCCCATCATGACGAGGGCCAGACCCAGCAGGGCTGCGGCGCCCACGATGATTCCGATCAGAAACAGCGCGCCGGTCGAACCGGTCGCGTGATAACCGAAAATCGAGAAATCGCCACCTGTGCCGAGACCGTGTCCCGGGCCGGTATTGCCGAATACTCCGGCCAGACCGACGACGACGGCGGCGATCAGAATGATGAGTCCGAGGATGAGAATCATGAATTGCTCCTTGGATCCGCGCCCGGACGGTCCGCCGAACACGGTCGGCGCCTACCCCGGTTTCGATCCGTCAAGCCGAACCGGCGGACGTCGTGCCGTCAGGGAACGCGCAGGGCCAGCACGACGACATCGTCCTCGGGAGCCGCTTGGGCCAGCCCGGCGCTGATGTGGCGGAGCAGCTCGGCCGGCGGACGCTCACCGTGGCGGGCGAGCAAGCCGACGAGGCGTGCGGTGGAGGCGTCCATGTCGTGGCCGCGGCGCTCGACGAGCCCGTCGGTGTAGAGCAGCAGCGTGGAGCCCGGTGGAAGGCCGCGCCGTGCCTCGGTGCGCGGGAGCGGCCCCAGCGTGTGGTGGAGCAGGATGTCGTGCTCGGTCAGGACGGTCACCCGGCCGTCGGGCGTACGGAGCAGTGGAGGCGGGTGGCCGGCGTTGGACCAGGTCAGCGTCCAGCCGGGACCGTCGTCGGCCGGGGCGATGCGCGCGTGGACCAGTGTGCCGGCGGCCTCGACGGGCAGGACCGAGCACGCGGCGTCGAGGGCGGTCAGGGCGGCGGCGGGGCTGTACGGGGGGTGGTCGAGGGTGGCCTGCCGCAGCATGCTGCGGACCTGCCCCATGATCGTGGCGGCGTGCATGTCGTGGCCGGTGATGTCGCCCACCGTGATCATGAGTGCCCCGGGCTCGCCCGACGACGCCGGCGGCAGGAGGTAGGCGTCGTACCAGTCCCCACCGATCATGTCGTCGACCGCGGCGGGCTCGTACAGGGCGCTGATTTCGAGCGGGTCGGCCCGGGGAAGATCGGTGAGCATGGCCTCCTGGAGCTGCCTGGCCACGGAGATCCGCTCGTCGAGGTACAGGGCGCGCTCCACCGCCTGCGCGATGTAACCGGACGCGGCGGTGAGCGTGGCCCGCTCGGTGACGCCCACCTCGTGCTTCTTGGCCCAGCAGATCGCGAGGACGCCCAGCACGGTGCGGCTGCCCCAGAGCGGCAGGCACAGCAGGGTGGTGAAGCCCATGCGGTCGAAGACGCCGAGCGCCTCGGGCCCGTAGTCGGCGACGAGCGCCTCGCGGTCGGGCACGAAGACCGGACGCCGCTCCCGCAGGGCGCGCGTGCTCGGGAACGCCGCGGTCACGGGCATCGTGAGGACCTCGCGCTCCACCGCGTGCTCGACGTCCGGGTCGGGCACCCGGTGCAGTTCGTCCTTGTCGGCGACGAGCAGGCCGACGTACGCGGGCTTCCCGGCGCCGACGAAAAGGTCCCGCAGCCTTCGGCGGACGTCCTCCAGCCCGGAGGTCTGGGCCAGCTCCTCCGACGCCCTCAGCAGCAGCTCGGCATGGTCCAGCCCGGCCTGGGCCTCGCGCTCCAGGCGCTGCGCGTCGCTTCGGGCGCGGTCGGCGCCGGCCCGCGCGGTCTCCAGCACCTGCTGGACGGACCTGCTCTGCGCCGACAGGATGCGCAGGCACAGCTCGGCGGAACAGGCCCTGGCCAGGTCCTCCAGATCGGACAGCTCCCCGTCGCTCCAGGCGCGGGGCTCGCGGTCGACGGCGCACAGGGCGCCCAGGACGACCCCGTCGCCGTCGGTCAGCGGCATCCCGGCATACGCGACGGCCCCGAGACCGGCGACGGCCGGGGCGGTACGGAGCCGCTCGTCGGTGCGTGCGTCGGCCACGACAAGGGGACGCCCCGAGGCCTCCCCGCTCCGCCAGAGCCCGTGCGGCGGCAGGGCGCGGGCGTCGGCCCAGGGCTGGGGCAGACCGAACAGACCGGGCAGGATCTCCCGGTCCTCCTCGAACAGCGAAACGAAGGCCATGGGCACGCGCAGCAGCCGAGATACCAGGCGGGCGAAGCGGTCCATCCCCGAATCGGAGGTCGCCGACAGGCCGGCGAGGCTCAAAGCCCGCCGCCGGGCACTTCCCGGGTCCGCTCCGGACACCCGGCCCTGCTCCGACATCTGTCCTCCGGTCCCGTTGTCCCGAAGCCCTGGACGGACATCGTAGAACGGCACTGGGCCGTTCGGCCGGTCGCAGCGCGCCGGAACACCGCCGCGGGCTATCCCATGACGGGGCCGTGTGCGATCGGCGAGGCGGGGCAGACGAATACAACCGTGCAGCCCATCCCGGAGGCCCCTCGATGTCGTTCACCTCTGCCCTGATCACTGTCCAACTGGACGCGGTGAGGGGCCGTTTGCCGCTCCTCGCGCGGTTCACGTACGACGGCCGGGACCCGTACGCGGTCCGGGCCACGTTCCTGGACGGCGCCACGCCCTTGGCCCGTTGGCACTTCGACCGGCAGATGCTCGCCGACGGACTCCACCGTCCGGTGGGCGAGGGTGACGTCGCGTTCTGCCCCCACAGCGCGGCCGGAGCCGACGAGCTCCGCATCGCCTTGCGGGGCCCCGCCGCGCAGCGGGAAGGGGAGGCCGTCCTCTTCGTGGAGGCCCGGGCGCTCAAGGACTTCCTGCACCAGACGTACGCCGTCACCGGCGCGGGGGAGGAGTTCCTCGACGTCGACAAGCTCCTCGACGATTTGCTGGCCCGCTGACGCGCGGGTGGGCTGACGCGCGGGTGGCGGACGCGGGATCGTCCACGCGGGAGGTCCGGACGTGCGTCGGTCCCGAACCCCGGACGGGTTCGGGACCGACGCACTGTTCCGATCTGCTCAGCGGTGTGGTCAGGTCACCGCTTGAACATGTCCTTCATCTTCTCCTTGGCCTGGCGGGCATCGCCCTTCGCGGCCTCGCCGCGGCCCTCGGCGGTCAGCCGCTCGTTGCCGACCAGGCGCCCTGCCGTTTCCTTGAGCTTGCCCTCGGCCTGCTCGGTCTTGGCCTTGCCCTTCTCGTCCTTCGACACAGCTGATCACTCCCTGGAAGTGCGGGGAACTGCTTGCCCTGCGCGTCTGACCCGGATCGCCGACGGCAAACGTGGCCGGCTCGTCCGGCCGGATCACAGGGATGCCAGCCAGGCTGACGCCTCGTCGGGGTGGCCGAAGCGCAGGGTGTCGAGGGGTGCGAAGCGGGGATCGTGGACACGGCGCTCGACTTCGCGGTGCCGGGTCGCGTGTTGCGACCAGGCCCACCACGCGGGGTGCTCCCGGCTCAGCCAGTCCCTCCAGGTCTCCCTGTTGCCGCCGAACAGGGCCTCGCGTGTGACGGTGCGCCGGAGGGACCGGCGCAGCACCCGGGGCATGATGACGCGTTTGGGGTAGTCCAGCCACACCACGGTGTCGGCCCGGTTCCACAGCAGGTCACGGACCTCCGGATAGCCGAGGGAGTCGATGATCCACCGCGGTCCGGCGGTGAGCGCCGAGACGTCCTCGGAGAACGTGTCGTTGGTGGCCCAGTCGGGTCCGTCGAAGTACAGCGCGTCCATCTCGTGGTACGGCAGGCCCAGTCGGTCGCTCAGGGTCCGGGCGAGCGTGGATTTGCCGGCGCCGGTGACACCCACCACCAAGATCCGCTGCACGGGTGCACCCTACCCGGGCACCGGAGGGCGTCATCAGTGGCGCGGGCGGCTTGCTCGATGAGGCGGATGGTGGCGCTCGGCAGGCCGGCGGCGAACGCGGCCCGGAACTCCTCCCCGTCCAGGTACAGATCGGTACCTGTGGTGCCGGCGGGGCCAGTCGGCGCAGGCGGCGGCGTGCGGTCAGGAGTGGGCGTCGAGGCCGTGCGCGGCCCGGGCGATGACGGCCGCCACGACGGCCGGGCGGGAGACGTAGACGGCGTGGCTGCCGGGGGTCTCGGTGACCGTCGCCCCGACCCGCTCGGACATGGCGCGCTGGGCGGCCGGCGGGATCATGCGGTCGTCGGTGGCGACCAGGTACCACGACGGCTTGGTCTGCCAGGCCGGTTCGGAGACCGCCCCGTCGAGGGCGCCGACGCCCCAGGGGACCTGCGAGTCGGCCATGAACGCGGCCGTCGCTGCGGGGACGTCGGCGGCGAAGGAAGCCGCGAAGCGCTCCCGGTCCAGGAAGAGGAAGCCGTCCTGGGGCGGCAGGATCGGCGGGACCGGCGCACCGGGCGCCGGATCGGCGATCAGGGAGCCGACCGACTCGCCCTTGTCCGGAGCGAACGCGGCGATGTAGGCGAGCGCGGCGACGTTCGGGTGGTGGCCGGCCTCGGTGATGACGACCCCGCCGTAGGAGTGGCCGACCAGCACGGCCGGGCCGTCGAGGCCGTCCAGGATCTGGCGGGTGGCGGCGACGTCCCCGGCCAGCGAGTGGGTCGTGTTCTGGACGACGGCCACCCGGTAGCCGTCAGCGGTCAGGTGCTCGTAGACCCCCTGCCAGCCCGATCCGTCCACGAAGCCGCCGTGCACGAGCACGATGTTCTTGATCGTTGCCATGACCGTATCCGTTCGGGAGGGACAGGCCCGCTGCCTGTCCTGCGGCTCCATCCAAGCCGTTCGAGGGCCCGCAGAACACGCAGAGCAGCACGCAGAGTTGGAGCCCGGGCCAGCCCCCGCTCCGGCCGCGTCAGGCAGGGGCCGAGGCACTCGCCAGGGCCCGGCAGCGACCGCTGGCCGTGGCGTCACCGAAGGAGTCGAAGACCTGCGCCGCCCGTTCGTAGGCGCGGCGGCTCTCGTCCGTGCGGCCTTCTTCGGCCAGCAGGGAAGCCAGGGTCTCCAGGGCGTCCGCCTGCCGGTAGTCGGCCGCCCCGAGCTCGTCCACGAGGCCGATCCCCTCGCCGAGCGCGGTGATCGCCTCCGCTCGACGCCCCAGGTGCCGCAGGCAGGCGCCGATGCGCAGCAGTGCCAACGGCCGACTGTGCACGACGACGCTCGGCGCCATCCCCGACCCGGGGTCGTCCAGCACGGCGAGCAGCCCGAGGTAGCGCTCCAACGCCTCGGCGTAGCGCCCGTCGTCGAAAAGGCACTTGGTGATGGCGGCGTTGCTCTGGACGTAGGAGTCGATGTCCCTGATGGACCGGAACATCTGCGCCGCCCGCGAGGACGACTCGATCGCCGCGTCGCGCCGGCCGAGCAGCAGGAGTGCCTCCGCGGTGTACTCGTGTGCCCAGGCGATCTGCGCGGTGGCACCGGCCCGGTTGGCCAGCTCCAGCGCCTCGCCCGCGTACCGCAGGATCGCCTCCGGGTCACCGGGCGGCACCGAGTGGACCCAGGCCAGGTAGTTCAGCTGGGTCGCCCCCTGCGCCGGGTCGCCGAGGGCGCCGGCGGCCTCCGCTCCCAGAGTGAAGACCTCGTGCCAGTGCGGGCCGTGCGCCCACCGGTCGGAGAACCAGTGCATCGACTCCGCGCAGTCGAGGACGAGGGAGTGCCGGCCGCCACCCGCCGCCGCGCGGAGCGCTCCGAGCCAGTTGTCCACGTTGACCCGCAGCCACCCGTCGGCCTCCTCCATGGAGGACGGGACGGCGAGATCGGGATCGGGCCGGTCGGGCCGGCCGTAGCCGGGCTCGAACCACCGCCCGGACATCGTCGCCATCCGCAGCAGCCAGGACGTCACCCTCTCCTCCAGCATCTCGCGTCCGCTCGCGCTCTCCTCCTCCTGGAGCCGGTCGCGCGCGAACAGGCGGACGAGGTCGTGGAACCGGTATCGGCCCGCGGCGCCGTCCTGCAGCAGGCCCAGGTCGACGAGCTCGTCGAGGGCGTCCCAGGCGTCCGCGAGCGGCATCCCGCCGACGACGGCCGTCAGAGCGGCGTCGAGATCCCGGCCGGGTACCACGGCGAGGTTACGGAACACCCGGCGCGTGGAGTCGGCGAGCTGCTCGTACGACATTCCGAAGGCGTTGGCGATCTTGAGGTCGCCGGCCTTGAACTGCTCCAGGCGACGCTCCTCGTCGGCCAGCCGGGCGGCGAGGTGCGCGGCGTCCCAGTCGGGGCGGCTGAGCAGCCGGTTGCCGATGATCCGCAGCGCCAGGGGCAGCCCTCCGCACAACTCGGCGAGCCGGGCGAGCGTCGATTCCTCGTCCCGTGCCGAGCGCTCGCCCAGGATGCCGGTCAGCAGTTCCGTGGACTCCGGCAACGGCAGGGGGCCCAGGGCGAGTCTGCGGACCCCCTCCAACCCCGCCAGCAACCGCCGCGTGGTGATCAGCGCCCTGCTCGCGCCTCCTCCCGGCAGCAGCGGGCGCACCTGCTCCTCGGAGGCCGCGTTGTCGAGGACGACCAGGACACGCCTGTCCCTCAGCAGCGAGCGGTACAAGGAGGCGCGCTCGTGGGGGTCGGCCGGGAGGTGCTGGTCGGCGACGCCGAGCGCCCGCAGCAGCAGCCGTAGCGCGGCGTCGGCGGCCAGGGGCCGCTGGGACATGCCGAACAGGTCCAGGAACAGTACTCCGTCCGGAAAGCTCGGCCGCACGGAATGCGCGGCACGGACGGCGAACGTGGTCTTGCCCAGTCCGGCGGAACCGGTGACGAGCCCCACGACACCGACGCCCGGCGAACTCTCGGCGTACACCAGCTCGCTCAGCCAGACCAGTTCCTCGCCGCGGCCGGTGAAGTCCTCGACCGATCGGGGCAGTTCGCACAGCCCGCTGCGCCGCGTCCAGTGGTCCCGCAGCCGACCGTCGCGCGCCAGCTCGATCAGCCTCGCGCGGCCGCTCCCGGCCAGCTTCAGCGCGTCCGCCAGGGCCGTCACGGTCCGGGCCTGGGGTCCCTTGCTCCGTCCGCGCTCCATGTCCGACAGGGTCCGGGCGCTGACGCCCGATACCTCGGCCAGCTGCTCCAGCGTCAGCCGCGCCGCGCGGCGGTGGCCCCGTAGCACCTCCCCGAAACCGGGGAGCTCCGTCTCGCTCATGGAGTCACTCCCGGTCGGTGGCGGTGGCCCGGACGGTCCAGGACGAGTCGGCGTTGACCTGGGCCACGGTGGCCCCGCCCAGCTTCTTGTAGTGGGTCGCGATCGACCGAGCCCGCCCGGCGGGCAGGGCTGCGCCGTGCTCCTCGGCCCGCGCGATGATCTCTTCCGGCCCCAGGTTGCGGTTGGCCAGTACGATCGCGTTGACCACCGGCCGGCGCATCCGGTCGTAGCGGCGCAGCGCGGTCACGGGATCGTCGTCCCGGGCCAGGCACCAGGCCAGTACGCGGGTGTCGACGACGGACTGCGATCCTCCGTTCATGCCCATGGGGTACATGGGGTGTGCCGCGTCGCCGAGGAGGGTGACCCGCCCGAAGCTCCAGCGGGTCAGGGGATCGCGGTCGAGCATCGGGTACTCGAAGATCGCCGAGGAGCGCTCGGCGAGCGCCGTGACGTCGATCCAGGGCAACCGCCAAGGCGACAGCCCGGCGCGGGCCTCGGCCTCGGTGACCCGACGGCCGGGACCTTCCGCCGGCGGGGCGGACGGCCCGTGCCGGACCTCCAGCACCCAGTTCACCAGGGCATCGCCGCCGGCGGTCGCGGGGTCCTCGATCGGGTAGGCGACGAACTTCGCGCCCGGGGTGCCCCCGGCCACCACGATCGAACGGCCGTCGAGGAGCTGCGGGTGGGACGCGACCCCGCGCCACATGTGGACGCCGTTCCCCTTCGGGGGGCCCTCGCGCGGGAAGAGGCGGGCGCGGACCGAGGAGTCGATGCCGTCGGCCCCGACCAGTACGTCGGCGTCATCGGTCACGGGCAGCCCGCTCGACCGGTCCAGGAAGTGCGCGCGAACGCCACCCGAGGTCTCCTCGTACCTCTGGAAGAGCAGGCCGGTACGGACCGCGTCCGGCCCCAGCCGCCCGCGCACCGCCGACAGCAGCAGCATCTGCAGAGCCCCGCGGTGGACGGAGTACTGCGGCCAGCGGTACCCGGCAGCGCGCCCCAAAGGCTCCTCCCAGACCACCTCGCCCGCCCGGTCGCGGTAGCTCAGCCGGGCCGGGGGCAGCGCGACGGAGTCCAGCTCGCGGTCCAGGCCGAGTCCGGAGAGTTCCCGGACGGCGTGCGGCAGCAGGTTGATGCCCACGCCGACCGCCTCGATCGTCCGGGCGGCTTCGTACACCCGTGGCTCGAAGCCGGCGGCGTGCAGGCTCAGCGCACAGGTCAACCCGGCGATACCGCCGCCGACGACGGTCACTTTCATCGGTCCGTCCTCGCCCTTCGCCGGGGCCACGGGCATGGCCGACGGTCTCGTACCACCCTCGGCACCTGGGCCGCGTACGTCCAATACACAGGAGTGATGGCAGCGGTCACGGCCCATGATGGCACCGGGGAGTGCCGCACAGGGCGTGAACGGCAACGCCGACATGGGGCACAACCAGGTTGCTTGATCGCGTAGTTGATAGTTTTGCGGTCATGGAGCTCCGTACCCTTGAGTACTTCGTCGCGGTGGCGGAGGAGCGGTCGTTCACGAAGGCGGCGGCCCGGTGCCATGTGGTGCAGCCCGCGATCAGCCAGCAGATCCAGGCCCTGGAGAAGGAGCTGGGTGAGCCCCTGTTCGAACGGCTGCCCCGGCAGGTGGTCCTCACCTCCGGCGGCGTCGCCCTGCTGCCGCACGCCCGGGCCTGCCTGGCGGCGGCCGCGTCCGCGGTGCTGGAGTTCGCCGACCGTTCCGGTCTGCTCAGCGGCTCGCTCTCGCTGGGGACGGTCGGCGGTCTTGAAGGCACGCTCGTGCCAAGCCTGTTGGGGGAGTACCACCGGCGCCATCCCCGGGTCGCGGTGAGTCTCAGGGGGGCGTCGAGCCCCGCCCTGGTCGCGAAGGTGCGCGAGGGGGAGATCGACGCGGCCGTGGTCGCGGGACCGCCGGACGGCGAGCCCGCCGGCGTCGCCTCGCGCGTGCTCCTGGAGGACCGGATCGTCGCCGTCCTCCCTGCCGGAAGCCGGTCCGCGGAGCTGGCGAACCTTCCGATGACCCTCGACGAGTTGGTCCGCGGGCCCGTCATCAGCTACGGCCCCGACAGCGGTGTGCACGCGTACATCCGCGAGGCCTTCGCCGCGAGGCGACTGCGGCTGGACATCGCCTACGCGACGAACGACGTCGCCCTCCAACTCGCCCTGGTCGCCGAGGGCATCGGCATCGCCCTCACCTCCCATGCCAGTCCGGTCCTGGTCGCGGACCCGCGGTTCGCCGTCGTGCCGCTGGAGCCGGCCATCCGATTGCGGAAGGTGTTCGTATGGCGCGCGGGCGCCCGGGCGAGTGCGCCGCTCAGGGCGTTGCTCGACCTGTGGACCGAACTGTCCGCGTGACCCGAGCCGGGGCGGCGGCCGGGTCCACCGAGACCGCATCCGACGTTCCGTGCAGGGGAGTTGTCCGCCCGCCGTTCCCGTGAAACCCTGCGTTCCTCCCGGCCCGAGCCACCACGGTCGCCACCCGACGCCGGTCATTGACGCCGTCGAGCCGGCCTGCGCTAGGTTCACTGCCATGAACGTCACCCCCATGAACGCGTTGGCGCAGGTCTACGACCGGGAGTTCCGGGTGCGCGGCCTGCGTCAACAAGGCTGGGGACGGGGGCTGATGGCCGTAGCCGTGCTGATCTGGCTCTGGCTGGGCTACCTGCTCGTCTTCCCCTTCAGCGTGGACCAGGGCACGCACCTCAAATCCGTCGAGTGCGAGTCCCGCGCCTTCCACCAGGACGGGAGGTTCGCCGTGTCCTACCGTTCGGACACGGGGGAGCGCTGCGACGCCGAGCGGGACTGGGGACCCATCACCGCAGGTCTCCTGCTCTCGCTCCCCTTCGCGGTCCTCGGCACCGGCCTGTACGTGTCGGGCACCTCGACGCTCCGCACCGCCGCGTACGCAGCGGACATCGCCCGCTTGAACGCCACCAAGGAGATCTGACCCTCGGCAGCCGAGAAGGCGAGCGCTACCGGACGGCGCCGCCCGGTTCGGTCCCGGCGAGATCGCGGACGGTCGCCATGTCGCTGAACGGCAGGAGTTCCTCGCCCACGATCTGGTGCGGTTCGCTGCCCTTTCCGGCGATCAGGACGATGTCGTCGGGCCGTGCGGCGGCGAGCGCGAACCCGATGGCCGTGCGGCGGTCGGGGGAGCGCTCGTACGGGGTGCCGGTGGCCGCGATGCCGGGGGCGACCTGGTCCAGGATCGCCTCGGGGTCCTCGGTGCGGGGGTTGTCCGAGGTCAGGACGCACAGGTCGGAGTGGGTTCCGGCGATCCGGCCCATCTCGGCCCGCTTGGTCGTGTCCCGGTCACCGCCGCAGCCGAAGACGGTGATGACCCGGCCGCGGGCGAAACCCCGGATGGCCGTGAGCACCTTGTCGAGCGAGTCGGGGGAGTGGGCGTAGTCCACGATCACCGACGTGCCGGCGGGGGTCACGAAGCGTTCGAACCGGCCCGGTACCGGCGGCATCTGCGCGAGCGCGGCGACCAGCCCGACCAGGTCGTGCCCCAGGACCCGGCAAGCCGCCACGGCCGCCAGCGCGTTGGACACCGAGAACCGGCCCGGCACCGGGATGGCCGCGGGGTGGGCCCGGCCCGCGTGGTGCAGGGTGAACCGGGTGCCGGACGCGTCCGCGACCAGGTCCGAGGCGTGGAAGTCGGCCTCCGTGTCGATCCCGTACGTCGTCACCGCCCCCGGCATCATCGCCCGGATCCCGGCTCCCACGGCGTCGTCCACGTTGACCACCGCGTGCCGGCACAGCCCCTGGAACAGCCGGAGTTTGGCGTTCGTGTAGCGGTCCATCGTGCCGTGGTCGTCCAGGTGGTCCTGGGTCAGATTGGTGAAGACGCCGACGTCGACGAACGTACGGTCCATCCGGTACGTCTGCAGCGCCATCGAGGTGGCCTCCAGCACCACGCTGCTCGTGGCCCGGTCGCGCATGCGGCCCAGGAGGTACTGCAGGTCGGGCGATTCCGGAGTGGTCAGCACCGAGGGCGGCATCGGGATCACCTCGTCGCCGATCCTGCTGCCCGCCGTTCCGATGACGCCCACCGAGGCGCCTTCGGAGATCCGCAGCAGCGACTCGACCATGTACGAGATGGAGGTCTTCCCGTTGGTCCCGGTGACCGCCACCACGTCCATGTGCCGCCCCGGCTCGCCGAAGTAGCGGGAGGAGGCGACGGCGGCGGCCTTGCGGGTGTCGGCCACCTGTACGACGCACACCGCGGGCGGCAGCTCCCGTCGCGGGGGCACGGTGGCGACTCCCGCCGCGTCGACGAGTACGGCCACCGCCCCGCGCGCGAGCGCCGCACCGATGGCGGCGGGGCCGCCTCCGCGGTGACCGGGTACGGCGATGAAGAGCGAGCCCGGCACGACCCGGTCGACGTCGAAGGTCGTGGCCGCGGTGATCCGCGTCGAGGCGGAGTCCCCCTGGATGACGTGGTGCTCGTGGCCGGTCAGCAACCCGCTCAACTGCACGGTGGTCCCTTCGGGAACGTTGGCAGAGCCGGCGGACGGCCGCCGGCCCTGCGGTGATGGGGTGAGGAGCGGTGGGACGCACCCGGGCCACGGGGCCCCGGGAGGGCCGGGGCGCGGGCACGGTGGTCCGGCCCGGACGCCGGAGCTGGAGGCGTCCCGGGAAGGGGCGCGCGAAGGCCCGGACGAGGTGGGACGGCGGGCGGGGAAGCGGGCGCGGCGGGAGGCGCTAGCCGTGGCCGTGCGGGGTGCAGCGGCCGACCGTGGGGGCCTCGCCGCCGGCGACGGTCCGCGAGCGGGCGCCCGTCCGGGCCCGACGGGCCGCGATGGCCGCACGCGCCGAGGGAGCGGCCTGCGGCAGGCACTCCTCCGTGACGCGTGTGCGGTTCATGGGCCGAGTGTACGGCCGCCCACACCCCCCGAACGCCACACCGCCACCGCGGAGCCCCCGTGATGTTCGCTCCGCCGGAGGTGCGCGGCTACCTCGGTGGCGGCGTGCCGGTGGGCGTTACGAGGGCTTCGTCGCCGCATAGGCCGTGACCGTCGCCTTGTTGTCGCACAGGGCGAGGACTCCGTCGTCGAGGGCGGTCTGGTGCGCGCCCGCGCCCGGGACCCCGACGACGAGCGTGGGGAAGGAGGCGGGCGTGGCGCCGGACTCGCAGTATCCGTCGGCCTCGCCCTGCACGTTGACGAACGTCAGTTTGGTCCAGGCGCGGGCGCCCGGAGCCAGGGACACCAAGGTCGCCGAGCCGCTGTGGGCCGTCGTGAGCGGCACGTTCTTGTCCGGGGATCCGTTGCCCGCACCCGCGACGGTGGGGAAGCCCTGCAGCGTGCAGGTGCTCTTCGAGACGTTGGCGACGGCGACGATCGCGGCGCCGGTTCCCGTGCCAGGCGGCCGGACGGCAGCCTGGCGGGCCTCCGTGACCTTCACGTCGTCGCTCGTGCAGGGCTTCGCCTTGCCACCGGACACGGTGGGGGAGACCGAGGCCGCCGGCTTCGCCGAGCCCGTGCCGCCGGCGCCGCTGCCGCCCGCGGTGGCCCCGGGAACCGGCGACTGCACGGACTGCGAAGGCTCGCCGGCCGCGCCGGCGTCGCCGGACGGCGTGCAGCCGGTCATCAGGGCGGCGGCCGCGGCCGCGGCCGCCAGCACGGACGCGGTCCGCCGGACGCCTGCTGTGTACTGCATGGGGAACCTCCCGAGGATGACGACCGGTGCTGCGCCGGCCCGTACGCCGACAGGCACGACAAAGCGGCCGGCAGGAGTTCCCGTGGCTACAGCGCTGTGCCGCTCCGGTGACACGACCATGACGTACGGGCCCCGCCGCCCGCCGGTCAGGGGCGGGATCAGCCGCCGCCCCGGTGGAGGAAGAGAAGGAGGTTGTTCGCCTGGGCAGGGGTCAGGTCAACGGGAACGCGGTGGGGGGCCGCTCGCCCCTCGGTGATGGCGAGGAGGCAGTCCTCGGCCTGCTCGGGCGGGACGCTGTCGAGGATTTCATTGATCAGTTTCATCATCTGCTCGTCGGAGAGTGCTTCGGGATCGTCCGGGCTCTGCGGCTTCTTCTCGTCCATTTCCGGCCTTCAGTCGAGGTAGGTGTAGGGGAGCGGGTTCATCAGCTGTCCGCGAGGGGTCGCGGCCTAGACGGAGACGGTTGCCGCCGCGGGCCACTCGGGGGCGGTGGCGATGAGGGCGGTCGCGCTGAGCGCCACCACGTCGGCGCCCTCTTCGCCGGTGAAGCAGCCGCCCGGCCCGAGGCTGCCGAAGACCACCCGGGTGTAGCGGGTGAGGCCGGTGCCGGACACGGTGCACAAGGACGGGGCGGCGAGCAGGAGCGCGGTTCGACGGCGGGTACGCGGCACGGCGGAGCCTTCCGGTGGGGCGGGCCGGGACCGTCCCGGTCCCGGCCCGCCCATCATGGGGAGGTCATACCATGCGAAGCCAGGACAAAGAGCTCATGTCGCCCGCGATCCGGCCTGGGTGTTCGTGCTCCGCCGCGGATCGGCGGGCCGGTACCGGCGCGGGCGGTCCGGCGTTCAGTGCGGAGCGGTACGCGCGGGCGCGGCCAGGCGGCGCAGGGCGAGCATGCCCCCGATGCCGGGGATCACGGCGAGGAGCGTGACGGTGCGGTCCGGGCCGGCCTCCCGCGCGGCCGCGATGAGGGCGATCAGGTAGGCGCAGCCGTGGAGGGGGCCGATCGCCGAGGCGACCGCCTCCTGGTGCAGGAAGGCGACGTTGACGAGCAGCACCGACAGGGAGAGGAGTTCGACGGGCGCGCTGAGGCGCAGGAGTCGGCTGGGCGGGTGCATGGTCAGGCTCCAGTGGTGGATCCGGGGCGGATGATCATCAGGAGCGTCACCGTGGCCCAGAGAAGGTTGAACACGCCCGTGAACATGCCGAGTTGTCCGGCGACACGCCGGACGAGCGCGAGATCCGGCGTCTCGTCCGCGCCGTCGAGGGCGGCCAGGGCCGAGCCCTGGTGGGGAAGGATGAGGGCACCGAGCACGACCGCGGCCAGGACCGTGAGGGCGATCGAGGTGACGAGCCAGGCGCTGCCCAGGACGTGGAGGCTGTGGGCGGTCGCGAGGCCGAACACCGGAACCACCACCGCGATCACGGCGTAGACCCGGCAGACGCGGTGCAGCGTGCGGACGGTGGCGAGGTGGGCGGGGTCGCCCGGTGCGGCCGCGGCGCTGCGGGCGGCGGGCGGGAACATGCCGGCGGCCACGGTGACCGGGCCGATGGTGATGATGGCCGCCAGGACGTGCACGGCGAGGAGGAGTTTCGTCACGGGAGGGCGTTTCCGGGGTGCTCGGGAGTCGGGCGGAGGGGCTGGTCGTCAGAAGGCGGCGGGTACCGGGCCCGTGGCGCGCCAGACCGTACCCCGGCGCTCGTGGTCGAACAGCTGCTCCACCGCGTGCGCGATGCGCGGGCCGAGTTCACGCTCCAGCAGGTAGAGGCCGAGGTCCAGGCCGGAGGTGACGCCGGCTCCGCTCACCAGGTCCCCGTCGTCGACGACGCGGGCGTCGATCGCGACGGCGCCGGCCGCATGCAGCAGGTCGAGGCCCAGACGGTTGGTGGTGGCGTGACGGCCTTCGATCAGCCCGGCCATGGCGAGCACCATGGAGCCTCCGCACACGGTGGCCACGATCGAGTCCGGCCGGTCGAGGGCTTCCTTCAGCAGGGCCGGCAGCCCGGTGGTGACCGTACGGGCCAGCAGCGCGGGGATGGTGTCCCGGCTGCCCGGCGCGTCCGGGTCCGCCCCGTCGGCCGGCCCGTCCGCGGCGCCGAGCGGTCCCGCCGCTCCCGGTACCAGGAGCAGGTCGGCCCGCTGCGGGTCGAGGCGGGCGGTCGCCCGCAGGGTGAGCGGCCCGGAGCCGCTGGGCACCTCGCGCGGGCCCTCGGCCGAGACGAGTTCGACGGTCAGCGCGCCCGGAGCCGCCATCGAGCCGGCGAACAGCACCTCGTACGGGGCGATGACGTCCAGCGGGTCGAAGCCGTCGAACAGCACGATCTGACAGAGCATCGGCAAGGGTCCTCTCCAGGGGGTGGGACACCCCACGCGGGGTGCCGGAGCCGACGGTAGTCACCGCCATCGGCGATCAGCAGTGGCTGGATTGCCAGCTTCCACCGGATTCCGGCCAGGCCGGAAGGCGGCTGTTCCGTGCCCCTTCCCGGCCGCCGGACGGGCGAGGTGCCGCGATCGGCGGCTTGGCCGGAATGCGGGGCAGCCCTAGGGTTGGGCCATGCATACCGTGGCCGTCCTCGCACTGGACGGAGTCATCGCCTTCGACCTGTCCACTCCCATCGAGGTCTTCGGACGCACCCGGCTGCCCGGCGGCCGCCCCGCCTACCGCGTCCGCGTCTGCGCGGCCGCGGGCGAGGTGGACGCGGGCGCGTTCACCCTCAAGGCGCCCTGGCCGCTCCGGACCCTCGCGGAGGCGGACACGATCGTGCTGCCCGGCGTCGCCGACCCCGACGTGCCGTTCCCGCCCGAGGTCCTCGACGCGCTGCGCGAGGCCGCCGGACGCGGCACCCGCATCGCCTCGATCTGCACCGGCGCCTTCGTACTCGCCGCCACCGGCCTGCTCGACGGGCTGCGCGCCACCACCCACTGGGTGGCCGCCCCGCTGCTGGCCGCCCGGTACCCGGCGATCGAGGTGGATCCGGACGTGCTCTACGTGGACAACGGGCAGTTCCTGACCTCGGCCGGAGCCGCCGCAGGACTGGACCTGTCCCTGCACCTGATCCGGCGTGACCACGGCTCGGCCGTCGCCGCGGACGCCGCCAGGCTGTCCGTCATGCCGCTGGAACGCGACGGCGGGCAGGCGCAGTTCATCGTCCACGAGCACCCGCCCGCCCCGCGCGGATCCACGCTGGAGCCGCTGCTGCGCTGGATGGAGGAGAACGCCCGCTGCGAGCTCACGCTGGACGAGGTCGCCGCGCGGGCCGGGATGAGCGTACGCACTCTGAACCGCCGCTTTCGCGAGCACACCGGCACCTCGCCCCTCCAGTGGCTGCACCGTGCCCGGGTCCGTCAGGCCCAGTACCTGCTGGAGACCACCGGCCACCCCGTCGAGCGGATCGCCTCCCAGGTCGGCTTCGGCTCGCCCACCGCCTTCCGGGACCGCTTCCGGCGCATCACCGGCACGAGTCCGAACGCCTACCGTCGCGCCTTCCAGGGCCAGGCCGCGCGGTGACCCCGGCCTTCCGGCTCCACCGCCCCGCCCCTGAGCTCACCCCAGGGTGAACAGGAAATTGGCGGAGTTGTAGTAGTCGGGCAGCTGCACCAGCGCCGAACCCTGGCGCGGGGGATCGGACTTGGGCCAGTTCCGCGGGCCCAGCAGGTGGTCGGCGTAGTCGCTCCTGGAGACCGGGGGCACGAACCAGAGCCGGAAGGCGCCGGATCGTCCGGCCTGCTCGGACTTCCAGAGCTGCGTCTCACGGCCGGGGCCGGAGCGGCAGGCGCGCAGGGTGACGTCGACGACGTTCCCGCCGGCGCCGGTTCCGTCGAGGCAGGTCCCGGTGCCCGTGTTCCGGAACTGGTACGTGTTGCGGCCGGCGGGCAGGCGCTGCCAGCCCTGGGACGCTTCGCCGGTGCACGCCTGGAGCCGCAGCGGCCCTTCGGAACCGCTGCCGGCGAAGCCCACGCACAGACCCGACGCGGTGTTGACCAGGCGCAGCCCGGTGGGGGCGGGGGTCGGCGAGGGCGCCGCGGAGGACGGCGCGGGGGTGGCGGGGGTGGAGGGGGCGGCGACGCCCGACACGGGGAGGCCGATGGACACGATCGGGGGCGCCGACTCCGTCGCGTCCGGCAGCGGGTACGGGTCCGGCTCCTCGCTCGGCTTCGGGCTCGCGACCATGGGTACCGGCGCCGCTTGTTCGATCCGCTCCTCGGCCGGCAGCAGGGCGAACGCGGTGAGCGTCGTGCCCGCGACGGCCGCCGCCGCGGTCCACTTCGGCGCGCCGAACCGCGCCGCGGCCAGCTTGAGACCGACCACCTTGCCCGCCGCCAGGTGGTGCGCGCCGTGCGCACCGGCGGACAGCACGGAGGAGGCGGGGTGCCACAGCAGGATCCCGGCCGGCAGCAGGGCGCCCAACCGGTTGTTGACGGCCCGCAGATCACGCTCGGCCCGTCCGCACTCCCCGCACGCCCGCAGATGGCGTGACAGGTCCCTGGTGATGCGCTTGCCCGGCCGACGCAGCGCGGCGGCGAGCAGGCCGCCGTAGTGCCGGCACTCGTCGCTCGCGCTCTCGTCCAGGTGGGCGCGCAGGTACGCCTCGCGCAGGCCCTCGCGGGCGCGCGCCGCCAGCGAGCCGACGCCGCCCGCCGATATCCCGAGGCGCCGGGCCGTCTCGGCCGCGGGCTCGCTCTCCACGACCGCGTGCCACAGGACGGCCTGCCAGCGCTCGGGCAGCGACCGGAACGCGCGCAGGACCAGCGAGCCCTCCTCGGCCGCCAGCGCGGCGCCTTCGACGTCCTGGTCGTCGGACAGACCGGCGGCCCACGTGTCGAAGTCGTCCGACAGCTGGGTGCGGGCGCCCCGGCGCGCCCATTCGACCGCGACCCGGCGCACGCAGGTCAACAGGTACGCCCGCCAGGCGTACTCGGGGCCGGCCCCCCAGGCGACGGCCCGGTAGGTGCGGGCGAAGGCCTCGGCCGCGAGGTCGCCGGCGGTGGCCGGGTCGCGGCTGCAGGTGCGCGCGTAGGCGAGTACGGAGTCGTGGTGACGGGCGAACACCTCGCCCATCACGTCGCCGACGTCGGCACCCGACGCCGGGTCCCGCTCGCGGAGCAGCGCGCAGAGCTCCGCGTCGCTGAGGTCGTGGAGGTCCTGCCGGCGGGCAGTTCCCGATGTGCTCAACCTTGCTCCCGTTGACTTGCTGATGGCCGGCGTGGCGAATGCCAGGCAGGTGGGCAGTGGGGTGCGACGCTGCGCCCGGCCGGAATTCGCGCAAGTGTGCACGCTCCGGGGGTCCGTGGGCAACCGTGCCCTCGGGGACTGTCCGGCCTGACGCATTTTCAGTAAAGGCCTGGCAAAGCGGCGGGAGCGTGCCGAGGTCAAGCCCTCTCCCGAAGGGGATGCGGGTTGTTCTTGAATGGTCGCTCATGTATTTTTCTCACATGCCCAGACCCCGAGAGTTCGAGCCCGACGCCGTCCTGAACGTGGCCATGCTCCGGTTCTGGGAGCGCGGGTACCGGGCGGTGTCCGTCGAGGATCTGGTGAAGGCGACCGGGGTCAAGCCCGGCAGCCTCTACAGCGCCTTCCCGGGCGGCAAGCGTGCGCTCTTCCTGAAGTCGCTGGAGCGGTACTCGCAGCTGGTCGTCCCCCAGAAGCTGGGTGCACTGGAAGCGTCCGGCGCCTCGTTGGACGAGATCCGGGGCTACTTCGACGGACTGGTGCGCGATCTGCTCAGCCCCGAGGGCCGGCAGGGCTGCCTGCTCGTCAACACGGCGATCGAGAACGCCGCCGAGGACGACGAGGCGGCGGCCGTCGTCCGCGGACATCTGGCCCGCCTGGAGCGGTGCATGACCCACGCGCTGGAGAACGCGGCCCGCAGGCGGCAGGTGCGCGCCTCGCTGGACTGTTCCGGCAGCGCCAAACTGCTGGTCGCCACCTGTCAGGGGCTCATGGTCGTCGGCAAGGCCGATCCCGATGAGCGGCTCCTGCGTGCGATCGTCGACAACGCCTTCCTCGCTCTCGCCTGACGGCGGGGCATACGGGCCACCGTGTGCGGTGGCCCTTCTTTCGCGCCGATAGTTGAATGACTGCTCAAGAATGGAGTCGGTACATGAAGGCCATCGTCATCTCCGCCCACGGCGGACCCGAGGTACTCACCCTCACCGAACTGCCGGACCCGGTACCCGCCGACGGCGAAGTGCTGATCCGGGTCAAGGCGTTCGGCCTCAACCACGCCGAGGCCTACATGCGTAGCGGCGCCTGGGGGAAGGTCGCGGCCGTCCCCGGCATCGAGTGCGCCGGGGTGGTGGAGGCGAACCCGTCCGGCGAACTCGCCCCCGGCACGCGGGTCGTGGCGATCCTCGGCGGCATGGGGCGCACTCGCAACGGAAGTTACGCGGAGTTGGTGACCGTACCGGCCACCAACGTGGTGGCCGTCCGCTCTTCGCTGGACTGGGTCGACCTCGCGGCCGTTCCCGAGGTGTACGCGACGGCGTGGAGCGGCCTGTTCGGCAATCTGGACCTGCGGCCGGGCGAGACGGTCCTGGTGAGGGGAGCGACCTCCTCGCTCGGCCAGGCCGCGGTCAACCTGGCGGTCGACCACGGCGCCACCGTCCTCGCCACGACCCGGGACCCGCTGCGGGCGCCCCTGCTGAAGGAGCTCGGGGCTGCCGACGTGCTGATCGACGACGGCGCGCTCGCCGTGCAGGCCGCGGAGCGGGAGATCGGCGTCGACGCGGTGTTCGATGTGGTCGGCAACAGCGTCCTGCGCGACTCGCTGGCCCTGGTCCGGCCGCGCGGCCGCGTCTGCCAGCTCGGCTTCCTGGGCGGATTCGAGCCCGTACGCGACTTCGACCCGATCGCCGACCTCCCCAGCGGGGTCCGGCTCAGCTTCTTCGGCAGCGCCTTCGTGCTGGGCACGCCCGCGTTCCCGCTCGGCGACGTACCGCTGGACGAGATGTACGCCAAGGTCCAGTCCGGTGTCCTGCGGGCCCGTCCCGCCCGGGTCTTCCGGTTCGAGGAGATCGTGGAGGCCCACCGGGCCATGGAAGCCGGAGAGGCCCTCGGGAAGATGGTCGTCACCGTCGGCTGAACCCCTGCCCCGGGGCAGCCGCGTTAGCTGCCGGGCCGCACCACGAAGGCCACCGCGTCCACGGGTCCGCTGCGCCGGAAATGCAGGACGAAGGGGACGGCGTCCCCCTCCTTCCAGCGGACCTTCACCCTCGCCATCACGTCCACGGAGCCCGGCCTCATGGTCAGGCGGCCGCCGGCCGGGATGTCCAGGGACGCGACCATCCGCATCGCGTCGGCGCCCTCGCCCACCCGCTCGTGCCGGCTGAGCATCACCTCCTCCAGGGCCGGCGAGGTCACGGACACCAGTTGGTCATCGGCTCCGCCGGTGTTGGCGATCGTGAAGAAGGCGGCCGTACGTTCCTTGTCGGCGTAGGGCAGGAAGACCAGCCCTACGCCGACCTCGATGCGCGCCGGGCTGCCGGCCGCCCCCGCTTTCGTCCACGCCGTCAGGCCGACGAGCGCCGTCAGACAGGCGACGAGGGGCACGAGCGCGGCGACCAGCCCGTCGCGCAGGCGCCGGCGGTCGGGCCGTCGTCCTTCGGAGGCCGTCCGGCCGGGAGAGGAGGTCATCGGCGGGAGGCCTTTCGGAAGGCGGCCGCGGAGCGCGCGGGCGAGGGCCGCCAGGTGCGCAGGCGCAGGCTGTTGGCCACGACGAGGAGCGAACTGGCGGACATCGCCGCCGCGGCGACCATCGGGTTCAGCCACCCCACGGCCGCCAGGGGAACGGTCACCAGGTTGTAGCCGAACGCCCACACGAGGTTGAGGCGGATCGTCGCCAGCGTGCGCCGGGCGAGGTGGACGGCATCGGCGACCGCCTCGATGTCCCCCCGTACGAGCGTCACGTCGGCGGCCCCGATGGCCACGTCCGTTCCGCTGCCCATCGCGATCCCGAGGTCGGCCTCCGCCAGCGCCCCCGCGTCGTTGACGCCGTCCCCGATCACCGCCACCCGGTGCCCACGCCCCTTCAACTCCCTCACCAGCGCGGCCTTGTCCTGCGGTGTGCAGCGGGCGTGGACCGCGGCGATGCCGAGCTCCGTCGCGACCGCCCGGGCCGTGGCCTCGCGGTCGCCGGTGGCGAGGACCGGCTCCAAACCCAGCCGCCGCAGCCGGTCGACGGCCCGGAAGCTGCCGGGGCGCAGGACGTCGCCCAGCGCGACGAGGGCCTCGTCGGCCCCGTCCACCCGCACGAGGACCGGCGTGAGCGCGGCGGCCTCCGCCTCGGCCAGCGCCCGCGCCAGCGGGCGGGGCAGGCCGTCGCCGGGGACTCGTACCTCCACGCGGTGGCCTTCCACCTCACCCGCGACGCCGTGCCCCGGGGTCGCCCGGAAGCCGGTGACCTCGGGCAAGGGGCCCTCGCGCAGCAGGCGCCGTGCGCAGGAGACGAGCGTGCGGCCCAGCGGGTGCTCGGACCCCTGCTCCACGGCCCCGGCCAGCCGTATCGCCGCGTCCCGGCCGACACCGCCGTCGACGGCCGTGACCCGTACGACCGACATGTGGCCGGTGGTGAGGGTGCCGGTCTTGTCCAGAACGATCACGTCGACGTGGCGAAGGGCCTCCAGCGCCTGCGGTCCGCTGACCAGAACGCCGAGTTGAGCACCGCGGCCGGTCGCGGCCATGAGCGCGGTGGGGGTCGCCAGTCCCAGGGCGCAGGGGCAGGCGACGACGAGGATCGCCACGGACGCCGTGACGGCGGCCTGCGGATCGGCCCCGGCGCCGAGCCAGAAGCCGAGGACGGTGACGGCCAGGGTGAGGACGACCGGTACGAACACGCCCGCCACCCGGTCCGCCAGGCGTTGGGCGCGGGCCTTGCCCGCCTGGGCCTCGGTGACCATACGGGTGATCCTGGCGAGCTGCGTGTCCGCGCCCACCGCGGTGGCCCGTACGAGCAGCAGCCCGCCCGCGTTGACGGCTGCGCCGACCACCGGCCGGCCCGGGCCCACCTCGACCGGGTCGCTCTCCCCGGTCACCAGGGAGAGGTCCAGGGCCGAACTGCCCGAAACCACCACGCCGTCGGCGGCGACCCGTTCGCCGGGCCGCACGACGAACTCCTGCCCCGGTCGCAGCTGTTCGATCGGCACCCGGCGCTCCTCGCCGCCCTCCCGCACGGTCACCTCCTTGGCGGCCAGCCCGGCCAGGGAGCGCAGGGCCTCACCGGTGCCGCGCCGGGCGCGCGCCTCCAGGTGGCGGCCGGTCAGGACGAAGAGGGGGACGCCGACCGCGGCCTCCAGGTAGACGTGCGCGACATCGCCTCCCGCCGAGGGAAACGGGCTGAACGGCATCCGCATGCCCGGATCGCCCGCACCGCCGAGGAACAGGGCGTACAGGGACCAGGCGAACGAGGCGAGGACGCCCAGGGACACGAGGGTGTCCATGGTGGCCGCGGAGTGCCGCAGCCCGCGGGCCGCCCTCAGGTGGAACGGCCAGGCGCTCCAGACCACCACCGGGGCGGAGAGCACGAGGCACAGCCACTGCCAGTTGCGGAACTGGAGCGCGGGCACCATCGACAGGACGATGACCGGCAGGCAGAGCAGAGCGGTGATCAGCAGCCGCTCGCGGTCCTCGCCGACGTGGTCGCCCTGCGCGCGCCCGCTCGGAGGGGTCGTGGGCGGGGCCCCGGGCGGGGACACGGGTGGGACGACGGGTTCGGCCCGGTAGCCGGCGCGTCCGACCGCTGCCAGCAGCTCGTCGGTGGTGACGTCCGGGGGGTGGGTCACTCTGGCCCTGCCGGTGGCCAGGTTCACCGCGGCGCTCACGCCGTCGAGCCTGGCCAGACGCTTCTCCACGCGGTTCACGCAGGCCGCACAGGTCATGCCGCTGACGAGGAGGTCCGTGGTCAGCGGGGCGACGTCCGCCACCTCGGCCGTCACCGCCCGGCACCCGGGTGCATGCCGCCGCCCATGCCGCCCATGCCGCCGGGATCGGAACCCCCGGGCGAGCCCGGATCCGTCCGCGGGGAGTGCATGCCGGGCGCGATGGGACCGGCTGCCGCCCCGACCCCGTACGCGAGGGCGAACATCGCCAGGAGCAGCAGCACGAACCCGGCCCATGCCGGGGGAGGCGCCCACCGCCCCGCCACCGCCGGCACCCGAAACACCGAGGGTCCTTCTTCGGTCATCGACTTCCCTGATCCGAGGATTCGCTCACGGATCTCCGCTCCATGAGCTCCGCGGAGGTGGTCGGACGAGACGGAGGCGCAGTTCCCGGAGGCCGGGATGGATCTCGGCGCCGGCAGGGGGGCGGCTCAGGCCGCGCAGCGCCCGGGTGCGTCCGGTACGCCGAAGGGCCCGGACCGCGTGGCGCGGTCCGGGCCCTCTGCCGCCCTGCGGGGCGGTGCGTCAGCTCTGTGCGGTGTCGTCGCCCGCCTGCTCCGTGCCCTCGGCCGCGCCCGCCTTCTCGCGCATCTTGCGCACCAGCTCCGCCTTCTGGTCGGCCGCGCTCCGGCGGTCGAGGTTGCGGTGCGGACCGTTGTTCTGCCGTTCGGCGCGGGACTGCCGCTTGCGCTGGCCGCCACCCTGGCCCACGGGGTTGTTGATGTTCTTGCTCACGGTCACGGTTTCTCCCGGCATGATGTGAAGTGATCTACCGGCGAGTGCCGGGACCAGCTGCCTTCAGCTGTTTCCTGTCAGCTGCCCGACTCGTCCAGGTACTGGCGCATGGACCTCTCGATCGTACCCCTGCCCCGCCGGGGGCGAGCGTGCGGGAGCGGGGCGTGACGACACCACTCGTCACGCCCCGCTCTTCCTCGGCTGCCGGGGCACCCTCGGCCCGGGCGGCGAACCGGGGCCCCTCAGCCCCGGTCGTACGTGTGGAACCCGCGGCCCGCCTTGCGGCCCAGCAGGCCTGCCTGGACCATCCGCCGCAGGAGCGGCGGCGGGGCGTAGAGGGGTTCCTTGAACTCGTCGTAGAGGGATTCCGCGATGGCGGCGACGGTGTCGAGCCCGATGAGGTCGGCGAGCTTCAGCGGACCCATGGGGTGGGCGCAGCCGAGCACCATCCCGTCGTCGATGTCGGCGGCGCTCGCGTAGCCGGATTCGGCCATGCGGATCGCCGACAGCAGGTACGGCACGAGCAGGGCGTTGACCACGAAGCCGGACCGGTCCCGGGAGCGGATCGCGGTCTTGCCGAGGGCGTCCCGGACGAAGGACTCCATCACCGCGACGGTGTCCGCCGTGGTGTGGAGCGAGGAGACGATCTCGACCAGGGGCAGCACCGGTACGGGGTTGAAGAAGTGCAGGCCCAGCACGCGGTCGGCGCGTCCGGTGGCCATGCCGAGGCGCATGATCGCGATGGCGGAGGTGTTGGAGGCGAGGATCGCCTCCGGGTCTTCCACGATCTTGTCGAGGGCGGTGAAGACCGCGGTCTTCGCGTCGGCGTTCTCGACGACGGCCTCGATGACCATCTGCCGGTCGGCGAGGTCCTCCAGGTCCCCGGTGAAGACCATCCGGGCCTCGGCGTCCTCGGCGCAGATGCGGTCCAGCTTCCCGCGCTGGACGGCGCGTTCGAGGGAGACGGCGACGCGTTCGCGGGCGGCGCGGGCGGCGGTGGCGTCGACCTCGCAGACGACGGTGTCGAGTCCGGCGCGGGCGCACACCTCGGCGATGCCGGCGCCCATCCGGCCGCCTCCGACGACGCCGATCCGGCGGATCGAGCTGCTCATGAGGGGGTCTCCGTCCGGCGCACGAGGTGGCGGGTGTAGGCCTCCGGGGTGAAGAAGGCGGGCAGGTGCGGCGTGAGCGCGGTGTCGACGAAGAGGTCCCGGGCCTCGGTGGCCAGGGCCCGGGGGTCCTCCTCGGCCAGGGCCTCGCATTCGGCGTCGAGGAGCGTGAGCACCGCCGAGCGCTCCACCCGGTCGTGGCGGAGCCACTGCCAGATCTGGACGCGGGCGATCTCGGCGGTCGCCGCGTCCTCCATGAGGCCGTTCAGGGCGACCGCGCCGCGTCCGCGGAGCCAGGCGTCGAAGTAGCGCAGTGCCACGGTCACGTTGGAGCGAAGGCCTTCGGAGGTCGGCGGGGCAGCGATCCGACGGACCGACAGCAGGTCGGCGGCGGCGACTTCGACGTCCTCGCGCGTGCGCTCCAGCTGGTTCGGCCGCTCTCCCAGCACGTTGTCGAAGACCTCGCGGCAGACGGGGACGAGGCCGGGGTGGGCCACCCAGGAGCCGTCGAAGCCGTCCTCGGCCTCGCGCTCCTTGTCGAGGCGGACCCTGGCGAGGGCGGCGGAGTGGGCCTGCGCGTCCTTGCCCGGGACGTGGGCGGCCATGCCGCCGATGGCGTGGGCTCCGCGCCGGTGGCAGGTGCGGACGAGGAGTTCGGTGTACGCCCGCAGGAAGGGGGCGGTCATGGTGACCGAGGACCGGTCGGGGAGCTGGAAGTCGGTGCGGTGGCCGAAGGTCTTGATGAGGCTGAAGAGGTAGTCCCAGCGGCCCGCGTTCAACCCGGCACTGTGCTCGCGCAGCTGGTAGAGGATCTCCTCCATCTCGAACGCGGCGGTGATCGTCTCGATCAGGACGGCGGCGCGCACGGTGCCGCGCGGGATGCCGAGCAGCTCCTGGGCGAACAGGAAGATGTCGTTCCACAGACGGGCCTCGTACCGGTTCTCCAGCTTGGGGAGGTAGAAGTACGGGCCGTGGCCGGCGTCGATCTGGCGCTGCGCGCAGTGGAAGAAGTACAGGCCGAAGTCGACGAGCGAGGCGGACACGGGACGGCCGTCGATCTCCAGGTGTTCTTCGAGGAGGTGCCAGCCGCGCGGGCGGACCATGATGGTCGCGAGGTCCGGCCCGAGCCGGTACTCCTTGCCCTCCGGGGTGGTGAAGTCGATCCGCCGCTCGATCACGTCGAGCAGGGTCAGCTGACCGCCGATGACGTTTTCCCAGGTGGGCGAGGTGGCGTCTTCGAGGTCGGCCATCCACACCCGGGCTCCGGAGTTGAGGGCGTTCACGGCCGTCCGGCGGTCGGGCGGCCCGGTGATCTCGACGCGGCGGTCGGTGAGGCCCGGCGCCGGCGGCGCGACCCTCCACTCGGCGTCGTCCCGGATCGCGCGCGTGGCGAGGGGGAAGACGAGCGGGGTACCGCCGGCCAGGTGGGTCGAGCGGCGGACGCGCTCCTTGAGGACCTCCAGGCGCCGGGAGTGGAACGCGTCGTCGAGCCGGGTGATGAAGTCCAGGGCCCCGGGGGTCAGGATCTCGTCGTGGCGGTCGCCCGGTGTCCCGAGGACCTCGACGCGGCGGGTCGGTGCGTGGATGGACATGCGGGTCTCCTCCAGGAGACGGGAGGGCCGGACGGAGGTGGTCCCCCGGCCTTCGCGGAACGCGGGTGACGGTGCGGGAGGGGTGCCCGGGTGGTGCTGCGCGTACGCGGGCACCCCGGCCCTGCGGCGGGGTGGAGCGTGCGGGGTTCCGCCGGACACCCCCTAGTGGAACTGCTCTTCCTCGGTGGAGCCCGTGAGGGCGGTGGTGGAGGAGGCGGGGTTGACGGCGGTGGAGACCAGGTCGAAGTAGCCGGTGCCGACCTCGCGCTGGTGCCTGACGGCGGTGAAACCGTGCTCCTGGGCGGCGAATTCGCGCTCCTGGAGGTCCACGTAGGCGGTCATGCCGTGCTCGGCGTAGCCCCGGGCGAGGTCGAACATGCCGTGGTTGAGGGAGTGGAAGCCGGCCAGGGTGATGAACTGGAAGCGGTAGCCCATCGCGCCGAGTTCGCGCTGGAACTTGGCGATCTGGTCGTCGTCCAGGGCCGCCTTCCAGTTGAAGGACGGCGAGCAGTTGTAGGCCAGCATCTGGTCCGGGTAATGCGCGTGGACCGCCTCGGCGAACTCGCGGGCCTGGGCGAGGTCCGGGGTGCCGGTCTCCATCCAGATGAGGTCGGCGTACGGGGCGTAGGCGAGCCCGCGGGCGATGACCGGGGCCATGCCGTTCCGGACGCGGTAGAAGCCCTCGGCGGTGCGCTCGCCCGTGCAGAACTGCGCGTCGCGCTCGTCGACGTCGCTGGTCAGCAGGTTCGCGGCGAGGGCGTCCGTACGGGCGATGATCAGGGTCGGGGTGTCCGCGATGTCGGCGGCCAGACGGGCCGCGTTCAGCGTGCGGATGTGCTGGGAGGTCGGCACGAGGACCTTGCCGCCGAGGTGGCCGCACTTCTTCTCGGAGGCCAGCTGGTCCTCGTAGTGGATGCCGGCCGCGCCCGCCGCGATCATCGCCTTGGTCAGCTCGAAGGCGTTCAGCGGGCCGCCGAAGCCGGCCTCGGCGTCCGCGACGATCGGCGCGAGCCAGTCGGTCGTGTCGGCGCCGCCCTCGGCGGTGGCGATCTGGTCGGCGCGCAGCAGCGCGTTGTTGATCCGACGCACCACCTGGGGAACGGAGTTGACCGGGTAGAGGCTCTGGTCGGGGTAGGTGTGGCCGGCCTGGTTGGCGTCGGCGGCGACCTGCCAGCCCGAGAGGTAGATGGCCTGGAGTCCGGCCCGCACCTGCTGGACGGCCTGGCCGCCGGTGAGGGCGCCGAGGGCGTGGACGTAGTCCTGCTCGTGGAGCCGGCGCCACAGCCGCTCGGCGCCGCGCCGCGCCAGGGTGTGCTCCTCGCGGACGCTGCCGGAGAGCCGGACGACGTCCTCGGCGGTGTGGGTGCGCTCGATGCCCGCCCACCGGGGATCCGTCGACCAGCGCTCGGCGAGGTCCGCTGCCGCTGCCGTCGCGTTCGTCGTGTCTGCCATGACCGTCACCGTCTCCGTGAGTTGCCGGGTGATGCCTCCACACCCGTCATGGGTGCGAAGTATTGGCACGAAGTGCCATGCGAGGGGATAGCGGCCCGCCGAACCGGTGTGGAACGAGCCGAGCAATGTTGCCGAACCACCTCGTCAGAACCTCACCAGAACCTGCCGAATCTCCGATATCAGGGCGTGAATCGGGCCCGGTGGGCGCTGTCGGTGCCGCCTGTTCCGGCGGGCCGCAGGACGACTCTCTCAGCGACACCCAGTGCCATCAATCGTGGACGGCTGCCAAGTTCTGCGAATCTTTTCCCGTCCGTTTGCCAAGTCTGCGAAGACCCCTGGGCGGGGACGGGCGCGTAGGGTGAGGTCCGCATACGAGGGAGGGGCGATGAGCAAGACGTACGCGGGCGCGAGGCTGCGGCGGCTGCGCGAGGAGCGCCGGATGAGCCAGGCAAACCTGGCCAGGGTCCTGGCGATCTCGCCGAGCTACCTGAACCAGATGGAGCACGATTCCCGCCCCCTGACGGTGCCCGTCCTGCTCAGGCTGACCGAGGCCTTCGGCGTCGACCCGGGCTTCTTCTCGGAGCGCGACACCAGCCGCCTGGTCGCGGACCTGCGCGAGGCGCTGGCCGGCGAGGTGGCCGAGGCCCGGGTCTCGGCCTCGGACCTGGCCGAGCTGGCGTCCCGGATGCCCGCCGTCGCCCAGGTGCTCCTCGACCTCGGCCGGCGCGGCCAGCTCCTCGCCGAGCGGTTGGCCGGGGCCGACGGCGACCGGGAGGGGCTGCCGGGGGCCGGTGGGCCGCGCTCTCCCCACGAGGAGATCCGGGAGTTCTTCTACCGCCGCCAGAACTACCTCCACGACATCGATCTCGCCGCCGAGGACCTGGCCCGCGCCATACGGATCCGGCCCGGGGAGGTCGTGCGGGCGCTGTCCGCGCGCCTCGCCGACCGCCACGGCGTACGGACGGCCGCCGATTGCGAGAACCTGCACCACTACGACGACTCCGCCCGCGTGCTGCACCTGTCCTCGGGGCTACGGCCGGGCCAGCAGGCCTTCCGGATGGCCACGCAGCTCGCGCTGCTGGAGCACGCCGAGGAGCTGGACGGGCTCGCGTCGGACTTCGCGCCCGGCTCCACCGCGCACGGGTTGGCCCGGATCGGCATCGCCAACTACTTCGCCGCCGCGCTGATCCTCCCGTACAAGGCGTTCCACAGCGCCGCAGAGGCATTCCGCTACGACATCGAACGCCTGACAGACCACTTCGGCATCGGCTACGAGACGGTCTGCCACCGCCTCAGCACTCTGCAACGCCCCAGGCTGCGCGGGGTGCCCTTCTCGTTCGTCCGGGTGGACCGGGCGGGCAACATGTCCAAGCGGCAGTCCGCCACCGGATTCCACTTCTCCCGCGCGGGCGGCACCTGCCCGCTCTGGAACGTCTACGAGGCCTTCGCCGCGCCCGGCCGGATCCACGTCCAGGTCGCCGCCATGCCCGACGGGCAGCGCCACCTGTGGACAGCCCGCGCGGTCACGCGCCATCGCGGCGGCTGGGGCCAGCCCGGCAAGACCTTCGCCATCGGGCTGGGCTGCGAGATCCGGCACGCCTCCCGGCTCGTGTACTCCGACGGCCTCGACCTGGACAACACCGCGGCCGCGACGCCCATCGGCATGGGCTGCCGACTCTGCGAGCGGCTCGACTGCCCCCAGCGGGCCGTCCCGCCCCTCGGGCGTCCGCTGGCCGTGGACGAGAACACCAGCACCTTCGTCCCGTACCAGGTCGCCGACCGCCCGGAGTAGGGCCCGGCCGCAGGAACCGGCCTCAGGAACCGCCCAGCCGGGAAGCCTCCGCCGCCGTCACCGGCTCGCCGGCCCGGACCCCGTGCAGGACGTGCGCCAGAACCTCCGCGCCGCGCACGACGCGGGGGCCCGGCCGGTTGAAGTAGGCGGGGCCGTCCACCACCCACACCGCGCCGGCCCGTACCGCGGGCAGTTCCTCCCAGCCGGGCAGGGACGTCAGCAGCTCCCGTTCGCGTACGGTGCGCTCCGGGGCGAACCCGCAGGGCAGCAGGAGCAGCACGTCCGGGCGGGCGGCCCGGACCGTCTCCCAGTCCATGGGCCGGGTGTGCTCGCCCGGGGCGGCGATCAGCGCCTCGCCGCCCGCGTACGTGATCTGCTCGGGCACCCAGTGCCCGGCCGGCCAGAGCGGATCCAGCCATTCGATCGCCACGACCCGGGGGCGCGGCCGCCCCGAGGTGAGCCCGCGTACGGCGTCCAGCCGGTCGGCGAGTTCCGCCCGCCGGGCCCGCGCGTGATCCGGTACGCCGAGCAGCTCACCCACCGTGACCAGGCAGTCCAGCACGTCGCCGAGAGTGCGCGGCTCCAGGCTGAGCACACGGGGCCCGCCGTCCAGGACGCGCACGGCCCGGCTGACCCCCGCGTACGAGACGGCGCAGACGTCGCACAGGTCCTGGGTCAGGACCACCTCGGGGGCCAGGGCGCCGAGGGCGTCGGTGTCGAGCGTGTACAGCGAGGAGCCGCTGTGAGCGGCGCCGCCGACCGCGTCGGAGATCTCCCGGCTGGTCAGGGCGTCGGAGGAGAGCCCGGCGGACGTCACCACCGGTACCCCGGCCACGGCCTGCGGAGGCCAGTCGCACTCGTGCGTACGGCCCACCAGATCGGCGGCGAGGCCGAGTTCGGCCACGATGTCGGTGGCTGCCGGGAGCAGCGAGACGATGCGCATGCCTTGAGCGTAGATCGAGCCGCGGAGTGGGGGTGGACTTACTAGGACGTCCAACTATATGTTCGTGACAAGCCCGCGGTGCAGGGAAGCCGGTGTGAATCCGGCGCGGTCCCGCCACTGTGACTGGGGAGTGCGTTCTTCAGCAGGTCAGGCCACTGACGGAAACCATCCGTCGGGAAGGCCGGAGAACGCGCGTCGATCCGGGAGCCAGGATACCGGCCGTGGGGTGTTCCGTGTTGTCCACGAGGATGGAGCAGACACGCATGGCACCGGTACGTGACCACGGCCCTGGTGATCCGGCGGAGTACCCGAACGGCGAGGGCCTGTCCTCGCGTTCGTGACTCGACGAGGGCGCCCCCGGCCCTTTCCTGTCCCCGCGGCGAGCCCGCAGTGCGCACCCCGATCGGTGCCGGACTGCGGCAGCGCCGCGCCTTCCTCGGATCCTCACCTGACGAGAGAGCAGGCATCGATGGTCCGCGAGCTCACCCATTTCATCGGCGGAAAGCACACCACCGGCACCTCCGGTCTCTTCGCCGACGTGTACGACCCCAACACCGGCACCGTCCAGGCCCGGGTCCCCCTGGCGGGCCGCGCCGACACCGAGGCGGCGATCGCGTCCGCCGAGGAGGCCCAGGAGGAATGGGGCCGGTGGAACCCTCAGCGGCGCGCCCGCGTCCTGCTGCGCTTCCTCGAACTCATCGAGGGCGAACGCGAGTCGCTGGCCCGGCTGCTGTCCTGTGAGCACGGCAAGACCGTCGCCGACGCCCACGGTGACCTCCAACGCGGCCTGGAAGTAGTGGAGTTCGCCGCCGGGATCCCGCACCTCCTCAAGGGCGAGTTCACCGACAACGCCGGCACCGGCATCGACGTGCACTCGCTGCGCGCGCCGCTGGGCGTCGTGGCCGGGATCACCCCGTTCAACTTCCCCGCGATGATCCCGCTGTGGCAGGCCGCGCCCGCCCTGGCCTGCGGAAACGCCTTCATCCTGAAGCCCTCCGAGCGCGCCCCCTCCGTACCCCTGCGGCTGGCCGAACTGTTCCTGGAGGCCGGCCTGCCGCCCGGCGTGCTCAACGTCGTCAACGGCGGTAAGGAAGCCGTGGACACCCTGCTCGAAGATCCCCGGGTCCAGGCCCTCGGATTCGTCGGGTCGACCCCCGTCGCCGCGCACGTCTACGCCACCGCCGCCGCGCACGGCAAGCGCGCCCAGTGCTTCGGCGGCGCCAAGAACCACATGATCGTGATGCCGGACGCCGACCTCGACCAGGCGGTGGAGGCCCTGATCGGTGCCGGCTACGGCTCCGCGGGTGAGCGCTGCATGGCCATCGCCGTCGCCGTGCCCGTGGGCGAGGAGACCGCCGACGCCCTGGTGGCGAAGCTGAAGGAGCGCATCGCCGCCCTGCGCATCGGCACCTCCGACGACCCGGAAGCCGACTTCGGGCCGCTGGTCAGCCAGGACGCCCTCGACCGGGTCCGGCGCTATGTGGACATAGGCGTCGACGAGGGCGCAGAACTCGCCGTGGACGGCAGGGGTTTCACCCTCCCCGGGCACGAGACCGGGTACTTCGCCGGAGCCACCCTCTTCGACCGGGTGACCCCGCAGATGCGGATCTACCGCGAGGAGATCTTCGGCCCGGTGCTGTCCGTCGTACGGGCCCGCGACTACGAGGAGGCCCTGCGCCTGCCCACGGAGCACCCGTACGGCAACGGCGTCGCGATCTTCACGCGCGACGGGGACACGGCACGCGACTTCACCCGCCGGGTGGGCGCCGGCATGGTCGGTGTCAACGTGCCGATCCCCGTACCGGTGGCCTACCACACCTTCGGCGGCTGGAAGCGGTCCGGCTTCGGCGACCTCAACCAGCACGGGCCCGACTCGATCCGCTTCTACACCCGCACCAAGACCGTCACCTCGCGCTGGCCCTCCGGGGCCAAGGAGAGCGCGAGCTTCACCATCCCGACGATGGGATGAGCGCCGTGACCACCCTCACGCAGGACCAGCTCGCCCTCGCCGAGGTCACCCTCGATTTCGCGCAGGAACACCTGGCCCCGCACGCCGTCGCCTGGGACCGGGACAAGCACTTTCCCGTCGACGTCATCCGACGGGCGGCCTCCCTCGGCCTCGGCGGGGTCTACGTCCGCGAGGAGCACGGCGGTTCGGGACTCAGCCGCAGCGACGGCGTCCTCGTCTTCGAGACGCTCGCCACCGGGTGCCCCTCCATCGCCGGATACCTGTCGATCCACAACATGGTCGCCTGGATGGTGGACCGCTACGGGGACGACGGACAGCGCCGGCGCTGGCTGCCCGCCCTGTGCGCCGCCGACACGCTGGGCAGCTACTGCCTGACCGAGCCCGGAACCGGCTCCGACGCCAGCGCCTTGCGCACCCGCGCCGTATGGGACGGGGACCACTACGTCCTGACCGGCGTCAAGCAGTTCATCTCCGGCGCCGGAGCGGCCGGCGTGTACCTCGTCATGGCCCGGACCGGACAGGCGGGCCCCCGGGGGATCTCGGCGTTCGTCGTCGAACGGGACGACCCCGGAGTCTCCTTCGGTGCCAACGAGCGGAAGATGGGCTGGAACGCCCAGCCCACCCGGCAGGTGGTCCTCGACGGGGTCCGCCTGCCGGCCGACCGCCGGCTCGGCGCGGAGGGCGACGGCTTCCGCATCGCCATGCACGGCCTCAACGGCGGACGCCTCGGCATCGCCGCCTGCTCGCTCGGCGGAGCCCAGAGCGCTCTGGACCGGAGCCTGGCCCACCTCGCCGACCGCGAGGCCTTCGGATCCCCGCTGCTGGACGCGCAGGCGCTGCAGTTCCGGCTGGCGGACATGGCCACCGGGCTGGCCGCGGCCCGCGCCCTGCTCCGTACGGCCGCCGAGGCACTCGACGCGGGGGACCCGAAGGCCGCGGAACTGTGTGCGATGGCCAAGCGGTTCGCCACCGATACGGGTTTCGCCGTGGCCGACGAGGCACTCCAGCTCCACGGCGGCTACGGCTACCTGAGTGAGTACGGCATCGAGAAGATCGTCCGCGATCTGCGGGTGCACCAGATCCTGGAAGGGACCAACGAGATCATGCGTGTCATCGTCGCCCGCGGCCTGACGGAGGCCCTGCGATGAGCGAAGGAGAAGAGGTTCTCGTCCGCACGGAGGGCCACTGCGGTCGCCTCGTCCTCAACCGCCCCAAGGCGCTCAACGCCCTCAACCACTCCATGGTGTTGAGGATCGAGGAAGCCCTGACCGCCTGGCGGGACGACCCCGCCGTGGAGACGGTGGTGATCTCCGGGGCGGGGGAGCGGGGACTCTGCGCGGGCGGTGACATCCGGGCGATCTACGAGGACGCCTGCACCGGCGGCGCCGCCTCGGCGGACTTCTGGCGCGACGAGTACCGGCTCAATGCCCTCGTCGCCCGCTATCCGAAGCCCTACGTGGCCCTCATGGACGGCGTCGTCATGGGCGGCGGCGTCGGCGTCTCGGCCCACGGATCGGTCCGGATCGTCACCGAACGCTCCCGGGTCGCCATGCCCGAGACCGGCATCGGTTTCGTCCCCGACGTCGGCGGTACGTACCTCCTCGCGCTCGCGCCCGGGGAGCTCGGGACCCACCTGGCCCTGACGGGCGCACCCGTCGGAGCCGCCGACGCACTGCTCTGCGGCCTCGCCGACCACTTCGTATCCGCCGAACGGCTCGGCGCACTGGCCGAGGACCTCGCCGCCGGGTCCGTACACGACGCCCTCGCCCCGCACGTGAGCCGAGCACCCGCCGGTGCACTCGCGGCCCACCGCGAGTGGATCGACCACTGCTACGCCGCGGACACGGTGGAGGAGATCACGGCCCGGCTCCTCGCCCACGGCGATGCGGCGGCGAAGGAGGCCGCGGCCACCCTGGCGGCCAAGTCACCGACAGCCCTGAAGGTCACCCTCGCCGCGCTGCGCAGCGCCCGCGCACTGGGCCCGCTGGAGCGGGTGCTGGAGCAGGAGTACCGCGTGTCCTGCGCGGCCCTGTCCTCGCCCGACCTCGTCGAGGGCATCCGCGCCCAGGTCATCGACAAGGACCGGAACCCGCGCTGGTCGCCCGCCCGGCTCTCCGACGTGACGGAGGCGGACACGGCACGCTACTTCGCCCCGCTCGGCGAGGACCGCGAACTCGTCCTCACCGCGACCGACTCGTTCCAGGAGGTGCCCTGGTGACCGGTGTGATCGCCTTCATCGGCCTCGGCCACATGGGCGGCCCGATGGCCGCCAACCTCGCCGCGGCCGGCCACCGCGTCCTCGGCTTCGACCTCGTGCCCCACGCGCGGGCCGCCGCCTCGGCGGCCGGGGTGGAGATCGCGGACTCCGCGGCGACGGCCGCCGCCGGTGCGGACGTGGTGATCACCATGCTCCCCGCCGGCCGGCACGTCCTGGCCCTCTACCGGGACGAGGGGCTGCTGGCGGCCGCCAGGCCCGGCACCCTGTTCATCGATTGCTCCACCATCGACGTCGCCGATGCCCGCACCGCTCATGAGCTGGCCGTCGCCGCCGGACACCGGGCGCTCGACGCCCCCGTCTCGGGCGGAGTGGTCGGCGCCGAGGCGGCGACCCTCACCTTCATGGCCGGGGGCGGCGAGGCGGAGTTCGCCCGGGCCGAACCGCTGCTCGCGGCCACGGGCAAGAAGGCGGTGCACTGCGGAGGAGCGGGCGCCGGGCAGGCCGCGAAGATCTGCAACAACATGATCCTCGGCATTTCGATGATCGCCGTCAGCGAGGCCTTCGTCCTCGGCGAGAGCCTCGGCCTGTCCCACCAGGCCCTGTACGACGTGGCCTCCACCGCCTCCGGCCAGTGCTGGGCGCTCACCACCAACTGCCCCGTCCCCGGCCCGGTCCCGGCCAGCCCCGCCAACCGCGAGTACCGGCCCGGGTTCGCCGCACCGCTCATGGCCAAGGACCTCGGCCTCGCCGCCAACGCCCTGCGGGCCGGCGGAATCGACGCCGGCCTCGGCCTGCGCGCGGCCGACATGTACGCGGCGTTCGCCGAAGCGAGCGGCGCCGCACAGGACTTCTCCGGCATCGTCCACGTCCTGCGCGACGCGGCGGCCCGTGCACCGAAGGGAACCACCCCGTGACCGAGACCACCCGCACCACCGCGTACGAGACGATCCTCGTCGAGCGCAAGGGGCGTACCGCCCTCCTCACCCTGAACCGGCCCAAGGCGCTCAACGCCCTCAACCTCCAGGTGATGAACGAGGTCGTCGCCGCCACCGAGGCCCTCGACCGGGACCCGGAGATCGGCTGCATCGTCCTCACCGGCTCCGCGAGGGCCTTCGCGGCCGGAGCCGACATCAAGGAGATGCAGCCGCGGGGGTACATGGACATGTACCTCACCGACTGGTTCACGGCCTGGGACCGCCTGGGCGAACTGCGCACCCCCACCGTGGCGGCCGTCTCCGGCTACGCCCTCGGCGGCGGCTGCGAACTGGCCATGCTCTGCGACATCCTGCTCGCCGCCGACACCGCCGTCTTCGGACAGCCCGAGATCAAGCTCGGCGTGATCCCCGGCATCGGCGGCTCCCAGCGGCTGACCCGGGCCGTGGGCAAGGCCAAGGCCATGGAACTCTGCCTGACCGGACGGACCATGGACGCCGCCGAGGCCGAACGGGCCGGCCTGGTCTCCCGTATCGTCCCGGCCGATGAGCTCCTCGCCGAGGCCCTCACCGTCGCCGAGACGGTGGCGGCCATGTCCGCCCCCGTGGCGATGATGGCCAAGGAGGCCGTCAACCGGGCCTTCGAAACCACCCTGGCGGAGGGCGTGCGCTTCGAACGCCGCCTCTTCCACGCGGTGTTCGCCACGGCGGACCAGAAGGAGGGCATGAGCGCCTTCGTGGACAAGAGGGCCCCGGACTTCACCCACCGCTGACGCCTGGTCAATACCGGCGCAGGTAGTAGGGGCGGTTGTGGGCGGCGACCGGCGGTGACTGGTAGGTCCAGACCCCCGCCGGGGCGTCGTCATCGAGCAGCCGGGTCAGGTCCTGGCCGACATCGGCGGCCGGGTCGAGGACGGCGAGGCCGGCCCGGTCCGCCGTGATGTCGGCGGGGGAGTACCAGAGGTAGGGCTGGTACACGTTCATGGGGCCGGCCAGCGGACGGCCGTCGTCGTCGGTGCCGTAGCCGGTGATGGGGGTGTTGTTCACGGGAGTACCGGTGAGTCCCGTGAGGTCGGCGGTGAGGGTGAACAGGCCGGTGGGGTGGCGTTCGATCTCGCCCTCGGGTGTGATGCCGGCCGCCTTGCAGGTCACGTGCCAGCTGTTGCCGGCCGGCCCGTTCAGGGACGGCATCGCCGCCTCGAACCATCCGGGGTACTTGGGTTCGGCGTAGAGCTTGCGTCCCGCGTCGATGGCGAGCGGGTTGTCGCACAGCACGTGGATGCGGGCGATGCCGAGCAGTTTGGTCTGGTCGTAGCCCTGCGCGTACTGCTCGTACGACAGGCCCGGCAGACGGTCCGCCGCGTCGGTGGGGAACGCGACGATGTTCACCTCCACCTCCTGGGTGATCCCCGCGCCGAACGGGTACTGGGCGAAGTACAGCTGGAAGTTCACCGAAACCAGCGCCGGCCCGCCGAACTCCGCGACGCTCAGGGCCGGATGGTGTTTGGCGAGCACGTCCCGCGCCGGGCCGGGATCGACCAGGAAGTCCACGCCGAGGTTGTGCAGAGCGCCGTAGTGGAAGGGGAGTTGGTACGGGCCGGAACGGGCGGCAGGGGCATCGGACTCACGAGGCGTCTCCGGTGGTGGTCGTGGCGGGTGCGGTACGGCGGTGCAGGGCGACCGGCCGGTCCCGCGCGGCCAGTTCGCCCTCGACGCGTTCGGCGCTGCGCAGGGCGAGCGCGGCCATCGTCAGCGTCGGGTTGGAGGTGGCGACCGAGGGCAGGCTGCCGCAGCCGATCGCGTACAGCCCCGGGTGGTCCCAGCAGCGCTGCCACTCGTCGACGACCGAGGTCGAGGGCGAGTCGCCCATGATGTGCGTCCCGGCGCCGTGCCCCGCCCCGCGGAAGGCGTAGGAGCGACCGTGGTGGACGAAATGCCCGGGCTGACCGGGGCCGGGTGCGTAATCGCTGTGATCCTCCGCGCCCAGCAGCGCGAAGATCTGGTCGGACACCTCCTTCGCCGCCGCGATGCCGTCCCTGACGTGCGGGGCGAGGTCGTACGTGGCGACCGGGCGCGGCAGCCCCAGGGCGTCGCGGGAACCGGGGTCGAGGGTGATGCGGTTGGCCGGATCCGCCCCCTGCTCCATCTCGAACTGCAGGGCGAACTGCCGGCCCACCCGGTCCCTCACGGCCGCGCGCAGCGCGGCTCCGCGCAGGCGGCCGCGTCCCTGCCGGCCGGCGGGCCCCAGAAGCGCGGCGAGGTCCCCTTCGGGGCCTCCCGTGGCCCAGACCCAGCCCCAGTTGCCGATCTCGATGCGGAAGGGCGCCCGCCGGCGGCGGGCCCGGCCGAAGCGGAAGCCTTCGAGGCCGGAGGTGGACCCGGGGCCCCGGTAGGGGCCCACCTGCTCCGGCATGAGCCCCCAGGCGAGCAGCACCGGGTGGTCCATCAGGTTCCGGCCGACCTGGTCGCTGCGGTTCGCGAGACCCGAGAGCAGCAGCAGTTTGGCGTTCTCCACGGCGTGGGCGGCCAGGACGACGACGTCCGCGGTGACGCGGTGCCGGTCGACCCCGCCCCCGTGCCCGTCCCCGTCCCCGTCTCCGTACGAGAGGTACTCCACCCCCGTGGCGCGGCCGGTGCCGTCCACCAGGACCCGGCTGACGACCGCCCGGTCGACCAGCGTCACCGTAGGGCTCCAGCGGGCCTGGGTCTTCAGCGGCGTGTACTTCGCCTGGGCGGGGCAGACCGGGATACAACTGGCGTGTCCGACGCAGCGGTTGTGCTGGTCCGGCTGCCCTGACGCGCCCACCGGGACGTACCCGGCGCCGCCTTCGTACGAGGGGTTCGGAACCCCGTTGCGGGCGTGCGGGGTTCCCACGACCCGCAGCTCCACCGGGTCCTCGGCGCCCGGGTCCTTCACGCACCGGCCGTCCAGCCGCCCCGCCATCAGGCGGTCCAGGTGACTGGGCGGCAGTGCGCGCATGGGGAAGACGTAGCCGTGGGGCAGGGGGAGTCCGACGCGGGCGCGCTGCTCTTCGGCGTCTGCCGCGACGCCGATCTCCCGCTCGGCGGCACGGTAGTACGGCTCCAGATCGGCGTAACCGATCGGCCAGGCACGGCCGTAGCCGAAGAGGTCCGTACGGAAGTCCTCCGGGTGCATCCGTGGAGTGAGCCCGGTCCACACGTTGCCGGTACCGCCGTTCGCGCGCACGTAGCCGCTGGCGTAGGGGAGCCCGCCCCGCTGGATCAGGTAGCCGTCCGACCGGTACCCCCCGCCGGACGCGCCGGTCAGGTCGGTGACCTCGGGCCAGGGCGCGGCCGGATGGGAGGGGTAGGGGGATCCCGGGACCTTGGCCGAGGCGGCGAGGTAGCTGTCCACCGCCCGCCGATGGCCCTGCGCGGCGTTGACCGCCCGTACCCCGGCTTCCAGGACCAGCACGCGCCGGCCGCGCTCACCGAGCCGGTGCGCCATCAGCGTCCCGGCGAAGCCCCCGCCGACGACGATCACGTCGTACACCTGCGGGCGACCCGGGCTCACCGCGCGGCCCCGGCCCCTGCGGCGACGTCCCCGGGAGCTCCGGCCCAGCTGCCGAAGCCGCCGGGCCCCACGCCCGGCGGCTGTCCGCCGAAGGCCCGCCACACGAGCCCCGCCGCGTAGGCGCGAGCGGACACGGTGAACGGCGCCGCTCCGTCGAGGCCGGGCCAACTCCCCGTGTACCAGAGGTGGATGACGGCGTCGGCGAGCTCCGCCCGGGCCTCTTGCGGCCCATGCCCCTCATCGGCCCGGTCAGGGCACGGCTCCTCTTCCATGAAGAGCCGGTAGCGATCGGCACCGGCCCGTTCCCGTACGACGGCCCGGTACTCCTGCGACATTCCCGTGGCCCGCAGCTCCTCCTCGCTGAATCCGGTCAGAGCCGCGGACTTCGCGAGGAACCCGTCGCCCCCGTCCAAGGCCTGCATGCCGTGCGACACCATGACGTCCCCCCTGCGCGTGGTTCTGAGCTCCGGCCGCCGACGCGTACGGCCGCGCGGCGGCGGACGGTCACGATCCGTTCCCCTCCCCGGGCCCCTCATGCGGCGGTGTCGGGGCGCAACGGGACGATCGGCGTGATCCGGCCATCCGTGTGAGCGGGGGCGGTCCGCCGGGGCTGCTGCCGACGGGTCCGTTGCCCGGGGGCGGCGGTATGAGCGCCGTCGTCGGGGGTTCGCCGGAGGGCCCGGGTTCCCGGCGGGAGGGGCCGGGAACCCGGGGCGTCCGGGTTCCGTACGGATCCGGGCGGCAGCCGCGTCGTACGGGCGGCCCTGCCGCATGCCACCGGGGGGAATGGCGGAATGCGGCGGGACCCACCCCGGAAGCACCCCGCCACAGGCGGCGGCTTCCGGTATCCACGCGTCTAACCGGCCCTCCGCCTTCCAAACGCCCTTTCCCCAAAGAATTCTGAGAAGACGTCAAGGATCGCGGGGGCCGCTCTGCACCCGCGACGCGCGACCGGCGCCGCTCCGCCGCTGTCCGGCGGGCGGAGGAGCCCCGGATGCCGTACCGGCCGGTCCGCAGCACTCTGGTTGCATGACGGATCAGACGGAGATCGTCGTCCACCCCGTATCACCGCAGGGCGGGCGGAAAGTGACCGTGCACGCGCTCGGCGTGGACGCGGACCTGGGCCGGGCGCACACGCCCGCGGACGTGTCGGAGTTCCTGCGCCGGGCCGGCCTGGAGGACGTGGACCTGTCCGAGGACGGGCCGATCCGGTGGGAAGGAGGCGGCCCCGAGGTGTGGTCCCCGCGCCCCAGCGGCTGATCTGAGACCCGGGACCGCCGGACCGGGGGGTACCTGGCGGCCGTGCGCGTCGCCGTGTCATTCTTTCGAGCGGCAGCCTGCTCTCCCCTCCGGAGGTCGACGTGGCGCTCCTTCCCGACATCACCGCCTTCTACGGTGACGGTGACGAGGCCGTCCGGCTCACGTCCGGACGTACGATCGGCACGATCGAGCTGGTCCGGACGCAGGAACTCCTGCGGGCTCATCTTCCGCCCGCGCCCGCGTCCGTCCTGGACGTCGGTGGCGGGCCCGGAGTGCACGCCCGCCGGCTCACCGACAGGGGCTACCGGGTTCTCGTCGTGGACCCGGTGGAGCAGCACGTACGACAGGCCCGCGCGCAGGGTCTGGCGGCGATCGTGGGGGACGCGCGCAATCTCCGCCACGCGGACGGTTCGTTCGACGCCGTGCTGATGCTCGGCCCCCTCTACCACCTGCCGGACGGCTCCGGTCGGGCCCGTGCCTGGCGGGAGGCCCGCCGCGTCGTCAGACCCGGCGGCCTGGTCGCCGCGGCCGCCCTCAACCGGTACGCAAAACTGCTGGACCTGGACTCACCCGCCGCCCTGGACATCGCGGCGACCGGGCTGCGCGTGCGCCGGGACGGCCCCACCACGTACTACCACGACCTCGCGGAACTCGGCGCCGAGGCCCGGCAGGCGGGCCTCGATCACCTCGGGATCCACGGGGTGCACGGGCCCGCCTACGAGGCGCTGCGGGCCGAAGAGCGCCGCACCGGGAGAAGGGACCTGGGGGAGCAGGTGTGCGAAGCCGCCCTCGCCGCCGCGCGGTTCGCCGACGGGCACCCGGAACTCGCGGTGTCCAGCCTGCACCTGCTGGCCTTCGCGCGCCGCCCGCGCCACGTCGCGCAGACGAGCCGCCCGATCGCCGCGGACCGCCGGCCCCGGTCGGATACGTGACGCCGACACAGGCTCGCAACTGCCCTGCCGCCCCGCCCACGATCTGGCTGCTCGCCCCCGACTCCACCGAAAGCGAGCGCGGCAAGCCGCGGTGCCGGCCGCCCCGGGCTCGGCCATGATCCGCCGGCGCACCGCCTAGCGGAAGCCCCAGCCGAGGCGGAGCACCGCGAGGTCGTCGGTGTGTCTCCCGGCGTTGAGTGCCCTGGTCTGGTGGATGAGGCTGTCCAGGTGCGCCGCGGGGTCGTGGGACGGGGTGGTGTTGATCAGCGGCAGGAGCCCCTCGATGCCCAGCCGGCCGCCGGCGTCACCGTTGTGCCCTTCCGTGAGGCCGTCGGTGTAGAGGGTGAGCGCCCCGGCGTCCGGGAGGCGGATGACCGTGGCGGGCCAGTCACCGTGGCCGGGGACGATGCCGAGCGCGATGCCGTGCTCGGCGGGCACCTCCAGGGTCTCCTCCGAGGTGGTGAGCAGGGGCTCGTGGTGGCCCGCCAGGTAGAGGGTGGCCGTGGAGCTCTTCTGGTCGAGGGTGAGGAGCGTGCAGGTGGCGAACAGGGGCTGGGAGCCGCGTTCCGCCACCAGCAGGCGTTCCATGAGGTGGAGCAGTTCGGTGCCGTGGTGCCCGGCCAGGACGAGCGAACGCCAGGCGATGCGCAGGCAGACGCCGAGGGCGGCGGCGTCGGGGCCGTGTCCGCTGACGTCACCGACGACGGCGTGCAGGAGCCCTTCGTCAGCCTCGACGACGTCGAGGAAGTCGCCGCCGAGCAGCGCCTGTTCCGCGCCGGGCAGGTAGCGGGTGGTCACCGTGACGGTGGAGGTGTCGAGGAGGGGCCGGGGCAGCAGTCCGCGTTCCAGGCGGGCGTTCTCCTCGGCGCGCTGCCGGGCCGACTGGGCTTCGGCCGCCGCGCGTTCGGCATGGCTCCGGTAGACGGCGTAGCGGACCGTGCGGCGCAGCAGGTCGGCTTCGACCTTGCCCTTGACGAGATAGTCCTGGGCCCCGGCGGCCATCGCCTCGGAGCCCGCCTGCTTCTCCGACAGGCCGGTCAGGACGATCACCGCGGTGTGCGGGGCCATGGCGCGGACGGTGGTGACCGCGTCGGTGCCCGACACGTCGGGCAGGTGCAGGTCGAGGAGGATGCAGTCGACGGCGCGGACGGCGAGTTCCGCGTGGGCTTCGGCCAGCGAGGCGCTGGTGGTGAGTTCGAAGCGCAGCTCCGTGTCGTGGAGGAGTTCTTCGACGAGCAGGGCGTCGTCGGCGTCGTCCTCTATGAGGAGGATCCGGTAGACCTGCTCGTTCGTGGTGACGTCGCCGAGGCCGCCGGAGTGGGGGAGGGTCGCGGTCACGGCGACGGCTCCGCGGCGGCCCGGGTCGCTTCGGCGATGGCCGAGGAGGGCGCGGCCTGGAGGGGCTCGGCTGCGAGGGTGAAGCTGATGCGCGTCCCGTCCCGGTATTCCGGGTCGACGGCGATGGTGCCGCCCTGGAACTCGACGATCTTCTTGCACATCGCCAGACCGATTCCGCTTCCGGGGTAGACGTCCTTGGTGTGGAGCCGCTGGAAGATCACGAATACCTTCTCGGCGTACTCGGGAGCGATGCCGATCCCGTTGTCGGTCACCGTGAACCGCCACAGCTCCCCGTCCCGGGCAGCCGTGACACGGATCTCCGGCGCCCGGTCCGGGCGGCGGAACTTGACCGCGTTTCCGATCAGGTTCTGCCAGAGCATGCCCATCTGGGTGGGATCGGCGACCAGGGTCGGCAGCGGATCGTGCGTGATCGACGCCCCCGCCTCCTCGATGCCCACGCTCAGTGCGGCCAAGGTCCTTTCCATGACCGCGTCGAGGTCGACCTTTTCGGGGTCGTGGTGGACACGGCCCACCCGGGAGAAGTCGAGAAGGTCGTTGATGAGCGTCTGCATACGGTTCGCGCCGTCGACCGCGATGCCGATGTACTGGTCCGCCTTGGCGTCGAGCTGGCCTCCGTAGCGCCGCTGGAGGAGCTGCGTGAAGCTGGATACCTTGCGCAGCGGCTCCTGCAGGTCGTGGGAGGCGACGTACGCGAACTGCTCCAGCTCGGCGTTGGAGCGCTGCAGGTCGGCGGTCTGCGCGTCCAGCCGCCGCCGGGCCTCCTCGCTGAAGGCCAGCTCGCGCACGAGCCGGCGGCGCATGAAGTCGATCTCGCTGCCCAGCCGCCGCAGGTCCGCCGGACCGGCCGAGGAGATGGGATGGCCGAAGTCGCCCCCGGCGACGGTGCGGGCGTCCGACGCCAGCTGCTCCAGCGGCCGGTTGATGCCGCGGCGCAGCCCTTCGAAGACCAGGGCCGCCAGAAGGACGATCACGGCTGCGATCGCCGCGAACACCCAGTTGCGCAGTCGGATGGTGGCGGCGAGGTCGGCCCGGGTCCGGGCCCGCTCGGCGCGCAACCGTTCCTGCTGGCCGGCCATGGCCTGGCGCACGGTGTCGAACGCCTCCTTGGCCTCGGCGGCGCGTTCGGTGGTCAGGGGCGAGGGCGCGCCGGGCGGCGAGGCGGCGACGGGGCGGGCGATCCTTTCCTGCCACCGGGAGACCGCGTCCCGGACCGCCTTCAGGTCGCCGAGTGCGCGGCTGTCGCCCTCCAGGAGTTGCGCGAGCTGCGCGGTGTAGGCGTTCTGATCCGTGAGACCCCGCTGATAGGGCTCCAGGAACTCCGGGGTCCCGGTGAGTCCGTAGCCGCGGATACCCGTCTCCTGGTTGAGGAGGGCCGATTCCAGGCGGAACGCCGTGGACAGCGCGGGCGACCGTACGTCCGCGAGCTCGTAGCTGATCGTCGCCGTACGCCCCAGCACCCACGCACCGGTCCCACCGAGCACGGCCAGCACCGCCAGCGATACGGCGACCCCGACACGGAGCCACCTCCGGGTCGTCCACACGAAGGGCTTCCGCGCACGCAGCGGCCTCGTCGTCTTGCCCGTCATCTTTCCGGATCCCTCCCGATACAGCCGCCATGAACAGAGGGCGCAGCGCACACTGTAGAGGGCATCGGACAACAGTTGTTGTCGCTTGTCGATCGAGGGCCTAGGGTACGGGGTATGCCCGGCAAGAACTTCCACCTGCGGACCACCCCGAAGGAGACGGCCGCCGTCGCCGACAAGGCTGTCGCCGACCTCGCCCGACGCCTGGCCCTCCAGCTGCAGACGGACTTCGCCCTCCCGGTGGCGGAAGGGCGGGCGCAGGCCCTGGCACGTCTGCACCTGCTGGACCACCTTCAGGAAGCCGCCGAACGTCTGCAGCGCGCGGCGGCCGAGGAAGCCGCGCGTGCCGGTGCCGGATACCCCCAGATCGGCCGCGCATGCGGCATGACCCGCCAGGGCGCCCGCCGCCGCTGGCCGGGACTCTTCAACCCCACCGACGAAGCACCCACGGAGCAATTGACGATGAACGCCCCCGCCCGCCCGTTCGACGTCCTGCTCGTGGAAGACGACATCGCCGACGCGATGCTCATCGAAGAGGCACTCTCCGAGCGCGGCGCCCGCAACCTCGTACAGGCCACCGATGGTGTCGCCGCCCTGGAGCACCTGCGCGACCCCGACAGCCCGCGGCCCGACCTGATCGTGCTCGACCTGAACATGCCCCGCATGAACGGCCGCGACCTGCTCCGCATCCTGAAGAGCGACGCCGACTTGCAGACCATCCCCGTCGTCGTCCTCACCACGTCCTCCGCCCCCGACGACGTGGCAGGCGCCTACACCAGCCACGCCAACGCCTACGTGACGAAGCCCGTCAACCTGGAGGAGTTCGAGCAGGCCGTCCAGAGCATCGACGCCTTCTACCTGGACACCGCGACGCGCCCGCCCCGCGCCTGACGTCCCGGGAGGGCGGCCGGGAGAGGAAGGCCGGGGGGTTCGACGGTGATCGACAGGGTAGGTGACGCTCACCTCATCGATCTCCTGGCGAAAGGCGACCACCCATGTTGATGGCTCACCCGGCCGTACTCCCCGGCCTCGTCGACCGGTACTGGGCGCTGTCCGTACTCGACGCCGCGGAGGGCGACTCGCCCGTGCGCAAGGAGATCGAGGCCGTGGAGCGGGCCCTGTGCGTGGCCACCGGCACGACCGACATACACGCGGCACTGATCGCCGCCCGCCACCACCTGCCCGGCACGGACCCGCTGGACGACTCCGTACTCGCCGCCGGCTGACCGGTGCGCGGCCGGGGTCACCCGTACGGATGCCGAGGGATGCCGGCGGGCAGGGCCCGGCAGAGGCTGGGCCCATGTCCGCAAAGGTGACGGAGACGGGCCCGGTCGTCGTGTTCGCGAACTTCCTCTCGGACGTGGCGGTGGATCTCGACGAGGGGGAGATCCTGGCGCAGTGGGCGCAGCAGGCGCCGCGGAAGGCGTGGCTGCTGCGGCCGGGAGACGTGCTGGTCACTCCCGTGCCGCTGAGCCGGGAGTTCTTGCGTTACGTGTACGACCTGACGGGGGTGCCCGCAGAATCGGTGGCCGTCGTCGAGGTACCACCTGCGGGCGCCGTCCCGCTGGCACGGGCGGTACGCGAGGCCGGACTCGCCGAGCACGTCCGGGCCCTCGCCGGAGACCGCGGCGCGGCGCTGCTGCCGACGGCGCTGGACGCGTCGGCGATCGCGTTCGCCCGGGAGGTCGGCCTCGCCGTCCACCCGTACCCCACGGTCGCCGCTGCCGAGGCCGCGCTGAAGGTGACCATGCTGCTCAATACGAAGACCGGCTTCCGCGAGACGGCCGGGCACTTGGGCCTGCGACTGCCCACGGGCCGGATGTGCCGGCGCGCGCAGGCCGAGGGCGTGGCCCGCGAGCTCCTGCGGGACCATGCGCGTGTCGTGGTGAAGCCCGACCGCTCGGCGGGCGGGCACGGGATGCGTTTCGTGTCCCGCGACGACCTGAGGGGTGGTGCGAGCCTGCCGCTCGACGCGGTCGGTGGGCCGGACGGCATGTGGGTGGTGGAGGAGTGCCTGGACGTGACCGCGTCGGTCAGCATCCAGCTGGAGGTGACCGCCTCCGGGACGCACGCGCTCTTCAGCGGGGCGATGCGTACGGCGCAGGGATCCTTCACGGGATACGCCTCCCCGTTGCCGCCGTCATCCGCGCACGTGGCCGGTGAGCTGGAGGAGTGGGGGAAGGCGCTGGGCCGTCACCTGTCCGATCACGGCTACGCCGGACCCTTCGGACTCGACGGGCTCGTCGACGCGGCAGGCGTCCTGTACGCGAGCGAGAGCAACATCCGCCGTACGGCCACCACCACACCGCACGCCATGGTCACCCGGTTGACGGCGGGATCGGCCGATCCGCACCCCGCGTGGTCGGTGTCGAGGGGCCGGACGCGCAACCCCGTGGACTTCGAAGGGGCCCTCGCCCGGCTCCGCGCATCCGGCCTCGCGTTCGACCCGGCCCGCGGCGAGGGCGTGGTCCTCTACGCGGACGCGCCGCCCGACGGCCGTTCCTGGCGGTACGCGGTGATCGCCGGGAGCGCCCAGGACGTGGAAGAGCAGGAGGCCGCGTTGGCCGAGGTCCTGGCATTCGAGGACGGCTGACCGTCGTGTTTCTCGGCCGCCCCACGACGCCGGTCCCGGCACCCACCTCGGGTGCCGGGACCGGCGTCGTCGTGCGCGGGGGAGCGGATCAGGCGGGGCGGCCGCCGAAGGGGGCGCCGGTGCCGTAATAGGTGCCCAGCTCCTCACGGTACCCGGCGTCGCCGAGGTGCTTGTCGCGGTGGAACTCGGGGGCGTTCTTGATCTGCTCCTTGGTGCGGTCGACGAAGATCTTCCGCTCCTCCGGGTCGATCTTGACGACCGTGCGCGCCGGCAGCAGGACCTCCTTGCCGAAGATCCATACGCCGGTGTCGACGACCAGGTAGGCGTCACCGACCTCGTCGGAGTGCTTGTCGACCTTGCCGATGCTCCCGTCGGTCGCCTCGACCTTGTAGCCGGTCAGATCGGTACCGGCCAGGTGACCCGCGGTCGGCTGGTAACTCCACAGATGTTCAGTCACGCGAAAACAACTCCTCGGTCAATGGGGACGGCGGGGAAATGCCTCTCCGCCGGTCCTCCTTGTTCCGTACGTCGTGCTGGGCGGCCGTGCTGATTCCGCCTGGACTTCGCTTGCCCCACCGTGTCGAATTCACGCACCCGGATCGAATTCGAGACCGGGGCGGCCGTCGATCACCGGAAGGCTTTCGTACGGCTACCAGCGGTACCAGCGGCCGCTACTTCCCTTCGGGCGGGCGACGAATCCGATGAGCCACAGCACCAGGAGTGCGATAGCGACCCACCAGAGAATCTTGAGCGCGAAACCCGCGCCGGCGAGGATCAGGATGAGCAGAAGAACGAGAAGCAGGGGAACCATAGTTATCAACCTCCGAAGCGCCGTGTGCCCGACCGCATCCGGGACATGCATGCCTTTTTTATTTGTTTCTTAACCCGATGGCGGGGCAAGTGCGCCGTGACCCACGGCATGCACAGCTCAACGAGGAGGATCCGCGATGGCGGTTCGCCACTCAGCCCGTGAGGAGATGACGGGCGGTCGTCCCCTCGTCGCGGCGGACGTCCTGGGCCTCTTCGCCGCTCAGGCTCTGCTGGCCACGTGCATCGCCGCCGTCGCCCTGGTCCTGCCGGTGTCGACGGCAGCCCTCGCCATCGCCGGCCTGGTCGCGGCAGCAGCCGCGGTGACCGCGCTTGCCGGCAAGCAGCGGAGAGCACACCGCTGAACCACCGATGGAGCCACCGATCCCGCACGGCCCGGACCGAGGCCCGAACCGGGGCCCAACCAAGGAGAGGACCGCAGCCATGAAGCAGCACACCACCGAAAAGGTCTCCCTGATCGCCGACCAGATCCGCGAGAAGGCGGGGCAGGCCGCCCAGCTGGCGAGGGAGAAGACCCCCTACCCGGTCGTGGACAAGACCACCCAGGCCGCGGCGCAGGTGTGGGACAGCGCGACCCGAGTCGGCCAGTTCGCGGCCGACAAGACCCCCGACCCGCTGCTGGAGAAGGCCGGCCAGGCCGCGACGGCCGCGCGCGGGAAGCGCACTCCGCTCCTGATCGCCGGCGCGGTGGTCGTCGCGTTCGTACTGGCGCGCCGCAGCAGCCGCGGACGTCGTCGCCGGTAAAGGCGCCCGAGCCCGCCCGGCCGGTCACTGCCGTAGTCCGTACGGGGGAGGCCGGCGGGGGCGTGCTGCGCGCCCGGGCGCGCCAGGGGCCAGGCTGGGAAGCCGAAGGGACATTCCCTCCCCGAACGCACGCCAAGGGAGCCCGTCGTGGCCCACGCAACCGACCCGCCCTCCCGTCGACCCGATCCAGGCGCCGGCCCCGGACCGGCGCCGCGCCCGCCGGACGACGCGCTCGCCGGGGCCGGCCGCTCCCCTGTGGCCCTCCGCGTCAACGGCGTCCACCACGACCTCGACCTGGACCACCGGGTCACGCTGCTCGACGCCCTGCGCGAGCACCTGGACCTGACCGGCGCCAAGAAGGGCTGCGACCACGGCCAGTGCGGCGCCTGCACCGTCCTGGTGGACGGGCGGCGCGCCAACAGCTGCCTGCTCCTCGCCGTGGCCCTCGACGACTGCGAGATCACCACCGTCGAGGGCCTGGCGGGCCCCGACGGTGTCCTGCACCCGCTCCAGCGCGCCTTCATCGAGCACGACGCCTTCCAGTGCGGCTACTGCACCCCCGGCCAGCTCTGCTCCGCGCTCGGCGCCCTCCGCGAAGCCGCCGCCGGCCACCCCTCGCACGTCACCACCGACCTGACCCCGGCTGCGCCCGGACCCGCCGCGCTGACCGCCGACGAGATCAGGGAACGACTCAGCGGGAACCTCTGCCGCTGCGGCGCCTACCCCGCGATCGTCCGGGCCGTCGCCGATGCGGGAGCCGACGCCGATGCCACCTCCGCCCCGGCCGGTACCACGGCCACCACCGCGGCCGGCACCACGACTGGCGCGGAGGTGACCGCGTGAAGCCCTTCGCCTACGTACGCGCCACCAGCCTCCAGGCCGCCGCCGACGCCTACGCCGCCCACCCCGGCTCCCGCTACCTCGGCGGCGGCACCAACCTCGTGGACCTGATGAAACTCGGCGTCGAGACCCCCGGCGCCCTCATCGACCTCTCCCGCCTGCCCCTGGACGAGATCCGGGAGCTTCCCGACGGCGGCCTGCGCGTCGGAGCCACGGTCCGCAACAGCGACCTGGCCGCCGACCCCCTGGTGCGCACCCGCTACCCGCTCCTCAGCCAGGCGCTGCTCTCCGGCGCCTCCGGCCAGCTGCGCAACGTCGCCACCACCGGCGGCAACCTGCTCCAGCGCACCCGCTGCGGTTATTTCCAGGACCTCTCCAAACCCTGCAACAAGCGCGAGCCCGGCACAGGCTGCGGGGCCCGTGAGGGCCTCCACCGCGACCACGCGGTACTCGGCCACTCCGAGCACTGCATCGCCACCCACCCCTCCGACATGGCCGTGGCCCTCGCCGCGCTCGACGCCCGGGTCGAGCTGTACGGCGCGGCGGGCACCACCCGTACGGTCGCGGCGGCCGAGTTCCACCGGCTCCCCGCCGACCGGCCCGAGCAGGACACCGTCATCCGTCCCGGGGAGATCATCACGGCGGTCATCCTGCCCGCTCCCGCGCCCGGTGCCCGTTCCCTCTACCGCAAGGCCCGCGAACGCGCCTCGTACGCCTTCGCCCTCGTCTCGGTCGCCGTCGTCCTCGACCTCGATCTCGACGACGGCGGGGCGGGCCGGGTGCGCCGGATCGCCCTCGCCTTCGGCGGCCTGGCCCACCGGCCCTGGCGCGCGACCACCGCCGAGGGACGGCTGACGGGCGCCGTACCGCACCCCGACGCCGTCCGCGAGGCAGTGGACGCCGAACTCGCGGGGGCCAGGGCCCTGCGCGACAACGCGTACAAGATTCCGCTCGCCCGCAACCTCGCCTGCGACGCCATCGCCGAGCTGGCGGGCACGCGCCCCGGTTCCCCCGCCACGCCGTAGCGGCGCCACCCACGCGCCGACCAGGAACAGGACCACGATGAGCCCGACCTCCGCCACCCTCGACCCCACCGCCCCCGCCACCGCCGCTCTCGGCGCCGACGTCCCACGGCGCGAAGGCCGGGAGAAGGTGACCGGCGCCGCCCGCTACGCCGCCGAACAGCACCTTCCGCAGCGGGCCTACGCCTGGCCGGTGCCCGCGACCGTCGCCCGCGGCCGGGTCACCGCCGTCGACACCGCCGACGCCCTGGCCCTGCCCGGCGTACTGGGCGTCCTCACCCCCTTCGACGCCCCCCGGCTGGGCCCCTCCGACGACCCCACCCTGCAACTCCTCCAGGACACACGGGTGCCCCACCGCGGCTGGTACGTCGCGCTCGCCATCGCCGACACCCTGGAGCGCGCCCGAGCCGCCGCCGACGCCGTGCGCGTCACGTACGAGAGCGAGCCGCACGACGTCACCCTGCACGAGGGGCACCCGGGCCTCTACACTCCCGAGACGGCCAACGGCGGCTACCCGGCCCATCGCGAACAGGGCGATCCCGATAGGGCGTTCGCCGAAGCACCCGTACGCGTCGACGTCCGCTACTCCGTTCCGCCGCTGCACAACCACGCCATGGAACCGCACGCCGCCACCGCCGACTGGGACGCCGAACGCGGCCACCTCACCGTGTACGACTCCTGCCAGGGCACCACGGTGGTGCGCAACGTCCTGGCCGGGCTGTTCCGGCTGGCCCAGGATCGGATCACCGTCCTGGCCGAGCACGTCGGCGGCGGATTCGGATCCAAGGGCACACCACGCCCCCACGTCGTCCTCGCCGTGATGGCTACCCGCCACTGCGGTCGCCCCGTCACGCTGTCCCTGCCCCGACAGCACATGGCCGCCACCGTCGGACACCGCGCGCCCACCCTGCACCACCTCCGGCTCGGAGCCCGCCCCGACGGCACCCTCACCTCCCTCGTCCACGAGGTCACCACGCACACCTCGCAGGTCCGAGAGTTCGTCGAACAGGCCGCCGTACCGGCCCGGGTGATGTACGCCGCTCCGGACACCCGCACCACCCACCGCGTCACCGGGCTCGACGTGCCCACTCCCTCCTGGATGCGCGCCCCGGGCGAAACACCCGGCATGTACGCCCTGGAGTCGGCCATGGACGAGCTGGCCGACGCTCTCGGTATGGACCCCGTCGAGCTGCGCGTACGCAACGACGCGGCCACCGAGCCCGACAGCGGACGCCCGTTCAGCAGCCGCCACCTCGTGGAGTGCCTGCGCGAGGGCGCCCGCCGGTTCGGCTGGGCCGGCCGCAGGGCGCCCCGCCGCGAGGGGCCGCTCCTCATCGGCACCGGTGTGGCCGCCGCCACCTATCCCGTGTACATCGCCCCTCGGGCGCCCGGGCGCACGCCCGCCCCGACGGGAGCTACCTGGTCGAGGTCAACGCCACCGACATCGGTACCGGCGCGCGCACGGTCATGGCCCAGATCGCCGCCGACGCCCTGCACGTACCGCTCGGCGCCGTCTCGGTGGCCATCGGCAACAGCGCGCTGCCGCCCGGCGCCGTCGCCGGCGGCTCCACGGGTACGGCGTCCTGGGGCTGGGCGGTGCACGACGCGTGCACCGCGCTGACCGACCGGCTGGCCCGGCACGAGGGGCCGCTGCCCGCCGCCGGTCTCTCCGCCTCCGCCGACACCACGCAGTCCGCGAAGCAGAAGTCCCCTTACGCGCGCCACGCGTTCGGGGCCCACTTCGCCGAGGTCCAGGCCGACACCGTCACGGGTGAGGTCCACGTCCGCAGACTGCTCGGCGTCTACGCGGCAGGCCGCATCCTCAACCCGCGCACCGCCCGCTCGCAGTTCATCGGGGGGATGGTGATGGGGCTGGGCATGGCGCTCACCGAGCACAGTGCGCTCGACCCCGCGTTCGGCGACTTCGCGGAACGGGACCTGGCCTCGTACCACGTACCGGCCAACGCCGACGTGCCCGTCATCGAGGCCCACTGGATCGAGGAGCACGACAAGCACCTCAACCCGATGGGCAGCAAGGGCATCGGGGAGATCGGCATCGTCGGCACGGCCGCGGCGATCGGCAACGCCGTGTGCCACGCCACCGGCCGGCGGCTGCGGGAGCTGCCGCTGACCCCCGACCGGGTCCTGGCCGCGATCGAAGCCGGGCCGTGAGGGCGGAGCGTCGCTCGGGCCCGGTCGCTGGTCCTCGGTGCGCGGGAGCGCCGGCCGCGTGATGGCGGGGGGTGCCATCACGCGGCTCGGGCCCGCTCGGGAATCCCGCGCCGCTCACCGCCGCGGACTCCCGTGACCACGCTTATGGCCGGTATCCCGCGCCGCAAACGTGGGGAATCCCTTCTCCTGGTCAGGGCCGACGGCTATCCGTCAGTCGCGGTACACGAGGATGAAGGCGCCGCAGGGGTGGGAGCCGGAACGTCCCGCCGTCTGCGCCAGGGCGCGGCGCAGGTCGTGGAGGTGGGTGGTGGTGAGCTGGAGCGGAGGCTCGTCCGGCTGGTGGGTGGTACCCCGCGGGTAGTCGGTGTTCGGCTGCGTGGTCATCTCGATGTGGCAGCCGAGGAGGTGCGTGATCGGGCGGCCGGCGCAGAAGTCCACGAGCCGCTCCACCGTGTCGGCGTAGGCCGCCCGGTCCTCCACGTAGAGCCGCCCGGGGTAGAGGGAATCGCCGGTCAGCAGCAGACCCGTGTGCCGGTCGTGGAAGACCAGGGCGGCGGCCTGGTGGCCGGGCCCGGGGATGAGGTCGAGGACGCGTCCGCCCAGGTCGAGCTCGGCGGTGCGGTGCGGCCAGTCGTCGAGTCCGAAGTGGGCGGTGACCTCGTCCGGCTCCGGGCCGACGATCGTGGTGTCCGGTCTGCCGGCGAACTGTCCGTCGCCCGCGATGTGGTCGCCGTGCCCGTGCGTGTGCGCGACCGTCAGCCCGTACCGTCCGCGGGGATTGCGCGTCAGCCACTCCTCGATCAGGGCGTCGACGGTCGCGCGCAGCGGGAAGTGGGCCGGGTCGGCGGTGGCCCCGGTGTCGATCAGCAGCGCCCGCTCGTTCCCGAAGAGGAGGAAGAGGAACGGCGCCTCGTAGTGCACCGACTTGTTCTGGCGCAGGATCAGCGTGTCCGGGGTGTACGCGTGGACCTGGATCTCGGGGGCGGGATCGTGCTTGGGCGACGGCCAGCCCGCGTGCCACACGGCGTCCAGGCTGCCGGGGACCGGGGCGTCGAGGAGAAAATCGATCACACCCCCAACCTATCCCCGGTCGGGGGCCGCAGGTGCATTACGGTCACGTCATGAGCGACCCGGAGAAGAACAAGGCCAGCGCCATGGCGTTCTACGACCTGATGTTCAACGAGTGCCGCCCCGCCGAGGCGATCGACCGGTACGCCGGTGACACCTACATCCAGCACAACCCGCACGTCGCGGACGGCAAGCAGGCGTTCGTCGACTACTTCGAGCGGATGGCCGCGGAGTACCCCGGCAAGCGGGTCGAGTTCAAGCGCGCCGTCGCCGAAGGCGACCACGTCGTCCTGCACTGCCGGCAGACCTGGCCGGACGAGGAGTACGCGGGCATCGACATCTTCCGCTTCGACCGGAACGGCAAGATCGTCGAGCATTGGGACGTGCTCCAGGTCGTCCCACCCACGTCCCGGAACGACAACACCATGTTCTGAGGCCGGAGCCGGGACGGGTGAGTGCCGCGAGCCGGCGCAGGCCTTAAGGGGGGATCAGCTCAACCTTAAGCCTGCCTGTGGTCCGTTCGCCTCCGCGTCGCGCAGGGGCCGGCATCAGCGCCGCACGCGCTTCGACCCCCCTCGGCCGCAGGCCGCTCACCTGCGCCGTTGAGTGCTCCCCGAGGGCGTCCGAGTCGCCGGGACGGGCCGCAGGGAGTTCGAAACCTCCTCGCGGATGGATTTGTACGAGGGCGACAAGGTTTGCGATCGAGCGTGATGGACGCCGTAAGCAGGACGGGGAGAGGCCAGCATCCATCGGATCGAGGAGTGTCGATGTCCCGAAAGCGGACCATGAGTCTCAAGAAGAAGCTCGTGCTCACCGGTGCCACAGGAGCTCTGGTGACCGGGGCGGTCGTCACGACGATGGCCACCGGCAACGCGGCCGCCCCCGACGTCGTGTGCAAGGGGTCCACGGTGACGTTGTCGGGGGAGGGGGGTGCTCCGGCGGCGAGTAGTGGGACGTTTCCGGTGGGGACGAAGCTGAAGGTGACGAATCTGGACAACGGTCAGTCGACGACGGTGGCGGTGAACGGTCCTTCGGGCAGTTGTGTGTTGTTGAACAATGCGGCTTTCGACAAGGTCCGTGAGCCGGGGAAGAACCTGATCCGTCGCGCGCGCATCGAGCGTGTGGGTGGTGGTGCCGCGCCGGCCGGTGCGACGGGTGCGGCGGGTGCGCCCGGTGCGGCGGGCGTGCAGGTGCCGCCGGCCACCGGGGAGGTGGTGTGCAAGGGGTCCACGGTGACGTTGTCGGGGGAGGGGGGTGCTCCGGCGGCGAGTAGTGGGACGTTTCCGGTGGGGACGAAGCTGAAGGTGACGAATCTCGACAACGGTCAGTCGACGACGGTGGCGGTGAACGGTCCGTCGGGCAGTTGTGTGTTGTTGAACAACTCGGCTTTCGACAAGGTCCGTGAGCCGGGGAAGAACCTGATCCGCCGCGCGCGCATCGAGCGCGTCGGCTGACCGACCGCAAGGGCGCGCCGCCCTCCCGGGAGGGAGGCGGCGCGCCCGCGTCCGTCCGAGTGCCCGGTCACAGGTCCCACGGGGCGGGACCGACCCCGGCCGACCAGTCGAGCAGCGCCTCGCGGCCGAAGCAGAGGATCGCGCACTGTTCTGCGTACTCCGCCGCGGGCTGCGTGAAGTCGCTGGTGGTGACCACGGCGGCGACCTCGGCCTCGTGCACGGCGTAACACGTGCCCCCGAAGCGCTGCAGGTCTTGCGAACCGACCTTGTGGACGGGCCCGTAGCGCTTGCACTGGATGACGAGGCGCCTGCCGTCGGGGGCGGTGGCGAGTACGTCGGCGCCGAGGTCCCCCGCGCCGCCGACGACGCGGACGTCCCGGCAGCCGTCCCGCTCGCACAGCGCGGCCACCGCGCTCTCGAACGCGTCGGCGTCCAGCGCGTCGAAGTCCATCGTGAACCCGCCGACCGGGGGCTGATCGATCGGGCCGCCATCGAGCGGGACCTCATCGAGCGTGGCGCAGCCGACTCCCGCCTCGGCCTCGGCGACCGCGGCTTCCGGGATCGGTGGCCGGGCGGACGCCCGCGTGGTTTCCGCCGCGGCCTCCGCAGCCGCCTGCAGGGTCCGTGCCGTACTGCGGGCCAGCCGGCGTATGCGAAGCCGTCGCAGGCCGGGCGCGGCGACCGCGCCGGTGGCCGCGCAGGCCATGACGGCGGTCACCGCCCCGGCAGGGTGCTCCGCGGCCGCCTCGGCCAGCACCCGTACGGTGGCGCCCACCCCGCACACCGCCAGCGCGACCAGAGCGAACCACCATGCGGTGACGCGCGTGCTGAACCGGTTCCGACGTCTTCTGGGCTGCTCCTGTTGGGGCAGAACGGTCATCTGCTGCACACTCCCCGCCTCGTCAAGATCGTTCCTGACGTGTGCCCCGCCGGCCCGCCCCCAAGCAGCCGGCCGTACGGCCCCCCAGGGGGCTCAGGCCAGGGCGGCGTCGACGTCGGCGTAGAGGGGGAAGACCTGGTCGAGGCCGACGATGCGCAGGATGCGCCGGGTGTCGGGGGGCACGGCGGCGAGTGCGATCTGCGCGTCGGCGGCGTGGGCGTGATGGTGCCCGGAGATCAGGGCGGTGATGCCGCTGGAGTCGCAGAACGTCATGCCGGACAGGTCCAGGACGAGGCGTTGGCCCGGTCGGAGTGTCAGTCCGGCGAGGACGTCCCGCAGCTCGGGGGCGCTGGCGTAGTCGAGGTCGCCGGTGACTTCCAGAACGGGACCTGTCGTGGCGTCTCGGGTAGTGATCTTCAGCGAGGTCATGGTCTGTGATGCGTCCAGCGGTCAGAGGCGGGGGGCGCCGAGGGCGAGGAGTGCGGTGTCGTCGTCGAGGCCGTCGCCGAAGTCGTCCAGGAGACCGGTCAGAGCCTTGATGACGGCGTGCGGGGGCCGGCCCGCGTGGTCGGTGGCGAAGCCGAGCAGGGCCTCGTCCCCGTACAGGCTGGTCCGGCTCTGGCCGGTGCGTGCTTCCGTGAGGCCGTCCGTGTAGAGCAGCAGGGTGTCGCCGGGAACCAGGGTCGTGGTCGCGGTGGCGAAGTGCGCGGCGGGCAGGACGCCGACGAGGAGGCCGCCGGGGGTGGGCAGGAAGTCGGCGGTGCCGTCGGCGCGCATGACGACGGCCGGCGGGTGGCCGCCGGAGGCGATGCGCACGGCGACGTTGCCGGTCTCGGGATCGGGGTCGAGGACGCCGAAGATCGCGGTGCAGTAGCGCGGGTCGCCGCCGGTGTACCGCTCGTGGAGCACCTTGTTGAGGGTCGACAGGGCGGACACGGGATCGGCGTCGTGCAGGGCGGCGGCGCGCAAGGTGTAGCGGGTCAGTGACGTGACCGCCGCCGCTTGCGGGCCCTTGCCGCACACGTCGCCGAGGAAGAAGGCGAAGCGTCTGCCGTCGACGCGGAAGACGTCGTAGAAGTCGCCGCCGAGCCGGTCGGGTGAGGCGGTGTGGTAGTGGGCGGCCGCCTCGACCCCGGGCACCTCCGGCAAGGTGTCGGGCAGCAGGGACTGCTGGAGCACGGCGAGGGCGTCCTGGAGCCGGGCACGGTCGGCCTCTGCCTGTCTGAGGGCCTCTTCGGCGACTTTCCGGCCGCGCAGGAGCTCGCGTTCGTACGCGCGCCGGTCCCGGGCGTCGAAGACCGTCGTCCGGATCAGCTGGGGCTCGCCGTCACTGCCGTGCTTGACGGCGGAGGAGACGAGCACCGGTATGCGTTCGCCGCCGGCCTGCTTGATGTCCAGGGCGATCCCGCTGATCTCGCCCCGCATGCGCAGCAGCGGCGCGAAATGCGTCTCGTGGTACAGCTTGCCGCCCACGGTGAGCAGGTCGGTGAACCGCATGCGGCCCACCACGGCTGACCGCTCCAGGCCGAGCCAGCCCAGCAGCGTCGTGTTGATCTTCGCGACGGTGCCGTCCATAAGCGTGGACAGGTATCCGCACGGCGCGCTCTCGTACAGCTCCTCGGCGCTGTCCTCCATGAGTGCGGCGAACGTCGCGGCCGAAGCCCTGTCGTCTTCGGCCTCGGGGTGATCGGGCAACGGCCCGGCGGGGCACATCACCGCAGGCCGGCCAGGAACGTCGTGATCGCCTCATTGGTAGCCTCGGGAGCGGACAGGTGTGGACAGTGCCCGGTCGCGTCGAGCGTCACCAGCGTCGAGCCGGGGATCGCGTGATGGACGAAGGCGCCGACCTCGCGAGGGGCGATGGCGTCCTGGGCGCACTCCAGCACCAGCGTCGGCACGCCCACGCCCTTCAGGTCGTCCCGCGAATCCGACAGGAAGGTGGTGTGCGCGAAGACGCGTGCCATGTCCGGGTCGGTTGCGCAGAAGCTGTTCTTCAACTCCTCACCCAGTTCGGGCCGTTCCGCGTTCCCCATGATCACCGGTGCCATCGCCGCCGACCAGCCGAGGTAGTTCGATTCCAGCGACTCCAGCAGCTCGTCGATGTCCTCGGCGCTGAACCCGCCCCGGTAGTCCGCGTCGTCGACGTACCGGGGCGACGGAGCGACCATCACCAGCGCCCCGATGCGCTCCGGAGCCAGCCCTGCGGCCAGTACCCCGATCATCGAGCTGACCGAATGCCCCACGAACACGGCATCGCGCAGATCGAGCGCCTCGCACACCTCCACCACGTCCTGGGCGTAGCCGCCCAGGGTGGCGTAGCGGTCCTGCGAGAACGCGGACAGGTCCGAGCGCCCGGCGCCCACGTAGTCGAACAGCACCACCCGGTATTCCTCGGCCAGCGCAGGTACCGTCAACCGCCACATGTTCTGGTCGCAGCCGAACCCGTGGGCCAGCACCACCGCGGGTCCCTGGGGGTTGCCGGTGACCGTGACGTTGTTCCTGCGGCGAATATCCATACCTGCCACCCTCGCAGGTATCACGCGGATCTCCACCCCGGCCCCGAACCCACCACCCGTTCCACCCGAGACGTTCACCACCCGCATCCGCGCGTGAGGGCGGCCGTGGACGGACGGTGACGCGGCAGCGGGAGCCACCGGAACGTGTCGTAGCTCACCGGAAAAGGTGACAGGCCCGCAGCCGTCAGCGCCCCAGCGCGTTGCGGACGGTCAGCCCGTGGTGGTGGTGCAGCCGGTGCATCTCCCACCAGGACAGGGCCGTGACGGTGAGGGGGGCGCCGAGGATGAAGACCGCCCGGGCGCCCGCCGGGACCTGCGGGTACGCGCCCGTGACCAGGTCCAGGAGCGCCATCTCCCACACCAGGACGCCGGCGAGGACCGGCGGCACCACCTCGTGGATGTCGGCGGTGCGGAAGACGTGCACGAGCGACAGACCGATGCCGTAGAGGGCGAAACCGATCGACCACAGGCACGCCACCCCGATGACGATCTTTCCGGGCAGTCCTACGGCGTCCCGGAGCCCCGCCAACTCCGGCGCCATCGCGAGCGCCGAGGTACCCATGGACGCCATGATGGCCACCACCGCGCCCAGCGGACGCAGGGCCCGGCGCAGGTAGACGCGCCGCAACCCTCCTCGGGCGGCCGCGACGAACGCGCCGACGACCACCGGGAAGGTGCACACCAGCACCAGAACGCTCGACCAGCTCTGGTCGAGGCGGTCGTCCGCCACGGCCTTGACGTCGTCGGCGCTGACGACGGCCTTGTACGCGACCATCAGACCCACCCAGGCCACCAGCCCCAGCGCCGTACGCCACAGCTGGAGCTTGCGGACCTCCGGATCGTGCACGATCCCCGGACGGGAAGGGCGGAAGGCCCGCTGGGAGGCGTAGAAGGGGTTGTAGAGGCCGCGCAGGATCTTCCGGCCCCTCGAAGGCTCGACGCCCGGCGGTGGGACCGGCGGTGGGGCCCACGCGTACGGATACGGCTGCGGCGGGACCGGCTGCGCGTACGGGTACCCCGCCGGCGGGGCGTACGGGGGCCCCTGCGGCGGGACCGGGGAGCCCTGGCCCGCCCACCCCGGCGGCGGCTGCCCGCCCGCCCCGCCCACCGGACCGCCGTAGCCGCCCCCGCCGTAACCGCTCACGCCGCGCACCCCCGTCGTACTGCCCTGCCGAACCCACGCATCGTAGTCGGCACGAGCCCACGAAGGGGGCCACCGGCGGCGGCCCTTGACGGAGCGTAAGGTCGTGTCCTAGGCGCGCGGCAGCCAGCCATCGGCGAAGTCGGAGCGGTCCCGGACGCGCTGCGCCTTCTCCTCCAGGAGGCGGCGGAAGCCGGCCAGGGCGTAGCGCTCCCCGGTGGCCGCCCGGGGGCCCGGGATACCGGCCACGGTGGCCATGCACTGCTGGGGCTGGGGCTGCCAGCCGGTGACCAGGACCCGCAGGCGCATGCGTTCCGCACGCCGGTGCAGGTTCAGGAGGTGGAGCAGGCCGTCGACGTCCATGGCCGTGACGGCGTGCAGGTCCACCAGGAGGTCTCGCTCGTCCATGGTCACGCGGTCGAGCGCGCGCTGGAGCACCTCTCCCGCACCCTCGTCGAGCTCCCCGTTGGCGCTGATCAGAATCGAGCTGCCGCAGTGCTGGACGTCAACGTTGATCAATGTTCTGCTCCCGTCGCCCGAAGGCTCCGGACCCACGGGCCCCCATCCTGGCGCGATACGGCGTGCGGCCGGTGCGCGACGCGCTGAGGCGGCGGTAGTACTGTCGGCGCACGGTCAGGGGCGGGACGCCCGGATGATCCAGGCCGCGGAGGCGTAGAGGACGCCCGTATCGCCGTCATGCGCGGCGAGGGCGGCTCTCAACGCGTCGACGGCGCGACGCCGGTCCTGCTCGTCGAGGTCGTCGAGCATCCAGCCGAGCATGCCGAGCGTGAACCGCTCCGCGTCGGCCGCGTCCTCGCCGAACCACATCGGCTCGCTGCGCGGATCCAGCCGGACGTCCGTGAAACCCGCGGCGCCCAGTACGGTCCGTACGCGTGCGGGATCGGACAGCGAGAACGGCCCGGGGGCGTCGGCGGCGGGGGCCGGCATCGGGCGGCCGAGGGCCAGGGCCCGGGTCAGCGAAAGGAACCACTCGTTGTCGGCCAGGGGCTGCCAGACCATCTGCACGAGACGTCCGCCGGGGCGCAGAGCGTCGCCGACGTTGCCGAAGGCTGCGACGGGGTCGGCGAAGAACATCGTCCCGGACCGGCTGACGGCCACGTCGAACGCCGCAGCGGGGAACGCATGGATCTGGGCGTCCGCCTGCACGAAATCGGCATTGCTCAACGCTTCGGCCGCCGCGCGCCGCCGTGCGACCCGCAGCATCGCGGCCGACAGGTCCACACCCAGGGCCCGGCCGCCGGCCGCCTGCCGCGCGAGGTCGCGGGTGGTCTCGCCGGTCCCGCAGCCGATGTCCAGCACCCGGTCGTCGGCGGATACACCGGCCGCGGCCAGGAAGGCCGGGCGGTAGGCGCGTACCGCCCGGTCGAAGCGATCGGCGTGCTCCGCCCAGTACGCACCTTCCTGCCCGTCCCAGGCACGTGCCTGATCGGCGTTGGACGGATCGGTCCGAAGAGCACCGGCCACGGCCACCACCTCCCACGACCCCAAAATACGCCTACCGTGTGCCGGGGGCCGGGGGTGTGGTCAGCAGGGTGCGCAGGTCGATGACGCGGTAGCCGCGGGTGCCGATCGCTTCGAGGATCCGCGGCAGGGCCTGGGCATCGAGCACCTCGGTGCGGCCCTCGGGGGCGCCGATGTGCATCTGGATGATCGCTCCCGGGCGCAGGGCGTCGAGGGCCCTGCCGACGGCCCGGTCCACGGTCATGCCGCCCTCGGTGCCCATCCACCCGTTGGTGTCGGTGGTGAACTCGATGTCCGCGAAGCCGAGTGCGTTGACCTCCGTGATGTGTTCGGGACGGGTCTCGCTGTAGGGGAACCGGAAGTAGGGGGTGAGGGCCGCTCCCGCCCCGGCGGTACGCAGCGCCCGGTCCGCCGCCCCGACCTCCTCGCGTCGTCCGGCGGCGGTCAGGTCCGCGAAGTAGGGGTGGCTGTACGAGTGGTTGCCCAGCCCGTGTCCGGCGGTGGCGATGCGCCTGACGACCTCCGGGTGACGGTCGGCGAAGTCGCCGGTGAGGAAGAACGTGGCGGGCGCGTGCCGGCGGGCGAGCTCGTCGAGGACGGGGTCCAGTCCGGCGTCGTTCCAGGCCGCGTTGAACGTCACCGCGACCACCCGCTCGGGCGTACGGATCTCACGGTTCTCCGACCCGAACAGGGACCGCAGACCGTCGTCGGCCGCCATGGCCGTGGCCGACGGCCCGGTCGTCACCGCCCAGAGGACGGCGGACAGAGCGGCGAACACGGCGAGGAGCCGGCGGTACGCGGCAGTGCGTACGGGGGCGAAAGAGCGCGTTTCCATGGCACTGCCATCGGCCCGTCGGGACCCGCCCTTGAGCCCCCCGGCTGCGGCGTGTGCGGCGGTGCGGGCCGCGGACTCGGCGGGCGTGGCGAGGGGCACGGACCGGCCGGCGACGGGTCCGTGCGGTTCGTCGCGGACGGCCTACGCTGTCCCAGGCCGTCCAAGTCCCCGAACGCGAGCTGGACGCGGACCTGTTCCACCGGATCGGCCGACCTGACCGAGACCGCCGCGCCACCGGCCCAGAGGGACCGCCTCTGAGCCACATCGGCGATACGTGTTGGACCCGGACGCGTTCGCCTACGAGCAGTACGACTGGTCCTGCGAGCGCTACCTCCGCCACGGATCGATGATGCCCGAGGACGGACCGGAGCAGCTCCGCCGCCATGACGCGATCCTCCTCGGCGCCGTCGGCCACCCGGGCGTGCCCGACCACGTCTCCCTCTGGGGGCTGCTCATCCCGATTCGCCGGGCCTTCGACCAGTACGTCAACCTCCGCCCCATCCGCGTCTTCGAGGGCCTTCCCAGCCCCGTCCGCGGGGCCGTACCCGGTGAGGTGGACTTTGTGGTCGTCCGCGAGAACACCGAGGGCGAGTACAGCGAGATCGGCGGTCGGATGAACCGCGGGTTCCCCGATGAAATGGCCGTACAGCAAGCGGTGTTCACACGCCCGGGAGTGACCCGGCTCGTCGACTTCGCCTTCGGCCTCGCCGAACGGCGCGGCGGCACCCTCACGTCGGCGACGAAGTCCAACGGGATCGTGCACACCATGCCGTTCTGGGACGAGCTCGTGGCCGAGCGCGGCGCCGCGCACCCGGCCGTCGAGTGGAACCAGGAGCACATCGACGCGCCGGCCGCCAAGTTCGTCCTCGATCCCGCACGCTTCGACGTCGTCGTCGCGTCCAACCTCTTCGGGGACACACCCGTGACCTCGGCGGCTCCGCTTCCACCACCGAGTTCACGTCCGCCATCCTCAAGCACCTCTGAAGAGGGGCCGGCGGGTCGCGGGCCGGTCGCCGCTCCCGGACCGCGGGCGTGACCGGCGGCTTTATTTTCTGGCGCCGCGGACTGCGATTTTTGCAGGTCCAGCAAGGAAGTTTTTTTCCGCGGCGCACGGTGCGAAATTCTTCAGCCCCCATCGGACGCCACGGCGTGCTACTGTCGATGTCAGTTGCAGTTTTGGTACCCAAACGCGCTTTATATTGCCGGAGATTTTCCGGGCGGGGCATCATCGCGGCGACACGGTGTCCGTGCAGTGCGGATCCCGATGTACTGCCCCAAAGGAGACATGCATGCCGGCTGGCACAGTCAAGTGGTTCAACGCGGCCAAGGGTTTCGGCTTCATCGAGCAGGACGGTGGCGGCCCTGACGTGTTCGCCCACTTCTCGAACATCGCCGCCCAGGGCTTTCGTGAGCTGACCGAAGGCCAGAAGGTCACCTTCGACGTCGCGCAGGGCCAGAAGGGCCCGACCGCCGAGAACATCCTTCCCGCCTGACGGCGGCGCGCACTCTGTAGCTGGGGCCCGCATCCCTCGGGGTGCGGGCCCCAGCTACAGGCATCACCTCCCGCAGTGGGTTCACCTGCGGGATTCCCTCCAGGCTGCAGACCGGAATTTCACCCCGGCATCACCTGTTTCAGCGACTGTGCCCGCACGGACTTCCTGCTGCCAGTTTCGCCTCCGTATTTCATTCGGCCCGTTCTTGCGATTCCCCGCGCTGTGTTTCCGCTGCTGGAATTCCTTGATACGTGCCGCATCAAGGAAGGTTCTCAATGAACCCCGCACGTACGAACAACCGTTCCGCTCGCACCCGCAGCCGTACCGGCGGCCCCGCATTCGGCGCCGCCTCGGGCTCCGGCCGCGGCGGCCGCTTCGGCTCGCCCGCAGCCGGCCGTTCGGGTTCCCCCGGCCGTTCGGGCGGCGGCCCGAGCCGTTCGGGCGGCTACGGCCGACGGCCCGCCGCGTTGCAGGGCGAGTTCGCCCCGCCGAAGACGATTACTCCCGCTCTCCCGGCCGTCGAGACCTTCGCCGACCTGGACATGCCCCGGGAGCTGCTGGCCGCCCTCGGCACGCAGGGCGTGACCGTGCCGTTCCCCATCCAGGGAGCCACCCTGCCCAACACCCTCGCGGGCCGCGACGTACTCGGCCGTGGCCGCACCGGCTCCGGCAAGACCCTGGCCTTCGGCCTCGCGCTGCTGGCTCGTACCGCCGGACAGCGGGCCGAGCCCCGCCAGCCCCTCGCCCTGATCCTCGTACCGACCCGTGAGCTCGCGCAGCAGGTGACCGACGCACTGACCCCCTACGCCCGCTCGGTCAAGCTGCGCCTGGCCACCGTCGTGGGCGGAATGTCGATCGGCAAGCAGGCCGGAGCACTGCGCGGCGGGTCCGAAGTCGTCGTCGCGACCCCGGGCCGCCTCAAGGACCTCATCGACCGCGGTGACTGCCGGCTGAACCAGGTCGCCATCACCGTCCTGGACGAAGCCGACCAGATGGCCGACATGGGCTTCATGCCCCAGGTCACCGCTCTTCTGGACCAGGTGCGCCCCGAGGGCCAGCGGATGCTCTTCTCCGCCACCCTCGACCGCAATGTCGACCTTCTGGTGCGCCGGTACCTGACCGACCCCGTCGTGCACTCGGTGGACCCCTCGGCCGGTGCGGTCACCACGATGGAACACCACGTCCTGCACGTCCAAGGCGCCGACAAGCAGCGGACGACGACGGAGATCGCGGCGCGCGACGGCCGGGTGATGATGTTCCTGGACACGAAGCACGCAGTCGACCGGCTGACCCAGGACCTGCTGCGCAGCGGTGTCCGGGCCGCGGCCCTGCACGGCGGGAAGTCGCAGCCGCAGCGCACCCGCACCCTCGCCCAGTTCAAGACCGGGCACGTCACCGTGCTGGTCGCCACCAACGTCGCCGCACGCGGCATCCACGTCGACAGCCTCGACCTGGTCGTCAACGTGGACCCGCCCACCGACCCCAAGGACTACCTCCACCGCGGCGGCCGCACCGCCCGGGCCGGCGAGTCCGGCAGCGTCGTCACCCTCGTCACCCCGAACCAGCGGCGCGACATGAGCCGCCTCATGGCCGCCGCCGGCATCGTCCCCCAGACCACCGAGGTCCGCTCGGGCGAGGAATCCCTGAGCAGGATCACCGGCGCTCAGGCACCTTCCGGCATCCCCGTCACCATCACCGCGCCGGTCTCCGAGCGGTCCGGGCGCAGCACCACCTCGCGCGGCCGACGCAGCTCCGCCGCGAGCGCGCGACGGGTCGGCGGCCGGCGTTCCGCCGGGGACGCGGCGGCCTGAGAACCACGTGATCAGAAAGCTGACCCATCTCTGCAGGAGGCACCTTTTGACGCTACTCCCGATGCAAACCCCCACGGCGGAAGCCGACCCTGCGCACAGGACGGCGTCCGAGGACGCGGATCAGGCCTGCCCGCAGGTCGGCGACGACATGACGGTCGAAGTGGCCCTGTCCGTCATGGCCAGTGCCCGCGCGGGACATCTGCTGGTCTGCGACGAGCACGGCCTGTGCACCGGGCTGGTCACCCCGGCCCAGCTCGCCGCCGCCCGTCGCAGCGACACGTACACGGACCGGGTCAGGCTGCGCGACATCCTCGGCGATCGCAGCGTCATGGGCCGCAGCCGGCCCGATGCCCTGCCCATCGCCGTCGAACAAGGCGGCGTGGCGGGCACCCCCGGCCTCGCCCTCGCACGCTGAACCGCCCCACCGCGGTCGGACCGTACTCCTCTTCCCCTGTGAGGCATCATGCGCTGTGTCATCGCCCGCTTCCCGTTCGACCTCACCAAGAGCGGCGTCCTGGAAACGATGAAGGACGTCAAGCCCGAACCGGTCACCGGTGAATCCGTGATCATCGGCCGCCGCACCTACCCCGTCAAGCAGGTCGGCCAGGCCGTCACCCGCCAGGACCGGCGTGACTTCAGCGTCGGCGAGGTCCTGCGGGCCATGACCCAGCTGGGGTTCACCTGCCGCGGCATTCCGCGGGCCGCCGTACCCACGCGCGGCCTCAGCCCGCTCCAACAGGCCTCCGCCATGCTCGGAACCCCGGCGAGCCTCTGACCGCAGGGCCCGGCGCGAGCCGGCAGGAGCACAGCGCGCAGGGCCCGGCCGGCACACCCCGGCCGGGCCCTTCCGCGTACCGGGGGCGGCGGCGCAGGGCCCCGTACGCGTGCCGGGTCAGGGCATCTCGTCGGGGTCGCAGCTGGCCCGGCGCAGGCCGATCGTGCGCAGGGCCCGCATCAGGGCTTCGGAGTCCCCCTCGCGCACGACGTGGACGGCGCCCTCGACCGCGAGGCCGGATACGGCTCGGGGAATGCGGTCGGCGGCCGTCCGCAGCACCACCCCGCCCGGCGGGTCCAGGGCGCGCACCCCGCGGAACACGCTGAGGAAGCCCGGGTCCGCATCGAGGCTGTCGAGCCCGGCGGGCAGGGACACCACCGTGATGTCGGGGAGGAGGAGGCGGGCGTGCGCGAGGGCGACGGCGGGGTCGTGGGCGTGCGACAGGACCTGGAAGTGCGGATTGCGCTGGATACCGGCGCGCAGTAGCTCAAGCTGCTCGCCATCGGGCACGCCGACCACCAAAACCGTCATCACCTGCTCCATCCTGCGTTCCGGCACGCGGTGACGCGACCCGGGACGCATACGACGCGCAGAACGGGGTGATGTGGGGTCGGAGCGGCCGGTGTCGCCCTCGGGCAGCCACACTGGGGGCATGACCGAGCACCCCTTCACCGTCGACCTGGCCGGCACCCACAGCACCAGCGGTACCCCGACACACACCGGCAGGCACCAGTACCGCCACCACCTGCGGTACGAGAACCCCGCCGGTGAAGCCTGGACCAGTCCCGAGGGTCACACGCTGCGCACGCCCCGCGGTCTGACCGTCGTGACGTGTGCCTGCGGCCTCGCGACGGAGGCGCTCCCGAGCGATGACGCACGGCTCGTCTACGAGGAACACCGCAACGTGATCCGCGACGAGACGAGGCGTGACAACCCTCTGTAGGACGCCTCCCGGGGGCCGACTCGGCCTGATCCCGCCCCACATCAAGCGCGTGGTCGGCTGGGAGGCGATCGCGTGGCACGGCTCACCGAGGACTGCGGGGTCACAGGCCGTGGGCGACGGGGTGCAGCGGTTCGTACAGCGGAAGTTCGGCGCCGCTGGGAAGCCGTACGGCCGTCAGTTTGCCCCACCGCTGTTCGCTGACCGGGCGCGTGATCTCGACGCCCTTGGCGCGGAACTCGCCGAGCTGGGAATCGAGGTCGTCGCACATCAGGTAGAGCTCGTGCCGCGGCGGGCCATCGGCCGGGTGGACGGCGACTTCGGCCGGCGGCAACGTGAAGATGAGCCAGCCGCCCCCCGCGTCGATGCCGGGGAAACCGAGGACGTCACGGATGAAAGCACGGTCGGCGTCGGCGTCCTGGCTGTAGAGATGACATGTGCACCGCTGATCATGGCTGTCTGTCCCTGCCCATCGACGTGCTGACGGTCGTGTCCCGGGCATCCTGGCACGCCGCTACCGGCTCTGGGCGCGGATCGCGTTCTGCCACGCGGCGTTGACGGCGGACTGGATGCGCAGTGTCGCTTCCGGGAGGGGGCCGGGAAGGTGCACCGGTGCGCCGAGGTGCACGTGCAGGCCCGGCCGTCGCAGGGGCGCGGTCACGGCTCCGGCGAGTTGTTTGACCGGGCCGCCCGAGCACAGCCGCCGGGCACCGGCCTGGCCGACGGGGACGAGCGGCGCTCCGGTCATGGCAGCCAGCCGTGCCGGGCCGCTGCGGAAGGGCCCGGGTGCCGCCTCGCCCGAATCGGTGCGCTCGGGCAGTCGGCCTTCCCCGTAGAGCAGGACGCAGCGCCCGGCCGCGAGTGCGGCCGCCGCGGCATCGAGGCATTCGGCGGCGCGCGCGGTGCCCCGCCGGACCGGGATGTGCCCTTCGCGGCGCAGCGCCGCCCCGAGCAGCGGCAGCCGCCACAGGCCCGCGGTGGCCATGACGACGGGCTCGATCCGGTACCGCCGCAGCGCCGCGATCACGACGGCGGGATCGGCGAGCGAGGTGTGGTTGGCCACCAGGATGCTGCCGGCGTGGGGACCCGCCGCGCGTTCGGAGGTGACGGTCAGCTTTCCGGCAACGGGGACGACTGCGGCGGCGATGCGGCTGAGCATGGAGGGCCTCGTTCGGGTGTCTGTGAACTGACACCCTCATCGTCGGCCGCCGCCGATCGCCGGTCATGAGTAGCCGTACTCACCCCTCAGGGCTACCGACCCCAGTAGGTGCTCCGGGCGTCACCCGTGTTCCTTCATGCCCTCGGCGATGAGCGCAACGCCGACCCCCAGCAGCCAGACGTCCTTGGCCAGCGCGATGCCCTGTTCGGTGGGACGCAGGCTGCCTTCCTCGCGCATGCCCGGCGTACGGAGGTAGAGCCCGATGGTGCCCACGGAGAACGCGGTCAGCGCCACCCCCGGCGACCGCGGCGGGGACGAACGGCACGAGGAGCGCGGCGGCAATGGCGAGCTCCCCGGCGGAGAGCACGCGTACGAACTTCTGGGCGTCCTGCTCGCCCAGGAACGGGTACGTTCCGGCGGCGAACTGCTGGAGACCCTCGGCCGTCGCCTCGTCCGCACCGCGTTTGGAGAGCCCGGAACTCAGGAAGAAGGCGCCGGTCGTGAGCCTGAGCGGCAGCTGCCGCGCCGCCGAACGCCATGTCCCACAGGAAACCATGCCGAGCCTCCCAGCGATGACCCCACCCATCCACCCTGCCACCGCTCCGAGGCGTGTCAAGCGGGAACCGGTGAGAGCCCGTGGAGCCGTCGGCCCACCGCCACGCGCCCGGAGCCGCCATGGCCGGCAGCTCTGACTCCGCCCGTACCGGCCAACCTCGTGGAATTGCCGCTTCGGCGGGCGTGTGAGCCGGGGGCGGCCCGCGCGGCGGTGTTTGCTGGCGGCAGCAAGGACCTCACCCGCGAGGCCGCCACGCGCCAGGAGGAACCGGAAGCATGAAGTTCGCCCAGATCATCGACTTCGAGACCGAGCGCATCGAAGAAGTGCGCGAGCTCATGCGCTCCTATGAGGAGCGGGCCCGCACGGAAGGCCGCAGCGGCGCCCCTGATTCCCGCACTCTGCTCAAGGACCGGGCCAACCCGAACCGCTATCTCGCCGTGGTCGAGTTCGAGTCGTACGAGGCCGCCATGGCCAACAGCAACGCGCCCGAGACCAACGAGCTGGCCCAGCAGCTCTCGGCGCTGATGACCAGGCCGCCGGTCTACACCGACTGCGACCTCCAGGATCGGCAGAGCATCGGCTGACCTCGGCGGTCGCGCCGCCGGCATGTCCGGCGGGGCGGCGGGTACGACCCCTTCCGTACGCAGCGGCACACAGGCCGCCGAGGAACCAGGGGACCGGAAATGATTCGAAAGCTGCAGGCAGTGGCGCTGGACTGCGCCGACCCGGTACGGCTCGCAGGCTTCTACGCGGAGCTGCTCGGCGGCCGGGCGGTCCCGGACCCTGAGGACCCCGACTGGGTCGAGGTGCACGGGTTCGAGGGGACGCCACTGGCCTGCCAGCGGGTGGAGGGCTACCGACCACCCGAATGGCCCGGCCAGCGGCATCCACAGCAGCTGCACCTGGACTTCGACGTGGACGATCTGGACGGCGAGGAGAAGCGGGCGCTCGCGCTCGGCGCGACCGTGCTGGAGCGGACGGACCAGCTGCGCCCGGACGCCAACTGGCGGGTCTACGCGGACCCGGCCGGCCACCCGTTCTGCCTCTGCCTTCACTGATCCGCGGTCTCACCGTCCCGGCTCGGCCGGTGGGACCGGTTCGCCGACTGCGGCCGGGTGAAGTAGTGGGTGTCCTTGGGGCGCCCTTGGTCACGGCTGCCCGGCCGCGGGGCCGGCTCCAGGTGCGGTATGTGCTTGGAGCAGTGGATGTAGGCCTCCTCGACGGTGAGGTGGACCCACAGGTGCGGTGTGCGGCCGGGCGTGGTGTCCTGGGGCAGGTCGGGGTGGCTGCGTCGCAGTTCGCCGTCCTGGCACAGCCGGGCCACCCCGTTGACGTGGAGTCCCACGTGGTGGTGGGTGAAGTCCACGAAGAGCATGCCCAGGTGGGGGTTTTCGAGCATGTTGCCGGCGCTGGCGTGCACGCCGTTGCCGCGGAACTCGGGGTAGGCGAGTGACTGCTCGTCGATGACGTGCACGAACCCCGGAGTTCCTGCCCGGAAGCTCGCGTCGCACTCCCCGCGGGAGTCGGCGGTGGCGAGGAACACCATGGCCTGGCGGCCGATGAAGTCACGCATCTCCGGCGTGAGGTGCGGACGTACCTGCTGGTCGTAGAAGCGCGCGGCGCGATCGGCGGTCCCAAGGTGGTGCTGAAGCCGGTGTTCACCAGCTGATCCGAAGGGCGGCGGGGGCAAGGTCACGGGGTACTCCTGGTACTCCTGGTACTCCTGGCACGGCGGGCGGGGAGCGGATCAGCGGGCGGACAGGACGGGTGTCTCGAAGGGGTCGTAGTGGATGTGGTCGGGCAGCGTGCCGTGGAGGGTGAGCGCCTCGTCGGCCGACGCGACCATGGAGGCGGGACCGCTGAGGAAGCAGTCGTGCTGGTACCACGGCCCGTACTCGGCGAGCACCTGCGGCAACGAACCGCGGATTCCGGGGATGTGTTCGTGGGAGACCGCGCCGCGGAGGGTCAGCCAGTGGTGTCGCTGCGCCATCCGGAGCATGTCGTCGATCCCGTAGAGCTCCGAGCTGGTCCGGGCGCCGAGGAACAGGTCCACCTGGTGGCGGCCCCCGCGACGGGCGATCTCCTCGATGAGGGCCCGGATCGGGGCGAGGCCCGTGCCGCCCGCCACGCACAACAGGTCGGAGTGGACGGCGGCGTCGAGCACCATGTCGCCCATCGGCGGGCCGAGTTGCAGGACATCGCCCACCACCGCCCGGTGGACGAGGGCGTCGCTGACCGTGCCGCCGGGCACGGCGCGTACGTGGAAGGTGAGGGTGCCGTCCTCGCGCGGTGCGTTGGCGGGGGAGTAGTAGCGCCACTGCTTGGGCCACCACGGCGTTTCGAGGCTGACGTACTGCCCGGCGGCGTACTCGTACGGCAGGTGCGGACGGACGGTGATCTCGGCGATGCCGTGTCCCCGCGAGAGCCGGTGCACCACTCTCGCCGGCCATGCGGCGGGCCGCACGGCCGCGTCCTCCTCGGCCGCGCTGATCATGACCTGGGCCACAGCTCCGTACGCCTTCGTCCACGCGGCGGCGATCTCCGCGCTCCAGGCCGGGCCGGCGAAGCGGGCCAGCGCGGCGAGCAGGCACTCGCCCACCGCCGGGAAGTGCGCGGCGAGGGTCCCGAACTTGCGGTGGTCGCGGCCGAGGTGCCCGCAGAAGCGCACCAGGCCCGCCGGATCGTCCACGAGGTCCACGATCCGCAGCAGCGCGCGCAGCAGGCGGCCGCGCTGGGCGTCCATCCCGGGCGGGAACATCGGGCGGACCTCGGGATACCGGGCGAAGAGGATGGCGTAGAAGTAGACCGTCATGTCCGCTGCCAGGGGCTCCACTACGGCAACGGAGGCCCTGATGAGGGATATTTCCCGGTCGGTCAGGGGGGCCGGTGCGGCCGTCGGCTCGGCGGGAGCGGGTGTCGGGTGCTCTCGCTCGTCGGGGCGGGGCGCGTACGGACTGTTGGTGCGGCTGATCCGGAACCTCAAGGGGTCAGTGCCCCCCTGTCACTGCGGAATCTGCGTGCCGCGAACGGGGGCGGCGGGGCGGACAGTGCAAGCATGGTTCCTCATCTGGGGTCGACCGGTGACTGAGCGGCCTTGGATATTTCCGGTCATCTCGCGGGGCGGGCGTTCACCGGGTGTGGCGGTGTCGGCCGTGCTTGTGCGGTTCGCTGGTCGTCAGCAGCACGAGGGCCAGCCCGAGAGGCAGCAGGGACAGCAGCAGCAGAGTCATGCCACCGCGTGTGCCCACTCGAAAGCCGTCGACACCCGGCCCCCGTGCCGGGACCTCAGGCCGTGGGCTCCTGGGGGGCGGGATCCTCGGTCGGGTGGTCATGCCCGGTCCGGGATTCGTCCTCGTCACCCTTCCCGCCCTCCGGTTCCCTGACGGCGCGGAGGTCGGGCGCCGGAGGGTCCAGCGGGGGGAGGTCGGGAGTGAGGGCGTTCCCGCTCTCGGGAACCCTCGGGGGCAGTTCGGGTTCGGGCGCGCCGGGGGCGTGGGTCTCTCGTTCATCGGTCATGTGGCCCACCTGCCCCTCATTCAGGTCCGAACACCTCCCCGCCGCTCAGCACTCGCCAGAGCCTGGCCAGTGCTGAGCGGCCATGTGGCTGAAGGATGCTTGGGCATCGGTGCGGTCCGGGAACCGGTAGTGGGGTGACGCGATCCGCGCGTCAGCGTGCACGAGAGGAACAGATGATGACCGATTTCACCCAGGTGTCGCACGGGCCCATCAGCGACGGCGCCGATGCCGAGTTCGTCGACGCGACCAATCTCTTCGTCTCGGGAGGCGGGCTGGCGGGCATCGAGCAGCTCGCCCGGGCGGGGGTCGGCGACCCGATCACGGAGGAGATGAAGGCAAGCGCGATCGGAGTCGTGAAGCTGTTCGGCGGCATCGGCTAGGTCGCTCGGCGGTCAGGCGGGAACGCCTGCCCGGTTCAGGACAGCGGCCATCTCGTCCTCGGGGAGCGCAGGGTTGGCTCCCGCGCTGGAGGCCAGTTCAGGGACATGAAGCGCCTCGCGGAGCCGGTGGAGCGGGAGGCGCGGGTCGCCGACCGCCGCCTGGCGTGTCCAGACCGCGGGGTCATGGCTGAGCCGTTCGACCAGCGCGGGTGTTGCGGCCGGGTCCCGGACGGCCAGCCGTCGGTAGTTGCCGTCCGGGTGGTCCGCGTAGCGCGCGGCGAGACCCTCGCGGGGGAAGCGGGGGTGCGTCTCCGCCATCCATGCGGAGAACGTGCCGCCGAGCCGTGCGTACACGCGCATCAGTACCTCCTCCGGGGTGTCGGGATGGTGCACACTCAAGAGGTCTTCCACCAGGGGGTCCTCGGTGCGTGCGAGCAGGCGCACGAGATCGGGCGGCAGGTGGGGGCTCTGGGCGGCGGTGCGCCGGAGCAGCGGGTGGGCGGAGGTCGCGGCCCGTCGCAGCACCTCGGGGTCGGCGAGCCCGTCCCGTACCCACTCGACGTCCCCCCTGTCGAAGGCCCCCACCGTGAAGTCGATCGTCATGCGCCGCGTCTCGCCGAGTTCGGGCCTGAGGGAGACCGCGAGCCGTACGGCCTCGTCGGGGTCGACGGCGAGCTGCTCCACGAGGTGGGTGGGCAGCGACGGGTTCTCGGCGAGGGCGGCCAGGTGCGTCCGCTCGGCGACGCACCGTTCGGCGTCGGCGCGGTGCAGGAGACCGCGACGCAGCGCCTCGGCGGCGGACTTCGGGTCGCGCAGGAGTTCGGCGGTGACGCGTGCGTCCCCTCGGCACTCCCGCAGTGCGGCGGCCCGCCGCACCTCGGGGTCGGGGTCGGCAAGCAGCGCCGACCGCTCGTCCGGCGGCAGCTTCTCCCATGCGCGCGCTGCGCTCCGGCGCGCTGCCGGATCGCGGTGCGTGGCCAAGGAGGCCACGAACGAAGGCGCGAGATGGGGAGAGTCCAGCAGGGCCGTCCGTACGGAAGGGTCGGGGTCGTCGAGCAGGCGGGCGCACACGTCGTCCGGCAGCGGCGCGACCGTCGTACGCGGCGCGCTCCACTCGGGTCCGTACGCGAGAGCGGCCCGCACCGTGGGGGAAGGGTCGTCCGCGAGCCGGGCCCGCTGCGCGGGCTCGGCCCTGGCGCTCCTCGCGAAGTCGATCCGAGCGCCCGGGTTCGGGTGGGCCAGGATCACCGCGACGGCAGGCTCGGGGAGTCCAACCCGCTGGAGGGCGTGACGGGGCGGGCCGTCACCGCCGCCGTCGAAGGCGACCAAGCGCAGCAGCAACGGTGTCGGCAGCGCCGGGTTGCGGGCGACTCCGTCCAGCGCGGACGCGTGGAACGCGACCATGATTCCCCTACCCCTGTGTCTCCGTCGGCTGGTCCACGACCATGATCCCACCGCCCGTCAGGCCGTCTGGCGGTCGGGCCGGTCGACCCCGGTCATCGGGACGCGCGTCCCGCGCCAGGCATCGTCGAGCAGAGCCAGGTCCACGCCCTCGGCGCGGGGTCCCACCACGTTCCGGTGCACCTGCTCGGCCGCGAGCGAGAGGTCCACCAGTGGCACGGTCACGCGACACGCGCACCGGTCATCGGGCACTCGCGGCGGGCCGGACCACGATCTCGTTGACGTCGACCCGCGCCGGCTGGGAAACGGCGTACGCGATGGCCTCGGCGCTGCCTGGGTGCACCGCACCCAGGTAGCACCTCGTCGCCGGCGCTAGCCTGACGACATGCCCGACAACCAGCTGGGAGAATTCCTCCGCGCCCGCCGAGCGGGTCTGCGCCCCCGAGACGTCGGCATGCCCGACCACGGCGTACGAAGGGTCGCCGGACTGCGCCGGGAAGAGGTCGCGGTTCTGGCCGGCGTGAACGCGGACTACTACGCGCGCCTGGAACAGGGACGTGAACGCCACCCTTCGGCCCAGCTGCTCGACGCCCTCGCCCGCGCCCTGCGCCTGGACCCCGACGCCTGCGCGCACCTGCATCAACTGGCCGGTACGGCGCCGCCGGTACCCCTCACGCCCACCGCCGTCCCGGACCGTGTCGCTCCCGCCCTGCGCCAACTGCTGGACGGTCTTCCGGGCGCCCCGGCGTTCGTCGTGAACCGGGCGCTGGACATCCTCGCGGCGAACGCCCTCGCCCGGGCCCTGTACTCGCCCTTCGCCCCGGCCGACAACCTCGCCCGCATGGTCTTCCTCGACCCGGCGGGACGGAGCTTCCACACCCGGTGGGACCACACGGCGCACGCCGTCGTCGCCCACCTGCGCCAGGCGGCCGGCCTTGAGCCCGACCACCCGCGCCTGCGCGGCATCGTCCGCGAACTCAGCGAGCACAGCGTGGAATTCACCCGCCTGTGGAACACGCACGCCGTGCGGGGCAAGACCATGGACGCCAAGGACTTCCGCCACCCCGCCGTCGGCCCCCTGACCCTCACCTACCAGGCCTTCGACGTACGCGGGGCACCGGGCCGGCAACTCATCGTCTACCAGGCCGACCCCGCCACCCCGAGCGCCGAGGCACTCACCCTCCTGGGAACCCTCCACGCCACCGCGCAATGGTGTTGAACGACCCTCAGTCGGCGCAGGCGCGGCGGATCGCGGCGAGGGTGCGGGTCACGTCCTCGTCCGTCGTCGACCAGTTGCTCACCGAGATCCGCATGACACGGCGGCCGCGCCAGGTCGAACCGCTGATCCACGCCGTGCCGTCGGCGAGCAACCGGGCGAGCACCCGTTCCGTACGTTCGTCGCTGCCGAACTCGGCGCACACCTGCGTGAACACCACGTCGTTGACGACCCGCGCGCCGTCGATCCCGGCGATGCCCGCGGCGAACGCGCCGGCGTGCCGGCACAGCCGCTCGACGAGCTCGGCTACCCCCGACCGGCCCAGGGACCTGAGGGCCGCCCACACGGTGAAGGCCCTGCCCCGCCGGGACAGTTCGGGAACCTTGTCGGTCGGGTCGCCCTCGTCGTGCTGGATGAGGTAGTCGCCGCGCTTGCCCATGGCCGCCCGGAGCGCGGAGGGGGCACGCACGATGGCGAGCCCGCAGTCGTAGGGGACGTTCAGGGTCTTGTGGGCGTCGGTCGCCCAGGAGTCGGCTTCCGGGCAGCCCGCCGTCAGGTGCGCGTAGCGCGGGGATGCGGCCGCCCACAGTCCGAAGGCGCCGTCCACGTGCACCCACGCGTCCGCCGCCCGAGCCGTACGGATCGTCTCGGCGAAGGGATCGAACGCACCGGAGTGGATGTCCCCGGCCTGGAGGACCACGATCGTCGGACTCCGTCCGCCGGCCGCCAGGGCGGCGCGCAGGGCCTCGGGGACGATGCGTCCCTGATCGTCCGCCGCCACCGGCTCCGGCCGGCCCAGCCCGAGATACCGCAGCGCGAGGTCGACGGTCATGTGGCGGTCCTCGCCGACGAGGACGCGGACCGCCGGCCCACCCGCGAGCCCGTCGCGGGCGACGTCCCGGCCCGCACGGCGCAGCACCGCATCGCGTCCGGCGGCGATGCAGGTGAAGTTCGCCATCATGGCACCGGTGGTGAAGCCGACGGCGCTGCCACTAGGCAGGTCGAGCAGGTCGAGCAGCCAGCTGCCGGCGATGTCCTCCGCCGCCGCGTACGCGGGGGAGACGGCGCGCATTACGCAGTTCTGGTCCCACGCGCTGACCAGCCAGTCCGCGGCGAGGGCGGCCGGCTCGGTGCCGCCGATGACGAACCCGTAGAAGCGGCCGCCGGGGAAGGCGGTCAGCCCCGGCTCACAGGCCGTGGCCAGCAGATCGACGACGTCGGAGGGCGGGCTCGGGCCGTCGGGCAGCTCGGCGCCCAGCGCGCCCACGATCTCCTCGACCGAAGCGCGGGCGGGCACCGGGCGGCCGTCCAGGCTCGCCAGCCATGCGGCGGCGTGCTCGTACGCCCGTCGGAGCGCCTCCTGTCGCGCGTCCATACCTCGGACTATGCGACCGTCGCCGCGGCTCCGCAATCGGCGCGGCGGCCGGTCGCCGCGTCAGCCGACGACCTGGTCCCCGTCGGGCACGTCCTCGACCGTGACGAGCCCGCCGGGCACCGCGAGCCCCCGTGACACGGCATCGGCGAGTCCCTCGGGGTCCGGGTGCGACGGGTACGGCGGCTGCTCCTCGTCGCCGTAGCTCTCGATCGCCTTGACGAAGTAGCCGGGGTGCCAGGCACCTACGGCCCCCTTGACCTGGACCGCGATCACGGGGCGCCCCGCGGTGAGCTGCTTGAGCGCGGCCAGGATCTCGTCGGATCGCAGTTCGCCCGGCACCTGGAACAGGCTGGCGTGAGCGCCGACGAGTCCGCCGTCCCGCAGGCGCACGGTCACGGTGAGGCAGCTGGTGACGCTGGGGTAGGTGATCACGCCTCCCGGCGCGACCTCCCTGACCTGCCCTTCCGTGATCGTGGCCGCCTTGCCGGGTATCCCCGGACCGATCGCGGTGTGCGGTGGCGCCCCGGCGGGCGCGGACAGGGCGTGGGTGGAGGCGGTACCGGGTGGGGCCAGCGCCACCGTGCCGGCGAGGGCGACCGCGAAGAGGGTGATGCCGCGCTTGAGTTCGATCATGAATCCACATTCTCCGGCATCGGCTCCCTCGGCCGGCTCAGCGCGTGAGGATGACGCCCCGGCGGACCCACAGGCGGGCCGCCACCGGGTGCGGGCGGGGCCGGGCCGCTCCCGTCCGCCCCGGTAGATTGGGCACACGTTGGAAGATGTTTTGTCTACTTTGACGTAGACGCTGGTGGGGTGGACGGGCCGAGTCGCTCCAGCTGATGATGCCGGAGGTCGGTAGAGATGGCGGACAAGCGCCGGGACGACAGACGCCCGCACGGTGAGCTCGTCTCGGACGTACTGGCAGTGCTGTGGGAGGCCGGCACACCCATGAGCGCCCAGCAGGTCAACGCGGCGCTCGGCCAGGGGTTGGCGCGGACGACGATGGCCACCATCCTGACCCGCCTCTACGAGAAGGGCACGCTGCGCCGTGTCCCCTCGGGGCGGGGCTTCGCCTACGAACCGGTGGAGGACGCGGCCGGGCTCGTCGCCGGCCGCATGCGCCGCGAACTGGAGCGCGAACCGCGCCGGGACCTGGTGCTGAAGCGGTTCGTCTCCTCTCTGTCGGAAAACGACGAGGAGACGCTGCGGCGCCTGCTCCTCGAAGCCGAAGCCGAAGCAGACGACGAGGCCGAAGCCGGGGGCGCCCCCGCGTGACGTACGTACTGCTGCTCGTCGTGCTGGCCCTCGCGTTCCCGTGGGGCGCGGCCGAGGTGGCCCGCCGTCTGGCCGGTGCCCTGCCGCCGCGAACGGCGTGCTGGGCCCTGACTGCCTCGGCGGTCCTCATGGCCGGCGGTACGATCGCGGCGCTGTTCGGCCTGCTCCAGGTGCCGTTCCTCGCGTCACTGGAAGAGCTGCCTCCCGGTCGCGTGCTGGAGGTGTGGCCGGCAGCGCTCCCGATGGCCGGTGCGGCCGGAGCGGTCATGCTCGTCCAACTCGTGCTGCTGGTACGCCGGTGGCTCCAGCACCGCTCGCTGCTCAAGCGCGCCTGGCAGTCGGCGGCCGGGGGAACGGGCGGCGGCGACCTGCTGGTCGTGCCGGGAAGCGATGTGGACGCCTTCGCGCTGCCCGGATACCGGGGCCGCGGCGGCAGGATCGTGGTCACCTCCGGGATGATGCGCGCCCTGAAGGCCGCAGAGCGAGAGGTGCTGTTCGCCCATGAACGCGCCCATCTGACCGGCCGCCACCACCTGCTCTCGGCCGTCGTGGACCTGTCCGCGACGGTCCACCCCGCGGTGCGGCGGGTCAAGGAGTCTCTGGAGTACCACCTCGAACGGTGGGCGGACGAGGCCGCGGCCGCCTCGGTCGGCGACCGTAAGGTGGTCGCCGCCGCCATCGCCAGGGCGGCCCTGGCCGGCACCGCACAGCAGCGGCGCGCCGGTGGCGGGCATCGCGGGTATCCACTGCTGTCGGTCGCGACCGGGCCGGTGCCGCAGCGGGTGCGAGCGCTGCTCGGGCCGGAACCGGTCGCACCGCAGGGTGGCGCGCAACGGGCCGGGGCCCTGGGCCTGGCAGCGGCCGTGGCCGTCTCGGCGCTGGGCGCCGTCGCCCTGGCGTACGGGCTGCACGAGTACGTCGAATACGCGGCCGTCGCGCTACGGGGAGGCTGACCTCGGTCCGGCGCGTGGACTTCCGGCGCTCCGACGCCCCGACCGCGCCGGTACGACACGGCGCTGAACGCCCGGGTCGCAGCCGCCCCGGCCACGGCCGAGGTGGGCACCTGACCGGGGTCGTCGAGTGCCCGCAGCACCGATGACTCACGCGTCGGTGCCGGGCTCGCGGACTTCGGGAGCGGCGCGCCGGACCAGCCGGAACCCGCCGCGGGGCGGTGGCTTCCTCCCGGGCCGGCGCGGCCGGTACCCGCCCGGCACGTAGCCGCCGCGCGGTCTCGACGGCCGCACCCCACGTGCGGCTTCCAACAGGTCCTCAAGCGCGGACGACGCCTTGAGCAGCGCACGGAACCGGTTGTGCCGGAAGCCCGCGAGCGTGATGGCGTCGAGTTTGGTGGTCCCCTGGCTCATGGCGAGCAGCAGCACCCGGAGCATGGCGGACGTGCTCTGTCGCCCCGGCCGGATTCCGTGCGCGGACGCCAGGGCCGCCGCGGCGTCGAGAGCCGCCGCGAAGGAGGGGTCGGTCTCGGTCCAGCCGTGCAGAACGTGCTCGGGGACACCGGCCCATACGGCTGCGGCCTGCCGGGAGAGGCCCTGGGCGGTGGCCTGGAGTACATCGCCCATCCGCGCCAGGGTGACGTCCCGTTCGCTCGGGGGGTCTCCGAGGGAACTCTGCAGCACCCGCTCGACCGTGTCGCGGTCCTTCAGCCAGGCGATCACCCGACGCGCCTGCGGCGGAACCTGCGCCGACGCGGAATCGAGTCCCTTCGGTTCGTACACTTCCCTCCCCTCACACGTGCTCTCCGCCGTCCGGTGGCGCTCCTACCGGCACGACACGAGCACGGGAGCGGGTGCGCTCAGCCCGGACCGAGAAGGTCGGGGGTCGGGAGCCGCCGTGGAGTCTACATTTATGTAGTCGCTGAAGGAAGGTGTCCCGAGGTCAAGGCCCTCCCGGTGGATCTCGCCTCAGTCGGAGGGGTGTTCGCCCTGTGCGATCTCCACCCCACGGTGCAGCCAGATGCTCCCGGCGAGGGAGGACGCACCGGCCGCGGTGCACAGCAGAGCCATCGCCATCACGGCGGGGATCACCCGGCGCGCGGGGCCCTCGGTCAGCAGGGCCCTGACCCGGGCGGGCACCGGCCCGGTGGTTCCGCCGGGCGCCAGGGCCGGCTGCCGCACCCCGTCCCGGCGGGCAGTGGCGGCAAGGGCCGCCCGGCCGACGGCTCGCGCGGCCAGTCTCCGGTCTCCGCACGCCACGGCGGCAGCCTCGTCCGCGGCGCGTTCGGCGGCGAAGGAGACATCGGGGACGACCGCGGCCAGCGCGGGATGGCACCAGCCGGCGAGCTGCGCGAGGGCGAGGAACAGGTGGTGGCGGGCGGCCAGATGGGCGCGCTCGTGACCGATCAGGGCCTCTCGTTCCCGCGGGTCCAGGGCCCGGAGCATGCCCGCGGTCACCACGATCCGGCCCGCCGCACCCCGCAGGCCCGGCAGTGCGAAGGCGTCCGGCCGGTCGTCGTCGAGGACGCACATGCCTCCGGCGTCCGGCAGTCCTGCCACGCGTACGTGGGCCGCGCGCAGCCGCCCGACTTCCGACGCGGCGCCCCGAACCGCGGCGATCGCGCATACGGCGAGTGCGCCGGCCGCCAGCGCCGAAGCGCCGAACGCGAGGACCGCCGGCCCCGCTTGGACCGGCCGGAGGAGGTGTGCGAACCGGGCGAGCTCGGGTACGTGGAGCGCGAGCGGCAGGAGCAGGGCGCCGAGGCAGGCCACGACCCCGAGGGCCAGAGCCGCCGAGGCTCCGGTGATCGCGCGCAGGGCGATGTCCGGACGCACCCTCTCGGCCGTACGGCGTGCCAGCGGCGGCAGGGCCCAGGGCAGGAGCAGGGGGAGCAGGAGGAGTGCGATCACGGGCGCCCCTCGTCCAGGAGCCGGCGCAGCTCGGCCTCGTCGTGGGCATCGAGTCCCTCGACGAAGCGGGCCAGCACGAGGCTGCGGTCTCCGGCTCCCTGATCGAGCTCGCGGTGCATGCGCCGGGCTGCCAGGCCGTGGGCGTCCTGTACGGCGAAGTAGACGAACCCGCGCCCTCCGGGCTGCCGTCCTGCCATCCCCTTCTCGCACAGCCTGCCCAGCAGCGTCGCCACGGTCGTCCGTGCCAGATCCTGCGGGATCGCCGCTCTGACCTGGGCGGCCGATTGCGGTCTGCCGGCTGCCCACAGCGCCGCGAGCACACTGGCCTCCAGCTCGCCGGCGGGTCTGCGCTCGCCCCCGGAGTCCGTCACGGAACCCCTCCACTCCTATGGCGTCGTCGGCGACGCAAGCCGACTACTGTCTTGTAGACAGCATAGGGGCTCAGGAGGGTCGCGGCGGGGTCGGTAACAATTCAACCAGGTCCGAGCCGGGTGGAGTAAGGCTCGACTTACTTAGGCTAGCCTCCCCTTATGCAGCTCATACATCTGGCCGCCTCGGCCGGTTACACCGTGCCCGCGACCTGGCGAGTCCTCACCAAGGCCGGATACTTCATCGGCCTCTCCGGGGCCATCGGCGCGACGGTCACCTACGCGGCGTCGGTACGTCCGTCCCTGGGCGAGGCGAGGAGCCGAGGCGGCGACGTCGAGGTGACCAGACGAAGAACGGCGACCTACCTCGCCTGGGCCGGGGTGGTCCTGCTCGTCGCGGGGTACTTCCAGCTCGCGGCCCGGGTGGCCCGGGCAGGGAAGGGCATGCCGTTCGGCGACGCGCTCTCGCCGGCGCGGATCCGGGACTACCTGCGGGCCCCGGCGGCCAAGGACGCCTGGATCGCCCAGGGCACGATCCACCTGGTCCAGAACATCGTGCTGCTGCTCGCCTCCGCCGTCCTGATCGCATTGTTCCTCCCGCGGGCACGGCGACACGTCAACGTGATCGCGCTGACGGCCCTCCCGCTGAGCCTCGCGGTGACGCTCATCGCGGCCGTACCGGCCACCGCACCCAAGAACGCGGACAAGGTGCTGGACCTCGTGTTCGACCAAGTCCACATCGTCAGCGGCGTGGTCTGGGTCGGCGGCCTGGCCTTCCTCGCCGCCCTCGCCACCGCCCGCCGCCAACCGGGCGAGGGCGCGGGCCTGCTGTGGGCCGACACCTGGCGCCGCTTCTCACTCGTCGCCCTCGTCTGCGTCGGCGCGGTGCTCACGTCCGGACTGTGGCTGAGCTGGAAGCACGTGGGCTCGGTCAGCCAGCTGTGGACGACGACCTACGGGCTCTTCGTCCTCGTCAAGATCCTTCTCGTGCTCGCCATGGTGACGGCCGGCGCCGTCAACCAGTTCTGGCTGATGCCCCGCATCGTCGAGGCCCGCCGGGACGACGACGCCTCCTCGCTCCTGCACCTGACCCTGCGGCACTTCCCCAAGGTCGTCTGGGGTGAGGTCGTCCTCGGCGTCGCGGTCCTGGCCGTGGTCCCCTTCCTCAGCGGCTCCGCCCGTTCCGAAGCCGGCAGTCCGCCCGCCGTCTCCTCGGGCAGCGTCTTCGCGGTGGGTGCGCTGCTCGTCCTCACCCTGGCGGCCTCCTTCTACGCCACCGTCAGGGCGTCCGACGCCCTCGCCAGGCGCACGGCCCCCACCGCGGCCTGACCCGCCGCAGCCTGACCCGCCGGGGCCTGACCCGCCACCGCCTGGCCCGTCACGGCCTGACCCTTCGCGGAGTCCCGCTCGAAGGACCGGAGCAGGTCCGCCGCGACGCTCACCGCGATCGTGGCGGGCTCCTTGCCGGTGATCCCGGCGATTCCGATCGGGGTCTTGATCCGGTCGATGGCAGCGGCGTCGTGGCCGCCCTCGGTGGCCAGCCGTTGCCGGAACCGCGCCCATTTCGCTGATGAGCCGATCAACCCGATCGAGCCGAGACCGGCAGTGCGCAGGGCGGCGTCGCACAGTGCGGCGTCCTCGGCGTGATCGTGGGTCATGATCAGGACATGGGCGCCCGGTGGCAGCTCCGCGAGCACCGCCTCCGGAAGCAGAGGGGTGTGGTGCACGTGGACCTGCGCCACCGCATCCGCGAGGACGCCGAGCCGTTCGTCGGTGAGCATGTCGGGGCGGGTGTCGATCAGGTGCAGGTCGAGCTGGTGGCGGGCGAGAATGCGCGCCAGTTCCAGTCCGACGTGCCCGACGCCGAAGACCGCCACCGCCGGGACCACCGGCAGCGGTTCCAGCAGTACGGTGACGGCTCCGCCGCAGCACTGCACGCCGTGCCGGCCGGTGACCTTGTCGTTGAGGGCGAACTCCATCAGCTCCGGCTCCGATTCCGGCTCCGGCTCCGCGGCGGCCGCGCCGATCAACTCGCGCGCCCGGTCGACGGCCACGGCCTCGATGTTGCCGCCGCCGATCGAGCCCCAGGTCTCGGTCCGTCCCACGACGAGCTTGGCACCGGCCCGGCGGGGCGCGTGGCCGCGCACGGTCGCGACGGTCACGAGCACGCCGGGTTCCCGGCGCGCCCGCAACCGCGCGACCGCGGCCACCCAGCCCATGTCAGGCATTGCTCAAGGCACTTGCGTCGGAGGGGACCCCGCTGCCGTCCGGTACGGAACCCTCCGGCCGAACGCCGCCCCTGCGAGCCGCCTCGACGGCCCAGTACACCGCTTCCGGTGTCGCTGGGGAGGCGAGCTCCACGCCGGCACCGCCGGGCCCGAACTCCCCGGCGGCCTGCCGCAGTGCCTCGCGTACCGAGAAGGCCAGCATCAGCGGAGGCTCACCCACCGCCTTGGACCCGTACACCGCACCCTCCTCGGTGGCGTTCTCCAGCAGCCTGACGTTGAACTCCTCGGGCATCTCGGAGAAGCTCGGCAGCTTGTAGGTGCTCGCGGCCTGGGTGAGCAGCCGGCCGCGGTTCGGCCCGTCCCCGGTGTCCCACCGCATGTCCTCAAGCGTGAGCCAGCCCGCGCCCTGCACGAAACCGCCCTCGACCTGACCGATGTCGATCATGGGGGAGAGGCTGTCGCCGACATCGTGCACGATGTCCACCCGCCGGATCCGGTACGCCCCGGTGAAGCCGTCCACCTCCACCTCGGTCGCGGCGGCGCCGTACGAGAAGTACTTGAACGGCGAGCCCTGGAAAGCCTTCGCATCCCAGTGCAGGCCCTCGGTCCGGTAGAAACCGGCCGCCGACAGCTGGACCCGCTGGAAGTACGCGGTGCGCACCAGATCGTCCCAGGCCAGCGTCTTGTCGTCGCCGAGGACGCGTGCGACGCCCTCGACGATGCGCACGTCCGAGGCGTTCGCGCCCAACTGGGTTCCGGCCACTTGCAGCAGCCGCCCGCGCAGCTGCTCGCAGGCGTTCTTGACCGCCGCACCGTTGAGGTCCGCCCCGGCACTGGCGGCCGTCGCGGAGGTGTTGGGCACCTTGTCGGTGCGCGTCGGGGCCAGCCGCACCTTGTGCAGCGGAATGCCCAGCGTGGTCGCGGCCACCTGCAGCATCTTGGTGTGCAGGCCCTGGCCCATCTCGGTGCCGCCGTGGTTGATCAGGACCGAGCCGTCCTTGTAGATCAGCACGAGCGCGCCGGCCTGGTTGAAGGCGGTGAGGTTGAACGAGATGCCGAACTTGATCCCGGTGACCGCGAGGGCCCGCTTGGTGTTCGGGTGCGCCGCGTTGAAGGCCGCGATCTCGCGCTTGCGGTCGGCGACGGCGGCGTCCTCCTGGACCTGCCGCCAGATGACGGAGATCCGTTCGGGATGGGCCACCGGCTGTCCGTAGGGCGTCGAATGCCCCTGCCGGTAGAAGTTGCGCTCGCGCAACTCCATCGGATCCAGGCCGAGCAGCGGCGCGCACCGGCCCATGATGTCCTCGATCACCAGCATGCCCTGCGGTCCGCCGAAGCCGCGGAAGGCGGTGTTGGAGACCTTGTTGGTCTTGGCGATGCGACCGGTGACGCGTGCGTTGGGGATCCAGTACGTGTTGTCGATGTGGCACAGCGCCCGGGCCACCACGGGCTCGGACAGGTCGAGGCTCCAGCCGCCGTCCGCGGTCAAGGTGGCGTCCAGTGCCTGGATGCGGCCCTCGGCGTCGAAGCCGATCTTCCACGTGGCGTGGAAGCCGTGGCGCTTGCCGGACATGGTCAGGTCCTGGGTCCGGTTGAGCCGTACCCGGACCGGCCGGCCGGTCAGCATGGCGCCGAGTGCGGCGACGGCCGCGAACCCGTGCGGCTGCATCTCCTTGCCGCCGAAACCGCCGCCCATCCGCAGGCACTGGACGGTCACCTCGTGGCTGTGCAGGCCGAGTACGTGCGCGACGATCTCCTGCGTCTCCGAGGGATGCTGGGTGCTGCTCTGGACGAACATCTGCCCGCCCTCGTCGACCTGGGCCAGCGCCGCGTGCGTTTCGAGATAGAAGTGTTCCTGGTCGGAGAAGTGGAACTCGCCGGTGAACACGTGAGCGGAGTCGTCGAACCCGGCGTCCACGTCGCCGGTCAGCATCACCGGTCGGGCGCCGTGAAAACTCCCGGCCGCGATGGCCTCCTGAAGCGTGATCACGGAGGGCTTCTCGTCGAGTTCCACCTCGACGGCCGCCGCACCGAGCCGGGCCGCCTCCAGCGTCTCGGCGAGCACCCAGGCGACGGCGTGGCCGTGGAACATGACCTCGTCGGGGAAGAGCGGTTCGTCGTGCTTCATACCGGCGTCGTTGACGCCGGGAACGTCGGCGCCGGTCAGCACGCGGACCACACCGGGCACGGCGAGCGCGGGCTCGGTGCGCAGCGCGGTGATCCTGCCGTGGGCCTTCATGACCTGGACCGGGTGGGCGTGCAGTACGTCCTTGGTGCGGTGGACCAGGTCGTCGGTGTAGAGCGCGGCGCCGGTGACGTGCAGGTTGGCGCTCTCGTGGGGCATGGAGACACCGACGACGGGCTTCTCGGGACGTTCGGACAAGTGACTCATGACGACACCGCCTCGGTGGTTTGCGCGTACAGCTTCAGCAGGCTCTGGCCGAGCATCGCGGAGCGGTATCCGGCGCTCGCGCGGTGGTCGTCCATGGGCGTGCCCTGGGCCCGCAGCACCCGGGCCGCGGCCTCGACGGTCTCCGCCGCCCACGGCTTGCCCTCCAGGGCCGCCTCGGTGGCGAGGGCCCGGATCGGGGTTGCGGCCACGCCGCCCAGGCCGATGCGGGCCTTGCGCACGATCCCGTCCTCGATGTCGAGCGCGAAAGCGACCGCCACGCTGGAGATGTCGTCGAACCGCCGTTTGGCGATCTTGTGGAAGGCCGTCACGGGCGACAGCGGCAGCGGTACGCGCACCGCGCGGATCAGCTCGCCGGGGCGGCGCACGCTCTGCCGGTACCCGGTGAAGTAGTCGGCGAGGGGGACCTCGCGCTCACCGTCGGCGTCGGCAAGTACCACCGATGCCTCCAGAGCGAGCAGTACCGGCGGGCTGTCACCGATGGGGGAGCCGGTACCCAGATTGCCGCCGAGGGTGGCGCTGTTGCGGATGAGCCGGGAGGCGAACTGCGGGAAGAGTTCCGCGAGCAGGGGGACGCTGCCGTCGAGGCGGCGTTCGATCTCGGTGAGGGTCTGCGCCGCGCCGATCTCGATGTGGTCGGATTCGACGCGCAGTTCGCGCAGTTCGGGCAGACGGTCGACCGCGATCACGCAATTCGCCCGGCGGGAGCGGATGTTCACCTCCACGCCCCAGTCGGTGCTCCCGGCGACGACCACCGCGTCGGGCCGCTCGCGCAGCAGCCCCAGCGCGCCGGCCAGCGTGCTCGGCCGCAGGAACGAGCTGTCGTCACGGGTGTATTCGGTGGAGACCGGTTCCGGCGGGGACTGCTCGCGACGCCGAGCCAGGGGGTCGTTCTCGGTGGGCGTGCCGACGGCGAACGCGGCGTCGCGGATCGGCCGGTAGCCGGTGCAGCGGCAGAGGTTGCCGCTCAGCGCGTGCAGATCGAAACCGTTCGGACCGTGCTCGGTGCCGGTGCCGGTGCCGGTGCTTGCGCCGGTGTCCTCGGTCGGGTCCGGGTGCGCGCAGCGGTCGGGGCGGTAGTACTCGGAGGCCATGCTGCAGATGAATCCCGGTGTGCAGTAACCGCATTGGGAGCCGCCGCGGACGGCCATCTCCTCCTGCACGGGGTGCAAGGCGGCAGGCATGCCGGGCTCGCCGGGGGTGGCGAGGCCTTCGGAGGTGATGACTTCCTGGCCGTCGAGCGCCGCGACCGGGACCAGGCAGGCGTTGACCGCCACCCAGTCGGTGGGCTTGTTCACCCCGGGACGGGCCACCAGCACCGAACAGGCGCCGCATTCGCCCTCGGCGCAGCCCTCCTTGGTGCCGGTGAGGCCGCGCTCGCGCAGGAAGTCCAGCACGGTGGTGTGGGGTGCCGCCGGCGCGATCGGAGCCTCTTGCCCGTTGACCGTGATCCGCGCCGCTACCACTGCGCACTCGCATTTCCGCGCGCGGCCGATGTGACTGTCCAAGTCGCCATTTCAGGAGCTTTCTCTTTCGGTGGTCGCAGCTCGATGACCGCGAGCGCGACAGATCGACACGCAACGACGTGCCGCAGAGGGTGACGGAGAGAGGAAGGTGCCGGGGCCGCTGATCGGGCACGCCGGCGAGAGGGGGCTGGTCAGCAGCCGTGTGCTACACGACCGGGAGCCCAGGCGATCCGGTGCGCGAGGCGAAGCAGCTCGGAGAAGGTCGACATCCGGCTTCGCCCCCTTCCGGTCCTGGCTCGCGAGTCGGTGCGGTCGAAGTTACGTTGCCGCAGGTTCGCCGGTCAAGCGTGTGTGGGTCGATTCCCTGAGCGCGGGCCAGTTCGTGTGGCGGATGTTCGTACGCGACACCAGTGGTGTCCGGAGCTGATCCGCTGCTCTACTGACTTCCACTCGGAACCGGGCAGCGCAACGGCGCAGGGGCCGGCGGTCCTCCCCGGACCCCGGCCCCGCCCCGCCCGTCCCGCCCCGAACGCCGGTGTCCTATACGGCCGCCGGCGGCAGGACGTGGTCGCCGGTCTTGTCCGTGCTCAGGCACAGCGAGCAGACGACCGCCCCGTGGGTGACGCAGGCGGTGAGGTCGGGGCGCTCGTAGGGCTGACGGCAGACGTGGCAGTCGAGGGTGACCGCGCTCGGGTTCCCGTCGGTGTCCAGCAGGGGCTCGCCGATCCCGTCGTCGGTGCGGCGCAGGTAGTAGCGGCCCTTGGTGACCACGGCCATCAGCGGGGTGACGAGGAAGGCGATGACGGCCGCGGCCACGGGTGAGTACGGCTGGAGGGTGTCGCCGAGGAGGTGGAAGTACATGGCGATCGACAGTCCGGAGGCGGCGACGAAGGCCACGACGCCGACCGGATTGACCGCGTGCAGCATGCCCCGGCGGAACTCCGGCTGGAGCGGGGACAGCTTCAGCACGTACTTGTTGATGCCGATGTCGGTGGCCACGGTGACCACCCAGGCGATCGCGCAGTTCGAGTAGAAGCCGAGGATGCCGCCCAGGAAGCTGAACATGTCGGCTTCCATCAGGGCGAGTGCGAAGGCCAGGTTGACCAGGACGAAGACCATGCGGCCGGGGTAGTGCTTCGTGACGCGGGTGAAGGAGTTCGTCCAGGCCAGGGAGCCGGAGTAGGCGTTCGTCACGTTGATCTTGATCTGGCTGATCACCACCAGGGCCACGGCCAGCGGCACGACCATCCAGGACGGCATCATCGCGTCGAAGGCGCTGCGGAACTGCTGGATGGGCTCGGGCGCGGCCGCCGGTCCGACCTCGGCGATGATGTAGACGGCGAGGAAGACACCGATGGCCTGCTTGAGCGCGCCGAGTACGACCCACCCGGGGCCGGCCATGACCACGGCGGTCCACCAAGTGCGCTTGTTCGCCTCGGTCTTGGGCGGCATGAAGCGCAGGTAGTCGATCTGCTCGCCGATCTGCGCGATCAAGGACAGGCACACACCCGCTCCGAGCATGACGGAGGCGGTGTCGACGCCGCCCTCGCCGCTCGTGCCGGGGTAGGCCAGGAAGCGGTCGACGGTGCCGGGGTCGTCGACGATGAGGTAGACCAGCGGACCGGCCATGAGGAGCAGCCAGATCGGGGTGGTCCACACCTGGAGCGTGCTGAGCGCCTTCATTCCGTAGACGACCAACGGGATCACCAGCAGCGTGGAGACGGCGTAGCCCAGCCACAGCGGAAGTCCGAGGCCGAGTCTGAGGCCCTGGGCCATGATCGAGCCTTCGAGGGCGAAGAAGATGAAGGTGAAACTGGCGAAGATGACGCTGGTGACGACCGAGCCGTAGTAGCCGAAGCCGGAGCCGCGGGTGATCAGGTCGAGGTCGATGTTGTACCGCGCGCCGTAGTAGGCCAGGGGGAAGCCGGTGATGAAGATGACGACCGCGGCGACGGCGATGGCCACCAGGGCGTTGCCGGTGCCGTGGGCGAGGCCGATGCCGGCGCCGATGGAGAAGTCGGCCATGTAGGCGATGCCGCCGAGGGCCGTGGTGGCCACGACCATGGGGGTCCAGCGGCGGTAACTGCGGGGTGCGAAGCGGAGGGTGTAGTCCTCCAACGTCTCCTTGACCGCCTGGTCGGCGGCAGTGCTCGGGGCTTCTGCCGTGGTCTGTCGCGACTCGGTGGTACTCATGCCACGCCTCCCGTGGGGGCTGGGTGCACTGGGTGCAGGTGCTGCGAAGCCGAGCCCCGTACGACACCGTTGGCAGGACGGGGTGATGGGCCGTCATGAGTGGTGTCCGGCAACCCGGTTCACCGCCGTGGTCCCACGGTCGGTCACGCTAGGAACCGGTTGTTTCCCCGAGGGCGCGTTGCGGTGAACAGCGTGTTGCCGCGGGAGGCCGGGCCATGGGCCGCCAGCGGGACGTCACACCACTGACCCTGCTGACCCTCCTGACCCTGCTCCGCCCCCGCCCCCGCCGTCGCGGGAAGTCAGGCTTCGTCGGCCACGGTGTCGGCGGAGGGCGGGACCGCCCGTCGCCGGTAGGCCACCACCCCGCATGCCGCGAGGAGGAGGGCGGCCACGGCGGACACCCCGAGGGCCGTGTGCTCGGCGAAGAGCCGCCCCAGCACTTCGAGGACGCCGAGCCCGGCGGTCGCGTAGATCAGCGCCCAGGCCGCTCCGCCCAGGAAGAGGGCGGGGAGGTAGCGCGGCAATGGCATGCGCATGCTGCCCGCGAGAAAGTTGGCGGCGGTCTGGAAACCGACGGTCAGGAAGGAGACGGCGACCACCGGTGCGCCCCACCGCTGGATCGCCCGCTCGGCGCGCCGGAACTTCGCCGAGGAGATCCGTTCGGCGAACCTGCTGCGCCGGGCACCGGCACCGGCGAGCCATCCGACGGCAAACGTCCCGCCGGCGCGAAGCAGGACGATGGCGTACAGAGCGCCGGCGGTGAGCGCGATCTTATCCACGGCGCCTCGTCCCGCGCGCAGGGGTGGGACCCACGTCCCTCGTCACCCGTACGGGCGTCCCGCCCCCGCCCGGCGCGCGACGCGCACAAGCCGCCCGGTCACCGTCTCTCACCTGCGCCCCGTCTCTGCCCGTTCCGTCCTGTGGGTCACCGCCTGGGGCACCGGAACCCGAACCCGCATGTCGGGGTCCGCGCGCCAAGCCAGGTAAGCCTAACCGAACGTGCTTCCGGCGGACACGGGGCGCCGGGCCACGGCGGTCCACAAGCGGCGGACGCCGAGCCGGCGGCCCGACCCGACCGTCAGGCCCGGGCCCCCGTCGTCGGCTATCGCGGGGCGGGGCGGCTCAGCGGCCGACGATCTTGCGTACGTTCTCGATGCTGCCGCAGTCGGACGCGAGCTGCCTCTCACGCTCCCGCAGGAACGCGGTCCCCAGTTCCGCCCTGCGCTCGTCGGGAACGTTCTCCCTGGCGCCGTTGAGGATCGTCCGCTCCTCCTCGTCCAAGTGGTGGGAGACCGCCTTGACCAGGGCCTCCAGCCGCGTGTCCCACTCCTCGGAGCCGACGTCGTCGACTTCCAGCAGCGCCAGCAGGGCCTCGTTGCCCTCGGTGTGCTCCTCCTCGCCGTGCTCGACTTCCTCGTTGTCGACGCCCCTGAAGCGCTTGAGCGCCCCGTAGACCTCGGCCTCCTCGGCCTCGCCGTGCGCGATGAGCAGGGCCGCGAACTCCTCCCTGGCCGCCGCCCGGTCCGCCTCGACGCTCCTCATGCGGCGGAACAGTTCCTCCATGGTGCGGTGGTCCTTGAGGATCACCGCGACGACGTCCTGGTCCTTGTTCTCTCCCGCCATACAGCGCACCTCCTCGATCATCCCGGACCGTACCGGCGGTAACGGCACCCTCCGGAGCCCGGGTCGCGAAGCCCACCGCCCGGGATCGGCGCAGTGGACATACGGGCGACTGCCCGTACCCGCCGCGTTCATGCGGACCCCGTCGCGGCGGTCAGCGCGTCGGCCGGCCGGTGCCCTGCGGGTGCGACGGGGCCGGGGCGCTGTCGTCCGGCGCCGTCCGTGCGGCGGGCAGCGGAGCGGGTGGCGCCTGCCAGACGTATGCGGCGGGATCGAAGCGGTTCAGCCGACGCGTGAGGCGAGGGGTGGACCACGGCCAGGCGAAGGTGTTGCGGCCACTGGAGCTGAGGTAGTAGCTGGTGCAGCCGCCGGTGTTGTAGACCGTGGTCGCCAGAGCGGCTTGTACGGCGCTGTTGTGGGCGTCCTGCACCCCCGGGCGGACCTCCAAGGCCCGGCCGGCACTTCGGTCGAGGTGCCCCAGGGCGGCGGTGAGGTAGGTGAGCTGGGCCTCCAGCACGGTGATGGCGGAGGTGGATCCGCCGAGCAGGTTGGGGCCCAGCAGCAGGAAGAGGTTCGGGAAGCCGCCGACCGTGGTGCCGAGGTAGGCCTGCGGCTCGCCGCCCCAGACATCGGCCAGGCTGCGGCCGTCCGTACCGTGCACGTTCGCGGCGAGGGGGAGTTCACCGACGCGGAAACCGGTGGCGGTGACGAGGACGTCCGTCTCGGCGACCGTGCCGTCGGCGCCGACGACCTCGTTGCCCCGTACGGCGCTCACCGCGGTCGCGTGCAGGCGTACGTGCGGCCGGTTCAGGGCGGGGTAATACGTGCTGGAGGTGAGCAGACGCTTGCAGCCCAGCCGGTAGCCGGGCGTGAGGGCCCGGCGCAGCTGCGGATCGGGAACGGAGAGCCGAAGGTGCGCCCGGGCGCCGGCTTCGAGGAGGCGGGCGAGCCCGGGGTGGCGGAAGGCGTAGCCGAAGCTCTCCTGCAGGGCGTACTGGGAGGCGCGCAGCCCGCGCCGGGCGCCGGGCAGCCGGTTGACGACCTGGTGGAACGCGGGGACAGGGCCAGGTCGGGTTTGGGCAGCACCCACTGGGCCGTTCGCTGGAAGACGTGCACGGCCGCCGCCCTGCCGGTGATGGCGGGTACGACCTGTACGGCCGAGGCGCCGCTGCCGACCACGCTCACCCGTTTCCCGGCTAGGTCGACGCTGTCGTCCCAGCGGGCGGTGTGGAGTACGGGGCCGGCGAATCCGTCGATCCCCGGCACGTCCAACGTACGGGGGACGTGCCACGGACCGGTGGCCATGACCAGGACCGCGGCGCTGTAGGAACCGTCGCTGGTCTCCAGCTGCCAGCGACCGGCAGCCGGATCCCACCGCGCCTCGTGCAGCGCCACGCCGCAGCGCAGGACCTCGGCGAGGCCGTACCGCTCGGCCGTGGCGGCGAGATAGGCGCGGATCTCCTCCTGCCCCGCGAACACACGGCTCCAGCCCGCGTCCGGGGCGAAGGAGTAGCTGTAGAGCGTCGAGGGTACGTCGCAGGCGCAGCCCGGATAGGTGTTGTCCCGCCACGTACCGCCCAGCTGCTCCGCCTTCTCCAGCACCAGCACATCGCGAAACCCCGCCTCACGCAGCCGGATGCCTGCGCCGAGCCCCGAGAACCCCGCGCCGACCACCACCACGCGTACGTCCCGTTCGCCCTGCCCGGGAATCACCGCGTCTCTCCGGCCCGCGCGACCGCGTCCCGCCACGCGGCATCGCTCATGCAGGTCGGTCCCGGGCACACGAAACTCTTCAGCAACGACATGCGAGGCATGATCTCCCCGACCGCCGGGGGCTGTTGACGCGTCACCGACCGCCACGGGCCCGTGATGAAACGTCCCACGCTGGGCGTCCGGCGTCGTCGTGACGGGACGCCGAGGTCCCCCGAACGGGGTCCTCGTGCGAGCCGGTCCCCGGGCCGGGTTGCTCTCCGGGCCGCCGGGCTCTACTCCTCGTCGGCCGCCGTCCGGGATGACGCGGCCGCCCCGGCCTGCGCGGTCGGCCACTTGAGTTCGATCTCCAGCTCGATCTCCCCGTCGCCGACCTCGACCTCGACTTCGGTACGGATCTCGTCAGGGATGCGCAGGCTCAGGGTTCCGGGGCCGAGTTCCAGCTCGGCATTGCCGCCGTGCCTCAGGGCCTCCGCGAGGGCGGAGAGCTGATCGGCGGCCTCAAGGCGTGACAGGGAGCTCTTCTGTTCGAACTTGAGGTCACTCACGGATGCCTCCAAACCGCTGCGACCAGCGGGTACGGCAGGTACTGCTCATTGTGGCGCGGAGCGGCGGGGCGGGCATCCCCAGGGCGTCGCAGACGGATTGCGCCGCAGCTCAGCGTTGCGGTGCATGGGCGAGCACGCCGGCGGCATCGGCGGGGGACCGGCCGGGTACGGACGCGGACACGATGTCCGTACCCCTGCCCTGGCGCGGAACGAAGAGGGTCACCAGCGCGCCGAGGAGGGCGACACCGGCGAAGGCGTAGAACGCGTGGTGCGGCGAGACCCCGGCGCTCACCAGGGCTCCGCCGACGAGCGGCCCGCCGATGCCGCCGAGCCGGCCGAACCCGGCGCACCAGGCCACCCCGGCAGCGCGGGCCCGGGTGTCGTAGTAGTTCGCGACGAAGCCGTACACCAGGACCTGGGTGCCGATCGTACCGATCCCGGCCACCGCGACCAGGGCCAGCAGAGCACCGAGAGGCAGCCCCAGCGTGAGAAGCACGAGGGAGACGGCGGCCAGCACGAACGTCGACGTGATCACACGCTGCGGGCCCCTCCGATCGGCGGCCCGGGAGGCGAGTACCCCGCCGATGATCGCCCCGCCGTTCAGGGCGAGCAGGAACACCAGCGAGTACGACTTGCCGAAGCCGCTCTGCCCCATGATCTCGGGGAGCCACGTGTTCAGGGCGTAGGTGAGCAGAAGACCGGAGCAGCTCATCAGGCCGAGCAGCAGCGTGGGCAGCGCGTAGCGACGGCTCGCCAGAGCCGCGAAACCGACCTTCTTGCCCTCGGGCGCCCGCGTCGACTCGCCCAGCGTGACTCCGGTGCGCTCGGAGACCAGGTGGGCCCGCTCGGTGTGCCCGCGCGCCAGCAGCCACTTCGGGGACTCGGGCAGGCGCAGCAGTGTGACCGGCAGGAGGACCACGAGAGGGGCCGCACCGAAGAGAAACAGGGTGCGCCAGCTGTCCCCACCGGACACGAGGAGGGCCATGACCGCGGCGAGGACACCGCCCACGGGGACGCCGCTGTAGACGATCGCGTTGTAGACGTTGCGGCGGTGGTGCGGTGCGAACTCGGCGACCATCGCGGCGGCGGTGGCCACCAGGGCGCCGACGCCGGTGCCGGTGAAGAAGCGCAGGACGCCGAACGAGGTGAGGCTCGTGGCGAATGCGCTCAGCCCCATGGCGACGGAGAACCAGATGATTCCCGCGATCATGATGCGACGTCGTCCGACGTGGTCGCCGACCGCTCCGGCAGTCAGTGCGCCGACCATGACCCCCATGAGCGCGTACGAGCCGAGCGCGCCGGCCTGGGCGACGGAGAGGTGGCCGATCTGGCTCGGGTCGCGCAGGAAGTCGGGCACCACAGTCCCGTAGACGACCAGGTCATAGCCGTCGAAGACCAGCGTGAGGGTGGTGATGGCAATGATCCAGCGCAGCGTCGTGCGGTGCTGCGGGCTGAGTCCGGTGTGCTGGGAGGTGTTCATCGTAGAGCCCCAATTGACCGTCTGATGGCGGTGGTAGAGCGTGAGCCAGTTGAACGTACGTCCGATGCCCCGCCGTCAAGGCCCGCGGGCTCGACATCCGTCATGTCGTACCCCGCCAGCGGCTTGCGGGCCCCGAGGAACGCCACGCGCTCCCGTGCGCCCCGCCTCCCGGGGCCGGTGTCGGCGAGCGTGAATCCTTTCCGGAGCTCCTCGCCTCTTGTGTGCGTACCGGTTGAACGGGCCGGTGGAACCGTGAGGAAGGAACAACCATGACGGTCATCGGCCTGGTAGTGATCGGAGCCCTGCTCATCGGCGCGTGCAGCTGGCACCTGGTGCGGCGCTACCGGAGCGGAAGCTGACCGGCGCCCGCACGCGGAGGACACTTCCGAGGATGAGGAACAGATGAACCCACGCCACACCTGGCCGGACGAGCGGCTGATCAAGGCCGCTCAGGACGGCGACGTCACCTCGCTCACCACCGTCGTGGTGGAATCGCAGCCGCATGTGCGCAAGTTCGCGCTGTCGCTGTGCGCCTCGCCGCAGGACGCGGAGGACGCGGCGCAGGAGGCGCTGATCATCCTCTACAGGAAGATCGGCACCCTGCGGGCCACGGGCGCCCTCGCCTCGTGGATGTTCCGGATCGTGCGCAACGAATGCCTGCGGCAGGTCGGACTGCTCGTCTCGCGCGGCGACGGGGCGTCGACCGTTCCGGAGGCCCCGGCGGAGCCGTCCGCCGAGGACGCGGTGCTGCGCAGGCTGGAGGTGGAGAGGGTCGCGGCCGCGGTCGGCGCCCTTCCCCGCGACCAGCGGCAGGTACTGATCATGCGGGACCTACAGGGTCTGCCGGGCAGGACCGTGGCCCATTCGCTCGGTCTGAGCGGCGCCGCGATGAAATCGCGGCTGCACCGAGCACGTGCGGCACTGCGCCACGCACTGGCGACGACCGAGCGGACGACCGCCCCCGCGTCCGACCGATCCGTCGACCCGTCAGCCGAAAGGGACGCAACACAGTGAACACAGTGAACACAGTGAACACAGCGAACCCCGTGCGCAGGAACAGCACTCAAGGCGCGCAGGGCCGGCCCATCGCACCGTGCGCCTCATCCGTAGCGGCCGGGAGGAACTTCGCCAGCACGTCCGTCCCGCGCCACCTGGCGCGCGGTGCCATCGGATTGGGGTTGATCATCGGCTCGATCGCCTCGGTACCCACCCTCGGACCGGCTTCCCTGCTGGCGGCCCCCCTGGCCCTGGTCGCCTTCCGGGGCTGTCCCACCTGCTGGTTGGTGGGTCTCGCGCAGACCATCTCCCGAGGCCGGCTGGAGCGCCGGTGCGCGGACGGCGTCTGCACCCTCACCAAGGCGCACCCGTCGTAGACGAGGGACGCGGGCGGCGGTCGGGCAGGCGACGGGACCGGAACACGGCCGGAATGGAAAATGTTTTCCGCAGACGCCTATGGAAGGCCCGTCGGCTGGGAATGCTGGGTGTAATCTCCCGCATCTGCTCGACGCGCCGTCACCGCGTCGTCCGGGCGGGCCTTCCGTTCTGAGCTCTCGGGAGGTACCACGCCATGCAGTCGAACCCCACTCCGCCGCCGGCCCGCAGCCGCCGCGATCTCCTCACCGGCCTCGGCGCGGCCGCCGCCGCCCCGCTCCTCCTCGGTGCCACCGCCCGCTCCGCCCCCCGTAACGGCCTCGCCCACCGCCCCGTTCCGGTCAGCCGTACGGTCCTGCTCCGGGGCGCCGCCCTGGTGCTCACCATGGACCCCGCCTTAGGCAGCGGCCCCCTCGGCCCGGTGGAGAACGCCGACGTCCTGATGCGGAACGGAGCCATCGCCTCCGTGGGCAAGGCGCTCCATGCCCCGCCCGGCGCCTCGGTGGTGGACACCTCGGGCAAGCTGGTCATGCCGGGCTTCGTCGACACCCACACACACCTCTGGCAGGCCGCGATCCGCGGCGGCTGTACCGACGGTGACCTGTTCGGCTGGTTCGAGCGTTGTACCGACCCCGCGCGCGGCCGGCTGACCCCTGCGGCGCTCCACAGTTTCGTACGCCTGGCCGCCCTCGACGCCGTCCAGTCGGGCGTGACCACCCTCGTGGACTGGGTGGACATCTTCGCCTACGACCTCGTCGAGAGCTACGTACGGGCACTGGCCGGCAGCGGGGTGCGGTTCACCTACGCGATGTACCCGCCCAAGCCCGATGGGGCCCTGCTCACGAAGGTGAAGAAGGAACTCGTGGACCCGGTACCCCTCGGTTCCTTCCAGGTCGCCACGCACGCGGCGCGGTCGGCCCAGTACCTCAACCGCGCGCACTGGGAGGCCGCCCAGGACATGGGAGTCATGCTCAACTCCCATGTCCTGGAACGCCCCGAGCAGCGCGCCGACGACCCCGTCGGGGTCCTCGCCGACATCGGGGCGCTGGGGCCGCGGCTCCTGGTCAACCACGCGATCCACCTGACCGACGAGGAGATCGCCGCTCTCGCGGACCACGACGCGCGTGCGGTCCACTGCCCGTTGAGCAACATGCGTCTGGGATCCGGCGTCATGAGGCTCTCGGAGTTCAGACGACGGGGCGTCAAGGTCGGCCTCGGGCTGGACGGCGGCACCAACGACACCTCCGACTTCCAGGCCCTGATGAAGACGGCCATCGGCCTGCAACGCTCCCATGCCATGGACGCGGGGGTCTTCCCGCAGGTGCAGGACGTCCTGCGGATGGCCACTCTGGGCGGCGCCGAGGCCATCGGCATCGCCGACCGGGTGGGCTCCCTGACTCCCGGCAAGCGGGCTGACGTGATCGTCATCGACCCGGCGGCCCTGAACTTCGCGCCCCGCTTCGAGTGGGTCGGCCAGATCGTCTTCAACGGCCGGCCCGAGAACATCGACTCCGTGTTCGTGGACGGACGCCCGCTGAAATTCGGTGGCCGACTGGTCGACATCGACACGGGCGAAGTGGTGCGGGAGGCCGAGACGGCGGCCACCCGCCTCCACGCAGCCGGATAACTGATCGTTTCAGAATGAGTTGAGCCGCTGGTCTTGTACCCGACGGTCTTGGTCCGCAGGGGGTCAAGAGTGCGCGTTGGTCTGGTTCCCGACGACCTGTGGGAGCGGGTGGCCCCGCTGCTGCCGCCTGCTCCCGAACGGCGCCATCGCCACCCCAGGCGGCTACGCGTTCCCGACCGAGTGGCACTCGTCGGCACCATGTATGTGCTGCGGCCAGGCGTCGCATGGCGTGATGTCCCTGCGGAGACGGTGGGTTGTTCCGGGGTGACTGCCTGGCGCCGGCGGCGAGAACGGACCGAGGCCAGCGTCTGGCGGCGCCTGCACGCCGCCCTGCTGACCGAACTTCGCCGCGCCGGCCTGCTGGACCTGGACGACTGCTCCTTAGACGGCACGCACCTCCGGGCCCTCAGAGGGGGGATCAGGTCGGGCCCTCGCCCGTCGACCGCGCCCGTCCCGGCTCCAAGCACCACCGACGCCGTCCCGTCGATCCGGGGTCCGCGGGGGCGTCCCCGCCGCAAGCCTCAGCGACTGTATGCCGACCGAGGCTACGACTTCGACAAGTGCCGCCGCCTGCTGTGGAAGCGGGGCATCAAGCCGTTCATCGCGCGACGCGGCTTCGCTCATGGTCCCGGACTGGGCAAGGTGCGCTGGGTGGTCGAGCGCGCCTTCGCCTGGCTGCACCAGTTCAAACGGCTCCGCACCCGCTACGAGCGACGCGCCGATCTCCACCAGGGCCTGCTCGAACTGGCCTGCAGCCTCATATGCCTGCGCCGCCTGCGCACCTCTTCCTGACGCGATCAATTGGCTGCGCTGAACCACCCCGGTCGCACCTCGGTCAGAAGTGATTGCAAGGACCGTGCCGCTGTCCGCAGGTCCTGCTCCGTGACGTCAAGAGGCTCCGGCAGGCTCAGCCCGTACCGGCGCAGCCGCCAGAGGTCGAAGATTTCGCTCCCGTCAGCTGCGAAGTCGACGTCGACCTCGGTGCCGTTGTCGCCGACGAAGCGGCACCCTGCCCCATGCACCGTGTAGGAGTAGGTGCCGATGCGCCCACTGCGGCTGAGGATACGGCGCGAGCGGACCAAGCCGACGACATCTGCGAGTCGCTCAAGCGACGGGATTGCCGCCCGCGTGGCCTCGTCAACTGCGTTCAGAGCGTCGACGTAACCAAGCACGAGTTCCCGTGCATCCCCAACCCGTTCCATACGGCGTCATCCCCCTGAGCCTGTGGCTGAAGGCATTGTTCCATGGGCTGCCAGCGTCTCCGCAGCTCAGTCCCCTTCGGTGGGCAGCCAGCAGCCGTGCAGGCCGAGCGGGACCCGGACGGGGACGCGGGCGCGCGCCACCGGCCCGGAGGCCGGGTCCTCGGCGGGGACGACCAGGAACCAGCTCGCCCCGTCGGTGCGGTCGGTGGCGAAGGTGAGCCAGTAGCCGCGCTCCTCGGAGTCGGTACCCGGCTCGGGAGCGAAGACCGGCTCTCCGACCGACAGGTCTCCGGCGTCCCAGACCCTCGCGCCCCCCGTCAGCGCGTCGTGGAAGCGCACCGCGTCGTACTCGCCGGCCAGCAGGTCCGACCGGCCGGTCGACGTGGCCAGTGCGGTGTACCGATGGCGCCGGCCGATGAGGCGGTCGTTGATGCGGGGGAACTCCACCCGGGCGTCGTCCAGCAGGGTGCGGGTCATGGTGCCCGCCCGGGGGTCGATGCGCGCCCGTGCCAGACCGCCGCTGACCGGGTCCTGCGCCGCCCCCGGTGCGTCCCCGACGGTCAGCCGGCTCCACTGCACGTAGTCCAGCACCACCGGGGCGTCCGCGCCCGGGCCGTCGTCGTACGCGTTCACGGTGTGCCACAGCCAGAAGGCCTCGTCGGCCGCCCAGCGCGGAGGCCCGCCGTCGCGCGGGATCAGGACCACACGGGTACCCCGCTCGGGCCGCCAGGCCAGGAACGATTCGCCCGCCATGGCGGCGTCCAGGTCGAAGAAGGCGGGCGCGAGGACCAGGACGGCGTAGCGGCCGGTCAACGCCATGTCGTGGATCATCATCGGCTCGTCCACGCCCTCGACGGGCGTGGGACCGTGGGTGACTACGCCGTCGCGGCCGATGACCGACCAGGTCAGGTAGGGCGGCTCCAGGCCGTAACAGAAGACGACCATCTCGCCCGTGACCGGGTCGATCTTGGGGTGGGCGGTGATCCCCGCCGGCAGGCTCCCGTCGAAGTCCTCGCGGCCCAGCGTCTCCAGCCCGGCGCCGATCCGGTACGGGCAGGCCGACTCGGCGAGCGCCAGCAGCCGGCCCCCGTGCCGTACGACGTTGATGTCGGGCAGGTCCCGGAAGGTGCCGGCGAGCTCCGGTCCGACCTGCGCGGCATCCGGCATGATCATCGACTCCAGCCCTCCCACAGGGCCCGCCCGGCCCGCTCCTCGGCCTCCAGGGCGGGGGTGCGTACGAACCGGTTGCGATAGCGGGCGCGGCCTTCCGAGAGCCACACCCCGTGCAGCATGCCGTCGCCGTCGATGGGGTACAGGTACGAGCCGATCGGCGTGAAGCGGGGATTGGGCCCGTTGCGCAGGTACAGGCCGTCCAGCGCGGCCGGGATCCGGCCCGTCACCTCCAGCTCGGCGACGTCGACCTCCTCGGTCACCGGCGCGAAGGGGCCCAGCAGGTGGGGGACGCGGGTGGGGTCGAAACGGGGCGGCGTGTGCGTGTTCACGGAACCTCCCGGAGCCTGGTGCGGCACCTCCCGGCACCTTCCAGTGAAACGCGGCACGGCCCCCCTGCCACGCGCCCCGGCGGCACCGAGAACCGGCCGACGACCGCCCCTTCCCGGCTGACGTCCCTGATTTCCGCGTGGCCCTACGGTCGGCCGTCGCGTAGTGCCGCTCTCACCAGGGGCTGCGGATCCGGACTTCCAGGGCGCGGATCCGGTCCTGGTCGTTCGGGCGAAGTCTCAGCAGCAAGTCCTCGGCGACGACGCGGTCACGCTGCCAGATGGTGCACAGCGTCTCCAGGGCGGCTTCGGAGACCTCCCGCTGTTCGTCGGTGGCGGCGTCCGCCAAGGCCTCCATGACCTGCCTGGAGCGCAGTCCGGCGACCGCCCGTGCAATCCGGACCCGCTGCTCGGTGGAGACTGTCGGGTCGGAGAGCGAGACGAGCACATCGGCTGTGTCGTGGGCATCCTGACGGGGCAGCACCCAGAAGACGAAGACGAGCTGCGTACCCACCATGACCAGGTACGACAACGGCATGAGCAGGCCTACGGGCAGTGGCAGGAGCAGCGGGAGCGCGACCATCCAGCCACCCCGGATCCGCTGAATGCCGCCGTCGGGCGGTTCGAATCGCCTGTCGGCCAACAGGATGATCACGAACATGGTGGCGATCGTGAGGAGCGGCACCCCGATCAGCCCCAGTCCCATGCCCGCGACGAACACCTCACCGAAGGGGTCGTCGGCGCGCGGCAGAATCGCCACCGCGATGGCCCAGCCGAGCAGTGCGGTCAGGACGTAGCGCTGCGAAGAGAGGCGCAGCCACGCTCCCGTCGTCATTCCTCGTGCCTCGTTTCGTACCTGTACTTCCCGCGGAGGTTCGTGACGCTGGAGCTGTGCTCGGCCAGGGGGTTTCCCTTGATCCGGCGTCACCCTACCCCACCTAATTGAACGCGTTCAATGCTGTCCGGTGTCATGACAGGTAGTCCCCTCGGGCGGCTCGGTCCGCGGTCGTGTCCCGGGTACGGAGAGGCCCCGCACCTTCGGGGAAGGTGCGGGGCCTTGGGGCTATCGGCGGGGAGCCGGCCGGGTCACCAGGTGCCGGGCAGGGACTGCCAGCTCTGGAGGCCGTTCTCGAAACCGCCGTCCGCGCGGCTCTTGAACGTGAAGGTGCTGGCGGCGCCGCTCGCGTAGTTGTACACGATGCCGACGTCCTCCCGGCCGTCACCGTCGGTGTCGCCCGAGACCGGCAGGGCAGCGCTGGTGCCGTACCAGTACCCCTCCGGCGTGTCCCAGCTGCGGACGTTCTCGCCGACCGTGCCGTCGGCCTTGCCGAGCAGGGTGTCCAGCGAGGAGTGACCGTCACCGTGGTCGTACATCAAGGCGACGTCGGCGCGCTTGTCGCCGTCGTAGTCGCCTACGGTGATCTTCGTCTTCGCGTACTCCCAGACCCCGGCGGGCTTCGCCCAGTGCTTCACCGGGGCGGCGAAGCCGCCGTTCGGCTGGGCGAGTCCGGTGAACAGGGCCGTGCCGTAGGAGGCGTAACCGTACATGGCCAGGAAGTCGTCGCGGCTGTCGCCGTTCATGTCGCCGACGCGGAAGGTGGCGTAGTCGATCCACCACTTGCCGGTGCCCGTGCGCCAGCTCGCGACGGAGGCGTTGAAGGTGTTGTCGCCCTTCGACGTCCACGTGTGGGCGCCCATGTCGCCGTTGCCGTAGTCCTGGATCAGGGCGAGGTCGGCCCGCTTGTCGCCGTTGAAGTCACCCGCCAGGGGCTGGGACTTGGCCCAGGTGTACACGCCCTTGGCGACGGTGATGCTCTTCACCGGGGTGAAGGTGCCCGTGGTGTTGGAGACGAAGTTCCACAGCGCGGTGCTGCCGTCCTCGTACCCGTACCAGGCGCCGATGTCGGCCCGGCCGTCACCGTTGAAGTCGCCCGCGACCCACTTCGCCCGGCCGGTGGAGAAGCTGCCCTTCGCGCTGGTCCAGCGGACCGTCGGCTCCGAGAAGCCGCCGCCCGGCAGGGCGTCGAAGACCCACAGCGCGGTGGTGTCGTCGCCGTAGTCGTACACGGTGGCCAGGTCGCTGCGGCCGTCCCCGTTGAAGTCGCCCGACAGGTCGGTCCGCAGGTGTGCGGTCCGGTCGGCGGGCTGGTGCTCGACGGTGCTGCCGGTGGTGCGGTTGTGGCGGATGTAGCCCTTCTCGAAGTCCTCCCGGGGGCCGCCCGCGACCTCGTACTCGTCGGAGGTGGGGTACCCGAGGGCGCTCTTCTCTCCACCCAGCGCGATCCACTTCTTGCGGATCGAACCGAACACCGACCAGGCGCCGCTGGCCTTGGTCCAGTAGACGGAGCCGGTGTCGGCGGTGTCGGAGCGCTTGCGGAAGTGGTTGAAGCGGGCCACGCCGCCATCGCCCACGTTCGTCTCGTCCGTGGTCGGATAGCCGAGGAAACTGGCCGGGCCGCCGAGCGAGGCGTACTTGTTGAAGATCGATCCGTGGACGGACCAGGCGCCGGTCTCGGCGGACCAGTAGATGCCGCCCTTGCCGCCGGCGGTGGAGGAGAAGGTGGAGTTGTAGCCCGCGCCGTCGAAGTTCTTGGCCTCGTCGGAGACGGGATAGCCCATGATGGACTTCTCGGCGCCCATGCTGAGCCACTTGGCCCGGATGGCGCCCCACACGACCCAGGCACCGCTGCTCGGGTGCCAGTAGATGGAGCCGTTGTCACTGGTCGCGCCCGGGCCGCGGAGGTTCACGTACCGGCCCACGCCGTCGGCGGGGACGAGGACGTCGGTCGTCGGGTAGCCGAGCGACGTGCCGCCCTTGGCCAGGAACTTGGACAGGATCGGGCCGCACAGCGTGTGCGTGCCGGTGGCCGTCGAGGTGAAGGCCTGGCACTCGGACCACGAGGTGCCGCCGAGGACCAGCGGACGGCCCGCCGCGAAGGCGGAGCCCGCGGACGGGGCCCGGCCCGGGAACTCGGTGATCCGGCCGTCGCCGCCGCGGGACCACAGGTCCGCGAAGCCGTCGTTCTCGAAGTCGCCGTTGCTGGACAGGTGCGGGTACGCGGCGCCGGTGAACCCGGTGGCGATCTCACTCTCGCGGGCTGAGGGCTCGCCGAAGACCGCGAGGTCGGCGACGGTGGTCGCGCCGGGCTCCGTGGTGCGGCGGCTGGTGTACTGGTGGATCTTGCCGGTGACGGTGTCGCGGGCCCAGACCTCGGGCAGCTGGTCGCCGTTGAGGTCGCCGGGCGCCATGATCGTCATGTTCTTCCAGTCGGCGTTGCCGAGCGTGACGGGCTCGCCGAACGCGTCGAGGAAGCCGACCGCGGATCCGAGGTACAGCCACAGCTGGTCGCCGGACTTGACCAGCAGGTCGGGCTGGTCATTGTCGTCGGTGCGGCCGTCGCCGTTGTCGTCGTTGACGCTGCCGATGGAGACGACCTGGTCGGCGTTGGCCCAGTGGTCGTCCGCGTCGGGGTTGCCGACTTCTAGTTCAAGACGGTTGGCGTCCGTGGTTTCCAGATCGCCGTCGCCCTTGTTCGGGTAGACGTACAGGTTCTTGCGCGAGCCGTCGGGGCTGGGCCGCAGGACCACGAGGTCCTCGTAGTAGTCCTCGTTCCAGCTGCCGCGGTGCGCCAGCGAGGTGGCGTCGGCGAAGGAACCCTGGTCGAGCTGGCGGGACAGGTCGAAGGTGCCGTCGCCCTTGCCCGGGTGCAGCCACAGGGTGCCGGCGCCCGGGTCGACGCTCCAGATGTCGACGGTGCCGTCGCCGTTGAGGTCGCCGTGCTTGTCACGGGTGGCCAGGCGCTTGGCGTAGAAGAGGTATTCCTTCAGGTTCGACCGGTTGCCGGAGGCGTCCAGACTGCGGACGAAGAGCCGCTGCGGACCGGCGGTGGTCGGCGTGTACTTGACGTCGACCGAGCCGCCCTGGGTGGTCGGCGCGATCTTGTTGACCTTGGGGTTGGAGTCGGTCCACCACTCGAATGAGGTGACGTCCTTCACGCCGTTGGCGCCCAGGGTGAAGACGCCCTCGGTGCGGGCGAAGCCCGTCTTCTCGGGGTCGTCCTCGTTCTCGGGGAACTGGCCGGACTTCACGGACGGGGTCTTGTCCGGCCGGGTGCGGTCGATCGTGAAGGTGCACTGGCCGGCCCAGGGGCCGGGGGCGCCGACCTTGTCCAGGGCCCGGACGTCCCAGCGGTAGGTGCCGTCGAGCCCGGTCGCGGGTATGGGCAGCTGGGCCACGTTGCCGTTGCTGACCGCCCTTTCGACCTTGGTGGGGGTCGAGGCGCCTTCCTTCCAGTAGTGGAACTCGGCCCAGAGGCCGACGTCCGTCTTGTCCTTGTCCTTCACGCGGGCCCGCAGGACGACCTGGTCGGTGGTCCCGATGATGCCGCCGGTGCAGGGGACGGAGGGATCGGTGGACCGCTCGGTCACCTTCTCAGGGATGGTGTTGAAGGTGACCGAGATCTGGGCGCTGTTCGGGTCCAGCTTGCGCCAGGAGACGTCGACGGTGTCCTTGGCCGCCTTCAGGCCGAACGTCCAGTTGCCCCAGTGCTTCTGGGCGGCCATGGCTACGGCCGACTTCACGTTCAGCTCGATCAGGTCGCCGTCACCGGGGCAGTTGCGCCCGCCGTAGGACTGGCCGGTCGCGTCGACCATCCGGACCCAGCTGGGCTGGTTGTTCCAGGTGGTGGACTTGGAGATGGTGCCGGTGTCCCAGACCTGGATGTCACCGGACTTGCAGCTCCAGGAGCCCGCCGACTTCTGCTTGATGCGCAGGGTCGACTCGATGATCTGCTTGTCCCAGTAGTCGGTCATGCCGACCTGGAAGAAGGTCTTGGCGCAGATCACCGCGTTGCCGTTGGCGGCGTCCTTGGCGCAGCCGACGCGGGCGTCCTTGCTGAGCGTGCCGCCGTTCCAGTAGTTGGTGTTCGGCGAGGACGGGAACGCGTTGTGCTTGTACGCGATCGTCCAGGCCTGCTTCCAGGCGTCCCAGGTCGGGTCGATCACGACGGGGTACGTGGTGTCCGGGGCCCGCAGCAGGCTCTGGTCCGGGGTCAGCGTGAGCGTGGACCCGGAGAGCCGGATGCCGAGGTCGGCCTGCTTGGCGCCGGTGGTGACGCCCTCGACCGGGGCGGCGGATGCCTTGGGGGCCTCGGCTGCCGGTGCAGCGGCCGCGAGTGCAGCGGCGGCCGGAGCCGAGGCCTGGCGCGGCGCCTTGGCCGACGGGCTCGCCGGGGCGGCGCCTTCGGCGGACTGGGGCTGGGGCTGCGTCTGCGGCTGGGCCTGCGGGTCGGCGGTCTTCTGCCCGCCCGCGTCCCACATCTGAGGCTTCGCCGAGCCGAACACGGTCTGGCCGTTCGGGTCCAGTGCGCGCAGCTGGCCGTCGGCCTCGGCGCGTACGGTCAGCCCCTTGGCCTTGAGGCCGAAGTCGAGCTGCGTGAGGGCCGGATTGGACGCCGCCTCCCGGGACTTGACGATCAGGGCGTGGGAGAAGCTGTCGACGGTCGCGCTGACGCGCAGGTCGACTCCGGGGAGGACCTCGGGGTAGACGGCGCTGTCGCCCTCCAGCTTCGGCTCGGGAAGCGGCTTGGGCCAGGACAGGGACACATCACGGCCGTTTTCCGACATCACCGCCAGCGGAGCCTCGCCGCCGCCGGAGAAGGTCAGGCCCATTGCCGTTGCTTTAGGTGCGATACGTCCGTCGCGGCCGCGCTCCAGCGTGGTGTCGACCGGAATCAGCTTTCCGCCCTTGCGGACCCGGACGGGCACCAGCGAGCGATTGGCCGTTTTGGTCCCGTCAGGGTTGGCCCACACGTCGTCGGTCTCGGTGCGCCCGCTCACGATCTCGACCGGCTTGCCGGTCCGCTTGGCCTCTGCGGCCGCCCTTTCGGCGTCGGTCCGGGCGGCGGGATCCTGACTGCGGGCAGCCGCGCCGTGGGCACCGGCCGCCACGGCGGTGGGTGCCGTGGCCAGCAGGCCGGCAGTCAGGGCCACGGTGGTGACCAGCGCCGATGCCCGTAGGCGTGGCTGGCCGATGGCGCGGAGCCGCGCCAGGGGTGGTCTCACGGGTGTTCCTTGAAGTCGTCCCGCGCGCTCCGGGAACGGTTCCTGCGCGCGGATGGCTCGAATCGGACCGGGTGAGCTTCTCACGTGGGATGCGCCGAAAATAAAGCGGAAGAGGAAATTCCGATTCCGATGACTTGGAGTCCGCCTTTGCCCGTCCTTGGTTTGCTCAAAGACGTGTGGAAACCTGCGGTAACAGGGGCCATAAAGTGTGACGCACTCCTCGCTGTTACTTTTTGGGTCGTTGTCGAAACAGCGTGTAGATTGCTTTCGCGTGTGACTCTCCACGAAATCGACTTTGCCAAATCCCAATTCGTACGGTAGGGGGCAGGCGGCGCAGACGATCGCTCGGCTGATCGGTACCAGCCCTGGCCGTCAGCCCGCTCGTCACAGGACTCGGCGCACCGCCCGTGACGGCCGCCGCGCCGGGATGCTCACCGCTCCGGCGGCGGGTGACACCGAAGCTCCGGCCACGCCCAAGGTGTGGCCACCGACGCGCAGTGCTTCGCCTACGACTACGTGCGCCGTACGTCGGACGCCTGGACGGCGACCGACGACTGCGCCGCCCAGCCGGGCGCGAAGGTCGACACCGCCGGTCCCGGCGTCGCGGGCCGAGCCCTACACCTACGACGAGATCGGCAACACCCGCCCGCGGACCGTCCAGGGCAACACCCAGAACCTGGAATGGGACATCGAGGGGCACCTCGCGAAGGCCACCGAGGCTCGCAGACGACCGAGTACGTCTACGACACCACGGGCAGCGGGCGCGCGTCGTCTTCCGGCAGGCGGACGCCGCCGAAGCGGTGATCTCCATCTCCGTCCTCGCGGACGGTGAGCCCCTGGAGGTGCGGGGCGGCGCGGAGGCCCTGGCCTACCTTGCCCCCTACATCGAGGGCTTCCCCGAGGACGGTGACGCGACCGGGCACCTCCCCCCGGAGTACCCGGGGCACGACTATCTGGCGGAGGAATCGGATCCGCTGGTCGTCGCTCTCGACGAGGGGGCCTCCTCCCCGTCCTGACCGGCGTACCCCACAGGGCCCTGCCGCGGCGTCACCGCCGCGGCAGGGCCTTCCCGTTGCCCGGGCTCTTGCCGATGAAGCCCTAGAGGGCGGCCTCGCGCGCAACGCGGTAGCGGAGGTAGACGAACTTCGAGTTGAAGGTGCGGGTCTCGACGAGTTCGAGATCCACCCGGCGCTCGTTCCGGGCGAAGAACGGAATACCACCGCCGACCAGTACGGGATGGACGATCACCTGGTACTCGTCGATCAGCCCCGACGCGGACGCCTCTGCAGCGAGGGTCGCCCCGCCGATCGCGATGTCGCCCTCCGCGGGCTCGGCACGCAACCGCGCGATCTCCTCCGCCAGGCCCCCGGAGGCCAGACGGGCATGGCCCTGCACCGTCGACAGCGTCGTGGAGAACACCACCTTCGGCAGCGGGTTCCAGAGCGAGGCCCACTCCAGCTCGGCGGCGCCGAGCGACGGATCCTGGTCGGCGGTCTCCCAGTACAGCATCGTCTCGTACAGCCGCCGGCCCATCAGGTGGACGCCGACCTGGCGGATCTCGTCGATCCAGAAGCGGAAGACGTCCGGGTCGGGCGCCGTCCAGTCGAACCCGCCGTCCGGACCGACGATGTAGCCGTCGAGGGAGACACCCATTGAGTAGGTCACGGTGCGCATCAGAAGTCCTCCTCCTCGGGAACTGGATTCGACCGTACGGCAGCGTGGGCGCGGCCGCCGGGGAGGAATCCGGGGCCGCGCCCACGTGGTCACACGGGGAACCGGCAGGGTTCCGCGGTGTGTTGCGGTGTGTTGCGGTGTGGGGTCAGGTCAGGCGTTGACGCAGGTGTTGCCGAAGGCCGGGTTGAGCAGCCCGATGACGTTGACGCTGTTGCCGCACACGTTGACGGGGATGTGGACCGGGACCTGGACGGCGTTGCCGGAGGCCACGCCGGGAGAGCCGATGGCCGCGCCGCTGGCGCCGGCGTCGGCGGAGGCGATGCCCGCGCCGGCGAGGAGGATGGCGCCGGTGGCGGTGATGACGGCCGTGGTCTTCTTCATGGGGGTCTCCTGCAAGATATGGGTCTGAGTGGTGAGCCAAAGCGGCCCCCGCCGTGGGTCCGGTGGACGGGCCCACCACGAGGCGTGCTTTTCCCCCCTAACCGGCCGACGGGCCGCGCGGACACGGCCATCGACCCGTACGGGTGCGGCAACGTGTGGTCGGACCGCCGGCAGACTGCCTCGCGCCGATGGTCGGGCGGCGCTCCTGCCAGACCCGGGCCTCCGCGCCTCTGTCATGCTTGCGCCATGTCCGAACCGGAAAACCCAGGTGTCGCGACCGCGACCGCGGCCGCAGCTCGGCGCAAGCGGCTGATCGCGTCCGTGATTTCGCTCGCGGCCATGGGAATCGGCGTGGTCCACGTCGTCAGGCCCGATGTGAAGATCGACGGCACGACCCTGGCGCTCGCCGCCATCGCGGTCGTGCCGTGGCTGGGCGACCTCTTCGAGAGCATCGAACTCCCCGGCGGGACCAAGCTCCAGTACCACAGGCTGGAAGAGCGGATCGACGCAACCGAGCAGCGTACGGAGGAAATCCGGCAAGCGGCCGACGACGCGGCCCGGCAGGCCCGGGTCGCCCTGGTGACCTCGGTGAGCGAGGACACGACAGGTGCCTCACCGGCGGAGCGGGCCGCACAGCTCGCCCACGAGTTCAACGAGCTGAGGCGAACCGAACCCTCCGGTCCCGGCCGGACCCACCGCCAGGAGCAGATCTTCGCCGAGCTGGTCAGGCTCACCCCGCACCTGGCCGACATGGATCCGCACGCAGCGCTCGCCTCGGACGACAGCGGGACGCGCCTGACCGCATACGCGCGCCTGTACGCGATACCGGGGCCGCAGTACCTCAGAGCACTGGTGGAGGCGGCCGCCGAGGAGAACGTCCCCTTCAACCAGTACTGGGCCTTCCACGCGGTCGGCGCGGTGATCGACACCATCGGGGCGGGCCGGGTCGAGCTGGCCACCGCCCGGCGCCTTCGCGCCTGCGTCTCACGGGTCCCGGAGAACAGCGACCGCGCCCGCGCGCTGAGCGCCGTCCTCACGAGACTGGACGACGACGCGGCCTGACGGGGAGGCGGCCTGACGGGTGGACGACGGGCGTCACCCGCACCGGCCTCCGACTCGTCCGCGCCACCGCGAAGGCGCCGGGGGTGAGAGGCGAGCCCGTTCACCCGTGCATGCGGGCGCCCTTGAGGACCTTGTCCACGGCGTTGCGCGGCCCGTGGACGGCGATACCGACCAGGTCGAGCCGGTCCTTGCCCACGGCCGCCACCGCTGCCCGGTTCGCGCGGTCGTGGCCCGTGGCGAACAGGTCCGAGGTGAAGACCGCGGTCGGCAGTCCCCGCCGCACCGCCCGCTCGTGCGCCGCGGTCACCGCCTCCTTCCCGCCCTCGAAGACCAGCACGGGCTGGCGGAACATCGGCAGGTAGCGGGTGCCGTCGGCGTCCTGGTACGGCTCCCCGACCACCTCGGGGAGGACCGTCCCGAGCCCGCTGACGAGGAACGCGGTGACGTTGAGCCGCTGCCACGTCTCCAGGTCGTCGCGCAGCAGTACCGCGATCTTGGTGTCGAAGCGTACGGGCGCATCGTTGTCTTCGTTGTCTTTGTTCTTCGTCTCGTTGCTCATGGCTTGAGACTGCCGGGCGCCGCCCCGCGCGGTCTTGTACGTTCTTTGCGTGCAGCCCCAGCAGGAAGTCTCGGCCTGGCACCCGCCGGTCGCGGGTGTCGTCGAGGTCTTCCACGCCCGTTTCACCGAGCACGCGTACCCCATGCACGTCCATGACGAGTGGACCCTGCTGATCGTCGACGACGGCGCCGTCCACTACGACCTGGACCGCCACCGGCGCGCCACCCCGGGCGGCGCCGTGAGCCTTCTCCCGCCCCAGGTCGCGCACAACGGCTCCGCCGCCACCTCGCACGGGTTCCGCAAGCGCGTCGTCTACCTCGACACGACGGTGCTGGACGAGCGCTTCATCGGCGCCGCCGTGGACGGCCCGGACCTCGCCGATCCGCTCCTGCGCCGGCGCGTCGGGCAGCTCCACCAGGTCCTGGCCTCTCCCGGTGACGCGTTCGAGGCGGAGAGCAGACTGGCCCTGATCGGCGAACGGCTGCGCGTCCTGCTCCAGCCGCGCCTCGAACATCCCGGCGCCCACACCGCATCGCCCCGCCCCGGCATCGCCCGCGGCCTGCGCGAACTGCTCGACGAGCGGGTGGTCGAGGGCATCTCCCTGCCGGAAGCGGCGACTTTGATCCAGGCACACCCCGCCCACCTCGTCCGGACGTTCAGTGCCGCCTTCGGCATCGCCCCGCACCAGTACCTGATCGCGCGCCGGGTCGCCCTGGCCCGCCGGATGCTCCTCGACGGCCGCCCGGCCGCCGAGGTGGCGGCCGAGGGCGGATTCCACGACCAGTCCCACTTCACCCGGCACTTCAAACGGATCGTGGCACCACCCCCGGGCGCTACGCCGGCTCCGCGCCGGTGCGGCGGGCGGGTTGATCCGGCGCGCCCGCCAGGAGTTCCCGTACGAGTCCACCGACCTGCTCCGTCTCCAACAGGAATCCGTCGTGCCCGTACGGGGAGCGGACGACCCGGACCCCGTCCGCGGACGCAATCCCCGCCGCCAGTTCCTCCTGCTGTACGAGGGGGTAGAGGTGGTCGGAGTCCACCCCGGCCACCACCGTCCGCGCCCGTACCCGGCCGAGGGCCGCCCGCGTACCGCCGCGGCCCCGCCCGATGTCATGCGTGTTCATGGCCTCGACCAGCGCCACGTAACTGGCCGCGTCGAACCGCCGGACGAGCTTGGCGGCCTGGTGGTCGAGGTACGACTCGACGCGGTACCGCCCTCCGCGCCAGGGATGTTCCCCCTCCTGGGCCTCGTGGCCGAAGCGGGACTGCAATTCCCCGGCCGAGCGGTAGGTGACGTGTGCGATGCGGCGGGCGATGCCCAGACCCGTGTGCGGTCCCCGCCCGGGGCCGGCATCGTGGTAGTCGCCGCCCCGCCAGTGGGGGTCGGCGCGGATCGCGTGCAGCTGCGCGGAGGCCCAGGCGATCTGCTCCGCGCTCGCCGCCGCCGGACAGGCCAGCAGCAGCAGCGCGCTCACGCGCCGGGATTCCCCGACGGCCCACTCCAACGCCCGCATCCCGCCCATGGATCCGCCGATCACCAGCGCCCAGCGTTCGATGCCGAGCGCGTCGGCGAGACCGACCTCGGCACGTACCTGGTCGCGCTGGGTCAGTCGGGGGAAGGCGCTGCCCCATGCCTTCCCGCCGGGGCCGGGGGAGGCGGGTCCCGTGCTTCCCTGGCAGCCGCCCAGTACGTTCGGCGCGACCACGAACCACCGGTCGGTGTCGAGGGCGCGGCCCGGGCCGACCAGCGCCTCCCACCAGCCGGCGGTCGGGTGGCCGGGTCCGGCGGCGCCGGCGACGTGGCTGTCGCCGGTCAGCGCGTGCAGGACGAGGACCGCGTTCGAACGGTCGGGCGAGAGCCGTCCCCAGGTCTCGAACGCCAGCCGCACCCCCGGGAGTACACCGCCCGCCTCCAGCTCCAGCGGCTGTGTGCGCCGGTACCACTGGCGGCGCCCGGGCGGGTCCCCTTCCCGCCACGCACCGGTGGCGGGAAGGGGGACCTCGGTGGCCGGGGCCGCTGCGGCGGGGTTCAGGACACTGCCTTCGCGGCGCGGAAGCCGGCCTCCAGGTCGGCCTTCAGGTCCGCCGCGTTCTCGATGCCGACCGACAGGCGCACGAGCCCCGCGGTGGTGCCCGTCGCGGCGAGCTGTGCCTCGTCGAGCTGGCTGTGGGTGGTGGACGCGGGATGGATGACGAGGCTGCGGACGTCACCGATGTTCGCGAGGTGGCTGAACAGCTCCAGTCCGTCCACGAACCGCCGGCCCGCCTCGACGCCCCCGCGCAGCTCGAACGAGAGGACGGCCCCGGCGCCGCGCGGCAGGTAGCGGCGCCCCGCCTCGTACCAGCGGCTCGACGGCAGGCCGGGGTAGTGGACCGCCGACACCTCGTCGCGCCTTTCGAGCCACTCTGCCAGCGCCAGGGCGTTCGAGGAATGCCGCTCCAGCCGCAGGCTCAGCGTTTCGACGCCCTGGAGCAGCAGGAACGCCGAGTGCGGTGCGATGGCGGGGCCGAGGTCGCGCAGCAGTTGCACGCGCAGCTTGACGGCGTACGCGCCCGCACCGAGCGCGGGCCAGTAACGCAGGCCGTGGTAGCTGGGATCGGGTTCGGTGAAGTCGGGGAAACGCTCCGGGTGCGCGCCGAAGTCGAAGGTGCCCGCGTCGACGACCACACCTCCGATGGTGGTGCCGTGCCCGCCGAGGAACTTGGTGGCCGAGTGGACGACGACGTCCGCCCCGTGCTCGATGGGGCGCAGCAGGTACGGGGTGGGCACGGTGTTGTCGACGATGAGCGGCAGGCCGGCCGCGTGCGCGACGTCGGCCACGCCCCGGACGTCGAGGACGTTGCCGCGCGGGTTGCCGAGGGTCTCGGCGAACAGCGCCTTGGTGTGGGGCCGTACGGCGGCCCGCCACGCGTCGAGGTCGTCGGGGTCCTCGACGAAGGACACCTCGATGCCGAACCTCGGCAGGGTGTGCCGGAACAGGTTGTACGTGCCGCCGTAGAGGGAGGCGCTGGAGACGATGTGATCGCCGGACGAGGCCACGTTCAGGAGCGCGAGGGTCTCGGCGGCCTGCCCAGAGGCGAGGGCGACGGCGGCGACACCGCCTTCGAGGGCGGCGACGCGCTGTTCGAGGGCGTCCTGGGTGGGGTTGTGGATGCGGGTGTAGATGTTGCCGGGTTCGGCGAGGGAGAAGAGGTCGGCGGCGTGCCGGGTGTCACGGAAGACGAAGGAGGTGGTCTGGTAGATCGGGACCGCGCGGGCGCCGGTGGCCGGGTCGGGGGCGGTGCCGGCGTGGAGCTGCTTGGTCTCGAACGACCAGGCCGGCGTACCGGCTCCGGCGGGCTCGCCGTCGGGGGTGTGACCTGCGGTGACGGCGTCGATGGGCTGGCTCATGGGTCTCCTCGGCGATGAGGGTGAACAGGGTGGAGGCGGGCGGCCGCCGGCACTCGCAACGGAGCCCCGACGCCGCGGACGGGCGTGGGCGCGTTACGGGTACGGGATGGGTACGGGTACGACGGAGCCGGCGCGGGCGGCGCGCGTGGGGGAGTTCACCGTGGAGCCGCGGCCCGGCGTCGGACGGCCCCCGCCCGGCAGCAGCAGCCGTGGTGGCCACGACGACGGGGCGGAGCGGGAGTACGTACGACGGGTACGCGGGCGCGTGGTGGAAGGCGCGGGACTATGCCGCGCGGCGCCGCGTCAGCGGGTGACGGGACAACCCGTGGTCGTGACACGCACGTAGTCGACGTGGCGACGGGTCACGAGTACGGTCATGCACCCAGGTAACCACAGGCCGGGCGCGCCGCACCAGCTCTTTCGTCCAGGAGGAGCCTCAGTACGGCTTCCCGCCGGTCCGCGGTGGGCGCGCCGCCCGTCACGGTGGCGGGCTTGAGGGCCGAGCCGGGGCGGGCGCAGGTGGTCTCGGCGGCGCCGCGCGAGAGGGCGATGCGCTTCTGTGGCGGAGCCGCGCCGGAGGCGGCACCCGGCGGCGGCGCGGGCGGGTCGGCCGGCCGGTGTCCCGCGATCGGTTTCACGTGCGCCTCGGCCGGCCGGACGTACAGCAGGGACATGCAGGGCGGTCGTTCGCGACGAGGTGGTGTGCAGCAGCCGGACCGTCACAATGCCAAGTCACCGCCGGTACCTGATCGAACTGGCCGACCGGGTCGTGGAACTGCGCGACGGCCACGTCATCGGGTCCGAAGCCCCACGCTGATGCGGGCGTCCCGCCCGCCGCGTGCCGCGCCCGGCCGGACCGGGTGTGGTCAGGCGGCGAGGATGCCGGTGCCGAGGAGTCCGAAGAGCAGGATTCCGACGGCGATGCGGTAGATGACGAAGGCGTTGAAGGAGTGCTTGGCGACGAACTTGAGGAGCCAGGCGATGGAGGCGTAGGCGACGGCGAAGGAGACGGCGGTGCCGACGACCAGCGGCAGCGTGTCGACTCCGGCGCCGACGGCGTCCTTGAGCTCGTAGAGTCCGGCGCCGGTCAGGGCGGGGATCCCGAGGAAGAAGGACAGGCGAGTGGCGGCGACGCGTTCGAGGTCGAGGATGAGGCCGGTGGACATGGTGGCGCCGGAGCGGGAGAAGCCGGGGAAGAGCAGGGCGAGGATCTGCGAACAGCCCACCAGCATGGCGTCCTTGAGGCCGGTGTCGTCCTCGCCGCGCTTGTGGCGTCCCATCTGGTCGGCGGCCCACATGAGGCCGCTGCCGACGATGAGGGAGCCGGCGACCACCCACAGGGAGGCCAGGGTGCTCTCGATGAGGGGTTTCGCGGCGAGCCCGACGACCACGATCGGGATGGTGGCGTAGATGACCCACCAGGCGAACTTGTAGTCGTGGTGGTAGCGCTCCTCGCGGTTGACGAGGCCGCGTCCCCAGGCGGTCATGATCCGCACGATGTCCTTGAAGAAGTAGACGAGGACCGCGGCGATCGCTCCGACCTGGATGACCGCGGTGAAGGCGACGACGGCCTTGTCGTCCACGGGGATCCCCATCAGGCCCTCGGTGATCTTCAGGTGGCCGGTCGAGGAGACCGGCAGGAACTCGGTGACCCCCTCGACGATGCCGAGGACCGCTGCCTGCCCGATACCGATGGTGCTCAATTCGTCCGTCCCTGGGGTTGGTTCGATCTGCTGCTGGTCACAACGCGGCTGACCGCCGCACGGTCCGGGGCTGTGGATTCGGCGGCAGGGTGCGGCGGGCCGCCGGGCAGCGCGGTCGCGCCCGGAGCCCTTTCCCCGCGGTGCAGTTGGACCCCGGGGCGCACGCCACGGCTGACTATAGCGTCTACTGTGATGTAGACACACGGAAAGGCGGCCGCGTTCCGCTCGGCCGACCTCAGAGCGTCCCTGCCGCTTCGGCGGGCGTGTGAACGCGGAGCGTGTCGGCGGCGGGCCGTATTCACCCCGGTCTACGGTGGAGCCGAGGTCCGGCGCCCCGTCATTCCGGGACCTCCCCGTACGCCTTCCCCTGCGAGGAGCGGCACATGAACGCGACAACAAGGGCGACCGGCGCCATCGGCTACGCCCGAAGCCGCACGACCCTGACGGCGCATGCGATCTGAACTGCCGCCGCGCCCGGGAGGGGTTCGGCCGTGAGCGGAAAGCGCTCGTCCGACACGGACCGTTCGAGCCCGCAGGAGCCGGGGCCGAAGGGCGGGCCCCGCACCGAGAGGCGCTGGCCGATGGCCGCAGCGGTCATCGCTTCCGCGGTGCTCACCCTGCTGCTGCCGGACGACCTGCGCCTTGGGCCCCGATGGGCGCTCCCCCTCGCAGAAGGCCTGCTGCTGGTGGTGCTGATCTCGGGAGACCCCGGTCGGATCAGCCGCCGCTCGACCGTCCTGCGCTCAGTGGCGATCGCCTTGGTCGTCGTACTCGTCGGCAGCGCCATGTGGTCGACCCTCCAACTGATCGACGATCTCATCCACGGCGGGCATGAGACCAACTCAGCCGACGCCCTTCTGCTGGCCGGTGGCAGCGTCTGGGCCACCACCGTCCTCGCCTTCTCCCTCCTGTACTTCGAACTCGACAGCGGCGGGCCGGCCGCCCGGACCCACCACATGCCCCCCACTCCGGCGCTCGCCTTCCCCCAGCACCTCAGCCCCGAACTGCAGGCCGCGGACTGGCGCCCCCACTACATCGACTACCTCTACCTTGGGTTCACCAATTCCACCGCGCTGAGCCCCACCGACGTCATGCCGCTCGCCCCGTGGGCCAAGAGCGTCATGACCCTCCAGTCCGTCCTCTCCCTCATGATCCTGGGACTCGTCGTCGCCAGGGCCGTGAACGTCCTGGCCTGAGCGGGCCTGTCGCTCGGCGCCGGCTCCTGCGACGCGGTCAGGACCAGGGCGGCGAGGACAGCGGCTTGCCCGTCTCGACATAGGTCTTGAGGTTGGACAGCACTGCCGACCAGCCGCCGGAGGCCTGGCGGTGCTCTTCCTCGTCGCGCAGGTTCTCGTGGGTGACGGTGAGCCGGACGACGCTGTCGCCGAGCGGCCTGAGGTCGAAGGTGACCGTGGAGGGGCCGTCCGGGCGGTCTTCGTCGGGGCCGGCCCAGGTGAAGACGAGGCGCTTGCCCGGGATGGCTTCGACGACGGTGCCCACCACGTCGGCGATGCCGGAGCCGTCGGTGCGGCGGTGCTCCCAGGCGGAACCGGGCTGCCAGTCGGAGACGTTGCTGTGGCCCCAGTAGGCGGCGGTCGTCTCGGGGTCGGTCAGTGCCTCCCAGACCTTGTCCGCGGTGGCCTCGATGTAGGTGGTGTAGACGAATTGCGGCTTGTCGGACATGGCGTGCTCGGCCTTCCGTTTCAGTGCGCTCAGGGTCCGCAGGCGCGGGCGTTCGAACTTGTCGATCCACCGTTCCTGGATCTCGTGGAGCGGTACGGGGTTGAGGTAGTGGAGTTTCTCCCGGCCCCTTCTGGTCGTGCTGACGAGGTTCGCGGCCTCCAGCAGAGCCAGGTGCTGGGTGGCGGCCTGACGGGACATCGCCAGGCCGTCGCACAGCTCGCTGAGCGTCTGGCCGTTGTTCACGTACAGCCGGTCCAGCAGGTGCCGGCGGGTCGCATCGGACAGAGCCTTGAAGACCTTGTCCATCTCATCGCTCACATCACCCATCATGCAAGTAATTACCTGCATGTCAAACGGGCGGGACGCACAACCCACCCATTGCGAAGCCGCCGCCCCGAGGCTGTGGGGCAATCGGGTGAATCGGCACAACCTGCCCGGGGTGCCGTCGTTGATCAAGGCGTTCGTCACCCTGCACTCGGGCAACAGAAGGACCCCTGATGATCAAGAAGATGATGGCCACCGCCGCCGCCACCGCGTCGATCCTTGGTGCGGGCGCTGCTGTGGCAGCCCCGGCCATGGCCATCGGCAACGACAACGGGATCAACACCGTCAACGGGAACGGTGCCCAGCAGATCTACGGCAACCAGAAGACCGAAGGCGCGCAGAGCCCGCAGCTCAGCCTGGTCCAGGGCACCCTCAACAAGCCCTGCATCGGCCTGCCGGTCAAGGTCAACGCCCAGTCGATCCTGGCGGCCCTCAACATCGGCGTCCAGGACGTCAACGTCCTGTCCAACCCGATGAACCAGCAGTGCACCGAGAACTCCACCCAGGCCAAGGGCGACGAGCCGCTCTCCCACATCCTGGACAACATCCCGGTCCTGTCCGGCAACCTCTCCGCCGGCAGCTGACGCACAACCCCCTCTGCGAGCCGGGGCCTCCGACGCCCGCGCGAGTGCCCACGAGGCCCCGGCTTGTTCCCTGCGGATCCGAGGATCTTTCCGCCCCCGGCCGCGGCTCCCCGCCCGCTGCTCCCGGGCCGCTGCTCCCCGTCCGCCGTTGCCGTGACCACGCCGGCCGGCCGCGGGTGGTCGGTCGGACGTTTGCGCCGCCGCAGGAGCGCATCCGCCAGAAGGTGCCGATCAGCCCTGCTCGCGTACGCCCCAGGGGGAGCCGTACGCGGTCAGCAGGTCCAGGAACGGGCGCGGCGGAAGGGCCTCCGGGCCCAGTACGCCCGACTCCGCCCAGACTCCGCCGGCCATGAGTTCGAGCGCCACGACCGGGTTGACCGCGGTCTGCCACACCACGGCCTGCGAACCGTACTCGCGCATCGACCACTGGTTGTCCACCACGTGGTACAGGTACACCTCGCGCGGCCGGCCGTCCTTGGTGCCCTTCACCCAGGTCCCCGCGCAGGTCTTGCCCGACATACGGTCGCCCAGCGTGGCCGGGTCGGGCAGGCAGGCCGCGACCACGTCGCGCGGGGAGACCCGTACCGGCGTACCGTCCGCGCCGCGCACCGTGACCGGTTCGGTCGAGTCCAGGCCCAGCGCGTGCAGCGTCTTCAACTTGCCGATGAAGTCCTCGCCCAGGCCGTACTTGAAGGTGACGCGCCGGGCGTCCACCCAGCGGGGGACCAGCAGCACCTCCTCGTGCTCCACGTTGACGCACTCGACCGGCCCGATGCCCTCCGGGAAGTCGAACACCTCCGGCTCGCTGAACGGCTCGGTGGTGAACCATCCACGGTCCCGCTCGTAGACCACGGGCGGGTTCAGGCACTCCTCGATCGTCGTCCAGATGTTGAAGGACGGGGCGAACTCGTGACCCTCGACCGTCAGGTTCGCCCCGTCGCGGATGCCGATCTCCACGACCTCGTCGAAGAGTTCGTCGGCCGCGTACCGGGCGAAGACGTCCGAAAGTCCGGGCTCCACGCCCATGCCGACCAGGGCCAGCCGCCCGGACTTCTCCCAAGCCCCGGCCCGCGCGAACTGCTCGTCGCCGAGCTTGACCCCGCACTCCGCGTAGGGTCGGCCCGGGTGCGGCCGGGACAGGGACATCGCCATGTCCACGTAGTGGCTGTCCGCCGCGAGCGCCGCCTCGAACAACGGCATCACGAACCGCGGATCCGTGGCGTTCAGCAGTACGTCGCACCGCTCCTCGGTGAGGAGCGCGGCCACCGCCGCCTGGTCGGAGGCGTCGACGCGGCGCGCCTCGAACCGGCCGGCGCCGGCCTCGCCGAGCGCGGCCACGGCCGCCTCGGCACGGGCCAGGTCGTAGTCGGCGACCACGAAGCGGTCGAAGAAGTCCCGGCGGGCCGCGATCCGGGTGATCGCGGTACCGACGCCACCGGCGCCCACAAGCAGAACACGCATGACGAAACCCTCTCTCGGTGAGGTCCGCGGAGATCCGCGCCTCGTGGGAGGGATGAAAGCCGGGGTCGCGAGATAAGGTCAATGGTGTTGGCATAAGGAGGAAGGTGCCCGATGGCCAAGCCCGTGGTCCCCGAAGAATCCCGCAGGCGGCGACGCCCCACCCGGCAGGGCGTCGTCCTGTCCGAGCGGCTGATCGTCGACACGGCCCTGCGCATGCTGCGCGAACACGGCAGCGCCGGCCTGTCCGCCCGCCGGCTCGGCGCCGCCCTCGGCGCCGATCCGAGCACCCTCTACCGGTACTTCGACGGCATGGACGGCCTCACCCTCGCCATCGGCGAGGAGCTCATCGGCCGCGCCCTCGACGGCTGGGCCATCACCGGCCAGTGGCGTCCTGACCTGCGCGAACTCGGGCTGCGCATCCACAGCGCCTACCTCTCGCACCCGCAGGCCGCCGTACTGACCGCCGGCCGCGTGACCGGCCGGCCCCGCGAGATCGCCGCCGACGAGGCCGTCCTCGGCATCCTGCGCACCGCGGGCTTCCCCGATCCGGAAGCGGTCCTGATCTACCACGCCTTCATCGACCAGAGCCTGGCCTTCGCGGCCCTCGACGCCGGCGCCCTCGCCCTGACCGAGCCCGCCCGGACCTCCGACGAGGGGCAGTGGGAGTCCACGTACGCCCGCTTGCCGGCCGACGCGTACCCGCACATCGCCGCCACCAGGGAACTGCTCGCCGCCCGCATGAACCACAGCGCGTACCCGGTCGCCCTGGACATGCTGCTCGCGAGCGCCGAGGCCCGGCTCCAGGCCCTGCGGGCCGGCTGACCCGGTCGGAGTCCGCTCCAGGGCGGCCGGACTCCGCCCCCCGGGCCCCGTGCGGGCCCCTTATGCCAACACCATTGACCTCTTCCGGTCCGCGCGGGTTTCCTCTTCGCAGTTCACGCCCTGTTCACGCCGAGCCCGCCCAGGCGCGGCCCGCACACCGCACCCAGTACAGCGAGGGACGATGGCCGCAGACACCCCGCCGCAAACCACCCCCCGATCCGCCACGGGGACCGCCACGGCCACCGCCGCGCCCGCAGCACCGGGCGCCACGCCCACCGAAGCCGCCACGGTCGGTACGGCCGCCCCGGCCGGCATCGCGGCCCCGAGCGGAAACGGCATACCGACGGCACCCGCTGCGGCCGGGGCCCTCACACCGGACGCGATCGGCTTCCTCGACGCCCTCGCCATCGGCCTCAACGCCACCTCGCCCGCCTACTCGCTGGCCGCCGTCATCGGACCCCTCGTCGCCTTGGTCGGCGTCCACGCGCCCGGAGTGATGCTCGCGTCCTTCGTTCCCATGCTGCTGATCGCCTCGGCCTTCCACTTCCTCAACCGGGCCGATCCCGACTGCGGCACGACCTTCTCCTGGGTCACCCGCGCCCTCGGCCCCACCACGGGATGGCTGGGCGGCTGGGCCATCGCGATGACCGGGGTGCTCGTCGTGGGCTCGCTCGCCGACGTCGCCGTCGGATTCGGCCTGCTCGCCGTCGGGGCCGACGGCCTGGCCGACAACACGCTGCTCCGCGAGGCCCTCACCGTCGTGCTGATCCTCCTCATGTCCTGGCTCTGCGTACGGGGCACCGAGGTGTCGGCCCGCTTCCAGAACGTGCTCGTGCTGCTCCAGGTCCTGTGCCTCGTCGTGTTCGCGGCCGTAGCCGTGTACCGCGTGTACGCCGGCACGGGATCCCTGGACGCCGTCCGCCCGTCCGCAGGCTGGCTCGACCCCTTCGGGGCGGGTGGCCCCGCGCTCACCGGCGGACTGCTGCTCGGCGTCTTCGCGTATTGGGGCTGGGAATCCGCCCTCAACCTGACCGAGGAGACCAAGGACTCCGCCAACGCCCCCGGCCGGGCCGGCATCTGGTCGACGGTGGTACTGCTGGCGACGTACGTGGCCGTGGCCTTCGCGGTCGTCGCCTACGCCGGCACCGCCTACCTCGCCGGACAGGCCGACGCGGAGGAGGACGTCTTCGCCTCGCTCGCCCGCGAGGTGCTCGGGGGCTGGGACTGGATCCTGCTCCTCGCCGTGGCCACCTCCGCCCTCGCCTCGACGCAGACGACCATCATCCCGGCCTCCCGTACGGCACTGTCCATGGCCCGCCGCCGGGCCCTGCCCGGCGCATTCGCGCACATTGACGCCCGTCGCGGCACACCGAGCACCAGCACCTGGTGGGTCACCGGCACCGCGATCGTCTGGTACGTCGTCATCCACCGGATCAGCGAGAACGCCCTCGCGGACTCCCTCACCGCACTGTCGTTGCTCATCGCCTTCTACTACGCCCTCACCGGCATCGCCTGCGCCGTCTGGTACCGGCGCCGGCTGTTGCGGGGGCCGGGCCCCTTCCTGCTGCTCGGCGCGGGTCCCCTGCTCGGCTCGGCCATGCTGATCTGGCTGCTGGTCGAGTCCGTGGGCGACATGGCCGACCCGAGCAACGCCTCCAGTTCGACCGCTTGGTTCGGGTTGGGTGCCCCGCTGGTCATCGCGCTCTTCCTGGCCGGCGCCGGGGTGGTGCTGATGCTGCTGCGCAGGGCCGCGTCCGGAGCCTTCTGGCGCGAACGCCCGGGCGTGGCCCCCGAGGCTTCGGTCAGGCGGGCGTGAAGACGTCCTCGTCGGCGTCGTCCAGGATGAGCCCGAGGTCGAAGCGGACACGGACCGTCACACGCTGTCGCTGCTCCTGATAGGCGGTCCACGCCGGTTCCAACGAGGTGATCTGCTCTTCGAGTTGCTTCCTGCTTCCCGCGGGCATGTCCCGGCCGAACGCGTCGAGCAGCGACGTGAGCCGTTCGTACTCGCGCGCCTCGTGGCTCTGGTGTTCGTGCTCCACCACGCGCTCGACGGTGCCCTCGATGCCCGCTGCCAGCAGGAGGGACCCGGCCACGCCCCCGGCGACGTCGGGGAGTCCTGCGTCATCGCGGCCCCATCGGTGAGCCGGGTGTCGGCGGCCAGCTTCACCCGCTGGCCTTCCTTCAGCGTCATGGACTCTGCTCTTCATCTCTTGAGGGCGGTACGGGCCTTCGCGCGCGGCGGCCCGGGGGTGGTGCCATTATCCGCGTCGGCCGCGGTCTCCGGACGCCCGGTGCCGGCCGCCGGGCCGGGCCGGGCCGGGCCCGTGCGCACGCCGAGTCCGGGTCGTCCCGCTTGGCCCCGACGGGCCCGGCAGCTTCTTTTCGTCCTCTTGACGATATTGAAGGGGGCTTGTTATCGTCATTTTGACGAAATCGAGGGGGATTCCCATGGCCGACATCACCCGGCGCTTCGGCTGGCGCCACCTGCGCTCCGCGCCCACCACCCACATCCGCCACCACAAGCGCGGCCGACTCGTCCACGACGGGCTCGGGCTCAGCTTCTGGTACCGGTCGCTCTCGGCGGCGCTGTCCGAAGTGCCGGTCGACGACCGGGAGCTGGCCATGGCGTTCCACGCCCGTACGTCCGACTTCCAGGACGTCGCCGTGCAGGCCACCGTCACCTACCGGATCAGCGACCCGGCCGAAGCCGCGGCCCGGCTCGACTTCTCCGTCGACCCGGACACCGGCAGCTGGCGCGGAGCCCCCTTGGAGCAGATCGCCACTCTCCTCACCGAGACCGCGCAGCAGCACACGCTGGCCGTCCTGGCCCGGACCCCGCTGGCGGCCGCCCTGGTGGACGGCGTCGCCTCCGTGCGGGGGAGCGTCACCGCCGGTCTCGCGGCCGAGCCCAGGCTCCCGGCCACCGGCATCGAGGTCGTGGCCGTACGGGTCGTGGCCATCCGCCCCGAGGCCGAGGTGGAGCGCGCCCTGCGCACCCCGGCCCGCGAGCAGATCCAGCAGGAGGCGGACCGGGCCACCTACGAGCGGCGGGCCGTCGCCGTCGAGCGTGAACGGGCCATCGCCGAGAACGAACTGGCCAGCCAGATCGAACTGGCCAGGCGCGAGGAGCAGCTGATCGACCAGCGCGGCACCAATGCCCGTCGCGAGGCCGAGGAGAAGGCGGCGGCCGACGGCATCCGGACCGAGACCGAGGCGGCCCGGAAGGTCCGCCTGGCCCGTGCGGACGCCGAGGCGGCGCGCGAGACGGGCGCGGCGCGCGCCGAGGTCCAGGCTGCGTGGCTGCGCGTGCACGACGAGGCCGGCCCGGGCACGCTGCACGCCCTGGCGGCGACCCGACTGGCGGAGAACCTGCCGCGGATCGAGAGCATCACGCTGTCCCCCGATGTGCTCACCGGGCTCCTCGCCAAGCTCGGACGTCCGGAAGGCGGCTCGGGCGAGTGAGCCTGGCCCCGCGCGCGGTGCTCGTACACCGCAGGACCGAGTACGAGGAACTGCTCGCCCGGCACGGGACGCACGGGCAGGCCGCCTTCTTCCTTTCCAGCCGGGGCCGGTCGATCGACGAGGTGGTCCGCCGCCACGAGCGGACGCGGCAGGCGCTGCGGGAGGTGGCGGCGGCGGTGCCGCTCACCTGGCGCAGCGCCCGGGTGGAGCGGGCGGACCTGGACCGCTTCCTGTTCGCCCCGGAGGACGTGGTGGTCGTGGTCGGCCAGGACGGCCTGGTCGCCAACACCGCGAAATATCTGCGCGGGCAGCCGGTCGTGGGCATCGACACCGATCCGGGGCGAAACCCGGGCGTCCTGGTCCGTCACCGCTGCGCCGACGCGGCACCGTTGCTGCACGCGGCGGTCGCCGCCGGGGGCCGGGCGGAGGAACTCACCATGGTCGAGGCCGTTGCCGACGACACCCAGCGACTTGTCGCGCTGAACGAGATCTATCTGGGCTCGTCCGGTCACCAGACGGCCCGCTACCGCCTGGGCTCCGACGGCGACCGGGCCCCGGGTGAGGCCCAGGCGTCCTCCGGGGTGCTGGTGGGCACCGGCACGGGTGCCACCGGCTGGCTGCGTTCCCTGTGGCTGGAGCGCGGCAGCTCCGTGGGGCTGCCCGCGCCCTGCGAGCGCCGGCTCCTGTGGTTCGTACGGGAAGCCTGGCCCTCGCCCGCGACCGGAACGACGAGGGTCGCCGGTGAACTGGGCCGGGGGCAGGGGCTGCGGCTCACCGTGGAGTCGGACCGGATGGTGGTGTTCGGCGACGGGATGGAGGGCGACGCCCTGGAACTGACCTGGGGCCAGAGCGTACGGCTGGGCATCGCGGAAACGTCGCTGCACCTGGTGACGTAAGAGGTGCCCGCAGCCCACGCGACGGTGCCCACCGCCGAGGCCCACGGGCGCCGGTCCACCCGGTCCGGTGCCCGTCGAAGAGAACGGCGCGGACGGGGGTCCGTGTGCTGCGGGGCGGAGGGGCCTCTACGGCCATCCGGGTGCGCGGCGATCGAGTGGTGTGGCAGCCGCGCCAGTGATCGGTCTGGTCCTCGGAGCGTGCCTGAGCCCCGGCGGAGCCAACACCAGCAACCAGAGGTTGGGTCTGAACACCCCCTGAGCAACCGACAGGTCGGCACCCTGGCCCACTCCGCCCACGTTCCGCCTCCTCGAAGGATTGCGTCCCTGCCTCGGCTGCTGACGCCGCTGCCGGCGCGGACTCTGGGACACCCGGGTGGAGCGGTGCCTCGGTGACCTGCCGGGAAGGCCTGCGCGAGAAGCCGGGGCGCGAGATGCTGGATGCATGCCATGGCCTCGTGCTGTCCTCCCCGGGCTCCAGGCCCGGGCGGGAGAGGAACTGCTGCTCAGGGTCGCCGGTCCTGCAGCCCGTCAGCGGCGTGCCCGTATCCACGGGGCTCCGGGGCCGCGCTGGTTCGCGCCCGACCGTCCGATCCGACTCGTCCATGCGGATGCCTCGATGTACGTCGGAGGGCTCGCCGCGCTGCTCCTGCAATCGCTGCACCCCCTCGCCATGGCGGCCGTCTGGGCACACTCCGGGTTCAGGGGGGATCCCTGGGGGCGGCTCCAGCGCACCAGCACCTTCCTGGCCTTCACCACCTTCGGAACCGACCGGGACGCGGCACAGGCCGTACTTCGGGTACGAGCGGTGCACGAGCGGATCCGGGGCACCACGGCCGAGGGCGTGGCGTACCGTGCCGGCGATCCGCATCTGCTGGCCTGGGTCCACCTCGCCGAGACGGAGTGCTTCCTGCGGGCGTACCAGCGCTACGGGCGCCGGCCCCTGGACGGCCGCGGACAGGACGGGTACGTGGCCGACATGGTGTACGTCGCGCGCCGGCTCGGAGCCGAAGCACCACCGGTGACCCGGGAGGAGCTGAGCGCCCGCCTCGACGGATACCGCAAGGAGCTCCGGCCCACCGCCGCGTCACGGGCGACCACCCGCTACCTGCTGTCGCATCCCCCACTGCCGGCCGCGGTGCGCGTCCCGTACGCCCTTCTGGCGACCGCGGCGGCGGATGTGCTTCCCGGGTGGGCCAGAGCACAGCTCGCACTGCCCCTCACCAGTCGGCTCTTGTCGCCGGTGGCGGGGCCCGGCGGGCGGGCGGTGACCGCGGCCATCCGGTGGGCGACGCCGCCGCTGCCCGCCTCCCACGCGTAGCCCCCGAATCCCGCCGCAGCGAGCGGGCCGTCGTCCCGCGGCGGTGGGAATCAGAGGCCGGTGACGCGGGGCACGGCAGCGGCAACGTCATCCGCGAGCCGGTTGACGTCCTTGCGCAGGAACGGAGCCGCGAGCCGGGCGACGCCCTTGAATCCGAAGGTCGCCCTGTAGGTCAGCCGCGTCGAATCGGCGGACACCGGCGTGAACCTCAGATCGTCCGTGATGAGGACGCTGCCGTTCTCGCCGGTGAACACCAGACGGTCGACCTCCAGGACATCGAGCCGGTACGACACCTCGCTGGTGCGCCCGCGGAAGCGTGAGACGTTGCGCCACCGCGCGCCCGGCTCGACGGGACCCTGGTCGAGGCGGACACATGAGACGGTCGCGGGATCCCACTCCCGGGCGTGTGCGAAGTCGGCGAAGTAGGCCACGGCGTCCCGCACAGGACGGGAAACGAGCATCGTGCGCACCACATTGATCATTGTCGCCTCCTCGTCGGACTGCCACCTTCCTTCTGGAGACTTCCGGTATCGGCCGTCTCCCGGATGCACCACCGCGATCCGCTCCCGGACCCGCTCCCGGCCCCGCGCCCGGCCGCGCATCGAATTCGCTTCGTAGTATGGATGGCATGACCGAAACAGCCCTCGGTGTCACGACGGGCGCGGTGGCACGGCGTCTGGGCGTTTCACCGACCACGGTGCGTTCCTGGGAGCAGCGGTACGGCATCGGGCCGCAAGTGCGGGAGGGCGGCAGGCACCGGCGGTGGATGCCCGGTGACGTCGCGATGCTCGAAGAGATGTGCCGGCTCACCTCGTCCGGCATCCCTCCGGCCGAGGCCGCCCGCGCGGCGGCAGCCCTGCGCGGTCGATCCGATGCGGCGGACCGCGCCGAACCCTCGCTGCCCGTTCCGGCGGATGCGATCGCGCCGCCGGAGGTGCAGCCCCGGCGCCGTCAGGGCGGTCCGGGTGGCGGGCTGCCTCTGGGCGAGGTGCGGCAGGAGTGCCGGGGGCTGGCACGCGCCGCGGTGAGGCTCGACGGCCCGGCCATGGAGACCCTGCTGCAGCAGACGGTGGAAACGCACGGCCTGGTGACCGCGTGGGAGGAGGTGATGGCGCCCACTTTGCACGCCGTGGGGCGCAAGTGGGAATCCACGGAGGACCGGTACGTCGAGGTGGAGCATCTGCTGTCCTGGTACGTGTCGACCGTGCTGCGGCGGGCGGCCGTCACTGCCCCTCGGGCGTCGGGTCATACGGCGCCGGTGGTGCTGGCCTGTCTTCCCGGGGAGCAGCACACGCTGCCTTTGGAGGCGCTGACCGCGGGTCTGGCCGAACGGGGGCTGCCGGCCCGGATGTTCGGTGCTGCCGTGCCGGCGGAGGCGCTACGGGCGGCGGTGGGCCGGTCGGGTCCGATGGCCGTCGTGCTGTGGTCACAGTCCCGGTCGACGGCCGACAGCGTGCTGGCCCGGGTGGTGGCGTCCACGGCGTTCGGCCTCAAAGGGGCGAGGACCACCCCTCTGGTCCTCCTCGCGGGCCCGGGGTGGTCCGTGCGGTCCGTGACCGCGGGCATGGTGCGTCCTCGGGGGTTGAGGGAGGCCCTGGACGTGATCTCCACGCTCTATGCCCAGCCGCACGCTGTCGTGGCCGAGGACGCGGTGCCCGGTGGGGCGGGCGGTCCCGGCGGCCGTCTCACGGCGAAGAAACCCGGATGAGCGTTCCGGTCTTCACCGCGGCCGGTCCCCGGAGCGTGGTGGCCGGGGTGGCCGGGGGAAGAAGCCGCTGGTGCGGGCCAGGTAGTCGGCGTAGCCGGGGCGGCCGGCCATGTGCGCCTCCAACAGGCGTTTGCCGCTGCCCTTGATGAGCAGGAGGCTCATCAGGAGTGGGGAGATGACGGCGGCGGCCGCGGTCTGCCAGGTGGCGCAGGCCGTCAGGTACAGGCCCCACCAGACGAGGAAGTCGCCGAAGTAGTTGGGGTGGCGGGTCCAGGCCCACAGCCCGCGGTCCATGATGCGGCCCTTGTTCGCCGGGTCGGACTTGAACCGGGCGAGTTGGTGGTCGCCGAGCGCCTCGAAGAACAGTCCGACGGCCCAGAGGGCCAGCCCCACCGCGGCCGCGGCGTCCAGGGACCGGGGCAGCAGCACGGCGATCTGGACGGGGAGCGAGACCAGCCAGACGAGGGCGCCCTGAAGGAGATAGATGCTGCGCAGGGCATATACGGCCGGGTTGCCCGGTGCCCGGGCGAGCATACGGGCGTACCGCGGGTCCTCTCCGTGCCCGCGGCCGCGCCGTGCGATGTGTACCGCGAGGCGCAGCCCCCACACCACGGTGGCAAGGGCCACGACGGTCCTTCGCGCCGGATCGCCGTAGCCGGCCGAGAGGAACCAGGCGACGACGGCGACGGCCGCGAAGGCCGCACCCCAGGCGCTGTCGACGATCCTGTGGACCCCCTTGACCGTGGCCAGGGCGAAGGTGAGCAGCATGACGGCGAGCGCCGTGCCCGCCGACGCGGCGAGGACGGTGACGAGGGCTCCGGTGTCAACGGGGCTCACGCGAGCGCCCCTGTCGTGCCGTGCGGCTCCGACCCGCCGGTGAGCACGAGCTGGCGTACGTCGAGGTAGCGGGAGCGGAAGCCGGCCTCGGAGTAGGCGAGGTAGAGCTCCCACATCCGGCGGAAGGCGTGGTCGAAGCCGAGGGCCGTCACCTCGGCGGACCGACTCAGGAAGCGCTCGCGCCACAGCCGGAGCGTTTCCGCGTAGTGGTCGCCGTAGCCGGCGTCGTGGACGACGCGCAGTCCCGCGGCCTCGCTCTGCCGGCTGATGGCCTCCCTGGAGGGGATCAGACCGCCGGGGAACACGTACTTGCTGATCCAGGTGTGGGTGCGGGCGGTGTTCAGCATCCGTTCGTGCGGCATGGTGATGGCCTGGAGCACGGCTCGGCCGCCGGGGGCGAGCAGGCGGCGCAGGGCGCCGAAGTAGGCGGGCCAGTAGGCGGCTCCGACGGCTTCGATCATCTCGACGCTCACGACGGCGTCGTACCTTCCGTCCAGGCGGCGGTAGTCGCACAGCTCCACGGTGACCCGGTCGGCGACCCCGGCGTCCGCGATGCGCCGCAGCGCGAGCGCGCGCTGCTCCTGGGAGAGCGTGACGGTGCGCACCCGGGCGCCGCGCAGGGCGGCGCGGACGGCGAGTTCGCCCCAACCCGTGCCGATCTCCAGGAGATGGGTTCCGGGTCCGGTCCCGGCAAGATCGAGGAGGCGGTCGATCTTGCGGTGCTGCGCGGCGGGCAGGTCCGCAGGGCCGGCCGGGAGCGACGCGAAGAGGGCCGAGGAGTAGGTCAGGGTGGGGTCGAGGAAAGTGGCGAAGAGGTCGTTGGACAGGTCGTAGTGGCGGTGGATGTTGCGGCGGGCCCCGTCGACGGTGTTCAGGTCCGAGGTGGGCCTGCGGTGGACCCAGGCGCCGCGCATACGGCGCAGGGCCTGCGGTACGAGGTCGTCCACGTGGCGGGCGAGGACGGTCAGGGTGGCGACCAGGTCGTCGCTGTCCCATTCGCCGGCCATGTAGGACTCTCCGAAGCCGATCAGGCCGTCCGTGCCGATCCGCCGGTAGAACGCTTCGGGGTCGCGCAGGGTCAGAGTCGGCGGGCTGCCGGCCGCTCCCTCGGGCTGCCGGGTGTCGCATGTCTCGGCGGCGGCGATCCGCACCCGCAGCGGCAGGCGGGTGAGAGCGCGTTCCACGATCCGGCGCGCGACCGCGGTGCGCAGGGCCGAGGTGCGTGGCAGGCGGGCGACGTCGGGCCAGCGTTCGGCGTCGACCAGGTCGCGGCCGGCCCGGGTACCGGAGTCGGGAGCGGGAGGCAGGGTGAGGGTCACGGCGATTCTTCCTGGGCGGGATGAGCCTGGCAGTGGGTGGGCCGGGGCTGGACGGGCAGGCCTTTGAGGTAGAGGCGGATTCCGTGCCGGCGGATGCCGAGCGAGACTCCGGCGGTCGACCACGGGTTGCGCAGCAGGGCCGCGAGGAGGCCGCGGGTCCCGGCCGGGCGGTGCGTTCCCCGGACCGTCGCGGTCAGGGGGCGCGAACCGTCGCCGTGGCGGAGCTGGACGGTGAGGTCGAGACGGTCTCCGGGCAGCGGCAGCCTCATCCGGTAGCTGCCCTCGACGCCGAAGAACGGGGAGACGTAGAAGTCCTTGGCCACCTCGGAACGGCCCTGGTCGTCGGGGTGCACGAGATAGCAGTGGCGTTCGCCGTAGGTGTTGTGGACCTCGACGACGACGCAGACGAGGCGTTCGGACCTGTCGTGGCACCAGTACAGGGTCAAGGGGTTGAAGACGTGGCCCAGTACGCGAGCGTGGGCGAGCATGACGACCCGCCCGTCCGCGCCGAGGACGCCCTGCGCGGCGAGGTAGGCGTCGAGACCGGCGCGCAGGCTGGAGGCATCGCCCGAGAAGTGGTCGCGGGGGTCGAAACGGGCGAACGGGCGCAGCAGGCGGGGCAGGTCGGGAAGGTCGTCCACGTCGACGAGCCACAGGTAGGTCCGGTGCCGCAAGGTGTACGTGACGGGCGTGGACCGGGTGTGCCGCACCTCGGTCGCGTACAAGGCGGGCATACGCGGTGCCGGGCGGGTGCGGGCGCCATTCACCAGGTCACCCCCAGAGATCCGGCGGCCTCGGCGCCCGAACGGCAGCCGTCCTCGTGGAAGCCCCATCCGTGGTAGGCGCCCGCATAGGCGGTGACGCCGTCGTTGAGGGTGGGCAGCAGTCGCTGCGCCGCCACCGACTCGGCCGTGTAGACCGGGTGTTCGTACGTCATCCGGGCGAGGACCGTGGTCTCGTCGATGCGGTCGCCGGGGTTGAGCGTGACGATGTGCGGCTCGTGGGAGGGCAGGCGTTGCAGGCGGTTCAGGTCGTAGCTGACCCGAACGGATCCCGGGCGGGCCGAGCAGGAGGGGAGCCAGTAGTTCCATGACGCCCGTGCGTGGCCGGCCCGCGGGAGGACGGCGGTGTCGCGGTGCAGGACGGTCGGGTTCCGGGAGTAGGTGAAGGCGCCCAGCACGCGCCGTTCCCGCTCGGACGGATCGGCGAGGAGTCTCAGTGCCTGGTCGGGGTGGACGGCGATGACGACGGCGGCGTGCTCGGCAGTCTCACCGTCCTCGGTGATCAGGCGTACGCGGCCGGCTCCGCGCACGACCGTGCGCACCGGTGTGGAGGTCAGGACGCGGGCGGGGGACTTGGCGGCCCGCTCGACGTAGGCCTTGGACCCGCCGGTGACGGTCTTCCACTGCGGGGAACCGGTGACGGCCAGCAGTCCGTGGTGGTCGAGGAAGCGGAAGAGGTAGGTGGCCGGGTAGTCCAGGGCGGTCGCCGGCGCGCAGGACCAGACGGCCGCGACGAGCGGGATCGCGAAGTGGCCGACGAAGTAGGACGAGAAGCGGTGCCGGCGCAGGAAATCGCCCAGGGTGGGGGTCGTGTCGCCGTCGGCGAGCAGCCGGCGGGCGGCGCGGTGGAAACGGGGCACGTCGGCGAGCATCAACAGATGGCGGCCGCGCAGCAGGTTCGCGCCGCCCAGGAGTCCGAGGGGCCCGCGGGCACCGGCGTACTCCAGGCCGCAACCGTCGCACCGGACGGACATGCTCATCTCGGAGTCCTGTGTGCTCACGCCCAGTTCGCGGAAGAGTCGCAGGAGGTGGGGATACGTGCGTTCGTTGTGGACGATGAACCCGGTGTCGACGTCGACCGTCCCGCCACCGCTGATCGGCACCTCGTGGGTGTGCGCGTGGCCGCCGAGGCGTTCGTCCGCCTCGTAGAGGTGCACGTCGTGGGCGCGGGACAGCACGTGCGCGGCCGTGAGTCCGGACACTCCTGACCCGATCACCGCGATGCTCTTTCGGTCCATCCACTCCACCCCCAGGTGTCTTGGGTCCGGGAACGCCGTCCCGTGACCTCGCTTCCGTCGGATGATTCGGTGCGCCGCCTCTGCCGGATGGGAGCCGGTTTCAGCGGCCCCGCAGCGGGAGCGATACACCCTCGGAGTCCGGCGGACGGTTGCCACCAGGGTGTCCAGGTGCGATGCGTTGACTCAACTTGCAGCGTTTTCGCATCGAATCCCGCGTCGTTTGCCGGGCGAGGCCGTGCGCGCCGGAAGTCCCACGGGCTCGGTCTTCAGCCCTCGCCGGAACCGGCAGGGCAGGCGCTCATCGCCCGACGAGGGCGAGCTGCCGGTTCATTTCGGTGAGGAAGCGCACCACCACGTGGAGTTCGTCGTCGGTGAAGTGGTCGCGCGCGGCGTCCGTACCGGTGGCCAGGGGGCGGAAGTAGTCCCGGGCGACCTTCCTGGCCGCCTGGGCGTAGTGCAGGTGGACCACCCGGCGGTCATCGGCCGCCCTGACGCGGCGGATGTGGCCCGCCCTCTCCAGTCGGTCCAGGCACGCGGTCATGGCACCGGAGGTGAGGTTCATCTGCTTGCGCAGCCGTCCCGGCGTCATGGGGCCGGCATCCTCGCCGTCGTCCGCGTCCAATACGGCGATGAGGGCCTGTACGTCGGTGAGGTGAAGGCCCTGGGCGTGGGCGAACTCCTGCGCGATGCGATTGAACTCCGCGTTCATCCTGCGCAGCAAGACGGCGAAGGACTGCAACCCGATGGGGTCGTGAGTCGGAAGTGAAGGCGAGGGACTGTCGGTGTCGCGCATGCTCAGAGCATATAGTCTCTCGATGATTGACATTCTTTATGAGTGACTTAATCCGAGCAGTGAGGGACTCACCTTGAAGAGCACACCGAGATGGGCCCGCTGGATCGTGCCGCTCGCGTTGCTGATCGTGTGGCTCGGCATCGGCGGGACGCTGGGACCGTATGCGGGGAAGCTGGGCGAGGTCGCCACCAACGACCAGGCGGCGTTCCTGCCGCGCAACGCCGAGTCCACGCAAGTCCTCGAAGCCCGCAAGGCGTTCGAGACGTCGCCCTCGGTCCCCGCCATCATCGTCTGGACGGCGAACGGCAACCGGATCAGCGCCGCACAGCAGGAAGCCGCCACTCAGGCGGTCAGCGGTCTCGCCGGCGGCAACGGTGTCGTTGCTGCGCCTTCCCCGGCCGTCGTCTCCGCCGACGGAGAGGCGATGCAGGCGGTCGTTCGGCTGGCCACCGATCTGGGCGATGAGTTGCCGACGGTCGTGGGGGAGGTGCGGCAGGCCGCCCAGCGGGTGACCGGTACCACGGTCCAGATCGCCGGACCCGCGGCCAGCCAGGCGGACCTGTCCGACGCGTTCGCCGGCATCGACGGACTGCTGCTCGGTGTGGCCCTCGCGGCGGTGCTGCTGATCCTGCTCCTGGTCTACCGCAGCGTGCTGCTGCCCCTCGTGATCATCATCAGCGCGGTGTTCGCCCTCGGTCTGGCCTGCGCGGTGGTCTACGCGCTGGCGGACCGGGGCGTAGTACGGGTGGACGGCCAGGTCCAGGGGATCTTGTCGATCCTGGTCATCGGCGCCGCGACCGACTACGCGCTGCTCCTGGCAGCGCGCTTCCGTGAGGAGCTCGCCCGCCGGGGGGACCGCATGGACGCGGCGAAGGCCGCGGTACGCAGGTCGGCCGGAGCCATCACGGCCAGTGCGGCGACCGTGGCCCTGGGCCTCTTGGCCCTGCTGGCCAGCGACCTCACCAACAACCGGGCCCTCGGACCGGTCGGTGCCATCGGCATCGCCTGCTCGGTCCTCGCCACTCTCACCTTCCTGCCGGCCGCTCTGGTGCTGCTGGGCCGGGCCGCCTACTGGCCCGCCACTCCCAAGCCCGCCGACGCCGATCTCGAAGGCCACAGGGTGTGGCGCCGCATCGCCGCGGTGATCGACCGGGCACCGAGGCGGGTCTGGGTGTCCACCGCTCTGCTGCTCGTCGTGCTGGCGGGCTTCTCCTCCACCCTGTCGTCCAAGGGCGTGCCGCTGGACGAGATCTTCGTCAACGACGCTCCTTCGGTCGGTGCCCAACAGACCCTGGCCCGCCACTTCCCCGGCGGTTCGGGCAACCCCGCCGTGATCATCACCAACGTGGGCCGAGCCGCCGAAGTACGTGCGGCCGCCGAGGGGACGGACGGCGTCGCCGCCGTCCTCCCGGCCACCGCGAGCGGACGACCGGGAACGGAGGCCCCGCTCGTCGTCGACGGCCGAGTACGCCTGGACGCCACGCTCAAGGCCGCGGCGGACAGCGGCGCCGCCAACGGGACGGTCCGGCAGCTGCGCGACCGCGTGCACGCCGTGGCGGGCGCCGACGCCCTCGTCGGCGGCTACACCGCCCAGCAGTACGACACCCAGCGGACCGCCGCCCGCGACCGCACCGTCATCGTCCCGATCGTCCTCGGCATCATCCTGCTGATCCTGATCGCCCTGCTGCGCTCCGTGCTCGTACCGGTCCTGCTCGTCGCTACGGTCGCCCTCAACTTCCTGGCGACCCTGGGCGTGTCCGCTCTCGTCTTCGAACACCTGCTGGGCTTCACCGGCACGGACGCCTCCGTACCGCTCTACGGGTTCGTCTTCCTCGTCGCCCTCGGAGTCGACTACAACATCTTCCTGATGTCCCGGGTCCGCGAGGAAGCCCTCGTCCTCGGCGCCCGCCAGGGCGTGCTGCGAGGGCTCACCACCACGGGAGGCGTGATCACCTCCGCTGGCGTCGTCCTCGCCGCGACCTTCGCCGCACTGATGGTGATCCCGCTGGCCTTCCTCGTCCAGATCGCCTTCATCGTCGCCTTCGGCGTCCTGCTCGACACCCTGGTCGTACGGTCCTTGCTGGTACCGGCCCTCGTCATCGACATCGGCCCGCGCGCCTGGTGGCCCGGCGCGCTGTCCCGTCGAGCGGGATCCTCCTGAGGTGGTGGCGCGCGGGGGAGCCGCTTCGCGGAGCCCGGGTGAGGGGGCGCCGTCGAGTCGACGGGGCCCCGGTCGGTGGAATCTCCGGCCGTTCAGGGGGTAGACGGCAGGCTGCGCGTCAGCGCGCCTCTCGTGCGGTAAGCCGTAGCAGCCGCTCGATCGCCGTACCGGATCACCGGCAGTGGGCTCGCCGTCCATGCCGCCCGACACGCATACAGGTGGAGCATGACTCAGACGATCGAACGTACGGCGCCGGAGGGTCAGGACGGGCCGGCAGCAGACCTCTGCGCGGAGCGTGCACAGCGGCTCAGACGCAGACTGGAGCGGCTCATCGGCATCGCGGCGACCGAGGGCAACACCCTCGTTCCGCTGCGCAACGGTGATGAGATCTTCGCGGCGATGCTCGGTGCGATCCGGCGGGCGGAGCACACCGTGGACATGATGACCTTCGTCTACTGGCGTGGTGACATCGCCCACAAGTTCGCCGCGGCGCTCGCCGAGCGCGCCCGTGCCGGGGTGCGCGTGCGGCTCATGCTGGACGGGTTCGGCAGCCGGCTCATAGAGAAGGACGACCTGGCCCTGATGGACGAGGCCGGGGTGGACGTGGCCTGGTTCCGCAAGCCGCTCTACCTCTCACCGCTCAAACAGAACCACCGTTGCCACCGCAAGGTCCTCGTCGTCGACGAGCGCACCGCCTTCACCGGCGGCGTCGGAATAGCGGAGGAGTGGTGCGGTAACGCCCGCAACGAGAGCGAGTGGCGCGATACGCACGTCCAGGTCACCGGTCCCGCCGTCGACGGCCTGGCCGCCGCCTTCGCCCAGAACTGGGCCGAGTGCCACGACGAACTCTTCGACGACCGCGACCGGTTCATCGACGGCGAGCACCACGGCGACTCCGTCGTTCAAGTGGTCCGCGGCTCCGCCTCCTTCGGATGGCAGGACATGCAGACCCTGATGCGTGTCGTCCTGGAGTCGGCCGAGGAGAGGGTCCGCCTCACCACCGCCTACTTCGCCCCCGACGGCTACTTCACCGGGCTGCTCTGCGACACCGCCCGACGCGGGGTGGACGTGGAGATCCTGCTGCCCGGACCGCACACCGACAAGCGGGTCTGCCAGTTGGCGGGGCAGCGCTACTACGAGGACCTGACGGCCTGCGGTGTGAAGATCTACCAGTACCAGCCGACGATGATGCATGCCAAGACGCTCACGATCGACAGGGTCGCCTCGCTGGTCGGCTCCACCAACTTCAACCGGCGCTCCCTCGACCACGACGAGGAGGTGATGCTCGCCGTTCTCGATCGCGAGTTCACCGCCACTTTGGATGGTCACTTCGATGAGGACCGGGAGAAGAGCGTGCTCATCGAGGCCGGCCGCTGGAAGCGTCGTGACCTGCTGCAGAGGGCCCGGGAAGCGGCCGTCCTGCCGATCCGTCGCTTCTTGTGAGAACCGGGCGATCACTCGTGGTTGCGTGGGCGGCGAGGAGGTGTCCGTTTGCCAGGGGCCGACCACGTGAGAGATTGTTGCCTTCGAGCAACGTTTTCCGTCGAGTTGATGAGGTGAGGGATTCGCACAGCGGATCCTGCTTATTTGGATCACACCCGAGCGCGCACCATCGCGGAGCCGGATGCTGACTTCCCCTGGGGCGCAGCCCCCCATCCCGTCCTGGTCGTCGACGTGGACGGCGCCCTCGTACGGCGCAACGACGCGGCCGCCGCGCTCCTGCCACGGGCGGAGCCCGGCACGCCTCTGGTGGACGTGGCCCCGGCCTGGCTCGCCGAGGCGCACCGTACGGTGCGCCTCCCCGGCCCGTACGCCGCCCCGGATGCGGACCCCGCGCTCTGCGGTGTGATCGGCGGGCGCCGCTACGAGGCGCACCCCAGCGTGCGGGACGACGGCACGGTGGGGTGGTGGCTGGTCGACGACACCGACCACCAGCTCGTTCGGGACGCCCTGCACAAGGAGCGCGAGCGGACCGCCTTCCTCGCCAAGGTGTCGAGCGCCCTGCTCTCCACCCTCAATCTGGGGCGCTGTATGGACGTGACCGCGCAGATGGCCGCGGAGAGCCTCGCGGACGCGGCGCTCGCGATCGCCCCCAGCCGAGGGCGCAGGCTTCCGGTGGTGACCTGCCTGCGGGGCGGTGTGCCCGAGCTTTCGCACCATTCGGTGGACCCCGACGAGGTGCCGGGCCTGGGTGAGGCGCTGCGCGGGTTTCCGCCGGTGCCCGCCCGGTGGATCGATCCGTCGACGGCGCCGCCGTGGCTGGTGCCCGAGGGCTTCGGGCCGGTCGGATCGATAGTGATCACGCCGTTGCCCGGGCACGGCGTCCCGGCCGGGGCGCTGGTCCTGCTGCGCAGGGCGAAGACCGACTCCTTCAGTGACGAGGAGGAGGTCTTCGCCCGGTCGTTCGCCGCTCGTGCGGGGGCGGCGATGTCGGCCGCCCGCCTCTACGCGGAGCAGACCGCCATCACGGACGTGCTGATGCGGGAGCTGCTGCCCCCGACCCTGCACCAGGTCTCCGGAGTGGACTTCGCGGGCCGCTACCGGCCCTCGGCCGACCACGAGCGCGTCGGCGGGGACTTCTACGACGTGCACCCGGCCGGCGACGGCGGAGCCTCCCTGGTCGCTCTCGGGGACGTGTGCGGCAAGGGCCTGGAGGCCGCCGTCCTCACGGGCAAGATCCGCAGCACGTTGCACGCCCTGCTGCCCTTGGCGGACGACCACCAGCGGATGCTCTCGCTGCTGAACACCGCCCTGCTCAACTCCCACCACGCGCGGTTCGCGACCCTGGTCCTGGCCTCCGCCGTGCTCCGGGGCAACGAGGTGGACCTCAAGCTGACCAGTGCCGGCCACCCGACCCCGCTGATCGTCCGAGGGGACGGCACCGTCGAAGAGGCCGACACCGGCGGCACCCTGGTCGGAGCCATCCGCGAGGTGTCCGCCCGTACCGCGGCCGTCACCCTCGCACCGGGGGAGTGCTGCGTCCTGTACACCGACGGAATCACCGAAGCCAAGGGCGGGCCGATGGGCGACGTCCTCTTCGGGGACGAGCGCCTCAAGCGCGCCCTTTCCGCATGCGCGGGGATGACCGCCGAAGGCATCGTAGAGCACGTGCAGATGCTGGCTGCCCAGTGGCTCGGAAGCCGGCGTCACGACGACATGGCCGTGGTCGTGATCGCAGCGCCGCGCACCCACCATCTGAGCGCGGTGAACGGGCACACTCGGGGCAGGTTCACCGGATGAGCACGAGCACATCGCCCTCCCTCCCGCGCAGCGGCCACCCGGAGCACCTGGCGGACCGGCTGTTGGACGCGGCCCTGGCGGGAGACGAGCGTTCCGCCGCCGACCTGGTACTGCGCGCCCTCGACGAAGGGGCGGACCCGGAGAGCGTCCTGCTCGACGTGATCGCACCGGTCCAGGGCAAGGTCGGTCAGGAGTGGGCGGAGAACCGGATCACCGTCGCGCAGGAACACGCCGCCACCGCCATCAACGAAAGGGTCATCACCGCCCTCGGAGCCCACCCCGCCGCCCGCAGGGCCATCACCCGGGGCCGCATCACCGTGGCCTGCGTCGACGGCGAATGGCATGCCCTGCCCGCCCGCCTGCTGGCCGAGGTCCTGAAGCTGCGCGGCTGGCGGATCGACTACCTCGGCGCCCAGCTCCCCACCCCGCACCTCATCGCCCACCTCCACATGACCGGTGCCGACGCGGTGGCCCTCTCCAGCTCGATCGCCACGAGGCTGCCCACCACACATGCGGCCATCACCGCATGCCAGGCCATCGGCGTCCCCGTCCTCGTGGGCGGCGCCGCCTTCGGGCCCACGGGCCGGTACGCGGAACTCCTCGGGGCCGACGCCTGGGCCCCCGACGCCCGCGCCGCCGCCGAGCACCTCGCCCGCAGCCCCCTGTCCCGTCCGCCGCTCGACCATCAGCCGATCGACGACCTGCCCCACCTGGCGGATCAGGAATACACCCTGGTCACCCGCAACGGCGACGCCCTGGTGCGGACCGTGTTCACGGCCCTGGAAGACGCGCTGCCGTTCATGAACGCGTACAGCGATCTGCAGCGTGAGCGGACAGCGGAAGATCTCGCATCCATCGTCGAGTTCCTTGCCACCGCCCTCTATCTCGACGACGAAGACCTCTTCACCGGGTTCATCGCCTGGACCGCGCAGGTCCTCAGCGCGCGGGGCGTGCCCGCGCGGAGCCTGGGGCCGGCCCTGCACCTCCTCGCCCTGGAGCTCAAGGACTTCCCGCGGGCGACCCGCGTCCTCCACGCCGCGACGCGAGCGGTCACCGCCCTCCACCCCTCCGAGGCAGGGAACCCCGCATGACCACACCGCCCCCTGACCATCTGCGCCTGACCAGGGTCGACACCGAGGACCGGGTGCGCATAGAGCTCGACGGCGATCTCGATCACGACACGGCCGACCTCCTCGTGAACGAGGCCACGGCGCAGCTCTCGGCCAGGCCCGGACTGGGCGACCTGCACCTGCACTGCAGAGGACTCGGCGTGATCGACTCCATGGGCCTGTCCGCCCTGCTGATGATCAGCCGTCGTACCACCGCGGCCGGGGTACGTTTGCATTTGGAGGACCGGCCCGCGAACCTGGACCGGGTCCTGCGCCTCACCGGCACCTTCGACCACCTCACGGCACCTGCCACCACCAGCGGCGCCGCCGGGGACTCGACGCACCAGGAGGAGGCCACGGTGTTCCGTCCCACTCGGCCGGACGCCGGCACCTGAGCCACTGCCCGGCCGTTCACCGGGCAGACGCACACACTGACGGGCAGTGATGAACGCACCAGACGCCGCACCCAGCGGGATAGTTCACGAGGCGACCCAGTCGGCCGGTTCCATCACCGAACTCCTCGACGTGATGTGGGAGTACGCCAGAAATTCCACTGCCGATGTCACAGCGCCCGGCTCGGCGTCCCAACTGCGCCTGATGTACGTCGTCGACCGGCAGGACGGCATCCGTATGCGGACGGTGTGCCAGCAGCTCGCCTCCGCACCGCCGACCGTCACCCGCATGTGCGACCGACTTCAAGCCATCGGCTTCCTCGAACGCATGGCGTCACCCGACAGCGGCCGTGAGATCGCCTTGCGACTGACCCCTGCGGGGAAACGGCATCTGCAGCGCATCCGGGAGCAGCGCGACAGCATGCTGCACCAGGCCATCGACAACATGCCCTCCGCCGAGCGCCGTGCACTGGCCAAAGGGCTCGCAGGGCTCACCGCCCAGCTCAAAGCCACCGATGAGGAGGGCAGGAGACCGAGCGGTCACTCCGTGGCATGAGCTGTTCCACGGTCACTGCGAACGCGCGGGGCCGCGGCCGAACCAGTCGAGGCAGACGACCAGGGCGTCGTCGTCGGGGTCCGCTTCCCGGTACGCCCTCAGCTCCTCCAGCAGCGCCCGTGGGACCGCGGCGGCGGGCAGGAAACTGACGGCTTGGATGGCCCGCGCGAGCGCCCGCTCCTCGTAGGCTTCCCCGGCTCCGGAGACGGCGCCGTAGACCCCGTCGCTGACGAAGATCAGACGGTCTCCGGGCAGAGCCTGGAACTCCTGCGCCTCGTAGAGGGTCTCGTCGAACATGCCCAGCGGATGCTGTGCCACGAAGTCGACGCGCTCCACGACCCTGTCGCGCTGACGCCAGAGCTGGGGCGATCCGGCGTCCACCACCTGCACGCGGCCCGTGGGGATTTCGAAGAACAGGAGCAAGGTCGACACGTATTGCGCGCCCTGGTATTGGGCGTAGATGGCCTGATCGGCGAGCGCCGCCTGGTCCGCGATGCCGATTCCTGCCCTGCGGGCGTTACGGAGGGCATTGACGGCAAGATTCGTCAGAAGAGACGCGTGGATTCCCTCACCCATTCCGTTGGTGACGGTGAGGGTGAGGGTGTCGGCCGTAGTGGACCAGTCGAAATTGTCCCCGTGGATATCGTAAGCGGGTTCCAGCTGTCCCCCGATGGCGTATTCCTGGCGCGCACAGGACCGGGCGGGCAGCAGTTGCCACTGCATCTCCGCCGCCAGGGTGAGCCGCTGGCGGCGGCGGGCCTGCAGGTAGAGGTCGGTGTCACGCTCGGCCACGAGGATCTCGTGGCCGAGGAGTTCGGCGAGTCCCATCATTTCCTCGACCGCCTGAGGCGTGCATCTGTGCTCGGGGAGGCGCACGGTCAGGATCCCGAGCCGGTCGCCGCGCACGGTCACCGGCAGATGCAGATCGATCGTCGTCCCGTCCTGGGAGGTGTACTTGCCGAAGGGTTCCTGGCTGATGAAGGCGCGCCCCTCCGGACTCGTCTGCACTGCCAAAGGCCGGTCCGTATGCGGGAGATCGGTCACCGGCTGGAGGACGGTGGAGCTGTAGTCCGCCACGAGCAGGTCGACTTCGGTGGCCTCGAATTGCTCGATCAACGCGTCGCGCAGCGTGCCGAGGAGTTCGTGGGGGGCGCCTGTACGCAGTGCGCGCTCAACGGTAGGGAAATGCGTCACGAGGGGCGCCGTTCATCGGAATGATACTGAGAATATCGTCTTGCGAGGGCCTCACATCATATCGTGCGCTGCCGTTGCCGGGGGAGTCCTGAAGGCCTGTTCCAGCCGGTCGCGCCCTAGACTGGACGTGGCACCGCCCCTGGCCGGAAGGAACCCGGATGGCGCGCACCGGCAGCGAACCCCACGGGCAGAACCAGCCGCTCCCGGCTTGGGTGGTGGCAGTCGACGGAGGCCGCCCGGAGGGACGCACGTGCGCCCACGCGAAGGATCTGCCCGCGGATCCGGGGACGCCGCTTCAGGTGTGCGGGCAATGCCGCACCCGCGGCTGGACCTGGACCCGGCTGAGGTGGTGCTCCACGTGCGGGCACGTCGGATGCTGCGACAGCTCCCGGGGCCGGCACGCCTACGACCACCATGCGCGGACGGGCCATCCCGTGGTCCTTTCCCTGGCCCGCGACGAAGCCTGGGCCTGGTGCTACACCGACGAGGTGTTCCTCCTGCGGGGCCGGTGATTCTCGCCGACGCGGGTGATCGCGGTCAGGGCGTACCCGTGGTTCCCAGGTCGGCGATCACCTCGCGGGCTGCCCTGGCCCCCGAGGCCAGTGCCCCCTGTAGCGAGCCCGTCGCCCGATGGTCGCCGCAGACGTAGCGGCCCCTCGCGAAGCGGGTGGTGCGGGTCAACGGCAACGGCGGGGGCATGGCGGGCAGGGCGCCTCGTACCGTCACGCGGTGCACCGGTTCCCAGGTGCCGGTGTCCGTGCCGTACGCCTCGGCGAGGGCGGCGAGCACGGCGGCCTCCTCCACCGGGCCGGGCGTGCCGAGCACGGAGGTCGACACGAGGGCCCTGCCGTCCCCGGAGTAGCCGGGCTGTACCTCGGTGAGGACGCACGTGTTCAAGAACCTGAGGCGGGCGTCGACCAGCAGGGTGGGCTCGGGCAGGGGCGAGCGTTCGACAGCGTGGTACAGCGTCGTGACGGTGCGGCCCGCAGGCGGTGCGAGGCCGGGCAGGAGGCGCGCCGCGGCGCCGGCTCCGGTGGCGACGACGACGGCCCGCGCCCGTAGTTCCTCGCCGCCGAGGAGCACGCCGGTCGGCGTCAGCTCCGACACGGGCGACGAGGTGCGCAGCACCTCCGGGGGCAGCCCGGCGGCGAGTTGTGCCGGTACGGCGCCGATGCCGTCACGCGGCAGACAGAGCGTGCCGCGCAGCATGCTGCGCCACACCAGGTGGAAGAAGCGGGCCGAGGTCTCCAGCGAGTCCTCCAGGAACACCCCTGCCAGGAAGGGCCGGAAGAACGTCTCGACGAAGTCCTCGGAGAAGCCCGCGTCGGCCAGGGCGGTGCGGGTGGTGACGTCGGGCCGGGCCCGGACACGGGATGCGGGCGCGAGCATCGCGCGTGCCGACAGGAGACCGAAGGCCAGCAGATCGCGTGGCTTGACCCGGCCGCCCGTGAACAAGGCGATGCCGTCGCGCGGACGCCGTGTGGGATCCGTGAGGCGCAGCGTCCCGTCGTCGGTGTGGACCAGCACACCCGGAGTGAAGGGCCGCAGGAAGAGGGCGGGCAGGTCGAGGCGGCGTTTGACCTGCGGGTAGGAGGTGTTGAACACCTGGAAACCGCGGTCGGCGGTGAAACCCGCGACCCGGTCCGTGCGGATGCGGCCGCCCACCGTGTCCTGCGCCTCCACGAGGCGCACGCGCAGGCCGGCCGCGGTGAGGTCGGATGCGCATGCCAGGCCGGCGGCTCCCGCGCCGATGACCGCCACGTCGTGCCCGTCGTCCTGCGTCTTGGCCACGAATGCCCTCACATTCCTTGCCGGACCGGGGTTGCAGCGGCTGCCGCCAGGCTACGCGCGCACGCCCGTACGACGACGTCGGACGCGCCGCTCCGAGAAGACGACCGCCGCCTCCCCTCGGCGCCCGCAGCTCATCGGGAGCGCTGTTCGCGGGTGTCCTGACGCTGTCATCCTCCTGACGACGCCATGCTTGTCATCGTTTCGATGACATGTTACAACGGAGGCACGTTGAAGCGCATGGGCAGTTCCTGCCTGAACCAACTGGAGGTGTTTCGCGATGCTGATGCGCACCGACCCGTTCCGCGAGATGGACCGCATCGTCCAGCAGCTGTCGGGCACGTCGGGCACGTGGTCGAAGCCGTCCGTGATGCCGATGGACGCCTACCGTGAGGGCGACGCGTACGTGATCGCCTTCGACCTCCCCGGAGTGAGCACCGAGGCGATCGAGATCGACGTCGAGCGGAACATGCTGACGGTGAAGGCCGAGCGCCGGCCCGCGGGGAAGTCCGACGGCGTGCAGATGGAACTCTCCGAGCGGCCCCTGGGCGTCTTCTCCCGCCAGATCATGCTGGCCGACACCCTCGACACCGAGCACATCGAGGCGGACTACGACGCGGGTGTCCTGACCCTGCGGATCCCGATCGTCGAGCGTGCCAAGCCGCGGAAGATCGCCATCGGCGGCGAGTCCGGCCGCAAGCAGATCTCCGGCTGACCGAGCCCGCACCGGCGGCGGAGGACGGGGAACCCGACCCCTCCGGCACCCCGTCCTCCGCGCTCCCCCGCACCCGCGTCCGGCTGCGCCCCCTTCCCGCGTCGCCGGCCCGCCTGATCGCCCGCCGCCGTCCGGAACCCGGGCCCTTGAAGAGAAAGGCAACCGCAGCACCATGTACGACCAGCCTCGACCGAACCCGGCCCGGCCCGCCATGACGTTCGACCGGATGCTGGAACGCGTGCGGTACGAGGGCGCCTACCCCACCCGCGAACGTGCGGAGGAAGCGGTCCGCACCGTCCTGGCCGCCCTCGGCCGGCAGATCACCGCGGACGAACGCGTCGACCTGGCACAGGCCCTGCCCGTCGAAGCCGCCCTCACCCTGACCGCCCAGATCCCCGACACCGAGCAACTCACCGGCTGGGGCTTCGTCAAAGACCTGGCCACCCGCAGGGGCATCACGCCCGCCATCGCCCGGTGGGACACCGGCACGGTACTCGCCGTCGTCGCCCGCCTCGCCGGCCCGGACCTGCTCGCCCGCATCCTTCGCCGGCTCCCCGGCGGCTACGCCCTCCTCTTCGGCCAGGCAGAACTACGACAGCCCCAGCCTGTACGCGGTGGTCACGCCGCCCCCGTGCACGTCTAACAGGCGGGCGACGAGCCCTTCTGGCCCTTGAGGTCACGGTTGTACAGCCATCCGGTGGCGTTCGTGCCGTCCACCCGCACGAACGTCCACTGGTTGCCGTACGAGTTGACGATGTAGCACTGGTACCAGAGCTTGGTGCCGTCCTTCACCAGACCGCCCTGCGAGCAATGTTGGTACGGCGCGGCCAGCAAGTGGTGGTCGCCGGAGATGTAGCCGTAGGTGCCCGCAGCCGGGTCCCTGTGGGTCCAGCCGGCGCAGCCCGTCGGTACGGGGTGGCTCGGGGCGGCCGTGGCGCCCTTCGCGATGGGTGCGGAGCCGGAGGGGGACGCCACCGCTCGCGCTCGGTCGTCGCCGCCGCCCGAGGCCACGGCGTACGTGACGCCGCCGGCGAGTACGGCGAGTACGGCGACGACCGCGAGGGTCAGCGCGGTACGGCTGCGACGCCGCGCCCGGTCCACATCCGCCGGGCCGGTCCGGTTCACGGTGACGTGATGACCGGGCAGGGGGCCCTGCGCGAGGCCGTGCGACGGGAATCCGGACTGCGGAGTGGGGGCGTAGGGCTGCGGAAACGACACGGCGCCCGCGTCGAACGCGGCCCGAGGCGGGGGCCCGAAGCCGGGAGCGGGCCCGGACCCGGGCTGCTCGGTGACGGGCGGGGGAGCCGTTACCGGCACCGCCGCGGGGACAGCGCCGCCGGCCGCCACCTCCTCCAGCATCGCGCGGGCCCGGTCGGCGGTGGGCCGGTGCTCCGGATCCTTCGCCATGAGCGCCCGCAGCACCGGGGTGAGCGGCCCGGCGCGCCGGGGCTCGGGCAGTGGCTCGCCCACGATCGCAGCCATCGTGGACCACACCGAGGTACGGCGGAACGGCGAGACGCCCTCCACCGCCGCGTACAGGGTCATCCCGAGCGACCATATGTCGGAGGGCGGTCCGGGCTCCCTGCCCTGTGCGCGCTCCGGCGGCAAGTAGTCGAGCGAGCCGACCAGCTGACCGCTGCGGGTGAGCTTCGCCATCGCCTCGTCGTCGGAGGTCTCGATGGCGGCGATGCCGAAGTCCGTGAGCACGACCCGGCCGTCGCGCTCCAGCAGCACGTTGCCCGGCTTCACGTCCCGGTGGAGAACGCCCGCGCGGTGGGCGGCGTCGAGGGCGTCCGTCAGCTTGGCGCCGATCGCGGCGGCCTCGTGCGGGTCGAGCACGCCACGCTGCGTCAGCACTTCGTCGAGCGAGGGCCCGTCGACGAGTTCCATGACGATGACGGGCAGACCCTGCTCATGCGTGACGTCGTGCACGGTGACCACGCCGGTGTGCCGGATTCGGGCAGCGGCCTGCGCCTCACGCCTCATCCGGGAGCGCAGAGCGGCCAGTTCGAGGTCACTGGAGTCGGTGTACGCCCGCAGGACCTTGACGGCGACCTCGCGGGCGAGCAGCTCGTCGACGGCCCGCGCGACCACGCCCATGCCTCCGCGGCCCACGACCGAGATCACACGGTAGCGTCCCCCGAGCACCTTTCCGATGAGGTCACCGTCACGCGCTTCCCCCGCTTCCCCCGCTGGCACCGCGTACTCCGTTCCACGACCGGTCGGCCGCCCCGACTCCCGGACGAGCACCAGCGTAGGCGCATGATCCGCGGCCGGGCACGCCTCTGCCGCCGGCGGACGGCGCCGGGTTCCCGAACGGGTGATGCGGCCGTATTCCGTCCCGATCCGTGGCGGGTGCATTCGACACTTGACGCATCAGCTGGGAACGCGCAGGTGGGGAGCATCATGTCGAACGGTAGTGTTCTTTTGGCCTTGCGTGAGGACCCCATGGGCGGGGGAGTCAGCAGCGAGCAGCTGCGCCGGATCGGCAAAGAGCTGGAGAACCGCGGGCTGCACGTGCGGTGGGCGCGGACGGTCGAGGGAGCCCGCGCCGCCCTGCGTACGGAGGCGGGCCTGACCGCCGCCGTCATCGCCTGGGACCTGCCGTCGGAGACGGGAGGCGACGCGGGCGGCGGGGGAGGGACGGTCCTGCAGCAGATCACCAGCCGGTTCACCGCCCTGCCCGTCTTCGTCGTCATGAGCGAGGAATCCGACCACGGCCTCGAACGGCTGCCCCTGTGGGTGGCCGAGACCGCGGTCGGCTACATCTGGCCGCTGGAGGACACACCGTCCTTCATCGCAGGTCGCGTCTTCAACGCGGCCCGCGCCTACGGGGCTTCCGTCCTGCCCCCGTTCTTCAGAGCGCTGCGCCAGTTCGACGACGCCCACGAGTACTCATGGCACACCCCCGCACACTCGGGAGGGGTGGCGTTCTTGAAGTCGCCCGTCGGCCGCGCGTTCTTCGACTACTACGGCGAGCGGCTCTTCCGGACCGACCTGTCGATCTCGGTGGAGGAGCTGGGTTCCCTCTTCGAGCACAGCGGGCCCATCGGGGACGCCGAGCGCAACGCCGCCCGCGTCTTCGGCGCCGACCGGACGTACTTCGTGCTGCACGGCGACTCCACCGCCGACCGTATGGTCGGCCACTACTGCGTCACGGCCGACGAGATCGCGTTGGTGGACCGGAACTGCCACAAGTCGGTGCTGCACGGGCTGGTGATCTCGGGTGCGCGCCCCGTCTACCTCATTCCGACGCGCAACGGATACGGGCTCGCCGGCCCCCTGCCCGCCCGTGAGACCTCGTCCGGCGCGGTGGCGGCCAGGATCGCCGCGCACCCGCTGACCGCGGGTGCCGTCTCCCCCGACGCCCAGTACGCGGTGATCACCAACTCGACCTACGACGGGCTCTGCTATGACACCGTCCGCACCGCACGGGCTCTGGCACCCAGTGCGCCCCGTCTCCACTTCGACGAGGCCTGGTTCGCCTACGCCCGTTTCCACCCCCTCTACGCGGGCCGTTACGGCATGGCCGTCGGCCCGGACACGTTCGCGAGCGACGAACGCCCCACCGTCTTCGCCACCCAGTCCACGCACAAGCTGCTGGCCGCCTTGTCACAGAGCGCCATGGTGCACGTGAAGTCCTCGCCCCGGGCGCCGGTCGAGCACCACCGGTTCAACGAGGCGTTCATGATGCACGGCACCACCTCGGCCCTGTACCCGGTCATCGCCTCGCTGGACGTGGCCGCGGCGATGATGGACGGTCCACAGGGGGAGTGGCTGGTCAACGAGGCGGTCACAGAAGCGATCCGCTTCCGGCAGGCCGTCGTACGGACCGGGCGCCGCATCGCGGACGCGGGTGACCGGCTGCCCTGGTTCTTCGGAGTCTGGCAGCCCGACACCGTCATCGACGCGGTCCACGGGACCGCCGTTCCCTTCGCCGACGCTCCGCCCGCACTGCTGGCCGGCGATCCGCGCTGCTGGGAGCTCGAACCGGACGCGGACTGGCACGGCTTCCCCGGCCTGGTGAAGGGGCAGTGCATGCTGGACCCCATCAAGGTGACGCTGACCTGCCCGGGCGTCAACGCGCGCGGGGAGGCGGACTCGTGGGGGATTCCGGCCCGGATCCTCACGGCATACCTCGCCCACCGCGGCATCGTGGTGGAGAAGACCGACACCTACACGACCCTCGTCCTGTTCTCCATGGGCATCACCAAGGGGAAGTGGGGAACCCTGATGGACGCCCTGATGGACTTCAAAGCCCTCCACGACGCCGACACCCCCCTGCGACAGGTGCTGCCCCACCTGGTCGAACGCCATCCGCAGCGCTACAGCGGCATGACCTTGCGCGGACTGTGCCAGGAGATGCACGAGCACCTCACCCGGGCCGAACTGATCGATGCGCTGGACACCGCCTTCCGGGACCTTCCCGAACCGGTCGTCCCGCCGCGGAGCTGCTACCAGCAGCTCATCCGCGGTGGTACCGAACGTCTTCCCCTCGCCCGGGCGGCAGGGAGGGTGGCGGCCGCCATGGTCACCGTGACCCCGCCCGGGATCCCCGTCCTGATGCCCGGAGAAGCACTCGGAGCCCCCGACGGCCCGGTCCTGCGCTACCTCGGAGCACTGGAGGCGTTCGACCGGGCCTTCCCCGGGTTCCACAGCGAGGCGCACGGCGTCACCATCGACCCCCACACCGGCGACTACCTCATCGAATGCGTGCGGCCCGACCGCGTCCCCGGCACAGCCGGGGGGTGACCACGGTCGCTTCTCCTGCACCCGGGCCCTCCCCGGGACCGGGTGCCGCTTCGTGTCATTCGCCGCCGCGGGCCCGGTCCTCCGGGGTCGAGGTGAAGGCGATGCATTCCACATCGATGCTGTCGGCGAGCTCATCGAGGACTCCCGCCAGACCGTCCACGGTCTGGCGGTCGACTGCCGGATCGGCGTCGTCCCCGGCGTTCATCCAGTCGACGGCGATGGCACGCAGGAGCGCCGTGACCCGGTCGGCGGGAATCAGCGGTACGCCGTCCTCTCCCGGGATGAGCGGAATCGTGACGTGGATCATGAGACCGCCTCCGGCGGGAGTGTGTGGGCGGGTGATGACGCCGGGACTGCGGGTAACGGCGAAGGCATCCGCGAGGGGGCGCCGACAAGCGCGTACCCGGCGTGCGCGCGGCCAACCCCCGAGGTGTGCACGTCGAAGCCCGTGCTTACCCCCGGCGGGGGTGGGTAGGCGCTGTAGCGCAAGGCCCCCTTCCAGCATCGGGAGGATGGATGACCCGACGAGTGCACCGAGTGCACGAGGTGATGACGGGAAACCCGGTAACGGTCGAGCAGCTGACGACGCTGGCGGAGGCCGCACGGGTGATGCGGGACGCCGGTATCGGAGACGTCCTGGTCGTTGACCGGGGCCGGCTTCGCGGCATCCTCACGGACAGGGACATCGTGGTCCGGGCGTTGGCCGAGGACCGCGACCCGGCCGAAACGACCGTGCGGGCCATCTGCAGCACCGATCCGCTCACGGTCAAGCCCGACGACCGCGTGGATCACGCCGTCGATCTCATGCGACGGCACGCGCTCCGGCGCCTGCCGGTGCAGGCCGACGACGGTGAACTCGTCGGCATCGTCACCCTCGGTGACCTGGAGGTCGAGCGCGATCCGGGCTCGCCGCTCTCCGCCATCGCCGCGGCCGAAGCGATGCCCCGCTGAAGCGCCCGCTGAAGCGGACGTACCGGTGATCCGTGGTCGGACGGGTCAGACCATGACCAGCAGGCGCGTGTTCGGAACCAGCTTCCGATTCACGCTGGTGCTCTGCACGAAGATGGTGAAGTCGTCGTTGTGGTCCGGCTTGACCCGGACTTCCGTATTCGGCAGGCCGAGCAGGGCCCGGGCCTCCGGTCCCGTGTACACCTGGTCCGTCTTCTTCTCCAGTACCGCGATCTGCTTCCGCGCCTGAATCTTTTCCGACTTGCTCAGCTCGTAGAACGCACAACCGGTCCGGTAATCCTGTCCGCATTCGATGACCCATTCCCGGATCGCAGCATCGCGAGCCACGGGAACCAGCTCGTACTGCGACGGATCGACCGGAGTGAGGCCCGCAGCGGCAATGGTCTCCTTGTTGACCACCTCGGCACCCGTGGAGAACACCGCCTTCGATCCCCGGATGCCCTTGCTACGGCCCACCATGAAGGTTTCGGTGGCCTTCAGGATCACCTTGCCGGCTTCTTCCAGGCCCTTTGTGCTCGTGGCGTCCCAAATGGCGATGTTGTCCTTCGGGAAACCGCACTGCATGGCCTCGCGCTTGCCCATCTGGTCCGGTACGAGGACGGCCAGGGTCCAGTTGTCCTGCTGCGTTTCGATCATGGTGGCCACGGCCTGCACCAGGTCACGAGCGCTGCGGGAAGGGGCGTCCGGGCAGCGGTGACTCGCGTTCTCCTGGCCGTCGGTCAGTACGAAAGTGAGGAAGCTGTGGTCCCCGTAGAGCTGGGCCGTCTGTGCCAGCTCCCGCTGCGACTTCAGCGTGGCAGCCAGCAGGGCCGTCATTCCCCCGGCCCGGTACAGCTGCTTCAGGGAGGGCATGCGCAGCACGTCCTTGTCGTAGACGACGCACTCCACCTTGTCCGCGAAGACGTACACCGTGACACGGGTTTCCTGGTCCAGTTCCTGTGACCGGCGGGCCAGATAGGCGATCTGCTGATCGGCGACTTCGACCACCTTGCCACTCAGGTGCGACATGGACGAGCTGGCGTCCAGCACGAGAGCGACGTGATTGATGTAGTTCTGCTTTCCGGACATGGCGGTTCCCCCTGTTTCCCGACTTGATACTTCAATCCTCCCATCCACCACTGACAATCGATCTTGGAGAACGGGCTCCGTGGGTCCGCTCCGGACTGCTGGAGCGTGCGCCCGCGCGGCACCGGAACGACCCCGGACCCGGTCACATGGGCTGCTCCTCCTGGGCGAAGCGCAGCAGGAGCAGGGCGATGTCGTCGGTACGGGGAGCTCCGCCGCGGCCCCGGCTGATGAGGTCGTCCGCCAGCCTGCCCACCGGGTGGTGTTCGGCGGTTGCGGTGATGCGGGCCGCGACGGCCTCGATGCCGTCCTCAAGGTCCTCGCCGCGGACCTCCACCAGCCCGTCGGTGAACAACGTGAGCAGGCTGCCCGGCTCGAACGGGACCTCGACGGACGTGTACGAGGCGTCCGGGTCGATGCCGAGGAGCAGCCCGGGCGGCAGGTGGAGCATCTTCGCCGGGCCACCGGCGTGGCGCAGCAGCGGAGGCGGGTGGCCGGCCGTGGCCAGGTGGGCGGTGCGGGTCGCGAGGTCGATGTGGGCGTACACGCAGCTGGTGAAGAGTCCGGGGTCGAGGTCGGTCAGGAGCCGGTTGGTACGGGCGAGGACCTCCGCCGGGCGCTCGCCCGCGGAGGCGTGGACGGCCGTGCGGACCTGCCCCATGAGGGCGGCCGCGTTCACGTTGTGCCCCTGGACGTCGCCGACGGCCGCCGCGACGGTGGTGTCGTCGATCCGGATGAGGTCGTAGAAGTCGCCGCCGATGTCGAAGCCGTGCGCCGCCGGCAGGTATCGGGCGGCGACTTCGAGGTGCGGGACGTCCGGCAGCGCGCGTGGCAGCACGCCGGTCTGCAGGCTGTGGGCGAGCTGGTGGGTGGTGTCGTAGAGGCGGGCGCGGTCCAGGGCCTGGGCGATGAGTCCGGCGAGGGAGGTCAGGATCGCCCGTTCGCCGGGCACGAACGGGTGGGGGCGCGCGTAGGCCAGGATGAGGGTACCGATGGGCCGGCCGGAAGCGATGAGGGGCAGGAAGGCCCACGCCGCCATGCCGTCCCCGATCACGACGGCCGGGAAGGCGGCCGCGAGCTCGCCCGTGTCCGCGAAGAACAGCGGATCGCCCGTGCGCAGTCCATGGGTGCTGGCCGTGTGGATGCCGAGCGGGATGCCGTCGTAGCGGGCCATCAGCTCGGCCGTGTAGCCGCGGAAGCCGACGATGCGCAGGCGTTGTTCCTCGGCCACCAGTAGGGCCAGGGCCTGGGCGCCGAGCGCGGGGACGAGCAGGTCGGCCGCCTGGTCGACGACGTCGCGGGCGTGGACGGCCTCCGTGAGGGCGGCCGCCAGGTGCATGAGCTGGTAGAGGGCGGTGGCCCGGCTGGGTGCGGGTTCCGCGGGGGCGGCGGTCCGTGGGGCGGGTGGCGGTACGGGCTCGTCGGCTGCGGCCGGGGTGATGCGGACGCTGATCCCGGTGTCGTCCGGGTAGAGGTCGAAGCGCAGGTTGCGGCCGATCGGGGGCGCGGCGGTGAAGCTGCGCGGCAGCCGGCTGATCGCCGCGGCCCGGTAGTGGTCCTCGATGACGGGTGTGTCCATCCAGGGAAGCGCTTCCCAGGGCAGGGCTCCGATGAGGCGGGAGACGGGTGCGCGCAGGAGCTCGGCCGCCTCCGTGGTGATGAAGGTGATCGTGCCGTTCAGATCGAGTGAGCAGTTGCCTCCGGGCAGGCGCCGGATGAAGGCCATGGCGGCGGCCGCTTCGGCCGGCCCGGGCGTGGGAGGGGGAGGCGGTCGCAGCATGACCGGCTGCGCCGGCGGACGGACGGGGTGTCCGGCGGCGGCGGCCTGGCGCAGGTGGTTCGCGAGACGGCGACAAGCCGCGTCCACGGCGTCGCGTTCCCGCTCGGTCAGGTGGGGCGGGTGGGAGCCGGGCCACAGGAGGACGAGACCGGCCCCGGTGGGCTCCGCCGGCTCGGGCACCGGGTCGGGGACGAGCGGGGCCGCGGCGAGGGCGAAGTCGTACGGGAGGACGAGGCCGAGGCGCGGGTAGCGCCGGGCCGTCTCCTCCTGGCCGCCGAGCCAGACGAACCGCCCGTCGCGGACCGCGTCGGCCACCGGGATGGGATCGTCCACCACGACCCGGGACCAGGGCAGCGCGAACTCACGGGCCAGCCCGAAGGTCATCGCCAGATGCAGGACGCGGCGGGTGGGGTCGGGCAGGTAGATCATGCCGATGGACGCCCCCGCGGCCGCGCAGGCCCGGATCAGTGCCTCGCCGAGCGCCCGCTGTCCGGCCCCGTCGGCGCCCTCGGCGGGTCCTGCGGGCTCGGGCGGCTCGGCCGCCCCCTGGTCACGCCCTGGAAGGTTTCGCACCCGTCCATCGTCCCCCCACACCCCGTCCGCGCGTTGGTACCGGGCCCGCCCCGGCGAGCCCGGGCCCGGAGCCTCCGCACGGGTGCACGGACGGCTACCGGGTGTCACGCGCAGGCGGCCGCACAGCGCCTCCGGGGAACGACAGGGCTCAGCGGTCTCCGACGGGCCGGCGGCGCAAGGCGGGATCCGTGAGCGCGACGGGCTGCCAGACGCCATCGGGGTGGTACAGGTTGGTGCCCGGCGGCACGATCGCGTCGATCCGGTCCAGGGTCGCGTCGTCGGGTACCACCGACACCCCCTTCAGCAGGGATTCCAGCTGTTCCATGGTCCGCGGCCCGATGATCACCGAGGTGACCGCCGGGTGCACCAGCGGGAAGGCCACCGCCAGTTCCGGCAGCGTACAGCCGAACTCCGATGCCACCTCGATCAGTTCTCCGGCGGCGGCCAGCTTGGCGGCGTTCCCCGGGATCGCGGGATCGAACCGCGCGGGCGTCAGCGCCGCCCTGCCGCGGCTGAGGTCGACCTCCTGGCCAGCCCGGTACTTCCCGCTGAGGAAGCCCGAGGCAAGGGGGCTCCAGGTCAACACGCCCATGTCGTAACGCCGGGCGACCGCCAGCACGTCCTTCTCCACTCCGCGCGCCAGGATCGAGTACGGCGGCTGCTCGGTCCGGAACCGGGGCAGGCCGCGCCGTTCTGACACGTGGTGCGCCTCGGTGATCTCCTCGGCCGGGAACGTGGAGCAGCCGAAGGCCCGGATCTTTCCTGCCCGCACCAGGTCGCCCAGAACGCCGAGGGTCTCCTCGATGTCGGTCCGCGGGTCCGGCCGGTGGACCTGGTAGAGGTCGATCACATCGGTGCCCAGCCGGGTGAGACTGTCCTCCACCGCACGTGTCAGCCACCGCCGTGAGTTGCCCCCGCGATTGCGCCCCTCGCCCATCGGGAAATGGCCCTTGGTGGCGAGCACCACGTCGTCCCGGCGCTTTCCGCGGAGCGCCTTCCCGACGATGGTCTCCGACTCCCCGGCCGAGTACATGTCCGCGGTGTCCACGAAGTTGATGCCGGCGTCCAAGGCCGCGTGGATGATCCGTACGCAGTCCTCGTGGTCGGGGTTGCCGACCGCCCCGAACATCATCGTGCCCAGGCACTGCACGCTCACTTCGAGCCCGGTTCCGCCCAGGAATCTGTATCGCATGGTCATACGGGCGGACCATATGACCTGGAGCGCACTCGAACGCAAGCCCCCGCCCGCTGACGGCAGGGCAGGCAGGGTACGTTTCGCTGCCGGCCGGGCACCGTACGCGGGAATAGGCTCGGGCCGTGGGAGAGCGAGAGCCTGAGCAGCGCGCCGAGGGTGCAGGACCGTTCACCACCCGGCTCACCTGGCGCCGGCCCGAAGGGCCGACGGTGGTATGGGAGTCGCGGCCGGCGCGCAGGCGCGGTGCGCTGTCGCTCCGCGGTCCGGGGGGCGAGGCCGCGACGTCCCCTGCGGCCGATGCCGAGGCCCTCGCCCGCCTTCGCAGACTCAATGCCATCGCCTCGGGCGCGTTCGTCATCGGCGGAGCGCTCTTCGCCCTCGGCGCCGCCATCGCGCAGTTCGGATCAGGGACAGCGGTCGAGAGCGCCTCGGTCTACTTCGCCGGGGGCCTGTTCTTCAACATCGGCGGCTACACCTCGCTGCTACAGGTCCTCAACGCACCCCGCCACTGCGCGGGGGACGGCCGCCTCGTCACGGCCGCCTGGCGGTGGTGGGGGTACGAGCCGATGCTCCTGGCCTGGGTGAGCACGTTCGTCCTGTTCGTCGGGACGCTCGTGTTCGCCGTCAACCTGCTCGACTCCTTCCTGCAGGGGCTCACCGTCCAGCAGGTCAACCGGCTGATCTGGACTCCCGACGTCATCGGATGCGTCCTGTTCCTCGTCTCGGGGCATCTCGCGTTCGCCGAGATCTGCCACCGGTCCCGGCCCTGCCTGCGCTCCCGCAGCCTCGGCTGGTGGGTCGTCGCGGTCAACCAGCTCGGGTCGGTTCTGTTCATGGTCTCGGCGCTGGCCGCCTTCACCCGGCCCGCCACCGGCAGCCTGGTCAACACCGACATCGCCAACTGGGGGACGCTGACCGGCGCGCTCTGCTTCTCGCTCGGCGGCGTGCTCCAGGCGTTCGAACGCCCCTGAGCCGTCGGAACATTGGGCCCGGCGGCCCGGACGCCGGGGACGCAGAGCGGCCGCGCCACCCGGACGCGACGAAGGCGACCAAGGCACAGCGGGGCGGGAGGGCCGCGCCGGCGACGGTGGGCGTGTCCTCCCGATGGCGAGATGTACGGCACGGCACGGTGGACCAGGCAAGACTCGCACCGAGCCCGACTTCGCCCCGGAGGTTCCATGTCGAAGAGCGGCGCGCCCCGCATCGACGATCCGCGCGATGCCCCGGCGCGGGCGTCGCTCGTTCTTGCGTCCCTGATCATCGTCGCCGCAGTGGCCAACCTGAACCTGTCGGTTGCCAACGTGGCGCTGCCCGCGATCGGCAAGGCCTTCGACTCCTCCCAGACCACGCTGAACCTGGTCGCCGTGGGGTACTCCCTCGGCCTCGCCGCATCGGTGCTCTATCTCGGGGCGATCGGCGACCGCCACGGGCGCAAGCTGCTGCTGCTCCTCGGCGTCGCCCTGTCCGTCCCCGCCTGCCTGCTCGCCGCGTACGCGCCGAACGACACCGTCCTCGTGGCCGGCCGGATCCTCGGCGGGCTCTCGGCCGGCATGGCCTACCCGACCACCCTGGCGCTGATCACCGCCCTGTGGGCGGGGCCGGGGCGGACGAAGGCGATCGCACTGTGGTCGGCCCTGGGCGGCGGCATCTCCATGCTCGGGCCGGTGATCGCGGGCGCGCTGCTCGAACGCTTCTCCTGGGGGTCGGTGTTCCTGGTCACCCTGCCCCTCGCCGTGGTCGCGCTGGTCATGGCCCTTCTGTTCGTCCCCGCGCACGCCACGAGTCGACCGAACCGGTGGACAACCTCGGCGGCATCCTGTCCGTCCTGCTGATCGCCGGACTGGTGCTGGCGATCAACTTCGCCGCCGTCCCCGACGAGGGGGCCCTGGTCGTCGGCCTCTCCGTGGTCGCCCTGGTGGCCGGAGCGGGGTTCTTCTGGCGTCAGCGCCGGGCCCCCAACCCGTTGTACGACCTCCACGTCGCCGGCCGGCGTACGTTCTGGGTCGCCGCGTGCGCGGGAATCATCGTGTTCGGCTCCATGATGGGGTCGGCCTTCGTCAGCCAGCAGTACCTGCAGAACGTGCTCCGGTACAACCCCGTCGAAGCCGGCGCCGCCATCCTCCCCCTCGTCGTGATGATGGTGCTCGTGGCGCCGCGGTCCGCGAAGCTGGTCGAGACGCGCGGCGCCCGCACGACCCTGCTGACCGGTTACGCCTTCCTCTTCCTCGCCTTCGGCTGGATGCTGCTGTTCTGGGACGAGGACAGCAGCTACTGGCAGATCGGCGTCGCCTACGTGCTCATCGGCATCGGTGCCGGCTTTGCGGGAACGCCCGCGTCCCACTCGCTGACCGGATCGGTGCCCGTACGACGGGCCGGGATGGCCTCGGGCACCGCCGACCTGCAACGGGACCTCGGCGGGGCCGTCATGCAGTCCATCATGGGCGTGCTCCTCACCGCCGGCTACGCCTCGGCCTTCAGCGCGGCGATCGCCGCTTCCCCGAGGGCAAGGACGTGTCGGACCAGGTCCAGAGCGAGCTGACGAAGTCGTTCGCCTCCGCCTGGCAGGTCGCCCAGCAGCACCCCCAGTACGCCGACCAGATCGTCGCGGCGGCACGCCAGTCGTTCCTCCACGGCGACGACTGGGCTTACACCGTCGGCCTGGCCGCGATCGCCCTGGGTGCGCTGCTGATCTTCTTCATGTTCCCGCACCGGGACGCCGAGCGGGAACTCCTGCGCAGTTACCACACCGCGGACTCCGCCTCGGCCGCCACCGGGAGCCCGAACGGACGGGCGGCCTGAGAATGCGTCCGCAGCGCTGCCCGACTTCACTGACCGGTCCGCCCAACCACCCGCGGCGGACGGTCCCTACACCCAGGAGCGGTTGATCCCATGGTCCTCGATCTGGTGGTGATCGGTATGGCCGTCACCTTGGGGCCTTTGCACAACAGCGCCTTCATCCTGCTCCTCTCCGCACGGCGCGGTGTCCGCCTGGGCCTGGTGTTCCTGCTGTCGTGGCTGGCCAACCTGATCGTGGTCATCGCCTGCGTGATGCTGCTGACCGGCGGACAGCCCCCGGCCCGTCACAGCGCGCCCTCGACCGCCGCGATCGTCGCGAAACTCATCATCGGCGTGGCCCTGGTGCTGTACGGCGTCCACCGGCGCCGCCGCCCGCCCCGCCCGCACGGCCCACCCCGCTGGAGCGCCCGGATCGACAACGCCTCCCTGGCCACCGCGGCCGGCCTGGCCTGGCTGTTGCAACCCTGGGCACTGGTCGGCGCCGGCGCCGCGACGGCCGTCGACGCGGACCTCTCCACCTCAACCGACTGGCTCGCACTGACCGGCTACTGCCTGCTGGCCACGCTCAGCCTCATCGCCATGGAGGTGTACGCGCTCCGCGCGCCCGAGGCCGCGGACACCCGGCTGAACGCCCTGCGGAGCTGGCTGGAGCAGCACCAGGAGAAGCTGATCGTCACGCTCTCCCTGCTCGCCGGCCTCTGGCTGACGGCCCGGAGCATCTACGAGCTGGCCACTTGACACGGACGGCCCCGCGCCACGAGCCGCCGCACGCGGCGCCACGGATGGTGCGGCCGCTCAGTTCGTCGGCCGGGGCCAGGTCCGGCGCAGCTGGCTGTCGGTCATGGCAGGGGCGTGCGCTGCTGCGTGCCCCTCTTCCAGGCCGAAGCCGGTCAGCAGGATCTCGGCGTAGCGGCGCCAGGAGTCGGGGGCGATCCCCTGGGTGCGGTCGGCAACGGCGCCGACCATGTGCAGGAAGGCGTACACGTCGGCTCCGGCGAAGTCGGCGCGGACCGCGCCCGCCGCCACCGCCCGTTCCGCCAGGCCCTCTACACGTCGGGCGAGGTCGTCGCGCATCACGGCGATCGGCTCCGCCTCCACGTCGGCGTTGGCGAGGATCACCTCCAGCGCGCGGTCCCGGGCACGCCACTGAGCCGCCTCCAGGAGGTAGTGGCGCAGGGCCTGGCCGGGGTCCGGTTCCTGCGCGGCCGCCGAGGCGATATCGAGGAAGGTGGTGAACCGTTCGGTGAACAGGGCGTCGAGCAGCGCCTGGAGGTCAGGGAAGCGCCGGTACGCGGTGGCCACCCCGATGCCCGCCTCGCGCGCGATCTCGTTGAGGGGGACGGTCGCCCCGCGCTGCGCGAACAAACGGGCGGCTGTCTGCATGATCAGCTGACGGTTTCGTTCCGCGTCCGCTCGCAGCGGGCGCACGCTCTCGCCGGTCATGCCGGGGCGCTCTCCGCCGTGGCGGGCCGGCGGCGCAGGTGTCCGGCCAGGAGCAGGGTGCCCGTGACCGCACTCCACAGCAGCCAGGAGTAGACGCCGCCGCGCTCGAAGAGACCGGCCGTGCTCGCGGACGCGCCCACGAACGCCTCGCTCAGCAGGCCCAGTACGCCCACCGCGATGCCGAAGGCACGGTAGGCGGGCGGCGCGCCGAGGCTGCGCAGCGCACCCGACAGGATGGCCACGGTGTTCGCGCACAGGATGCCGACCGCCGCGGCGCCGCCGTGGATGAAGAGGGTGTAGTCCGGACCGTCCACGGAGCCGTGGAACAGTCCGACCAGCACCATCGCCACACCGTGCGCGACGGCCAGGGCGACGAAGGCCCGACGGGCGCGCCCCGTGGCCAGGCAGGACAGCAGCACCACGCCAGTGGCGAACAGGATTCCTTCGAGCGCGAAGGACATGTTCATCAGCGGGTGCAGCGGCGAACACAGCTCGCGGCCCTGGAACAGCGCACCGCAGTCGGGAACACCGAGATCGCTGATGTAGTTGGCGGCGTAGCTGTAGGGCGGGGCGGTCCAGGCCGCCGCCGAGACCGCCTCGGCGGCCACCCACTGCACCGCGTTCAGGAGCAGGATGACGGCTCCCAGGGAAAGCCGGACGTTGCGTGGCACTGGAGCTCCCTTCGGAGTGCGGGACTCCACCGTAGCAGCTAAGTGGACTAATCTATCCGCTTGACGCGCCGTCTTGCCGGACGTGGCGCGCCCTCGGCCTCCGGCGGACGGCCGCCGGCGCAGCGCAGGAGCCGAACGCCTCCAACTCCTCGCATACCTGCGCGCGACCGTCGCGCTCTCAGGGTGAGCCACGGATCGAAGGCCAAGGCTCAGGTGGGGGACTTTCGTAAACCGCCATTCGACTGGACTTGCCGCGCGCTCCGACGTGTGCCCGCACGATCGTGCCGCCGCTCGGTGAAGCTCGACGGGTCCGGCGGCTCTGGGGGCCGGAGTGGCTCCTCGCCGCCGCTGTCCCGAAACGGAAGGCCAGCCGCGACCATGCTCATGAACCAGCTCGCGCTCGTACCCGAGACCAAGATCAACCAGATCAGCCCCTCACAGCTGAACATGGTCGCCGCCGCGCTCCAGAAACAGGCGAGTCGCGACTTCGCACCGCTGTGGCAAGTGAACGCGACCGTGGACGCCTTCGACAGACTGGAGGACGTTCCCGTCGGCTACTGGCCGCTGATCGTGGTCGACGACGTACCCGACGCGGCAGGGTTCCACACGGACGAGAACGGACAGCCGTTCTCCCTGATCGAGTTCAGCGACAGCTGGTCGCTGACCGCGAGCCACGAAATGCTGGAAATGCTGGCCGACCCGTTCGGGAACCGTGTGGTGTCCGGCAAGTCCCCCCACCCCGACCAAGGACAGGCGGAGTTCCTCGTGGAGGTCGCCGACCCCTCGGAGGCCGAGGAGTTCGGCTACACCGTCAACGGCCAGCTCGTCTCCGACTTCTTTACCCCGCGCTTCTACGATCCGGTCACCGTCCCAGGCGTGCGCTACAGCTTCGGCGGCCACATCGCGGCGCCCCGGACGATCCTGCGCGGCGGGTACATCAGCTGGCGGGACCCGGTCAAGGACGAGTGGTGGCAGCAGACCTGGTTCAAGGGCAAGGAGCCGACCTTCCGCAAACTCGGCAAACTGACGGGCAGCGGCAGCATCCGCGAGGCCATCGACGCCCAGACCAAGACCGTCAGCCGCCTGGCCGCCAGCGGCCCCTCCTCGAAGTCCTACCTGGCCGCACGGACCCTCACGGCCCGCGCCGGCGAGTCCACCGGCGCCCGGGCCGACGAATGGCGCGCCCAGATCGAGCGGCTGAGGGGGGCGAACCCGGCGGCGAAAGCCTTCAAGGCCACGGCCACGGCCATGGCCAAGGGCAAGGCCAAGGGGAAGTAGGGCGAAGTGAGGCGGACAATCGTTACGGTACGGCCTTCAGCCCGCCCGACAGGGAGGCTGTCATGAGTGAGGAAGCCCAGCAGCGTAAGGAGCGCGCGGAGCGCCTGCGCGAGAGGATCCGGCGGCCCGAGGCCAAGCCCGGGTCGCCGGAGCAGGAGAGCCTGAAGGAAGGCGTCGAGCGCCGCATGCGAGAGCTCGACGAAGCCGACCGTGAGAATCGGCGGAATCGCGAGGGCGACCACGATCGCCCGGCGTCCGGGGCGAAGCCGGCGAACCCTGAGGACACGGGTACCGCGCCCGGTCGGAGCGGCACCCGACCGGGCGCACGGGCCCGCCTCCGAGAAGGGCGCAGAGCCGCAGCCGGCCAGCCGTATCGCGCCGGCGCCGTCCGCTGCGGGCACCGGGGCGAAGCCCTCCTCGCGCAACCCCCTCAAGAGCACGTCCCGTAGGGGATGGTCGTCCTCGACCACGAGGATGCGGCCGTCCACCTCACGGCTCCCTTCGGACGGAGGACGGAGCCCACCGCAGGTACGCCCAGACGACGAGGCACACCCACCCGATGGCGAAGAGCCAGCCCGCCAGCACGTCCGTGAACCAGTGGACGCCGAGGTACACGCGCGTCAGCCCCACCGCGACGCCCCACGACCCGATCAGGACGACGGCGATGCGCGGGGCCCTCCGGCTGCCGAGGGACAACGCGGCGATGACGAGGGCCGCGGTCATGGCGGCCGTGGTGGTGTGGCCCGAGGGGAAGGACCAGCCCGAGGCGTGGGCGGCCCAGTCGCCGACCGGCGGGCGCTGACGTGCGACCAGCGACATGGCCGCGTACCGAAGGGCCTGCCCCGCGCCGAGGCACAGCATCAGCGCGAGCGCCACGCCGCACCGCCGGTGCGCGGTGCGCCCCACGTACATGCCGACCGTGAGCAGCGCGGCGTACGGGATGACCCCGGTACCCGTGTCGGTGACCGCCCTGGCCGAAGCCGCCGCGGGGGCCGGCCGGTGCGCCACGGACCAGGAGTGCAGGCTCGCGTCGGTCGGCAGCAGGTGGCCGGGGGTTCGCGTCACCCACAGCGTCAGTACGGCCAGGAGCACGAACGCGGAGACGGCCAGCCATCCTGCCCGGCGACCGGCGGCCCGGCCGCAGCGCCCGGAGGCGGGTCGGGGGCTCACGCCGTCGTCAGGAGCGGGCGCAGGCGGCTACGGCCGAGCCGGCCGGCCAACGTGGTCTGCCGGCGCCGCACGGCCCCGCCGCACACGGCGGCCACCAGGGCGCCGACGGCGAGACCGGCGACGACGTCGTGGGGGTAGTGCGCCCCGACCCACACCCGGGAGCCGGCCATCAGCAGCGCGGCGACCACGGCGACGGCGCCCAGGCGACGGGAGACGAACAGCAGGGCGACCGCCGCCGCGGCGCCGATGGCGGCGTGGTTGCTGGGGAAGGACCAGTCCCCGGGGGCGGGGCAGGCTTCCAGCACGGCCACGCGCAGGCTCTGGCAGGGCCGGTCCTCGCGGAAGACGAGCTTGAGCAGCAGGTCGGCGCCGAACCCCAGGAGTGTGATCAGCGGGACCGCCAGCGCGGTGACGGCCGACGGGGAACCGGTGCGGCGGGCCCTCCACCACGCCCCGACCATCAGCACGGCGAACAGGGCCAGGCCGTAGACGGACCAGGCGGCGATGGCGTCGTTGAGCCAGTTCGGCGTCCGGTGGGCCATGTCGGTGATGTCGACGTAGGCGTTGCCGTCGACGCCGGAGCCGTTGTGGCCGGAGGTCACTGCGCCGTTCCGTTCTGCTGCTTGCCGCTCCGTCGCGAGCGGAGGAGTTCGATCGCCACGGGCAGCAGCGAAATCGCCACGATCAGGCCCACGATCGGCAGGAGGTAGGTGTCCACGCTGGGGATCGAGGAGCCGAGGGCGTACCCGGCCAGAACCAGCCCCACCGTCCACAGCAGCCCGCCGGCGACCTGCCAGAACGTGAACACCCGGGCCGGAATGTTCAGCACCCCGGCCAGGGGATTGAGGACCGTACGGACCACCGGTACGAACCGGGCCAGCACGATCGCCTTGGCATGGCCGTACTTGGCCAGCAGTTCCTCGGCCCGCGCCGCGCCCTCGTGGAGCTTCTCGGAGCGGCTGCGGGCCAGGAGGGCGGGGCCGGCCCGGCGACCGATGAGGTACCCGCACTGGGCGCCGGCCAGCGCGCCGATCACGGAGGCCGCCAGCACCGGGGGCAGGGACAGGTGCGCGCCCTTGTCCGCGGTACCCGCGCACAGCAGGCCCGCGGTGAACAGCAGTGAGTCACCGGGCAGGAAGAACCCGACCAGCAGGCCGGTCTCGGCGAACATCACCACCGCGATGCCGATCACACCGAACGTGGCGAGGAGTGAATGGGCATCGAGGAGATTTACCGCGAGCGCGGCGGAAGCGGACGTGGCCATGGAGCGGATCGGCCTCTCTCACTGGTTCGGACGCGGGGGACAGCCCGAAGGAGCCCCGTCGACTACAGTCAAGTAGACGGTCTACTGCACTGTAGACGATCGAGGTGCCCGGAGACGACCAGGACCCCCGGGCCTCCTCGCGGTCGCGCGAACCGGCTCACCCGTTCGGACGCACGCCGATGGCCGATCAGCAGATCAGCAAGGTCGGCAGATCAGCAGGTCAGCAGGTCGGCAGGTCAGCGGCCCCAGCGCAGCGCCGCCGTCTGCACCGGCGCGTCCCACAGCCGCAGCATCTCCTCATCGGCCCTGCACAGCGTGACCGAGCACCCCGCCATGTCCAGGGACGTGACGTAGTTGCCGACCAGGGTCCGCGCGACCGGCACGCCCCGCGCCGCCAGTACCCGGACCACCTCCGCGTGGAAGCCGTACAGCTCCAGCAGCGGCGTCGCGCCCATCCCGTTCACCAGGGCCAGTACCGGCGCGTCGGCGGCCGCGGCCGGGGCCGCGTCCGCCATGTCGTCCAGTACGGCGCCCACCGCGACCTCGGCGATCTCCGCCGCCGTCATCATGGCCCGGCGCTCCCGGCCCGGCTCGCCGTGGATCCCGATGCCCAGCTCCAGCTCGCCGTCCGGCAGGTCGAAAGTGGGACTGCCCTTGGCCGGAGTGGTGCAGGCGCTCAGAGCCACGCCGAAGCTGCCCGAGGCCTCGTTGACCCGTCGGGCGACCGCGGCGACCTGCTCCAGTGGCGCACCCTCCTCGGCGGCCGCGCCGGCGATCTTCTCGACGAAGAGCGTGGCCCCGGTGCCGCGGCGCCCGGCGGTGTAGAGGCTGTCGGTCACGGCGACGTCGTCGTTGACCAGAACCCGCTCGACCCGGATGCCGTCCTCCTCGGCGAGCTCGGCGGCCATGTCGAAGTTCAGTACGTCCCCGGTGTAGTTCTTGACGACGAACAGCACCCCCTGGCCGGAGTCCACGGCCTTGGCCGCCCGCAGCATCTGGTCGGGCACGGGGGAGGTGAACACCTCGCCCGGACAGGCCGCGGACAACATTCCGTATCCGACGAAGCCGGCGTGCAAGGGTTCGTGTCCGGAGCCGCCGCCGGAGACGAGACCGACCCGCCCGCCCTGCCGCGCGTCGCGCCGTACGACGACCCGGGCCTCGGGGTCCACGTCCAGATCCGGGTGGGCCGCGGCCAGCCCGCGCAGGGCGTCCGCGACCACGGTCTGCGGGCTGTTGATCAGCATCTTCATCGTGTGCCTCCCGGTCGGAGCCGACGGGTGAGCGTCCAGCCGTCACGGAGCACCGATCACCGATCACCGATCACCGCGCGCCGGGCGGGCGCGTCGCGTCAGCGAGGACGCGCCATACGAACAGTGTGCTGCCACGCCGCCGACATCCGCGAGGGCTCGGGCGACCGGCCCGGGCAGGGGCCGGGCAAGGACCGGGAAACCCCGTGCGGGCCCCGGTCCCGGCGGGTCGGCCCTCGCTCGCCTTTCCGGTACGGGCGAGCCGACTTACCCTGAACCCGGGGGGCTCGGGGCAGGCGAATGCCGGTCTTCGGACCGGCGGGAAGCGGGCACCCATGAAGGAGCGCCTCAAAGCGTCGGGGCTGGTCGGCGAATTGTCAGCCGAATTCGCCGGCACCATGATCCTCATCCTCTTCGGCTGTGGTGTCGTCGCCCAGGTGGTCGCCGGCGGAGCCCTGACGGACCCGGCGGGCGGCCTGGGAAACCACGACAGCATCGCCTGGGCCTGGGGCCTCGGCGTCACCCTGGGCGTCTACGCCGCAGCACGGCTCAGCGGCGCCCACCTCAACCCTGCAGTGACCGTGGCCCTGGCCGCTTTCAAGGGGTTCCCGTGGAAGAAGGTCGCCCCCTACGCGCTGGCCCAGCTGGCCGGAGCCTTCGTGGCGGCCCTGATCGTCCGCTGGAACTACACCGAAGCGCTGGCCAAGGCCGACCCCGGCCACACCATCAAGACGCAAGGCGTCTTCTCCACGCTCCCGGCCAACGGAAACCCGAACCTGCCGGTGACCGAGTGGGGGGCGCTGCGCGACCAGATCATCGGCACCGCGATCCTGCTGCTGCTCATCTTCGCGGTCACGGACCTGCTGGGCACGCCGCCCGGAGCCAACCTGGCGCCGTTCATCGTCGGCCTGATCGTCGTGGCGATCGGCATGGCGTGGGGTACCAACGCCGGGTACGCGATCAACCCGGCCCGTGACCTCGGCCCCCGTCTGGCCAGCTTCCTCACCGGATACGGCGGTGCATGGAGGGATCAGTACGGCAACTTCTACTTCTGGGTGCCGATCATCGGCCCCTTCATCGGCGGTCTGCTCGGAGCGGGCATCTACAAGCTGCTCATCGGCAGGTTCCTGCCGACCGCAGAACCGGAGCCTCCCGGACGCGTACCGGCGCCTGAAGAGTAGAGATGACCGGGTCCGCGGCGGGCGGGAAACGGCACGCCCCCAACCCGTCCCGCCCCTACCCGTCCCGTCCCGACCCGTTCCGGCCCGTCCGGTACGACAGCCCCCACACGGCATCCCAAGAGGAGGCGGCATCCCATGGCTGACTTCGTCGGCGCAGTGGACCAGGGGACCACGAGCACCCGTTTCATGATCTTCGACCACGCCGGCAACGAGGTGGCGCGGCACCAGCTGGAGCACAACCAGATCCTCCCGCGCTCGGGATGGGTCGAACACGACCCGGTCGAGATCTGGGAACGCACCAACTCGGTGATCCAGAACGCCCTCCGGCACGGAAACCTCTCCGCCTCGGACCTGGCGGCCGTCGGCATCACCAACCAGCGCGAGACGACCGTCGTCTGGGATCCCCGCACCGGGCGCCCGTACTACAACGCCATCGTCTGGCAGGACACCCGCACCGACACCATCGCCTCGGCACTGGAGCGCGGCGGCCAAGGCGAGGTCATCCGCCGCAAGGCGGGGCTGCCCCCGGCCACCTACTTCTCCGGCGGCAAGATCCAGTGGATCCTGGAGAACGTCGACGGCGTACGGGAGGCCGCCGAGCAGGGCAACGCCCTCTTCGGCAACACCGACTGCTGGGTGCTGTGGAACCTCACCGGAGGCCCCGACGGCGGCATCCACGCCACCGACGTCACCAACGCCAGCCGCACCATGCTCATGGACCTGGAGACCCTCGACTGGGACGACGAACTGCTGGGGTTCTTCAACATCCCCCGCTCGATGCTGCCCACCATCAACCCGTCCTCCCACCCCGAGGCGTACGGACGGACGCGCACCTCCAGGCCGCTGCGCGAGGCCATCCCCATCACCGGCGTCCTCGGCGACCAGCAGGCGGCCACCGTCGGGCAGGTCTGTTACGCGCCGGGCGAGGCCAAGAACACGTACGGGACCGGCAACTTCCTGGTGCTCAACACCGGCACGGAACTGGTCCGCTCCCAGCACGGCCTCCTGACCACCGTGGCCTACCAGTTCGGCGACAGCCCCGCGATCTACGCACTCGAAGGATCCATCGCCGTCACCGGCTCGGCCGTGCAATGGCTGCGCGACCAGCTGAAGATCATCGGTGACGCGGCCGAGAGCGAGCGCCTGGCCAAGACCGTCGAGGACAGCGGCGGTATCTACTTCGTGCCCGCCTTCTCCGGCCTGTTCGCCCCGTACTGGCGCTCCGACGCCCGCGGCGCGATCGTCGGTCTGGCCCGCTACCACGACAACGGGCACTTGGCGCGGGCCACCCTGGAAGCCATCTGCTACCAGTCCCGCGACGTGGTGGAAGCCATGGAACAGGACTCCGGCGTCCACCTCGACGTACTCAAGGTCGACGGCGGAGTCACCGCCAACGACCTCTGCATGCAGACCCAGGCCGACGTCCTCGGCGTACCGGTCAGCCGTCCCGTGGTCGCCGAGACGACCGCGCTCGGCGCCGCATACGCCGCCGGGCTCGCCACCGGCTTCTGGCGGGACACCGACGAACTGCGCACCCACTGGCAGGAGTCCAAGCGCTGGCAGCCCGAGTGGTCGGAGGAACGGCGCACGGAGGGCTACGAGGGCTGGAAGCGCGCGGTGGAGCGCACGCTCGACTGGGCCAAGGTCGAATAGGTTCCGGCCGCGGGCCCGCAGCACCGAGGAGGAGACCATGGTCGATCCGGTAGCCCTCTCACCCCGGGCCCGCACCCAGGCCCTCGCCGAGATGGGACGGGGCGAACTCGACGTCCTCGTCGTCGGAGGCGGCGTCGTCGGTGCCGGGTCCGCCCTTGACGCCGCCACTCGCGGCCTGAGCGTCGGACTCGTCGAAGCCCGCGACTGGGCCTCGGGTACGTCCAGCCGCTCCAGCAAACTCATCCACGGAGGCCTGCGCTACCTGGAGATGCTCGACTTCCGCCTCGTCGCCGAGGCGCTCAAGGAGCGGGGCCTCCTGCTCCGCTACCTCGCCCCCCACCTGGTGCGCCCGGTGGCGTTCCTCTACCCCTGCAACACCGCGTCACGGAGCGCCCGTACGTCGGCAGCGGCGTGCTGCTCTACGACGCGATGGCCCGGGCCTCCGGCACCTCCGGAGGCCTGCCCCACCACCGCCACCTGAGCAGACGCGGCGCCCTGCGCGAGGCACCCGCCCTGCGCGCCGACGCGCTGGTGGGCGCCATCCAGTACTGGGACGCCCAGGTCGACGACGCCCGGCACACCCTCTTCCTCGCCCGTACGGCAGCCGCGTACGGGGCCCTGATCGCCAACCGCACCCGCGTCAGCCGCTTCCTGCGCCAGGGCGAGCGGGTCGTCGGCGCCGTCGTCACCGATCTGGAGAGCGGCGACGAGACGCAGGTGCGGGCCAAGCAGGTCATCAACGCGACCGGGGTGTGGACGGACGACACCCAGGCCATGGCCGGGACCCGCGGCCAGTTCCACGTCCGCGCCTCCAAGGGCGTCCACCTGCTCGTCCCGCGCGACCGGATCAACTCCCGTACCGGGCTGATCCTGCGCACCGAGAAGAGCGTGCTGTTCGTCATCCCCTGGGGCCGGCACTGGATCATCGGAACCACCGACACCGACTGGACGCTCGACAAGGCCCACCCCGCCCTCAGCTCCAAGGACGTCACCTACCTGCTGGAACACGTCAACAGCGTCCTGACGACCCCCCTGGCCCCCGAGGACGTCGAGGGCGTCTACGCGGGCCTGCGGCCCCTGCTGTCCGGCGAGGCGGCGGAGACCAGCAAACTGTCCCGGGAGCACCTCGTCGCCCACCCCGTACCCGGACTCGTGGTGGTGGCGGGCGGCAAGTACACGACGTACCGGGTCATGGCCAAGGACGCGGTCGACGAGGCCGTCCGAGGCCTGGACGAGAAGGTTCCCGCCTGCGTCACGCACCGCGTTCCGCTGCTGGGCGCCGACGGCTACTTGGCGCTGTGGAACTCCCGGCAACGGCTCGCCGAGCGCTCCGGGCTCCATGCCGCCCGCATCGAACACCTCCTGAACCGGTACGGATCGCTGGCGCCCGAACTGCTCGCCCTGGTGGCCGCCGACCCCACGCTCGGCGAGGCACTGCCGAGCTCCGACGACTACCTGAGGGTCGAGGCGGTGTACGCGGTGACCCACGAGGGCGCCCGCCACGTCGAGGACGTCCTCGCCCGGCGCACCCGGATCTCCATCGAGTCCTGGGACCGCGGGGTGGACGCGGCGCCGACCGTGGCCGAGCTGATGGCACCCCACCTGGGATGGGACCGGGCGCACCAGGACCGCGAGGTCGACCACTACCTCAAGCGCGTCGCCGCCGAGCGCGAGGCCCAGCAGCAGCCGGACGACCTGACGGCCGACGCGGTACGGCTCGGCGCCCCGGACATCATCCCGGTGAACTGAACCCCCGCACCCGGAGGCCCCCCGTTACGTCCCCGGGCCGCGGCTGACGCGGCTCGCACGGCGAGGCGCGGCCCTCCGCCGGCGCCGGCCCGGCCTCACGGCCGGTCACGACACGGCCCCCCCGATAACCCCGCGCCCGGGTTGCGACTGTCGGACACCGTCGAGGGTCACCCTCCACGGGATGGGCGGGCACCGATGAGTTCTGTGGTCGGTCGAGGTCTACCTTCCCGTAGGCCCGAGAAACCCGTAGCCGCCCAGGAAGGGTGCAGACCATGAAGTACATGATCCAGATGAACGTGCCGGCCGACCAGTGGGACGCCTTCATGTCCTCCTATTCCAAGGACGACATGAAGGCCATGTTCGCCCACATGAACGCCCTGAACACGGAGCTCACCGCGGCCGGGGAGTGGGTGGACGGGCAGGGTCTGGGCGGACCGTCGCAGGTCAAGACGGTGCGGGCCGCGAGCGACGGACGCCCGCAGGTGAGCGACGGACCGGCGCAGCCGGGACACATCCTGGCCGGCTACTGGCTGGTCGACGTCGCGAGCGAGGACCGGGCAGTGGAGATCGCCGCACGGGCGTCGGCATGCCCCGGCCCGGGCGGGAAGCCCGGCAACGACCCTGTCGAGGTGCACGCGATTCCCGGGGATCCGACGCAGGCCTGATCCCGCTCAGACGAAGCCGAGCGCGAGGACGGCCCGACGGCTGGGTGCGGTCGAACGCTGGGGTAGTCCCGCCGGCGAGCGGGGGTGTCACGGCCCTGTCGGCAGCCTTGGCCTGCGGCGCCGCTTCTCGTACGCTTCCCGGATCCCACCGGCCAGTCCGAGGAGGACCGCCGCCCCGATCGCCACCTCGGCTGCCGTGCGCAGGCCCCAGCCGTGGACGTCCCCGGCGGCCCGTGGGGAGACTTTGCCCTGCGGGTCGTGCACCACGGCCAGGGACTCGCCCTGCTTCGCGAGCCGCGAGGGGCTGTCCATGTGCTCCGGGCCGCCCGGTGGGCAGTCCAGGCGGTGGTCGTACGAGGTCCGGGTCGTGGAGGTCCAGTGGCCCTGGGCGTCCGTGGAGGATTCCGTCTCGGTGTGCTCGGTGACCTTCAGCACGATGCAGCTGATCTCGACGCCCCGGTCCTCCAGCGCGCTGTGCCCCACGGACGCGAGTGCCAGGATGGCGCCGAGGCCGGCAGGCAGGGCGGACAGCGCGATCAGCGAGGCTCCGCGGCGCGTGGCGAGGGCGGCGTGCCAGCCGAGCAGGACCAGCGGGAGCAGCAGCCCGCCGAGGAGGAATCCCCAGGTGGCCAGCGACCCGTACGCCGACTCCCAGGCCACCTCGAACGCCAGGGCTGCGGCCAGCGGCGGGGCGGCCGACGCCGCTGCGGTCCGCCAGAGGCCGCGCGCCCATCCGCCCTGCCAGCCCGCCATGCCCGCCCCCGTGCTCGTACGTGTGCCTTCCAGATAACCGCGACGGCTCGGGCACGTAAAGGGCGTGGCTATGAGGCGGCAAAGCTGATCAGGCCCTTCACACCGGCGGCACCGCTGACCGCATCCGCCCCGGGGGCTAATCCCGCGGGCGGATGCTCCGCGGTGGGCCCGCGTGACAGCGTTTCTCCGTGCCCACGGACTGTCCGTCGCGGCACGGTTGACGATCCGTCATGGGAGGAGAGCTCGTGATCACCACGCCGTTCATCAGCCGGAGGGGCATGACGCGCCGCAGCATGATGAGAGCCGTGATGGCCGCCGGTGCCGCCGTGCCGCTTGCCGCCGCTGCCGGCCCCGCGTGGGCCGCTCCGGGGGCCCCGGCCGGGGCCGTTCCCGCCGCGGCGCGGCTCACGTTGCCGGAGCCGACCGGGCCGCATCTGGTGGGCACGGTTCAACTGCATCTCGTTGACCGGTCCCGTCCGGACGCCCTCGCGGGCCCGGGGCATTTCCGCGAGCTGATGACCACCGTCTGGTATCCCGCCCGGGACGTCCAGCGGTACCCGGTGGCGCCTTGGATGTCGGTCGGCGCGTTCCAGGCGTTCCTCGCCGACGTCGGGCTCAGCGATCTGGCCCCTCTGGGGCCGCTCACTGCCGCCCACGTGGGCGCTCCGGTGCTGCGCGCGAGCCGACGGCTGCCCGTCATCGTGTTCTCGCACGGCGCGCACAGCCACCAGGGCGACCACACCGTCGTCGTCCAGGAGCTCGCCAGCCACGGATACGCCGTGGTGACAGTGGCTCACCAGTACGACACGTACACCGAGTACCCCGACGGCCGGATCGCCGTCCCGCGCCGCGACCCGCAGGCGCCGACGCTGCCCGGGGACTTCGCGGCCGACCTGCGCTTCGTCCTCGACTGCGTCGAGCAGCTCGCCGCCGGATGCAATCCCGATGTCGACCACAAGGAGCTGCCGGCCGGGCTGCTCGGCTCGCTCGACCCGCGGTGCATGGGCGCGTTCGGCTGGTCGAAGGGCGGGACGGCCACCGCCTGCGCCACGCTCGCGGACGAGCGCATCCGGGCCGGTCTGAGCCTCGACGCCCCGATGCAGATGAACCCGCCGCTGGCCGGAGACCTGGACCGGCCGTTCATGATGATGTCCGCCGTCTTCACCCGCGCCACGGATCCCGAGGCCGCCGCGTTCTGGTCGCACCTGCGAGGCTGGCGGCTGAACGTACAGGCCCAGGGCGCCGCCCACGTCTCGTACGGCGACAACGAGGCACTGTTCCCGCAGGTGGCGAAGGTGCTCGGATGGAGCGGACAGCAGCTCCAGGACGTGATCGGCACCCTCGATCCCGCCCAGGCGGTGAAGATACAGCAGGCGTACCCGCTGGCCTTCTTCGACGAGCACCTGCGCCACCGTCGGGGGCACTTGCTCGACGGTCCGTCCCCGACCTTCCCGGCAGTGACGTTCGTCGGAGATCAGTGACGACAATCGCTGCCACGGGCCCGTTCCCGGACGACCGGACGATCACTGGGGCGGGGCGGTGTCCGTTTCCGTTTCCGTGCGTGGGGCAACGGTGAGAGGGGAGCCGTTCAGTTCGGTTCGGCCGGTGGAGGTCCACCACAGCTCTCCTCCTGTGGTGAGGTAGGGCGTGTCGCCGTCCACGTTCCCGCCGTTGTCGAGTGCGTCGGCCACGGCGGTCAGGTATACGGCCAGCGAGGGCCAGCCGTCGTCGAAGTGGGCCCTGTCGTCGTGTGCTGTACTGCCGAGGCGGCCTTGGCCTGGCCCTTCGCGCATGTCGATGATCTGGGAGTCGCCGTCGCTCTGCGCCCACGGGATCCACTGCGGGTGCCACCAGGGTTCCTCGTGCCCGTGAGGTCCGCTCGGATCGGATTCTTCCGCGGCGATCTCGACGCACATCTGCCAGTGGTCGAGGATCCCCGCGACGGACATGGGAGGCTGATCGGGGACCACGTTGGCCCACTCGGTGAGTCCGTCGTGGCAGGCCAGCGAGTGCAGGAGGTCGGCGGGGAAGCGCACGCCCATCGCCTCCTGAGCAGCCTCGACTTCGGCGGGGTCGGCGGGCGGGGCGAGCAGTGCGTACGAGGCGGGCGCATGTCGCTGCATCCAGCCGTCGATCCTGGCCCAGGAGCGGGTCACGGGTTGGGGTGTGGGGAAGGCAAGGACCCTGCGCAGGAGATACAGGCGGCGGCGCCACTGGAGGTACCTGTCGGTCGTCGCCCAGGGCTCGCGTAGCAAGGAGGCCTCGGAGGCTTTGGCGTCGACCCGGTCCAGGGCGAGGACGGCGAGCTCTCGTAGGCCGACCGGCAGCGCGGGGACGGGCAGGTCGGGTCCGTACGGGCTGGTGACCGGCCGTCCGCCGGGGTACTGGGCGGCAACGAGGGCTGCGGCAGCCACCGCTTCGACCACCACGTGCCGGCCGGAGGGGTCGTCGGAGCCGAGGACGCGGACGAGCGCGTCCCGTACGAGGCCGGGCCTGTCGGCCTCGGCGGTCGCGTCGAGGCAGGCGTGGAAATCCGCGGTGGTGTCGTCGTTGACGGGGCCGATGTCCCAGGTGCCCATGGGTCTCCTTGAGATGGGGTGCTTTCGGGATAGTGCCGGGCGGCCGTCGGTGTGGCTGCGGTCCACGGGGCGGGCGACGGCGGGTCGGGTTGCCGGGCGCGCTGGCGGAGTTCGAGTGGATCGTGCTCGACGGCGTCGCCGGGTTTCCGGGCGGGGAGTGCCGCCCGGCCGGTCACGGCCACCCGCGCCGCGTCCGTGAACGCAGTCGCGGGCTTCAGCCCCGTCGGTCCCGCCGCTGCAGCCCCTGCGGCAGGCGGCTCCGGCCGAAGTCGTTCAGGGGGTGGGGGTTTGGCGGTACCGGTGGGCGGGCCCGGGGCGGTGGGGGCGTCCGGCGAGATTGAGGAGGAACTCTGTGACGGGGCCGGGAGCCTCTTGCCACTCGCCTTCATCCGTCTCGACGACCATGCGCCAGTCGGCCGGGTCCGGCTCTTCGGGAAGGAAGTAGTAGACGGCGCCGTCTTCTTCTCCGCCCCATTCGATGAGGCCGCCGGGCTGGGGGTGGAACGGGAACGGGTAGCGATCAGGATCGTCGAGGTGCGACTTGGGTCCGGACGTGGGCCACAGCCGCTCCAGCTCGGCGGCCGTGCCGTCCACGGGCCGGTCCATGTGGAGGAACCCGTCGAAGGCGCCGGGGCCGTACAGATCGAGGAACGCCTTGTAGCCGGCGGGGAGCGGGACACCGAGGTGTCCCTCGGCGGCCTCCCACAGGCGGGGCCGTGCCCAGCCCCAGCAGGCCGGCTCGCCGAGCAGTTCCTTCAGTCGTTCCAAGGCGGTGGCTGTCATCTGCTCTCCAGGTCGGCTACGTGGCCAACCCTCGCATGCGGGGACGACAGTGGGAGTCCGTGCGTGCGCCGGGCCTCCGCGCCAAAGGGCTCACGCAGTGGATGCCGAGGTCGGCCCGTGCACGGCGCTGCCCGCGCACCTGCACCGCAGGGCGACGGCGTCGGGGCACGAAGGGGCCACGGCGGTGGGCGTATCTTTGCGGCCGAGGGGACGTGCCCGGACTGCGAAGGCGGTATTGCGGCCGCGAAGCAGGTGGAGGAGGGGTACCGATGAGCGACGCCCTGGCGGGGATCGACGACATCGACTGGGCGGAGCTGGAGCACGCCTACGGTACGGCCGAGGACGTGCCCGGCATGCTGCGAGATCTGTACCGGTCCGAGAAGGCCGCCGATGCCGCCGATGACCTGCTCGTCCACGTCTACCACCAAGGCGGCGCGGTCTGCTCCGCGGCGCCGGCCGCACTTCCGTACGTGCTCCGGGCCGCGGCCGATCCGGCCATCGCCCCGGCCGTCCGCCGCGAACTCCTGGAGCTCGGCGGTTCCTTGGCCTACACGGCGAACACCGCGGATCCCCGCTTCGTCACCGATGCCTGGCCCGCCGTCTGGGATCAGGCGGTATCGGATCTGCTGCCGGTGCTCCACGATCCGGCGCCCACGAGCCGCATCGCCGCCGCGGACGCCCTCGCCGAGGCCCGTCACCGGGCCGACGAGGTGATCGCGGCGCTGCGGGCGCGGTGGCTCGTGGAGCCGGACCAGGAGTCGCGGACCCAGCTCATCGATGGGGTCGGCTCGCTGGTACCCCACGCCGACCCACCGTGCGAGGACTCCCTCGACTGGCTACGGCAGCTCATGCAGGGCGCCGAGCCTGCCACCCGTCTCGCTGCCGTGCGGGCCCTGCGCCGCGCGCTGCCGGGGGAGGACGACAGCGCGTACGCGCGGACGGTGTCCGAGGTGCTGTTCGGCAGCGAACCGGCCACCTGGAAGCCGGGCGGCGGCGCACGCAAGGCGACGGTCGTCTGGGCGATCGGTCTACTGGGAGGAGACGGCGCGAGCCGGGCCGAAGCGATCCGGAGGCTGCTCACTCATGTGCACCCCTTGGTACGCGCGGGCGCACTGGAGGCGGCCGCCGACATGCTCAGCCGTCGGCGCTCCGCCGTGACCGAGCTGCTCCCGGAGGTGGCCCGCCTGCTGTCCGACGCCGAGCCCGACAACCGGCTCTTCGCCGCCCGGGTCCTCGGCATGTGCGGGTACGCTGCCCGCCCTTGGGCCGACACGCTGGCGGCCATGGTGACGGACGAGGGCGAGCCGTACCTGCCCGCCCAGTCCCACGCGGTCTGGGCGCTGTCAAGGCTCGGCGACGCGCGGTGCGTACCGCCGCTCGCACGCCGCCTCGCGGGCGAGCGGCTCGGATTCTCGTACCACTCGGTCCACGCCGACGGCTGGGGGACGTACGAGCTGAGCCTGACCGAGGTCGGCGCAGGGCTCGGAGCCCACGCCGACGTGCTGCTGCCCCCGTTGCGGGCCCGGCTCTCCGCCGCCCCCACCCTCGACGAGCGTCGAGCACTCTGCCAGCTGCTGGAGTCATGGGGCGCGGCAGCGGCCCCCGCGATCCCCGAGCTGATCGACCTCCTGGACACCGACGCCGCGGTGTGGGCTCTGGACGCCCTCGCGGCCATCGGGCCGGTCGCGGCCGAGGCTGTGCCAGAGAGCCGGCTGCGTGCCCTGCTCGACGCCCCGCCCGAGGGCCAGCCGTTCGCGCCGCGCTGCCTGGCGCTCGCCTACGGGAGGCTGACCGAGGACCGGGAGCCCGCGCTCGAACTGCTGCTTCCGAAGCTGGGCGAGCCGTATGGTCAGGGCAACCCCGCAACGTTGCTGGGGGAGTTGGGGTCAGCGGGGGCCCCGTATGCAGCGCGGTTGCGCGAACTCCTCCCCGTACACGAAGAAGGCTGGCTGCCGCTCCGCGTCGCCGAAGCGCTGTGGAAGATCACCGGACGGGCCGACGAGGTCGTCCCCGTCCTCGTACGGGCCATCGCGCCGTTCGCTGAGCGTGGCGGCGCCTACCGGGCGATCACTGAGACGGTGAAACTCCTGGCCGAGATAGGCGCGCCCGCGGCCCCCGCCGAGCCCGTCCTGAAGGCGTTCCTGGACGCCGACGAGCGGTCCGTCCCGCACGGGACATGGCGTTCCGTACCGGAGGACGACGAGTTGTGTGCCGCCGCGCGCGCCGCACTGCTCGCAATCTCCGACGACGGCCTGCACGAACTCCAGCCTCCGCGCTGAACATTGGGGCCGTTCAGTGGGTGCACCGGGTGGGGCCCCGACGTTCACGACCACGACGAAGCGAGGGGGACGGCCCGACGTTCCACGCGGAGACGACGGCGAAGGCGCCCTACCGGTTGATCGCCAGGAAGGGCCGGGTGGGAGACCCATTCGACCCATCGATAGCCTGCGTCGTCATGATGCGCGTTTGGATCTTGCCGATGCTGTTCGTACTCTGCGGCTCAGCGGTCGCGACCGGGCTCTACTTCGAGGAGGGACCCGGTACAGCCGCAGCGCTCCTGCTGCCCTTCCTGGCGCTCGCCGGCGTGCACTCACCTCTGATCTTCCCGAGATCGATCGGGGCGCGAGAGGCAGAGCGCCGTAGCGCGGTCGACGGTCGACCGGTCGTCTTCTGGCGCCCGGGCTGCAAGTACTGCGTGCGGCTGCGCCTGCGGCTGGGCCGCAGCGCACGCCAGTTGCACTGGGTCGACATCTGGCGCGATGAGGCAGGAGCGGCGGAGGTGAGGGCTGCCAACCACGGCAACGAGACCGTGCCCACCGTCGTCGTGGCGGGCCGGCCACACACCAACCCCGATGCCGCCTGGGTACGCGAACAGCTCTCCCCACGCGCATGAGCGCGCAGCGGCGCACAGAGACAAAAAGACACTGCATCGGACGCTGCCGCCCCATAAGACGCCGTCCGACGACTTCGTCTCGGTGATGCGCAGGGATGCGCCCGCGCCGGTGAAGGAAGAGACCGCCTCGTCCCATTGTCGGGACCGTTGTCTCGCGAGAGGTCGGCACGGCCCTGGCGATCCTGACCGGAATACAACGAGAGCAGCCGGCGCCTTTCGGCTGCCGAGTCCGTCTTCGCTCCCGGCGGCCTGAGGATCCGGGACACCGTCACCGCAGTCACTGCGCTGCCCGGATGCTGATGCCGCACGCGAGCTACACGACGCCGGCGTTCTCGGTCTCGGCCAGGACCTATGGCTTGGCTGCCGCACCGCTGTCCGGCGTACTGGCGCTGGTGCGGGCGATGTACATCGTCGAACCGGCCGTCGAGTTGACGACGGGGACGGTGACGGTCGCATCCGTGGTCCACGGCTGGTTGTCGGTGTCGAAGGTCCAGGTACCCGTGACCTTCTTGCCGACGGCCGCGAAGTCGACCCAGGCGTAGTTCTTCGCCGGGACCTCCACGGTGATGCCGTTGACCGTCGTCTCGTCCGAGGAGTACGTCTGCGTCACGGACAACTGGCTGGAGATCATGGCCTGGACCTGCACGGAGACCCCGACGGAGGTGGAGACGCCGGCCGAGTACGACTGTTCCCAACCGGAGTGGTAGATCGTCGTGAAGATCTGCTTCATCGTGCTGTCGGTGCCGTTGTACCAGACGGACGAGGCGATCCGGCGGGGCAGGACCTCGGGCTGTCCCTCGGACTTCTCGGTCCACGAGCAGGTCGACGTGTTCTTGGAACACAGGTCCGCGTAGTAGTCGAGCGCGAGGCTTCGCGCTTCGGCGGCCTTCGACGCGGGGACCGTCCATTCCTGGCTCGCGCTGCCGTTGCAGGGGTTGGGCTGGGCGAGGATCCCCCACAGGTGGAGGCCGCCCCGGTTGTCCATGCAGTACTCGGTGCCGCTGGAGTTGTCGCGGCGGACGATCCCGAACCTGTTGGGCTTGCCGTCGACGGGGCGGAAGTGCCACTGCTCGCCTTCCTTGCCGCAGGACTGCTGCTGGGCGGGCTGGGAGGCGTAGATGCATTTTCCGGATGCGGTGTTGGCGATGTTGAACTGGCCGGGGTTCGCGAGCTTGATCAGGCGCCAGTTCGGGTAGTTGGTTCCGTCGGGGGTGACGGAGATCTGGTTCCCGTCGTTGTTGCCCGTCGCATTGAGGGTGCCGTCCGCGTTGGTGAAGGTATACGTATCGGCCGCGGTCGCGGCGGCTGCGGGGCTCGCGGCGAGACCGAGTACCGGCGTGATGACGACGAGGGCGAGAGCGGGGGCCGTCAAGAGCTTCACGGTGCGTAAGAAGTGGGTTTTCATGGCCGCCTTCGGTTGGGTCTTCCTGTGGGTCCCGCTGCTGAGAGCGGTGAACGCAAGGGGCGGTGGACGGCGCGCCAGACGGCCGAGCACCTTCGGCACCCAGTCACGCATGCACATCCCGGGCCGCCAACCCGTAACGATCCGGAGTGACAACGCGGTCGGCGTCGTGGTCGAAGACCCGCAGCTGCCGCGGATCGGAGCGATCCGGCACCTGGTTGACGACGATCTGCGCTCTTGGGTGGGACATGCGCCGCCAGTCGGCGTGGGAGCGCCTCGTCAGGAGCGGCGGATCAGCGGATCAACAGCCGTGCGCACGGGGGATGTCGGCCCGAAACAGCATGGTCGACACACGTAGCAGGTCTACGTCGCGACGCGATACGAGTACGGGGACCATGGGCCGCATCCTGTCGGCGCGTGCGGCCAGCGTGCGAGCGGCGTTGCCGCGCCATCCTGGCGGCGGTCCTCGGCGGTCCTCGGCGGTCATGGAGCCACCCCCGCCGCGAGGGGGCGGTGCGCTCGATCGCCGCTGCCGAGAGTCGGTGAATGAGCATCAATTGCCGTTCACTCCGCGACAGTTCTTTACGGGCGTGTTGCGAATACCTGTGCCATCTGTGTCGGCACGTATCGAGATCTTGTTCTTCCCGTGAAGAGGTGGGCGGCGAATCCGACATGAGCGGCCGAACCGCCATTTACGCCCCGTGACATGTCCACGGCCTCTTGAGAGTCTCGCTGCTCATCAAGGCATTCCTCCTTGCAGAGGTGGACGGCGATCCCGTCCAACTCCCCACGACTCTCTGGAGAATCCGCATGTTCTCGATCACACCCGCCAGCGGCAGGGCGCGCCGGCTGGCCCTCGTGTCCGGCGCAGCCGTCCTCACCGGCACCCTCCTCGCCGCCGGCACTTCCGCGGCGTCAGCGGGAGCCGTCCCGGCGCCCGGCGAAGTCAACTCCGCTGCGGCCACTGCCGCGTCCCTCGGACTCGGTGGCGAGGAGAAGCTGGTCGTCAAGGACGTCATCAAGGACGCAGACGGCACGGTCCACACCCGCTACGAGCGCACTTACGCCGGCCTTCCCGTCCTCGGCGGCGACCTGGTCGTCCACCGCAGCGCCGACGGCGCCGTCACATCGGTCACCAAGGCCACCGAGGCCGACATCAAGGTCGCCTCGGTCACCCCGAAGCTGGCCCCGACCGCAGCCAACTCCGCCGCGGTCCAGGCTGCCGAGGCCGCGAACACCAAGGGCGCCGCCACCGGCGACGCCCCGCGCAAGGTCATCTGGGCCGCCGACGGCAAGCCCGTCCTCGCCTACGAGACCGTCGTCACGGGCACCCAGCACGACGGCGTCACCCCGAGCCGGCTGCGCGTCATCACCGACGCCAACACCGGCCAGAAGCTGTACGAGGCCCAGCTCATCCGCGACATAGCCGGCGGCATCACCGCGAAGAGCGGTTCCACGGCCGCGAAGCCCAGCGCCGCCGCGCCCGCCGCCGCGGTCGGCACCGGCGCCAGCCAGTACAGCGGTAGCGTCGCCCTCAACACCACCAAGACGTCCACGGGTTACTCCCTGGTCGACAGCGTGCGCGGCGGCTCCAGCACCGTCGACCTCAAGCACAAGACGAGCGGCAAGGGCACGGTCTTCACCGACGCGGACAACAAGTGGGGGAACGGCCTGCCCGCCAACAACCAGACGGCCGCCGTTGACGCCGCCTACGGCGCCGCCCAGACGTGGGACTTCTACAAGAACGTCCTGCACCGCAACGGCATCAAGAACGACGGGCGGGCTCCGGTCTCCCGTGTCCACTACGGAAACGCCTACCAGAACGCGTTCTGGGACGACCAGTCCTTCACGATCACCTATGGCGACGGCGCGAGCAACCAGCACGCCCTCACCCAGCTCGACGTGGCCGGCCACGAGTTCAGCCACGGCGTCACCTCCGCCACCGCGGACCTCCAGTACTCCGGCGAGTCCGGCGGCCTGAACGAGGCCACCTCGGACATCTTCGGCACCGCGGTGGAGTGGAACGCGAACAACGCCCAGGACAAGGGCGACTACCTGCTCGGCGAGAAGATCGACATCTTCGGCAACGGCAAGCCGCTGCGCTACCAGGACAAGCCGAGCAAGGACGGCCGCGGCTCGGCCGACTACTGGAGCGCCGGTGTCGGCGACCTCGACGTGCACTACTCCTCCGGCGTCGCCAACCACTTCTTCTACCTGCTGTCCGAGGGCAGCGGCGCGAAGGACATCAACGGCGTGCACTACGACAGCCCGACCGTGGACGGCTCGACCGTCACCGGCATCGGCCGGGACAAGGCGGTTCAGATCTGGTACAAGGCGCTGACCGCGTACTTCACGTCCACCACCGACTACCACGGGGCCCGCGAGGGCACGCTGAAGGCAGCCGCTGACCTGTACGGCGCGAACAGTGCCGAGGCCAAGGCGGTGGACGCCGCCTGGGCCGGGGTGAACGTCAAGCCCTGACCACCGGAGCAAGCACGCGGCGCCGCACCGATGTCGAACCGGTGCGGCGCCGCCGCGCTTCGCCCATCGCTCCGCGCCGTGCCCCGCCGGCTGCGGGCTGCGGGCTGCGGTGGCACCACCCGCGAGAACGCCCGTACGACGGCCTCTTGCGGCGGTACGCGGTCGCCGGACTCGAAGCGGCGCAGCGGCCCAGCTCTCAGCGTCACCCCCTACTTTCGGCGGTACCCGTGACCGCCGGGCCAAGTCCGGCGGGGAGGCGGGCCACCGCCAGGGCGACGGCCTCTTCTGCTGTGACGGCCTCGTCGATGACGTCGGAGTGAGGATGTTTCAGCACGCGGAACGGACTGCCGCCGTGCGACGGGGCGATGGCGACCTCGTTGCGGAACGGGAATCCGGTGCAGGAGCTGAAGCCGAGCGTCCAGTGGCTGGAGAACACGTAGAGCTCTCGCAGCCGCCGTTCGGCGTGTGCCGCTTCTACGAGGGCGCCGAACTCAGGGAAATCCGGTGCCTCGGCCGCCTGTCTCCGCATCGAACGCCACTGCAGCTCCACTACCGCGACCGGCCCGCGGTCGTGCGCCTCGGCGCGCTCGTCGGAGTGCAGAAACGGCAGCGCCGCCCGCAGCTCCCGCAGGCTCCTGCCCTGTCCCCAGGCCACGCCCGACCTGACGACATCCGCCAGGTCGGGCGTGGATCCGGTGATGAGTTCTACCCCCTGGCTCCAGCCGGAGACACCGAACCGACGGCTGTCGGCCCCGATGTGCACGGACAGCGGCTTCCGCTCGGGGACCGACGCGGCGATGCCCGCCGAAACGAGTTCCCCCCAGTCGCCGGGCACCACCGCGAGATCGGCACCCAGGTCGGCCGCCAGTAGTTCCAGCGCGGCGGCAAGGCTGCCCGCGGCTGCCAGTTCGGGATAGAGATCGGCGTTCACCTCCGAAGTCTGCCATTGCCCTGCCGGCCGCCGCCGAAGGGCTGGACTGCTGCCGGGCCGTTCGTGCACCGCTGAGGGGTGTTCCACACGGGTGAGTCGTCGTGTGACCCTGCGCGCCGTGCGAATGCGTGCTCGAAGACGTCGTTATCGTGCGGGTCGACGCGATGTGCACCCGCGAGCCGAGAGGTGCTGACTGTCCAGTGACCGGAAAACCACTCCCGCTGTGTCTGGCGGCACTGTGCCTCCTCGCCTCTGCTGCCTGCGGTACGGCCCGCAGCACCACGGCGGCCCCTCCTGCCGGCCGTGACGTCACCGCACCCGCACCCGCACCCGCAACCTCGGCGCCGGCACTGAAGCTCGTCCATGCGTTCGCTGAGGGGCGGGTCGGTGGCATTCCCTTCAACTGTGAGGCCACCAGGCACCACGGTTCCGGCGGGCGGCCCGCGGTCTGGGTGTCGTCGCAGACGACCGACACCCGGGCGGTAGCCCTGGGATCTCGGTCGGCCCTCTGTCTGTCCGGCTTTCCGGGTACCGGGCCGATCACCGTCACGGTGAAGGCCGGAGGGCGCACCTACACCACTCCTCTGAAGCGCGTGAGCAAGTCCGTCTCCAAGCAGTCGGACGCCGCTCTCTTCGACGGCCGCGAGATGGAGGTCACGGAAAGGGGCGGCGGCATGCTGACGAGCGGCGACTGGATCTTCCTTCCCTCCGGCTCCATCCGAGAGGCGCTCGGAAGGTCCGGCCGGCTCGACCTGACGGCCGTTTCCGGTGACGTGAAGGCCGCCAACGCGGAGCCCCTGAGCCGACAACCGGGGGCGGCCACCGAGGACGGCTGGGAGCGAAGTCGCCGGATCGCTCTGTACGGATATCCGGCCGGCTCCCGCGTGCCGGTCGGGCTCTACCGGGTGAAGGCCTCCTCGACGGAGGGGCGAAACGCAGTGCTGGAGAGGCAGGTCGGCGTGGTGGCGATGCCGGCCTCGCGCGTTGCCGACTTCACCGTTCCCCAGGACGTGTTCCGCACCGTCAGCGTGGCCGCCCCGCAAGGCAAGGACACGTACTGCTTGTCCGTCCCCGGGGTAGACCAGAGCGTCACACATCCGCTCTGACAGCCGACCGGCAGGTGTGGTCGGGCTCCGCGTCCGGCGACGCGGTCAGCGACGCGTCGGGCCGGCCCACCCCCGTCACCGTGCCCGCTGCCCGGCCTGCTGCGCACCTTGGGGACTCGGGGGATCGGCCCGTTCGCGCGTACTCCGTTCACATCGGCACGCTGCGCACGCTGCGCACGCCGCCCCGGCGGCCGTCAGGCCGTGGGCTCGATGCCGAGTTCGGTGAGCAGGGAGCGGATGCGCCCTTCGATCTCGTCGCGGATCGGCCGTACCGCGGAGACGCCTTGGCCGGCCGGGTCTGCGAGCTGCCAGTCCAGGTAGCGCTTGCCGGGGAAGTAGGGACAGGCATCGCCGCAGCCCATGGTGATCACCACGTCCGAGGACTGCACCGCTTCCGCGGTGAGCACCTTGGGGGTTTCGGCGGAGATGTCGATCCCGGCCTCCCGCATGGCCTCGACCACCGCCGGGTTCACCGTGTCGGCGGGGGCGGATCCGGCCGAGCGGACCTGGACGCGGTCGCCGCCGAGGTGGGTGAGGAAGGCGGCGGCCATTTGGGACCGGCCGGCGTTGTGCACGCAGACGAACAGGACGGACGGGGTGGTGGAGGTGCTCATCGGGCGAGGGCGCTTTCTTCGGCGGAAGGTGCGGGAGCGGCGGGCTGCTGCCCGCCGGTGACGGCCGGGTCGGCGAAGGACGTCGAGGAGGTCGACCAGTACGCCGCCCCGATGGACCTGTACGCCGCCCCAATGGAGGAGGCGACCGGCAGCGGCGCGAGGTGCGCACGGCCGGCGCGGGCCAAGCCGAGCCCGAAGACGGCTGCGAGGGAGATGGCCGGCAGCTGGGTTCCGGCGTCGAGGGTCAGTCCGGACGCCTGGATCCCGGAGCCGACCACCGCCGCGACCAGCGCAGCCGTCACCGTCCCCTCCACCGCCGCCCGCCGAATCAGCGGCGCGGACGCCCTCACGTGAGGGCCTTCGCGGGTCCGGCGGGGATCTGGAGCAGAGCCGACAGCTTCGCCAAGGCCTCGGGGAGCACCCAGTAGTACACCCAGGTCCCGCGGCGCTCGGAGTCGACCAGCCCGGCGTCGCGCAGCACCTTGAGGTGGTGGGAGATCGTCGGCTGGGAGACGTCGAACGGGCCGGTGAGATCGCACACGCACGCCTCGCCGCCCTCGTGCGAGGCGATCAGGGACAGCAGCCGCAGCCGGACCGGGTCCGACAGCGCCTTGAACATCCGCGACAGCTCCGCCGCGGCCTCCTCGCCCAGCGGCTCGCGGACCATCGGCGCGCAGCACACCGCATCGTCGTCCTGCCCGAGCACCGGCAGACCAGCTTGTTTCGACATTCCTCAATATTGACAGCCGTCGATCCCGGCGGCAAGGTCGGCCGCGGGTGCGGCCCGGGGGCGGCGCGGGCCGGCCGGACGAGAACGACGTCCGCCCGAACCGCCGCCGCGCGAGCTCCCGGGATTCCCGGCCACCGGCTACGCCGGGCCGGTGGTCCACGGCCACCTCGCCGCGCGGCCGGCCTCGATCAGGCCGATCAAACGGAACGCGGTGTCCGTGAGGCCGCCGAAGGTGTGGCGGTAGGGGCCCGCGGGGGCATGGGCGGGCTGGTATCCGGCCAGGTTCCAGGTGTAGACCGGGGTCTCCGACGGGACCGGTTCGGTCGGTCCGTGGCAGCCGCAGTGGTGTGAGGCCTGTTCGTCGGTGACGATCAGAACTCGGTCGTGCCCGCGGTAGTGGGTGCGCACGGCCTTCGCGGTCTCGGTTCCGCCAAGGCTGTGGAATCGTTTCAGCACTTCGAGTACGGGCTCGCCCGCTTGGAATCGCACCACTGCGTTCGACGAGCCGAACTCCACCAGGTCCGCGTGCTCGGCGCGCATCGCCAACGCGGCACCGAACACGGCCGCCGCGTCCGCCCGGCGCAGCTTGGACCGCTCCGAGACGGTGTCCCAGAACATGGAGTCGGAGCGGTCCACCAGGATCAGCGTGCGGCCGGGCAGGGCCGGTACGTTGGCCAGGGAGTGGCCCAGTGCCTGTTCCAGCGGGGCCGACCAGCGCGGTGATGGCGCGTGCCGGTGGGCGGCCAGGTAGCGGAACGGGAACTGCCGGGAGCGGGCGACTTCGGCGGGGTCCGCGATCCGCGCGGCGACCTGCGCGGCCACCTCGTCCGAGACTCCCGCCTCGTCGAAGTTCCGCAGGTTGCGCACGAGCGCCATCGGTCCCATCGAGGGGATCACCGCCTCCCAGACGGCCGCGTCCATCGGCCCGTGGAGCCAGCCCGCCAAAGCCTCCCAGGTCATGCCGGCCGAGGCCAACCGCTCGGCGCCGTCCGGTCCGGTCACCACGGCCCGCCGCTCGTCCGCGGGTACGGCGAGCAGGGCCTGGTGCGCGGTCAGCAGCCGGTCGGAGGCCGGTACGAGCGCCTGGTCCGGGTGGTGGCGGCGGTCCAAGGCGTACCGGAAGAGCGCGTCCTGCCAGGGCTTTTGCGGGTCGGGGGCCGCGTGGACCAGGTTGAGTACGTCGCCGAGGCGAAAGGCTCTGGACGCGGTGTCGTACTTCAGTAGGGCGCGGGAGGAGTAGAGGCGTCGTACGGCGTCGGCGATGCCGCGCTTCACGGGTTGCGGGACCCTGCGCCCGTACGCCGAGGTCCAGTGGGCGAGCAGTTCGCCGGGCTCGTCGGCGCGCTGGAGTACCGAGTCGATCACGGACCGGTTGGACGGGCCGTCGCAGGCTCCCGCCGTGAGCCGGGCCCGGACGTACGTGGCGGCGCCCACCAGCGACGCCGTACGCATGTTGCCCTCGGTGCGGAGCCAGCGCAGGAGACCGGCCGTCCATACGGGGTCCTCGACGGCGAGTTGGCCTACGAGGCGGGCGTAGCGGTCGTCGCGCCCGCGGGCGCTCTCGTAGAAGGTCTGCTGGGAGACGAAGTTCCCGACCGCCAGGAGGAAGAGCTCCTCGCGCGGCTCTCGTGCGAAGGCCGGGGCGGCTTCGTAGGTGTGGAACGGGCGCCCAGGCGGACAGCGGTGGACGCCGGCCGGTGGGGACAGTGTCCGGGCGGCCGCCGAGACGTGCGGGGCCACGAGCATCTCGGACCAGACTTTGGAGACGCGCTGGGTGTAACGAGGCAGTGAATCCCCCCGGATTCAAAGGAACGGGCACCGCCTCGACCGCGAGGTCCGGTCGGGCGGCGGGCGAAGACGGACCGCGCCTGCCGAGAACAGAAAGGGGCGGCGGCGTCACTTGGTTTCGGAAGGAAGTAGCCGCAGCCGGGCGCATCGGAGGCGCGGTCGCGAGGCCAACATATGGGGCCGCACGAAGCGGATGCCAGTGATTAAACGTCGGGGCCCGGCCTGGACTTCGGGCCGATCGGCGTCTGCCGGCAACCGGGGCCGGAGCCGTCGTGCCCGCGCGGCGAATGCAACGGAGCCACCTGTACCGCGGCCGCCCGCGGGCGCCTCTGCTGCGCCAACCCGGCAACGTGATGCGGACGTGTACCGGTGAACAGCGGTGGAACGGACGCGGCCGACGTACCGTCGAGCTACGGGCCGAGCCCTGCGGCCGACACCGCGCACCCCGGCGTCGGCCTCCCGGGCCGGCGCCTCGACGCCATGACCGGACCGGACCAGGAGCGGAGCAGCCCATGCTTCTCTACGCCCAGACCCCAGCACGGCGGAACCGCCAGATCCTCGCGGACCTGATCGCCCTGGTCGTGATCGCCGGTGCGGTGTGGTTCGCGCTGGCCGTCCACGACGCGATCATGCTGCTGGCCGAGCCGGGACGAAAGGTGGAGAGCGCCGGCCAAGGCTTCGCCAGCGCTCTCGACAACGCCGGTGAAACAGCCTCGGACGTGCCGTTGGTCGGCGGCCTCCTGAAGAAGCCGTTCCATTCCGCGGCCGACGCCGGCACCGGGCTCGCCGACGCCGGGCAGTCCCTGCAGGACGCCGTCAGCCAGTTGGCCACCCTGGTCGCCGTCGTTCTGATCGTCGTCCCCGTGGCCTTCGTACTGCTGGTGTGGCTCCCCCTGCGCCTGCGCTGGATGCGTCGCAGCGCCACCGTCCGAAGCCTGTACGACGGACCCGGAGGCGCCGACCTCCTCGCGCTGCGCGCCCTCACCGGCCCGCCTGGCGACCTCCGCGCGATCCCCGCCCCGCCGGGCGGCCTCGCGGACGGTTGGCGCCGCGGCGACCAGCAGGTCATCGCCGCCTTGTCGGAGATCGCGCTCAGGCGGGCGGGCCTGCGGCCCTGACAGGCGCAACTGACGACGCCCTCGCCCCTGCCCACCGTCCTCAATGCCCGGGCAGCACCCCCGGGCGGACACCTGCGGACAGGAGTGGACACCCGTCGCCTCCGTATGGCCTGGCAGGTGGACAGCGGTCTGCCGGAACCTTGGATCACGCCGACGAGCGCACCGAAAGGGTGGCGCCGAAGGCCCGAGCGAACGTGCTCGCCAATGACCGAGAAGCGCACATCGTCGCTTCACATCACGGGAGAATCCGATGAAGCAGCTGCTGTTCCCGAACAACATCCAGTTCTGGTACGAGACCCTGCGCTCGATGAGCCACATCGCTTACGGTGGCGCCGACTTCGGCGAGGTGGTCTCCACGGGTGAGCGGATCATCGAGGGTGACTACGACAGCTGGTACGTCGAGTGGATGGCCACCGCGGACCGTGTGTCGCAGGACGCGGAGAAGGCGCTGGCGGCCGGTCACCGCATCAGCGCCCGGGACGGTTTCCTGCGCGCCTCGAACTACTACCGTTCGGCCGAGTTCTTCCTGCACGGCCACCCCTGCGACCCGCGTCACGACGGCGCCTACGACCGCTCGGTGGCCTGTTTCAAGGCGGCGGCGGCGCTGTTCACCCCGGTCATCGAGCCGGTCGAGATCCCCTACGAGGACACGACCCTCCCCGGCTACTTCTACCGGGTCGACGACTCGGGGACGCCCCGGCCGACGCTGATCATGCACAACGGTTTCGACGGGACCGCGGAGGAGCTGCACTTCTTCGGGGCGATGGCCGGTGTCGAGCGGGGATACAACGTGCTGGCATTCGACGGCCCCGGCATGCCGGGCCCGCGTCACCGCCAGGGCCTGGTCTTCCGCCCGGACTGGGAGAACGTGATCACGCCCGTGGTGGACTTCGCCGAGACCCTCCCCGGGGTCGATGACAGCCGCATCGCACTCCTCGGTGTCAGCATGGGCGGCGTCCTCGCCCCCCGGGCCGCCGCGTTCGAGCACCGTCTGGCCGCGCTGATCGCCGTGGACGGCCTCTACGACCTCGGCCAGACCTCCGTCCGCAACGTTCCCGGCACCCGCGAGGAGGCCGAGCGGCTCCTGCGGGCCGAGTCCGCTCCGGAACTCGATGCCGCCTTCGAACAGGCCATGGCCAATGACCCGATCGCGCGCTGGGCGATCAACCACGGCATGTACGTCATGGGCGTGGAAACCCCCCGCGCGTTCAACGCCTCCTACCTGGACTACACCCTCGCCGGGGGCATCGCCGAGCGGATCCAGTGCCCCACCCTCGTGTGCGACGCCGAAGAGGACATGTTCTTCAAGGGCCAGCCCGAGCAGCTCTACGACCACCTGACCTGCCCCAAGGCGCTCATGGTGTTCACCACGGAGGAAGGCGCCGGCGCGCACTGCCACCCCGGTGCGATGCGCCTGGCCACCGCCCGCATCTACGACTGGCTCGACGACACCCTCGCTGCCGCAGCCTGAGCGGGCCGTGGAAGCACAGGTGCCCTGCACCTGACATGGCCCGGAGCAGCCCCGCCCGCGCCGACCCGGCACCCGCCGGTGCTTCCGCCGTGTCCGACCGCACAACCACCGCGTCCACTCATGCGCCTTCGGCCGGCCCGTGGACCGGCGGGTGCCGGGTCGGCGCGGGCGGGGCTGCTCCGGTCGAGCGGGCGTATTCGGTGGGAGTCTGACCGTAGTGCTTCTTGAAGGCTCGGGTGAAGTGACTGCCGTCCGCGAACTGCCAGTGTGCGGCGAGTTCCGAGATACTGAGGCGCCCTGACGGCGCGACCAGGGCGAGCCGGGCCTCATGCAGTCGCCGGTGGCGGATGTAGGTGCTCACCTGCTCACCCACCGCGGCGAATGCCCGGTGCAGCGTACGGACGGAGACGTTGAGTTCACGTGCAAGCAGCGCCGGCGAAAGTTCGGGATCAGCGAGCCGACGATCCGCGAGGTCCTTGGCCGCCTGGGTGAGCGCGGGAGCCAATCGGGGTTCCACGTCGTCGAACCGGCCCTTCGCCACTGCCTTGGCCAGCTCGACCAGGGTGTTTTGGGCAGCTGTCACACCGGCCGGGCCGAGGTCGGCCACGGTTGTGTGGATCATGTCGGTGAAGGCCGTCAGCAAGCGCATCTCGGCCGAGTCCGCCGGCCCGGTGATGGCCCGGGTCCCGAGCAGGGGTTTCAGCTCGTCGGGGGGCAGGACGAGGAACTTCGCCGTGAGGTGCGCCGACGTGTCGAAGGCCGTCAGGCGCCCGAGGTGCCGGACGAGGAACTGCCCGGCCGACACGGTCTGGTCGCCGTAACCGGGCGGGCCGCCCAGAGTCCATGCACCGCGCCGCACGACGTACATGGCGATCAGGTCCTGATCGCCGCCGGGGACGTCCGCGGTCCGGGTCGCCGACGCGGCGTGCAGATCGGCGATTGCCGCGCCGTGCACCTTCGTCACGTTGCCCTTGACCCGGAAGTCACCGATCGTGTCCGGGGTGAAGGCCGGCAGTTGGAAGACATCGTCGCCGACCTGCGTCTTCCACCCGTGCCGGAAAGCGTCGAGCCCCCGCGGTGCGGCGTCCGGGGCGGTCGAGTCCACTGCGAACACCCCGCGCGCGCCGTCGACTTTCGCTCCCGTACCGCGCATCGCTCTCCGACCCCCGTACTCATTGCTTCAACGCCGTCCTGTGGTGATCGTGTTCCGCAGGACGGCGCCATGTCTCATGTGGACACCGTGCCAATCTTCCTATGGACGGGTCGCATGACAGCGGTCAAGGGGCAGCGCTGATGCTTCTGAGCCACCCGCAGTCGGCGCGGCTCGACGGTCAGCGGGCGATGGAGATGGCGAAGGGGGTGAATCCGGTGGACCGGATGATGTGCGGGACGAAGAGTATGGCGGCTTCCGTGGCGCGGGCGGTCCGGATTCCGCCGAGATCGGTGATCCATTCCTTGTGCCAGCCGAGGTCGGCGAGCAGGTCGCGGACGGTCTGCTTGGCGAGGGGGTCCTCGCCGGAGAGGAAGGCGGTGGGCGTCTGGGTGAGGGTGGCCGGGGCGGTCATCACGGGGAAGAGCATGGTGTTGAGGGTCTTGACGACGTGGGTTTCGGGCAGTGCTTCCTGGAGTTGTTCGGCGAGGCTGGAGCCGGGGTGGATGAGCTCGGCGGGCAGTCCGTCGGGTCCGTCGACGGTGGCGTTGGAGACGTCGACGAGGATCTTGCCGCGCAGCTCCCCGCGCAGGGCGGTGAGGCGTTCCAGGGAGCCGGCGCCGGGGGTGGCGTTGATGACGATCCCGGCCGCCCGGGCGGCGTCGGCGGCGGCGCCGGGCGCGCGGCCCACCGCGGTGACCTGGTGGCCCGCCCGGGTGAGGGCGGTGGCCAGATTGCCGCCGACGCGGCCGTTTCCCAGAACAGCGATCGAGGTCATGAAGATGTGGTCCTTACACGGGTGCGGGTCGTCGGATTGCGGGGTGCGGGGTCAGCGGGAGAGTGTGGCCACGGCCTGGGTGTGCAGGGCGGGGGCGGCGGCCAGGAAACTGTCGCTCTGCGGGGTCCAGGGACGGCCCTGGGCGTCGGAGATCCGCCCGCCGGCCTCGGTGACCAGCAGCGCGCCGGGCAGCAGATCGGCGCGGGCGCCGGCGAACTGCCAGAACGCGTCGATCCGCCCGGCGGCCACGTTCACCAGGTGCAAGGTCGCAGGCACGGCGGTGCGCACGACCAGCGCGTCGAAGAGCATCGCCGTGATCGAGGAACCGACCCGCCGCACCACCGCCTCGTCCTCGTCCGGCCGGGCCTGGCTGGTGGCCACGATCCCCAGACCCAGCTCCGCGGTCGGCGACACGTGCAGCGGACGGCCGTCCACGAAGGCACCCCCACCGGCGAGCGCGGTATAGGTCTCACCGGTCAAGGGCAGGTGGACCACCGTCAGCACCGGCCGGTTCTCCCGCACCAAAGTGGCCGTCACCGCCCACTCCGCAAGAGCATGCAGATGATTGACGTTGCCCTCCGCCGGATCCACCACCCACCACTCACCCGCCGGCAACGCCCCACCGCCCAGCTCGTCCTCCACCCAGCGGGCATGGGGACGCAAAACCGTCAGAGCAGGACGCAAGACGTCCAGAGCCGCCTCGTCATTCGCCGCGAGCGCCCCCATCAGCTCCTCACGGGACTCATAACGCACCACCTCCCCGAAACGCTCACGCAGCACCGCACCAGCGGCACGCACGGCGATCTCGGTCTGGTCGAGCAGGTCGGCATCGGAGGTGACGACGTCGGGGGTCTGAAGCGTTTCGGACATGGCGGTACTCCGGTGTGAGGTGGGGGCGATGGGGCCGCTCGGGCCCGAGGATGAAGCGCGTGGCGGGAGCGCCGTGGGGCGGACGAAGGCTCAGTCGAGCAGTTCGGCAGCCCGTTCGGCGATGGCGTAGACGGTCGCGTTGGTGTTGGCCGAGGGGATGGACGGCATCACCGAGGCATCGGCGACCCGCAGCCCGGCGATCCCATGTACGCGAAGGTTGGCCGGGTCGACGACGGCATCGGCGTCGGTTCCCATGCGGCAGGTGCCGGTGAAGTGGAAGTAGGGGCCGGTGGCCTTGCGGATGAACCCATCCACGGATGCACCGCTCGTCCCGGGGCCCGGCACCGCTTCCTGCTTGCGCCAGTCGGCGAACGCATCCGCCTCGCCGATGCGGCGTGCCACTGCCAGGCCCTTGCGCATGACTTCCAGGTCACGGTCGTCGCTCAGGTAGCCGGGGTCGACGACGGGAGCGCCGGCGGGATCGGCGTCCGCCAGGCGCACGGTGCCGCTGCTGTGCGGAGCCATCGCGGAGAAGGCGATGGTGTAGCCGTTGGCCGGCGGCTGGCCCCACGCCGACGGGAGCGGTGCGGCGACGACGTAGACCTGAAGGTCCGGCCGGGCCGCGGTGGGGTCGCTGTACAGCAGGCCCATCATTTCGGCCGGCGGGTTGGCAGGAAGGAACGGTACGGGCCGGCTGGCCTCGTACACCACACCCGCCATCGGATGGTCCTGCAGATGGGATCCCACTCCCGGCAGGTCGGCGACGACGCCGATGCCGTGTTCGCCGAGGTGTCGTGCCGGGCCGATCCCGGACAGCATCAAGAGGTGCGCGGAACCGATGGCCCCCGCGGTCGATATGACCTCGGCGCTCTCGACGGACAAGTGCTCGCCACCCACGGTGTACTCGACGCCGGTGCAGCGGCCCGCGGTGATGCGCAGCCGGTGCACGGTCGCGTCCGTGACGACGTCCAGGTTCGGCCGGTCGAGGAACGGACGGATGTAGGCGTCGGCCGCGCTCTGGCGGGCGCCGCCGGGCAGATTCATGTCACTCCACCCGAAGCCGGTTTCCAGCCCGCCGCCGATGTCGTCGGCGCGCGTGAACCCGGCTTGCACCGCGGCCTCGACGCCCGCAGTGGCCAGGGGATGGGGTTCCGGTACGGGGGCGACCACGACGGGCCCGTCCGTACCGCGCACGGACGCATCGCGACTGCGAGTGCTCTCGCTGCGGCGGAAATAGGGCAGCAGATCGTCGAAACCCCAGCCCGGAGCGCCGAGTCCGGGCCATTCGTCGTAACCGGAGCGGTGCCCCCGCAGGTGGTAGAGGCCGTTGATGCTCGACGATCCGCCGAGCGCCTTGCCTCGCAGTACGTCAGCGGCCCTGCCCGTACCGGCCTGCACGGTCGAGGCGCTCAGCCAGAGGGACGACGGGTCGAACCCCAGGAACCCCCAAGGAGATGCCATCGCCTCGGTCGCGTCCCGCGCTCCCGCCTCCAGCAACAGCACCCGCACGCCGGGGCGTTCCGAAAGGCGGGAGGCAATCACGCACCCCGCCGTCCCCGCTCCCACAACGACATAGTCATAAGGACTCTGGCCCATCATGTCTCCGCTTCCCACGGCGGCACTGTCCGACCGCCGGGCTTCAGGAAGAGCTCCTCGACGATCAAAGAGCTGTTTGCTTGCAAGTGATGAACGGGCCGAAAGGTTGGGATGGCTCCTCCCTTCAGGTCGGCCCTGCGCCTCGCTCGGCCACCGCCGAACTGGGCGCGCAGAAGGTGTGGAACCGGCTGATCCGCAGCGAGCGGGTTCCAGTGGAACAGGGCTGTCCGGAGGCAGGCCGCGCGCTCCTTGCCCTTGGTGCGTACCCGTCCAGGAACAGCCCGGATTTCCCTTCTGTAGTTGGATCTTAGGAATGCCGGCACGGCACGGACTTGGACCTCCGCGACGTCCGTTCGGAACCTCAGCGCCATACGAGGGGCGAGGCGGTCGGTGCCAGGTGGTGAGCGTCGGATGGATTGCACGTCATGGAGTGCGCACCTGGTGTGTTCCTCCACTGTCCGCACGGTTCAGGGATTGTGCAGACTGCCGGGCATGTCTGCTCTCCCCCTGCCGCCGGTGACGGGCGTGGCCGAAGCCCCGACGGACAAAGGCCTGGCCGCCGCTGCCCGGCTGAGGTCGGTTCCGCTGGCGTTCGGGGCCGGTGCGATGGTCGGCGTGCTCGGCGGCCTGATCGGCCTGGGCGGAGCGGAGTTCCGGCTGCCGCTGCTGATCGGCGTGTTCGGTTTCGCGGCCCTGTCCGCGGTGATCCTCAACAAGGCGTTGAGCCTGGTCGTCGTGGTCACCGCCCTGCCCGCCCGGCTCGCCGCGGTCTCCGTCGGTGACCTCGGCGGGCACTGGTCGATTGCGGTCAATCTGCTGGCCGGCAGCCTCCTCGGCGCCTGGGCAGGGGCTTGCTGGGCGGTACGGATGCGGTCCGCGACCCTCTACAAGGTCCTCGCCGTCCTGATGGTGGGCATGGCCGCCGCGCTGACCCTCGCCCACTCCACCACCGTCGGATCGCTCGACCTGCCGGGGCCGGTCCAGGTGGTGGCCGGCGTGGTCGCCGGGTTCGGGATCGGCGTGGTCGCCGCCATCATGGGCGTCGCGGGCGGGGAGCTCCTGATACCCACGATCGTGTTGCTGTTCGGGGCGGACATCAAGCTCGCCGGGAGCCTGTCGCTGCTCGTGTCCCTGCCCACGATGCTCGTCGCGTTCGCCCGCTACAGCCGCGCCGGAAGCTTCGCCGTCCTCGGCGCCAACCTGCGCTTCGCCGCCCTCATGGCCGCCGGCTCGATCACCGGCGCGCTCCTCGGCGGGATGCTCCTGGGCGTGATTGCGGACCTGGTCCTGATCCCCGCCCTCGCGGTGGTTCTGCTGGTTTCGGCGGTGAAGGTCGCCCGACACGACTGACCGCGTTTCCTGCGGCGGTGGGGCCGGTCACGTGCGTGACTGCGCGCCGGGGGAGTTCCGGGGGAGTGGGGCTTCGTGCGCTCGCCGAGATGCGGGGCGGGCGAGACATGGATCCCCTGTCAAGTGCGTGAGGGCGCTGCTAGAACCAGGCTGCCACCGAGGCGGCGACGGGGTCGGCGTCCGGCTCGCGCAGGGCGTAGAGCGTCTTCGCGCCGACCCATAGGAGGGTCTTGCCGTAGAGGAGGTCGAGGTGCCGGGCGACCGGCGAACTCGTTGTGCGCGGTCGCTGGAGTCGATGGTCACGAGCTGCGGCTCGGCCGGTGCGCGGAGAACGTATCCAGTGGGTTCCAGCGGGCGGGGTCGATCTCCAGAGGACCGGCCGCGTCGAGGTGCGGTGCCGGTGGAGCGACTGCCAGGGGGATCCCAGACATCGAGGTTGCCCGGAAGTGCAACAGCAGGACCTGCCTCACACCAGATGCCCGGGTGTAGGACCCTGCCGCGGGGATCTGCGACGTCGACCCGACCAAGGCATGGCGATCGGTCTACCTAGGATCGACGCTACGCCACAGCCGAGGAAGCCGGCGCGGTCGACCCGCACGCCCTCTGCGGGCGACTCGCCGTGCTCTTCGAGGGCGCCAACGCGCTGGCGGCCTCCCGCAACGACGTGCAGGTGTTCGCGGATGCCCGGCAGGCGGCGCAGGCGCTGCTGGGTATTGCCTTGGGTGCCGCGCCCGGCGGGTGAGGCCTGTACGACGTCGACGACGGCAAGCGGGCGGACCAGCGCACCGACGCCGCAGGCACGGTGCTCGACGGGACCCCCGCCGGGTCGCCGGAGCCCTCAGCTGCGCCTCACCCAGCCCCGTACCGCCCGCGGGTCCCGACTATGCGACGGATTCCCGGCCTTCGATGATGGGGGTCAGGCCGTCGAGGAGCGCCTTGAGGCCGAATTCGAAGAGCCCGTCGAGACGCAGGTCGTAGCCGTTCTCGAAGGATCCGACGACCTTGGCGAAGGTCGGGAAGCGGCCGGATTCCACCAGCCCTCGGAGCGTGGGGGCGTGGCTGTCCATCCACTGGTCTTCCGACTGGCCCGTGACGGCTTCGGCGTGCGCCTCCATTTCGAGGTGCACCGCCAGGCCCTGCACATGGCTGTAGAGCAGTACGTGGATGTCGAACAGTGTCGTGGGGTCGAGACCGTGGCCGTCGAGGGCACCCAGCACCCACTCGCCGTGGACCATGAGGTTGGGCACGAGCAACGGGCGTGTGAGGGAGCTGAGCTGGGCCAGCCACGGGTGTTTGCGGTACAGGCCCCACAGGGTCCGGGCGCCCAACTCGATGCGGGTACGCCAATCCCCGGCGGCGTCCGAGCGGTAGGGCGACTCCTCGCCGAACGCGGCGTCGGCCATGTGCAGGACGAGGTCCTCCTTGCTCGGGACGTACCGGTAGGTCGACATCGGGGCGACGCCCAGCCGCGCCGCGACGCCGCGCATCGAGAGCGCGGCGAGCCCTTCGGCGTCGGCGATGTCGATCGCGGTACGGACGATGCGGTCGAGGCCCAGCTCCTGCTCGGGGTCCGGAGCGGGTGATGGGCGTCTGCGGGCCGGGGTGGCGGGTGCGGTTCCGGCGACGACCGTGCCGATGCGGGGCCGGGCCTCGACAAGTCCCTCCAGGCGCAGGGTGGTCAGGGCCTTGGTGGCGGTGGCGAGGGCGACGCCCCAGTCCGCTGCGATCTGCCGGGTCGAGGGGACCCGGTCCCCGGGGACGAGTTCCCCGTCCGCGATGCTCCGCCGGATCGCGGCGACGATGCGCAGATAGGGCGGGTCGCCCACTGTGCCTGTGGCCTTCGTCACGTCCTGCCGCCTTCCTGTCGTGTACTAGTACAGAGGGTAGCAGCGGCGATGGTCGGGCAGAGGGGTACTGACCTAGTACAGGTTCCGTATTTGGCCAGTTGAGGCGGCTGAGTATACGGCGTACGTTCAGAGCGCGTACACCGTACAAGCGTCAAGGGAGCTTCCCATGCAGACCGTACTCATCTCCGGCGGCGGCATCGCCGGGCCCGTTCTCGCCTACTGGCTGCGCCACCACGGCTTCGCGCCCACCGTCGTCGAACGGGCTCCGGGCCGGCGACCGGGTGGTCAGGCCGTGGACATCCGCGGCGTGGCGCTCGAAGTCGTGGAGCGGATGGGCCTGCTGGAGCGGGCGCGCAGCATGCGGACGCGGATGCGGGGCATGTCGATCCTCGACCCCGACGGCCACGAGGTCGACCGTTCCACCGAGGCGACCTTCAGCAGTGGCCGGCTCGACAGCGAGGACATCGAGGTGCTGCGCGAGGACTTGGTCCGGTTGGTGTACGACCACACGTCCGCAGGCATCGAGTACCTCTTCGGCGACAGCATCACCGCGCTCGACGAGGACGAGAGCGGTGTGCGCGTTGACTTCGCGCACGGACCGTCCCGCACCTTCGACCTCGTGGTCGGGGCCGACGGCCTCCACTCCACGGTCCGGCGCCTGGCCTTCGGTCCGGAGGAGCGGTTCGCCCACCACCTGGGCAGCTACCTGTCGGTCTTCAGCGCGGACAACTTCCTCGGCCTGGACGACTGGCAGATGTGGCTGCGGGACGGCGAGACGGGCTTCGGCATCATGCCCGTACGCGACAACACCGAACTCAGGGTCGCCTTCGGCTTCGCGTCCGCCCCCCTTGACCGCGACCACCGTGACGTCGCCACACTGCGTCAGCTCGTCGTGGACAGGCTCGCGTCGATGCGGTGGGAAGGCCCCCGCCTGGCCGAGGCTGCGCGCAAGGCGCCCGACTTCTACTGCGACGCCATGGCCCAGATCCGGATGGACCAGTGGTCGCGGGGCCGGGTGACCCTGCTCGGGGACGCCGGCTACTGTCCTTCGCCCCTTTCGGGGCAGGGCACCAGCCTGGCGCTCGTGGGCGCCCACGTGCTGGCGGACTGCCTCGCCCGGTCAGGCGGCGACCACCGCACCGCGTATGCCCGCTACGAGCAGCGGATGCGCCCCTTCGTCGCCGCCAACCAGGCCCTGGCCACCGAGAACCCCGGCGGACCCGCCGCGGAGGAATCCGTCGCGCATGCCAAGAACGCGCTCTCCCTGGACAGCTGAGCTCCCGACCCGAACCGGAGGTCACCGCAGGCGGCGGCGGCCCGCCGTGGCGGCTGCCCGGACCGCGCCCGCGTGGTGAACCGCGCCACGCGCAGGCCCGGCACTGGGGCGGCGGGCCCCCGCGCGCGCATACGCCCCACGCGCCCCTCTTTCACCACCGCACGCCGTGTCACGTTGCGTTGCCTACGCCTACTTTGAGCAATGAAAGCTGGTGGGAGCGGGCGAAAGGTGACGGGCGATGCGAGTGACACGGCGTGCGGGGAAGGTTTTGGGGGCGTGTGCGGCGGCCGCGGTCCTGGCGCTGGCAGCTCCCGGTACGGCTCAGGCGGCTCAGGGGGTGCTGTTCATCGATCGCGCGCCGCACCAGGACCCGAGCGGCTGCTTCCCGCTGGGTGACTTCGCCCCGTCAGAAGTGGCCAACCATACGGACGGTGTGGCCTGGGTATGGTCCGGCCCGAACTGTGACGGCCGGGTGACACAGGCGATCCTCCCCGGCCGGATCGCGATCGGGCACGGCATGAGCCTGTTCATCGAGTGAGTGGCCAGCCGGCCGTTCGTGGAGGGGGGGGCGGGCTCAGGCGGGGAGGAAGAACCCGGTGACGTCGGTGAGGGGGTTGCCGCGGCGGACCGCGCTGCTGCCGATGCCGGTCATGAAGGCCTGGCCGTCGGGGCCGACCTGAGCCCAGCGGGCCAGTGAGTGGTCGTGGTGGTCGTGGACACCTTCGATGCGGAAGCGGTGTCCGGGGAACGCCGCGGCGAAGCCGTTCATGTAGGCGTCGAGTGCAGCCGGACCGGCGACCCCGGTTCCCCAGGTCCCGGTGGGTGACGTCATGGGCGACGGGCCGCACCGAGTGCGGGCCCGTCCCACCGCGGGGTCGGCCCAGGCCCTGGTAGAGGGTCAGAGGCTGGATGACCGAGGCCTCGATGCCGATCTCGCCACCGGGTGCGTCCCGGTCGCCGCCTCGAGGTCCCAGACCAGGCTGGTCCGCAGTGTGTGCGTGACCGCGACGGCGTAGCGGACGAGGGCGGGCGTCCGGACGAGGGTCTGGCGCCCGCCCTCCTCGGTGATGTTTCGTTCCGCGGCCGGGTGGCCGCGCGTGGCGCGTCAGCAGCGACGTCAGTGGGTTGAACCGCGCCCACGACATAGATATTGACTAGCGATTGTGACTATCTTGACAGTGATTCGCCGTCAAATCTAGAGTTCGGTCAGGGCTCCCTGTGGGCCCGTGTCCACAGGGTTGCCGATAGGGGTAAATGTGTCTTCCGAATACGGACATTTGATTTGGCGCAACGGCACCTTCATGCCGTGGGAAGAGGCGACGGTCCACATCAGTTCCGTCGGACACGCCTCGGTCTCCGCCGCGTTCGAGGGCGTGCACTCCTACTGGAGCGCCGAGCGGGGCGTCCTGCACGGCTTCCGGCTCCGCGACCACATGCAGCGGCTGCTGGACTCGCTCCGGCTGAGCTGGCTGGAGCCCGAGTTCGACGCGGACGCGCTCGTCGCCGCCACCGTCGAACTGCTCGCCTCGTGGAAGGCCAGCGGCAAGGACCTCTACGTGCGCCCGTGGGGCTTCGCCGCCGGGACGCACAAGGAGCAGATGGTGCCGCGCGGCACTCCGGCCGAGATAGCCATCGAGACCTGGGAGTTCGAGAGCAAGCTCGGCCAGGGGCGTACCTGCACGCTGGCCGTCAGCTCCTGGCCCCGCTTCAACCCGGGTGCCTCTCCGGCGTCGATGAAGGTGTTCTCGAACTACCACAACGGCCGGCTGGGCAATGTCGACGCCCGGGCCCGCGGCGCCGACTGGCCCGTCTTCCTCAACGGCGCCGGGAACGTCACGGAGTCGTCCGGCTCGTGCATCGCCCTGGTCAAGGGCGGCCGGATCATCACCCCGGACCTGGCCAGCGGAGTCCTGGACAGCATCACGCGCAAGACCCTGTTCCAGCTGGCCGAGGAGGAACTCGGCCTGACCGTCGAGGCCCGGCCGGTGGAGCGCACGGAGCTGTACCTCGCCGACGAGATCTTCCTGATGGGCACCGCGGCGGAGGTGCTGCCGGCCGTGGAGGTCGACGGGTTCCGCCTCGGTGACGGCAAGACGGCGGGGGAGGTCACCCGGGCGCTGGAGGCGTGCTACCACGACACGGTCCGCGCCGTCACCGCCAAGCACGACGAGTGGCTCACTCCCGTTCCGGCGGCTCCGGCACGCTGAAGCGCGGCTCGGCCGCCCGGATGCGGGCGGCGTAGAGCGCGGGGTCGAGGCCCAGTACGCGGAAGGCCGCCAGCCGTACGAGCAGCACCGGGTGGGCCCCGCGGCGGTACAGGGCGGCGACGTCGCCCCGGAGCAGCTCGTCCCGCTCGTCGGCGGTCAGCGGGCGGTCCGCGAGCTCCCGTCGCGGGTCCGCCCGCAGCCGTTCCAGGGTTCCCGGCTCGTGCGCGATGTCGTAGCAGAGGCGGTCGATCGCGTGGACGCTCATCAGGGGGTCCTTCCGTCGTTCGTGGTGTGTCCTGTGCGGCTCCGGCACGCGTCGATCGCGTGCCGGAGCCGTTCGCCTCGCCCGCACCGTGCGGGCGAGGCGCGGCCGGCCCGCGGAGGTTCAGGCCGGTCCCCACGCCGCGAAGGCGTGTCCCTCGCCGTGCCGGTGGTCCATGTGGGCGACGGACAGGTCCGCGGCCATCTCGGCGGCGGCGATCCACGGCAGTACCTCGCCGGCGACCGTGCCGGCCTCCTCGATGCGCCGCTCCGTCGTCTGCGCCACCAGCCCGTCCAGGTCCCCGCGGTGCAGCCGGTCGGCGACCGTCCGGGCCCAGCCGGGCCGCGGTACGCCGTACAACTGGTCGGGCAGCATCCGGGGCCCGCCGACCTCCAGGGAGAAGCTGCCGCTGGCGACCACCGCGATGCGGCGGCCCGGCAGGCCCTCCAGGGCGCCCCGCAGCACCCGGCCGAGCCTTCGGCAGCGTTCGGCCGAAGGGCGGGGCGCCACCATGCCGTTGAGGTACACCGGGACGACGGGCAGCCCGCGCCTGTTGAGGAAGTGCAGCGGCACCACGACGGAGTGGTCGACCGAGTGGCCGCGCAGGGCCACCGGGTCGAAGTCCTGGCCCACCAGGCCCCGGTGCAGGGTCGCGCCGACGCCCGCGTCGAGCGCGTACGCGGTGGGGGGGACGCCCGGGACCTCGTCGCTCGGACCCAGCGCGCCGTCCCCGGTGGCAATGGCGAACGTCGGCCACATGTCCGGGGTGAACGTGTTGATGTGGTCGCAGGTCAGGACGATGAGGACGTCCGCGTCCGCCCGTTCGACCACCTCGTCGACCGCCGCGTAGCGCTGTGCCACGTCCGCCCCGGCGGCCGTGTCGGTGCGGGCCAGGGCGGGGAAGCCGGGGGTGTGAGGGACCCCGGCGACCGCGACGATCTCAGCCACGCGCCGTCACCGCGCCCACGGCCGCGGTCCCGGACGGCGCCGCGGCCCCGCTCCCGCCCGCGGACCGTGCCCCGCTCCCGCCCGCGGACGCTGCCCCTCCCTCGGAGCGGGCCGTACGGTACATCTCCCGGAGCAGGCGCAGGGTGTCGAGCCCCGCCGTGCCGTCGGCGGCCATGGTGTGCCGGGGGTCGCGGACGGCGGCGGCGAAGTCGGCGATCTGCCGGCGGTGCGAGATGCCGTAGTAGCCGATTCCGGCGGGCGGGGGTGAGACCTGCCCGCGCACCGTGCCGGCCGCCGCGCGCAGCGCGTCTCCGCCCTCGGCCAGGTGCAGCGTGCCGGGGTGGTCCAGGTCGAAGAGGACCGAGCCGTCGGTGCCGACGAGTTCGATGCGCGTGCGCCAGGTGATGCTGCTCGCGACCGTGACCTGGTACGTCACCAACGCGCCCTGCGGGCCCCGCAGGACGGCCGCCAGGGTGTCCTCCGTCTCCATGCCGCCACGGGGAGCCGTGTGCCCGGTGGCGGCGCCGACCACGGAGAGGCCGCCGGTCAGCCAGCGCGTCACGTCGAGTGCGTGGTAGCCCTGGTTCACCAGGGCGGAGCCGCCCTCGCCGGCGAAGGTGCCGCGCCAGTAGCTCTCGGCGTAGTACGCGTCGTCGCGACCGCACTGGAGGCTGACGGTGCCGGACACGAGGCGTCCGAGCAGGCCTTCGGCGATCCAGTCGCGCACGGCGGTGACGACCGGGTCGTAGCGGTGCTGGGAGACGACCGACAGGACGCGGCCGGCGCGTTCGGCGAGGGCCGTCAGGGCGGCGCCGTCCTCGACGGTCATGGCCAGCGGCTTCTCCACCAGGACGTGCTTGCCCGCGGTGAGCGCAGCGGCGACCAGTTCGTAGTGTCCGGCGTGGTCGACGGCGACGGAGACGCTGTCGACCTCGGGGTCCGCCAAGACCTCGCGCACGTCCGAGGTCACCCGTGGGAGTCCGTACTCCCGGGCCAGGGCGCGCGCCCGGGCCAGGTCGCGGTCGCAGGCCCAGCGCAGTTCGGCGTCCGGCAGCGCGGTGAATCCGTCGACGTGGTTGGGGGCTACGCGGCCGCAGCCCACCACGGCATGGACAAGGGGTTTCACGGAGAACTCCTCGGGTCTCGCGGTTGCCCGCCGGACGGCAGCGCGAATGAAGGGAAAAGGCGCGCGGCGGGCTCTCGACTTCAGTCAATGTCACGCGACTTGTGAATGTCAATGCGTGGACACTTCTCCCGGTCATTCACGAAGGCCAGTTAGTGACTAGGTTAGTGACTGTGCTTGACAAGTAGTCATGAAGCGGCTTGACTCTGCCTCGCCCGGCGTTGGGGCGCCGCCTCGCCGGCCGCCCCGGGGAGCTCCCTCAGCGGATCCCCGCCGGCTGATACGCACCCGACCCACGAGCCGCCCCGTCGCGGCAGACCGGAGGACGTCGTGCTCCACCCGGACGAACTGGCCCGGCGTGCCCGGCAGCGGGTCGTCGAACTGGCCGCACGCAAGGCGGTCCACCTCGGCGCCGCACTGTCCATGACCGACCTGCTCGCCGTCCTCTACACCCGAGGCCTGCGCTACCGCCCGGACCGGCCCGACTGGCCCGACCGGGATCTGCTCGTCCTCAGCAAGGGCCACGGGGCCTACGGCCTGTACGCGGTCCTCGCCGAACTCGGCGTCATCGAGGCCGATCTGGCCACCCTGCCCGGCCATCCCTCCGACTCCGTGCCCGGTGTCGAAGCCGCGACCGGCGCCCTCGGCCACGGACTGTCCCTCGGCTGCGGCATGGCCCTCGGCGCGCGACTGGCCGGCCGGGACCAGCGGGTCGTCGTCGTGACCGGCGACGGCGAGCTCGACGAAGGAAGCAACTGGGAGGCCGCGCAGTTCGCCGCGCACCACCGCCTCGGCAACCTCGTCGCCGTCGTGGACCGCAACCGGCTCCAGCAGGAGGGGGACACCGAGAACGTGAACGCACTCGAACCGCTCGCCGACAAGTGGCGGGCCTTCGGCTGGCGCGTCGCCGAGGCCGACGGGCACGACACGGCCGCGATCACCGACGCCCTGGCCGGACTCCGCTCCGGCGACGGCCCCGCGGTACTGATCGCGCACACCGTCAAGGGCAAGGGCGTCCCCTTCGCCGAGGGCGATCCCGCCTGGCACATGGGCTCGTTGGACGCGCAGCAGCTCCGGACGGCCCTCGCCGCCCTCGCCGCACCCGCCGTCCCCGCCCTGGCGGCCGCCCGAGGTGGCCGGACATGACCACCACTGCACCGCCCACCATGCGCACCGCACTCGCCGCCGCACTCGCCGAGGCGGTGGACGCGGACCCCTCCCTGATCACCCTGGGCGCCGACGGACAGGCCCTGTTCCAGGGCGTCATGGCCCGCCACCCGCGCCGCTACCTCGACGTCGGCATCGCCGAGGCCAACCTCGTCGGGGTCGCCGCCGGACTCGCCCGCAGCGGACTGCGCCCCGTCGCCGCCGCCATGGCCCCGTTCCTCGTCCGCCGCGCCTACGAACAGCTGCGCCTCGACGTGTGCGTGCCCGCACTGCCCGTCGTCCTGCTCGGCGTCGGCGGGGGACTGGGCTACGGACCCCTCGGCCCCACCCACCACGCCACCGACGACATCACGCTCATGTCGGCGCTGCCCCACATGAGCGTGTACTGCCCCGCCGACGCCGCCGACGCCGTGTCCGTCCTGCGCAGCGCGCTGTCGTCGGGCGGTCCCGCGTACGTACGGCTCTCCGCGCGCCAGGACCCGCCGCTGCCCGCCGCGGCGTCCGACGGCGACCCGGGCACACCCCGGCTGCTGCGCGACGGCGACGACGTCCTGCTGCTCGCCACCGGCCGCTGCGTGGCCGAGGCCCTCACCGCGGCCGACGCCCTCGCCGCCGACGGAGTGGACGCCGCCGTGGCCTCCGTGACCACCCTGCACCCCTTCCCCGCAGACGCCGTCCGCGCCCTGACCAGCCGCCGGGCGCTCGTCGTCACCGCCGCGGAGTCCCTGGGCCCCGGCGGCCTGGGGGACCGCACCGCACTGACCCTCGGCCGCGAAGGCCCCCCGTTGGTGCGCCTGGAGACCGACCACCGCTACCCGCCGGTCGCCTCCCACGAAGACCTTCTCCACTTCTACGGCGTGGACAGCCGCGGCATCCGGTCCGCCGTGCTCGGCCGGTTCACCAGGAACACGAGGAAAGCGTGACGATGAGGATCCTCTCCAGCGCCCAGGCCTGCGGATTCGGGCCCGTCTCCAAGCTGGTCGCCATCACCCCCCTGCTCGCCGGCAGCCGCGTCGACTTCGTCGGCCAAGGCGTCGCACTCGACTTCGCCCGGCGCCACAGCCACCGCTTCCACCGCATCACCGAAGGCGACACCAGCCGGCACGAGGACCTCGCACAGGGCCTCGCCGACGCCGACCTCGTGGTCAGCGTCATGGACGCCGAGCTCGTCTTCCGCGCGGTGCGCGCCGGCCGCCCCGTACTCTTCTTCGACAGCCTCCTCGGCTTCTGGCTGACCGACCGCAGCTTCGAGGAACTGGCGGCGCGCGCGCAGCTCGTCCGCTGGGCCGACCACGACACCGCCCGCTACGTCTTCGACACCCTCGCCCCGCACGAGCGCATCCTGCTGGCGCACCTCCTCGCCCGCCGGTCCTACGCGCAGAACTTCCCCGGGGTCCCCGCGCGCATCGCCGCCCTGGCCGCGACGGGCGCCGACCACATCGAGCTGTGCGGTCCCATCGTCGACCGGGGCGCCCTGGAAGGCGCACTCACCCAACCGCCCCCGGAGCGGCCCGCCGGCCTGCTGATCAACCTCGGCGGCTTCCAGAACTTCTTCCTGGACTACGAGTCTCACAACGCCTACCTCGACCTCGTGCGCCGCTGGGTCTCCGAACTGGCCGTGGCCCGGCCCGAACTCGGCCGCATCCTGGTCTGCGGCGGAGCGTTCCGCCGGGGCGTCACCGAGACCCACGGCGACGTCGAGGTCGAGTACGCCTTCCTGCCCCAGACGGAATTCCTGCGCCAGCTCGCCCACGCCCCGCTCTACGCCGTCCCGCCGAGCCTCACCTCGCTGCACGAGTCCGTCATCCTGCGCCGGCTCCCGCTGCTGCTCCCCGAGCAGCACTACGGACACATCGCCAACCTCAGGGCCCTGCGCGGCACCGTCGCCGGCGACATCGCGGCCAGCCTCACCGACCTCGGCAGCAGGTTCATCGTCCCCGAGGACGACCTGGAGGGCACCAAGGCCCTCGACCGGCTCACCCGCGAGCTGCTCACGGACGAGTCCGGCTACCGCCGGCTCGCCGACCACCTGGACACACGCCTGACCGCCTACCAGGAGCTGACGCAAGAGGAGCGCGGCGCCGCCGTCGACGAACTCGGAGCGCTGCTCGGCGGCCCCGCGCTCGCCGAACTCCTGGACCTCGTCGACCTCACCCCCGCCACCGCCGGGAGCACCGCATGACCAGCACCCCCGCCCCGCCCCCGCCCGCCCCCGCGGACCTCGCCGACCTGACCGAACGCAGCGTCGACACCGACGAGGTGGCCCGGCTGATGCTCGCCGCCCACCTGGAACGCACCGGCACCCCCGAGCCCGGTCCCGACCGCGTGCGCTCGGCCACCTGGACACCGGCCGGCGCCCGCAAGGTCCGCCGCCGCACCTTCGTCCGGCTCGACATCGACGGCGCGCCCGTCGCCGTCGCCAAGGTCCCGCTGTCCGTCACCGATCCCAAACTCGCCCGGGAGCTGGAGGTCCTGCGCGGCTTCCCCGCCCCCGCCCCCCTCGGCAGCCCCGTGCCGCTGGACGCCCTGTGCGGCGGGTTCACCATGACCCACCTGCCCGGCGTCGACCTGCCGACCGCCGTCGCGGGCACCGACGGGCCCGCCGCCCTGTGGCAGGTGCTGCGCCCCGCCGTCGAACGGGTGGCCGAACTGCACCTGTCCGGCGGAACGTCCGGCCGGGTGACCACCGCGGACCAGGCCCTGGAGACGGCCGCCGCGTACGTCCGCGAACCCGAGTTCGGAGTACGGCACGCCGACGAGGCGCTGCGCACGGCCCTGCTCGCACCCACCCACGGCGACCTGGGCCCGTGGAACGTGCGCTACGACGCCCGTGACGGCTCCGCCCGGGTGCTGGACTTCGAGGACTACCGTGCCACCGGCATCGCCGCCATGGACGTCGTGAACCTGCTCGTCACGACGGCCCTGCCGGTCTTCCCGGACTACCCGGAACACGGCTTCGACTGGCTCTACGACCAGGTCTTCGCCTCCGACCACTGGTTCCGGTCCGTACTGGGGCAGGGACTGGACCACTACGCCGCACTGACCGGGCAGCACCCCGGCCGCGTCCTCGACCTGCTGCCCTTCACCTGCCAGTGGCTCATCGAGCGCATCGAGGCCGAAGGCCGGGACACCAGCGGGCTCTTCTACCGCACCTTCGTCGAGCGCTACCTGGAGCGGCGCCCCACGGACCACCACGGGAGCAGCCATGTCTGAGCAGACCCGCACCACGCCCGCGGACACGGTCGTCATCGGCGGCGGCCCCGCCGGACTGTTCGCCGCGCTCACCCTGGTCCGGGCGGGCCGGCGCGTCGTCCTCCTCGAAGCGGGCGGCGACATGACCGAGAGCCTGTGCCCCCGGCTCGTGGCCCGCATGAAGGGGCGCACGGTCCGCGACGCGGAGAAGTTCCGCCTGCAGTGCGCGCGCTGCACCTGCCTCACCGGACTCGGCGGCGCGGCGTTCCACTTCGACACCAACCTCGGGTACATCTCCTCGCTCACCCGCTCCAAGATCGAGACGGCGCCCGACGGGACGGTCCGCTCCTACAGCGGCCTGGAGCGCGCCCTCGGCTCCTTCGACCGCGCCCAGGACCTCATATCCGAGGCGTACCGCATCCTCTACGAGCTGGGCCTGCCGCCCGCCGGACCGGCGCACGAGGCCGACGGAGCCCTCCTCGGCGACGGCACCGTCTTCCAGCACGTCGACACGGCGTACTCGCAGAGCGTCACCGTGGACGACTCCCTCGTCGTCATCGCCCGGCTCAGGGCCGAACTGGAAGACGGCGGCGGCAGCGTCCTGCTGCGCCACCGGGCCACCGATGTCGAGCCGCTGACCGGGGGCGGCTTCCACGTCCGCGCCGACACCCCCGACGGGCCCGCCGTGTTCCGCGCCGCCGACGTCATCGTCGGGGTCGGCAAGCTCGGCCTGCCCTGGGTGCGGGACCTCGCCGGACGGATCGGCGTACGCCACCGGCCCAGCAGCCGCGTCGACCTGGGCGTGCGACTGGAGGCGGCCCGCGAGGACCTCGCACCCCTGCTGGACGGCTGCCACAACCCCAAACTGTCGTTCCTCAACGAAGAGGGCCACTCGGTCCGGACGTTCTGCGTGTGCGAAGGCGGTCGCGTCATGCAGTACGGCTTCCTCGACGCCGTCGCGCTCGACGGGCAGCACTGCCTGAACCAGCCCACCACCAAGTCCAACCTCGGCATCCTCACCACCGTCGACCTGCCCGAAGGAACCGACGGTACCGAACACGCCGCCGCCTTCGCCCGGCGCGTCGCCGCCCACGGCTCCGGCAGGCCCGTCGTCAGCACCGTCGACGAACTGGCCGGACGGCCCGCCCCGGACGGGCCGCTCGCCACCAGCCTCATCAACTACCACCACGGCGACCTGCGCGACTGCCTGCCCGCCTCCACCGTCCGCGACGTCCTCGCCATGGTCGACCGGCTCAACACCCTCCACCCGGGGCTCGTTCCCGGCACGGCCACGGTCGCGGCGCCCGTCGTCGAACGCCTCTTCCCCGACCTGGACCTCTCCGACGACCTGGAGTCCTCCGTCCCCGGCCTGTACTTCGTCGGCGACAGTTCCTCGAAGATCATCGGCATCACGTACGGCGCCGCCACCGGCATGGCCGCGGCCCGCTCCGTCCTGCGGCGCCGGGGCGCCACACCACCTGCGGCCGGCCCGGCCACGGCCATGACCCCGGCCGCGAGCGGGGGACCCCGATGATCGTCCTGCCGCACCGCGTACGCGCCGCCACCCCGCCCCGCCCGGCGCACTGCACCACCCCCCTGTCCGCACCCGCGGCGGCCCTGCTCGCCGGACCCGAAGGCCACCTGGCGCTCGCCGCGCTGACCCATCTGCTGCTCCACCGCTACGGAGCCGGCTGGGACGTCTTCGGCGCCGCCGGCGCCACACCGCTGCGCTACCTCCCCTGCGAGGACCAGGAGAGCGCCACCCTGGCACAGCTCACCGCGTCCGTCCGCGCCGTCGACACCGCCCTGCCGTCCGACGGCGCACCGTACGCGGCGGTGCTCCCCGCCGGCCCGGGCACCGAGCCGTCCGCCCTCGGGCGGCCCGTCTGGACCGCCGCCGCCGACGGCCGGGACCTCCACCTCTCCTACGACGGCGCCCTCGTGGACGCCACCACCGCGGAGCACGCGGCCCGGCACCTGGGGCTGCTCGCCGACCGCGCGGCGCGGGAGCCCTCAACCACCGCGGGAGCCGTCGACCTGCTCCTGCCGGACGAACGCGAACTGCTGCTGGACGCCTGGAACGCACCCCCCACCCCGCACGCGGACACCACCCTGCACCGCATGATCCGCGAACAGGCCGCCCGCACCCCCGACGCGATCGCCCTGCGGGACGGCGCCGACGAGCTGACGTACGGCGAACTCGACGCCGCCTCCGACCGGTTCGCCCACCGGCTGCTGCCGCACCTCGCCGGCCCCGGTGACCTCGTGGTCCTCACCGGCGACCGGGACCTCGCGCTCTTCACCGCCGTCCTCGGCATCTGGAAGGCCGGGGCCGGCTTCGTCCACCTCGACCCGCACCTGCCGGACCTACGGGCCGAGGAGGTGCTGCGCGTCACCGCGCCCGCGATCACGCTGACCACCGCGACAGGTCACCGGGCCGTCGCGGACCGGGCCCTCGATGCCGCGGCGTTCCTCGACGGCGCACCGGGCCCCGGCGCGGGCGACGGCCCGCCCGGTGCCCCCGAGGACCGGGCCCGCCCCGACACCACCGCCTACGTCCTGTTCACCTCCGGCAGCACCGGCACCCCCAAGGGCGTCGTCCGTCCGCACCGCATGCACACCTCGCGCATCCGGCTGGAACAGGCGATGTACGGCATGGGCCCGGACGACCGGCACCTGCTGAAGTCGCCCATCAGCTTCCGGGAGTTCGCCTGGCCGCTGGCGACCGGCGGCACGGCGGTGCTGGCGGCTCCCGGCAAGGACCGCGACGACCGCCACCTCGCGGAACTCATCCACGACCAGCGCATCACCACCGTCAGCTTCGTGCCGTCCATGCTGCGCCTGCTGCTCACCCAGCCCGCGTTCCGCACCGCGCCCGCACTGCGCCACGTCTTCGTCGGCGGCGAGGCCCTCGGACAGGACCTGGAGGACGAACTGCGCTTCCTCGGCTTCGAGGTCCACAACACGTACACCCTCAGCGAGGCGGACTACGTGTGCCACCGCACCGGACCGCTCACCGCCCCCCGGCCCGAGGGCGCGGTCGGGACCGTCGTCGGCGTTCCGCTCGACATGCGGACCTACCTCTGCGACACGGCGGGCCGGCTGGTGCCGCCCGGCGTCGTCGGCGAGATCCACACCGGCGGACCCGGGCTGGCCGACGGCTACCTCGGCCGCCCGGACCTGACCGCCGAGCGCTTCCGCCCCAACCGGATCGACCCCACCGGCCCCGCGGTCCTCTTCCGCACCGGAGACCTCGCGCGTCACCTGCCCGACGGCCAGATCGAGTACCTCGGACGCGCCGACGACCAGGTCAAGGTCCGCGGGCAGCGGGTGGAGCCCGCCGAGGTGGAGACCGTACTGCGCACCCACCCGGGCATCGCCGACGCGGCCGTCGTCGGCATCCCCGACCCCGACCAGGGCGCCGTCCTCGCGGCCTACGTCGTGCCCGAGAACGACGAGGTCCCGCCCCAGCGGCTGCGCGAGCATCTCGCCGCCCGGCTCCCGGACTTCATGGTGCCCGCGCACCTGGCCTCGGTCCCCGCGCTGCCGCTGCTCGGCAGCGGCAAGGTCGACCGGGGCGCGCTGCGGGTGTCACCGCGCACCCGCCCCGCCCTCGACGTGCCCTGCACCCCGCCCGCCACCGCCGACCAGGAGCGCGCCGCCGTACTCGTGGCACGCGTCCTCGGCCTCGACACCGTGGGCATCGACGACGACTTCTTCGCCCTGGGCGGCGACTCCCTGCGCCTGATGATGCTGCGCGGCGCGCTGGAGTCGGCCAGCGGCCGGGCGATCGCCCTCGCCGACGTCCTCGCCGCCCGCACCCCGCGCGGCCACGCCCGGCTCCTCGGCGAGGCGACCGGCTCCGGCGCCGGCTCCGGCGCCGTCGCCGCCCGCCGCCCCGCCGAACGCCGGCGCCCTTCGCGGCGCGCAGGCACCGCCACAGCCCCCCGTACCCGACCGTCCGAAGGAGGCGAACCCAGGTGAGCGCCCCCCTGCCCGGCCACCACGCGCCGGCCCCGGCCCCGGCCGCGGCTCCGGCCGCGGCCGCGGACGACGAGTACGCCGTGGCCGTCGTCGGCATGGCCGTCCGCCTGCCCGGCTGCGAAAGCCTCGACCACTACTGGGAGATCCTCGCGGCGGGCGAGGACGCCGTCACCCGGCGCACGCAGCAGCCCGGCACCTTCGTCCCGGCCTACGGCTCCGTCCCCCGTCCCGCCCACTTCGACCCGGCACGCTTCGGCATCGCCCCCTCCGAGGCCCTGCTCCTCGATCCGCAGCACCGGCTGCTCCTGGAAGCCGCCGACGAGGCGCTGGAGGCCGCCAACGTCGACCGCGTCCGCACCCCGGCCATCAGCGTCTACGCCGGTGTCGGCCACAACGACTACGAACGCTGGGTGGGCACCGCCCTCGCCGGGCAGCCCGGCGTCGACGCCCAGGCCCTGGAGGTCACCAACCGCGGCGACTACGCCGCCACCCGCGTCGCCTACCGGCTCGGCCTGCACGGCGCCGCCATCACCGTCCAGTCCGCCTGCTCCACCGCGCTCACCGCCGTCCACCTCGCCGTGCAGGACCTCCTCGCACACGGCAGCGACCTCGCCGTCGCCGGCGTCGCCGCCGTGCGGGTGCCCGCCCCGGGCGGATACGACGCGCCACTCGGCGGCATCGGATCGCCGGACGGCGTGTGCCGCCCCTTCGACCAGGCGGCCGGCGGCTCCGTACCGGGCGACGGCGCCGGCGCCGTGGTCCTCAAGCGCCTCGGCGACGCGGTGCGCGACGGCGACGACATCTGGGCGGTCGTCCGCGGCACCGCGATGAACAACGACGGCTCCGGCAAATCCGGCTTCGCCGGCGTCGACGCCGCCGCACAGGCCGAGGTCATCCGGGCCGCCCTGCACGTCGCCGGTCTCCGGCCGCAGGACATCGACTACGTCGAGGCGCACGGCAGCGGCACCCGCATCGGCGACGCCACCGAGTGGAGCGCCCTCGCCGAGGTCTTCGCCGACGTGGACCACCCCGTCCGCGTGGGCGCCGCCAAGGGCGGCCTCGGCCACCTCCGGGAGGCCGCGGGGCTCGCCGGACTGGTCAAGGCCGTGCTGTCGCTGCGGCACGGACGGCTCGTCGCCACCCCGCACTTCGACCGGTTGCCCACCGACCTCGCCCGTACGGGCGGCCCGCTGCACCCGCTCGGCGAAGCCCTCGACTGGCCGCCTGCCGACGGCCGCCCCCGGCGCGCCGGAGTCAGCGCCTTCGGCCTCGGCGGGACGAACTGCCACGTCGTCCTCGAAGAGGCCCCGCCACGGCCCCGGGAGCACGGACAGGGCACGGACGCCGCGCAGTTGCTGCTGGTCTCCAGCCATCACCCCGACGCGCTGAGCACCGACCTCGACGCCCTGCGCGACCACCTCGACCTGCACCCCGCGCGTGCGGCCGACACCGCCTGGACCACCCAGACCGCGCGCCACCGCCACCCGCACCGCGGCTACGCCGTCGTCACCCCCGAAGGCGGCACCCGGGCGGCCTTCGACGCCGACCGCCTGCGCGTCCAGCACGGCCGGGCCCCGTCCGCACCGCCCGAGGTCGTCTTCGTCCTGCCGGGCATCGGCAGCCACTACCCGGGCATGGGAGCCGGACTCGCCGCCACCGACCCGGTCTTCGCGAGCCACCTGCGGGCCGCCGTCGAGATCGCCGACGGGCTGACGGACGGAGCCGTGGGCCGGTCCTTCGCCGCCCCCGGGCCCCGCCCCGCCGGTGACGGCGGCCGCGTCGACCTGCGGGCCCTGCTGCGCCGCGACGGCGCCGCCCGTCCGCCCCGCCGCGCGTTGCGCGAGGTCCACCTGTCGCTGTTCTGCCTCGAACACGCCATGGCCCGCACCCTCATCGACCTCGGCATCCGGCCCGCCGCCCTCCTCGGGCACAGCCTGGGGGAGTGGGTGGCCGCCGTACTGGCCGGCGTCATAGGCCTCGACGACGCCATGGCGGCCGTGGCCCGCCGGGCCGACCTCGTCGTGACGGCCGGGGAGGGCGCCATGCTCGGCGTGCTCGCCCCCGCCGAGGACGTCGAGAAGTACGCCGGCGACGACACCTGGCTCGCCGCCGACAACGGACCCGGGCACTGCGTGTTCTCCGGGCGCCCGGACGCGGTCACCGCACTCGCGGGCCGGCTGCGCGACGACGGCTTCACCGTCCTGCCCGTCGACACCGCCCACCCCTTCCACACCCCCCAGCTCACCCGGGCCGCCGACCTGCTGGGCGAGGACATGCGCGACGTGCCGCTGGGCCCGGCGCGCATCCCGATCGCCTCCAGCGTCCTCGGCCGCTGGCTCGACGGGGAGACGCCCACGCCCTCCTACTGGCGCGACCACATGGTCGGCCGCGTCCGGTTCAAGGCCGCCGCCGGGCTGGTCCTGGCCCGTCACCGCGTCCTGATCGAGGTGGGCCCCGGCACCGCCCGCCCGTGGATCGGCCAGAGCGACCCCGACGCCGTCTGCGTACGGACCGTCCGGCAGTCCTACGAGCACGTGCCCGACCGGCAGGTCCTGCTGGAGGCCCTCGGTGAACTGTGGACCCACGGCGTCGAGGCCGAGTGGGAGCGGCTGCACCCGGTACCCGGCCGCAGGACCACCCTGCCGCCCCGGAACCTGATCCGACGCCGGTACCTCCCCGACGCACCGCCGCCCGCCGACCAATTCGCGCCCTCGGCGCCCGTACCGGCGGCCGGCGCACCCGCGACCGGGGCCGGGGCCGGGGCCGGGGTCGGGGTCGGGGGAGAGCAGACCGGACCGCAGCACCGCCCGGACCCGGCGGCCGGCCCGCAGCCGCCCTCGACGGTGGGCGGGTACCTCGCGGAGCGCTTCCGCCTGCTCCTCGGCCTGCGCGAGGTCCACCCCGACGACCACTTCTTCCACCTCGGCGGCGACTCGCTGATGGGGGTCCACCTGATCGCGGGCCTGAAGGAACTCACCGGCACGGCCGTGCCCCCCTCCATCGTCTTCGCCTCCGCGACCCTCGGCGGCATGACGCGCGAGGTGGAGGCCTGGCTGGCCGCCGCGGGGCAACAGCAGCCAGAACCCCTCGACGACAACGAAAGCCGCAGGCCATGACCCCACCCACCATCGGCGTGCTCGGAGCCGGAGTCATCGGATCCAGCGTCGCCCACGCCGCCGCGGCGGCCGGCTACACGGTGACGCTCGTCGACTCCGACCCCGCAGCGCTCGACACCGCCCGCCGCACCGTCCGCCGCCACCAGCGCCTGGCCACCCTCCTCGGCGGCACGCGCGCCCCGGCGCTCGACATCCGCCCCACAACCGACCTCGCCGCCCTCGCGGACGTCGGGTTCGTCGTGGAGAACACCACCGAGTCGGAGCGGGCCAAACGGGCCCTCTACCCGGAGCTGGAGAAGGTCCTCGCCCCGGGCACGACCATCGCCGCCAACACCTCCGCGGTCCCCATCGGCCGGCTCGCCGAAGGGCTCACCGACCCGGGACGGGTCGTCGGCGTCCACTTCATGAACCCGGTCGACCGGATCGACATGGTCGAGGTCGTCCGCGGCGAGGACACCTCCGACGCCGCCCTGCGGGACGTCGAAGTGATGCTGCGGCGCCTGGGCAAGAAGGCCGTCGTCGTCCGGGACGCGCCCGGCTTCGTGATCAACCGCGTCCTGATGCCGGTCGTCAACCTCGCCGCCGCCGTCGTCGCGGACGGCGTCGCCACACCGAGTCAGGTCGACGACCTCTTCAAGGGCTGCCTCGGCCACACCTCCGGCCCGCTGCGCACCGCGGACCTCATCGGCATAGACACCGTCGTCCGCACCCTGGAGGTGCTGCACGAGCACTACGGGACCGACGAGTTCGTCACCCATCCGGCGCTGCGCCGGATGGTCGACCAGGGCCGGCTCGGCGCGAAGAGCGGCCGAGGCTTCTACTCCTACGACGGGAACTGACCATGGCTGCTCCGCAGACCACCACCCCCCGCCCGCACACCCCCGAGGAAGTCACCGCCACGGTACGGCAGTTCATCAGCCGGCTCAGCGGGCGCACAGCCATCGAGGACGACCGGCCGCTGATCTCCGACGGGGTCCTCGACTCCGTCGCCGCCGTCCAGATGGTCGACTTCGTCGAGCGCACCTTCGACGTCGAGATCGCCGACGAGGACCTCGAACTCGCCAACTTCGACTCCATCCGGGGCCTGGCCGGGCTCGTCAACCGCCGGCTGGCCGCATCGTGACCGGCCCCGCCCCCGCAGCCCTCCTGGCGGCCCTGCGCGACGACGCGTTCACCGCCCGCGCCACCGCCTGGGAGCGCGCCGGAGCCGTCCCGCGCGCGGCCATCGACGAACTGGCCGCCCTCGGCCTGCTCGGTCTCACCGTGGACACCGCCCACCGGGGCAGCGGCACGCCCCCGGCCGCCGTCACCGACGTGCACCGCCTGGTGGCCGCCGCCTCACCGAGCCTGCACAGCCTGCTCGTCGTCCACGCCATGGTCTGCCACGCGGTGCGCCGCTGGGCGTCCGCCGAACTGCGCGACGCGCTGCTGCCCGAGCTGGCGACCGGCCGGATGCTCGCCGCGTTCGCGCTCACCGAGCAACAGGCCGGCGCCGACACCGGCGCCCTGACCACCACCATCGATCGGGTCGGCGACACCCTGCGGATCACCGGCACCAAACGCTGGCTGTCGTTCGGCCAGATCGCCGACGCCTACCTCGTCTTCGGCAGCACGGACGGGCGCGGCTCCTGCGCCCTGGTGGACGCAGGAGCGGGCGTGCGCGTCGCCGTGGAACCCGTCACCGCGGGGCTGCGCGCCGCCCGGCTCGCCCGCGTCACCTTCGACGGCGCCACGGCACCGGCCTCCCGCGCGGTCGGCCGCCCCGGCATCGGCATCCCGTTCGTGGTGACCTCCTGCCTGACGCTGGGCCGGCTGTACGTCGCCGCCGGCGCCGTGGGCGTCGCCGAGGCCGCCCTGCGCCTGGCCGCCGACCACGCTGCCACCCGCGCCCACGGCGGTACCACCCTCGGTGACCGGCAACTCGTCCGGGGCCTGCTGGCCGACGCCGCCCTCGCCACCGACGCCGCCGCCCGCTACGTACGGCACACCGCCCAGGAGATCGAGGACCGGGAGCCGTCCGCAGCGGTCACCGCCGCCCGCGCCAAGCTGCTGGCCAGCAGGGCGGCCACCACCGCCACCGCGACCGCCTCCCGCCTCCTGGGCGCGGCCGGGCAGACCGAGGACCACCCCCTGGCCCGCCTGCACGCCGCCGCGCGCGTCCACGAGGTCATCGAGGGCCCCACCGAAGTACTCCAGGACATCATCGCCGCCGACCTCCTGCGGGGCCGGCCCGGCACCACGGACCGCGCCCCCTCCCCGGCGGCGCCGTACCGGAAGGAGGACGACCACCGTGCAGAGCACTGAGCCGCACACCCCGCCGCCCCCGCAGGTCAAATGCGTGGTCTGGGACCTCGACGACACCCTGTGGGACGGGACCCTCCTGGAGGGCGACGACCTCAGCGTCCCCGAGGCCAACCGGCAACTGGTCCGCACCCTCGACGAGCACGGCATCCTCCAGTCCGTCGCCAGCCGCAACGAACCCGACGCCGTCGCCGAGCAGCTGCGCGCCTTCGGGCTCGACGAGTACTTCCTGTACCCGCAGGTCGGCTGGTCGGCCAAGTCCGCCTCCCTGCGCGCCGTCGCCGAGGAGCTGAACATCGCGCCCGAGAGCGTGCTGTTCGTGGACGACTCCGAGTTCGAACGCGCCGAAGTGGCCGGCGTACTGCCCGACGTGCGCTGCATGACCCGGCAGGAGCTCCACGCCCTGGTGGCGGCCGGCGCCGTGCTGCCCGCGCAGGTGACCGACGACGCGCGGCGCCGCCGCGCGATGTACCTGGCGGAGAGCAGGCGCCGCACCCACGAGGTGGCGTTCGACGGCCCGGCGGCGGAGTTCCTGGAGTCCCTCGACATGACGCTGCGCGTACGTGAGGCGAGCACCGCGGACCTCGCGCGCGCCGCCGAACTGACCCAGCGCACCCACCAGCTCAACACCACCGGGATCACTTTCGGCCAGGACGAACTGGCCTCACTGATCCTGGACCCGGGCCACCGCGTGCTCGTCGCCGAACTCGACGACCGCTTCGGCACGTACGGCACCATCGGGCTCGCCGTCGTCGCCACCGGTACGACCGGCCGGCCGGGGGCCGGGCCGCGCGCCGCCGCACCCCCGCCCCGCTGGACGATCCGGCTGCTGCTGATGTCGTGCCGCGTCATGGGACGCAACATCGGCACCAGCCTCATCGCCGCCGTCGCCCAACTGGCCGCGGCGCACGGCGCCGGCACCGTCGCCCACTTCCGGCCCACCGACCGCAACCGGCAGATGCTCGTCACCTACCGGTTCGCGGGATTCACCGTCGAGTCCCGCACGGACGACCTGGTCGTCCTCTCCCTCCCCGAGGCGGGCGGCCCGGCCGTGCCCGGCTACGTACGCCTCGTCATCGAAGACACCCCCGCCGCCCCGCGCGGCACGAGTCAGGAGCTCATCGCATGACCGCCTTCACGCAGACCTGGACCGACACCTTCTCCTCGGTGTACGCGCAGGAACCGCTCGCCAAGCTCTCCTGGTTCAACGCCTCTCCGGGGCTCGAACTCATCAAGCGCGTCATCGACGGCACCCTCAAGCCCGGCCAGCGCCTCGTCGACCTGGGCAGCGGCCCGGGCGTCGACGCCGTGTTCCTCTCGGTACAGGGACTCGACGTGACCGGCGTCGACCTGTCGCCCGACGCGGTGGCCCGTGCCCGCCGGTGGGCCGAACTCGCCGGTGCACCGGCCGAGTTCATCCAGGGCGACGTGCTCGACGTACCGCTTCCCGACCACTCTGCCGACGTCGTGACCGACTCGTTCGTCTTCCACAACATGCGCGACGACGCGCGGGAGCGGTACGCCGACGAGGTCCACCGCCTGCTGAAGCCGGGCGGCCTGTTCCTGCTCAACTCCTTCTCCGACCACATGGTCGAGGGCACCGGCCCGCGCCGCATCACCAGCGAGGAGATCCTCGCCACCTTCCGCTCCGACCGGTTCACCTGCGTGGGGCTGTACGTCTACCGCAACGTTCCCACCCAGGCCAAGCCCGACCAGCTGCACTGGTTCGGCGAATTCCGGGCCCGCTGATGCGCGTCGTGGTCACGGGCGGCGGACGGGGCATCGGACGCGCCGTAGCCCTCGGATTCGCCGAGCGCGGCGCCCGCGTCGCCCTGATGGCCCGTACCGCCGCCCAGGTGGAGTCGGTGGCCGCCGAGATCAAGGCCCTCGGCGCCGAGAGCCTCGCGCTCCCGGCCGACGTCTCCGACGAACAGCAGGTCGAACGGTGCGCCGAGCAGGTGGACCGGGCGTTCGGCGGCGTGGACGTGCTCGTCAACGCCGCCGGGCTGTTCGACCTCGGCCCGACCACCGGCTTCTCCGTGGACGCCGCCCGCGGCCTGCTCGACACGAACGTCATCGGCACCTTCCTCACCTGCAAGGTGTTCGGCGGACGGCTCCTGGAGCAGGGCCACGGCAAGGTCGTCAACTTCTGCTCCCTGCTCTCCTACACCGCCTTCCCGGAACGGGCGCTGTACGCGGCGAGCAAGGGCGGGGTCCTGCAGCTGACCCGGAGCCTGGGCGTCGAGTGGGCGGCGCGCGGCGTCAACGTCAACGCGGTGGCCCCCGGCATGATCCGCATCGAGACCCCTCACCCGGCCGCGCTCGCCGAGGACGCCATCGTGGGCCGGATCCCCGCCCGCCGGCGCGGCAGACCGCAGGACATCGTCGGCCCGGTGCTCTTCCTGGCCTCCCCGGAGGCCGACTACATCAACGGCCAGACGCTGGTCGTCGACGGAGGCTGGCTCAGCTATGGATACCTCTGAACACCGCCCGCCCCCGGGCCCCCGCGGCCGGGCCTCCCCGGGTGATCCGCCCAGGCGCGCCGTGCCCGCGTCCGTACCGGACGGTGCTGACCGGTGAAGGCGGCGGCACGCAGGGAGCCGCTGCCCCTCTACACGGGGTTCCTCACCGGCTGGGGTGCCACCACGTTCGGCACCGGCCTCATGCTGCCGCTCACCGTGGCCTACCTCCGGGAGGTCCTGGGCCTGCCCACCTCCGGCGTCTCGCTGTATTTCGCCCTGTTCGCGGTGGCCGGACTCGCCGTCAACCCGCTCGCTGGCAGGATCGGCCGGATCCACGGCCCCGGTCTGCCCGCGATCGGGGCCACCGTCCTCCAGGCCGCCGGCGCGGCCTGGCTGGCCCTGGCGGACTCGATGGCCGCCACCGTGCCGGCTGCCTGCCTCTCCGGCGCGGGCACCGGCGCCTACTACGCGGTCCAGACCCCGCTGCTCACCAAGGCGTTCGGCACCTCGCAGCTGAGCCGCGTGCTCTCCGCCCAGCACCGCGTCTCCGCCCTGACCGTGGCCGTGGGAGCGCTCCTGGGCGGGCAGGCCGTGGAACACCTCGGCGAGGGCGGCTACACCCTGTGCGTGGTCGCCAACGCGGCCAGCTACCTGCTGTACGGGGCGACGCTCGTACGGCTGCGCCGGGCGCGGGGGCGACCCGCCGCACCCGGTACGCACCCCGCGGATCGAGGCGCCCCGCGGGCCGACCCGGGGGAGCGGGGCACGGCGCTGCGGGACCCGGTGTTCCGGCGGCTCCTCCTCCTGCAGACGGCCCTGGTCGTCTTCGGGCTGGCCCAGGTGGACGCCGTGGTGCCCGCGATCCTGCGCAACGCGCACCTGTCGGTGTCCGCCGTCAGCATCGTGGTCGCCTGCAACACCGTCGGCGTGATCGCCTTCCAGGGCCTGGCCCTGCGGGTCGTCGAGCGGATCGGGTACGTCGCCGCGCTGACGGCGGCCATCCTGGTCTGGGTGGTCGCCATGGCCGCCCTGACGGCAGCCGTGCTGGTGCCCGGAACCGGTGTACGCCTGCTGCTCGGCGCCCTGTTCGGGCTGGTCTTCGCAGTAGGGGAGTGCCTGATCGCCCCGAGCGTCCAGCCGCTCGTCACGCTGGCCGCCCCGGCGGCCCGGCTGGAGAGCTACGCCGCCGCCACCTCGCTCGCGCACGGCCTCGGTGCGTTCGTCGCGCCGCTGGTGCTGCTGCCGGTGGTGGACGGCGGCGGGGTCTGGAGCTACCTCGCCCTGCAACTGGGCGGTTACGCGTTCGCGTTGTACGCCCTGCTCTCGTTCCGCGGCCGCAGCGCGCGCCGCATCGCCGCCCCCGCCCTGAGCAAGGAGGCACCCCCTTAGACAGACACATTCGTGAAAGGAGCCCCCCATGCGCCCCGAGCCACCGTGGTACGCACCGCCGGCCGCGACGACGGGGGACGGCCGGCCCGCGCGCGGCGACCTGCCGGGACCGGGCGAGGCCGCCGTCTGGGTCGTCCCCCTGGACTCCGCGCCCGACGCCCGCCACGAGCGGGTGCTCGACCCGCGGGAGCGGGCCCGGGCGGCCGCGTTCCAGGACGCCCCCGCGCGGCGCCGCTACGTCGCCTCGCACCTCGCGTTGCGGACCGTCCTCGGCGGATGCCTCGGCATCGGGCCCGGGGAGGTGCGCCTGACCCGTGCGCCCTGCGGCCTGCCGCACTGCGCCGGACCGCACGGGCGGCCCAGGACGGCGGGCGACGGGCAGGCCGTCGAGTTCTCGCTGTCGCGAGCGGGCGACCTGGCCGTCGTGGCGCTCGCCGCGGTCACCGTAGGCGTCGACGTCGAGTCACGAGCCTTCCGCCACCCCGACAGCCCCCTCGACGGCATGATCCGGCGGCTGCACCCGGCCGAACGCGCGGCGCTCGCCGAACTCCCGCCCGAGCGGCGGGAGGAGGGCTTCCTCAGCTGCTGGGTGCGGAAGGAGGCCTACCTGAAGGCCATCGGCACGGGGCTGCCCGGCGGACTGGCCGGCCCGTGCGTGGGCCTGGCCGCCGACGCGGCCGCCGACGGGAAGGGGCCGGAGCCGAACACCCGGGGCTGGGCGTTCGCCGATCTCGACCTGCCGCCCGGCCACCGTGCGGCCCTCGCCGTCGCGGCGCCGGACGAGCCGCCGCGTACGCCGGTCGTGACCGTGCGGACCCTCCGCCTACCTCCGCAAGAATATTAGTGACTCGTTTACTGACTGATCTTGACAGTGAGTCGTAGAGATATTTGACTCTCTTTTATCCACCTCGATCGGCGACTGCGGAACCCGACCGGACCGAGAGGAAGACACGTGACACACGACCGTGCGGGCAGCCGCGAGACGCTGCTCGTCGTGGGGTCGGGCTACCGCGCCGGCCACGAGCGCCTGCTGGCCCAGATGGCCGCGGACGCCGACCTCGTCCTGCTCAACCCCGAACCGCCGACCTGGCAGCTGCACTGGGTCCAGGACTGCGCGGTCTTCGACGCCTCCGCGGGCGGTGACACCGACGGCGACGCCCTGCGCGCCGCGAAGGCCCTCCTGGCACGCCGCCGGGTCGCGGCCGTGGTCACCTACGAGGAGACCATGGTCGTCACCGCGGCCCGCCTGGCCCGTGGCCTGGGACTGCCGGGCGTGCCGGTCGCCGCGGCCGAACTGGCACGCGACAAGCACCGCCAGCGCACCCTGCTCGCCGACACCGGCATCTCCCCGACCCGCTCCCACCTCGTCCACGACCTGGACGAGGCCCGCCGGGCCGCCCGCGACATCGGCTACCCGCTGATCGTCAAACCGCGCGGCCTGTCCGGCAGCGCCGGCGTGCGCCGAGTGGACGAGGAATCCGAGTTCGACGCCGCTTTCGACGCCGCGCTGCACGCGGACAAGATGGGTCTCGAAAGCGAGGGAATCCTCGTCGAGGAATTCCTGGAGGGCTTCGAATTCGACGTGGACTGCCTCGTCCACGACGGCACGGCCACCCCCGTCTCCTGGGCCCGCAAGATCTGGGCCTACGACCCCTACCCGGTCGAAGCCGGTTTCATCACCGGCCACGGCACCCTGGGCCGGGCCGAGATGACCGAGGGGTTCGACCTCGCCTGCCGCAGCGTCCTCGCCGCCGGGATCGACCGCACCGTGGCCCACGTCGAGGTCAAGATGACCCCGGCGGGACCGCGCATCATCGAACTGAACGCGCGACCGGGCGGCGACATCGCCTCCCGCATCGTGGAGCTGGCCCGTGGAGTGCGCCTGGGCTCCCTGCTCACCGCCGCCGCCCTGGGCCGCGCGCCGGAGATCGCCTCCAGCGGCGACCGCTCGGCCGGCATCCGCTTCCTCTACCCCCGCACCCGCCAGCGCTTCGACGGCCTCGCCGAAGCCCCCACGCTGCGCGCCCGCCCCTGGATCCACGAGATCGGGGAGCTGCGCCCGCGCGGCGAGACGGTGACGCCCCCTCCGCAGGACCTCTACGGGCGCGTCGGTTACGTCATGGCCACCGGCCCGCACGCCGACGAGGTCGAGGACCGCCTGCTCCTGGCCCACCACGAGCTGCGCGTCCTCGGTTCCTGACCCCACCGCCCGAACCCCACCGCCCGAACCCCACCGCACCACCCCGGACCACGAGAAAGGCCCACACCATGACCGACTGGAAGCCCGAGACGTACGGCCCCCGCTGGAAGAGCGTGTACGACGAGATCGACTGGCCGCAGCCCGAGGGAGCGGTCGACTTCCTCGCCAAGCGCGTCGGCGGCGGCCGGGCCCTCGAACTCGCCATCGGGACCGGCCGCGTCGCCCTCCCGCTCGCGCAGCGCGGCGTCCCCCTCGACGGGCTCGACGCGTCCCCCGAGATCGTCGACGTGATGCGCACCAAGCCCGGCGGCGAATCCATCGAGGTGTCCATCGGCAACATCGCCGACTTCACCTCCGAGCGCCGCTACTCCCTCATCTTCCTGCTGCTCAACTCGCTGTACGCGTTGCAGACCCAGGAGGAGCAGATCCAGTGCTTCGAATCGGTGGCCGCCCACCTGGAGCCCGGCGGGCTCTTCGTCGTCGAGACCTTCGTGCCCGACCCGACCCGCTTCCGTTTCAACGGCCGCGCCCACGTGTACGACGTCGGACTCGACCACGTCCGCATCGAGGCCGACACCTTCGACCGGGCCACCCAGCACATCAAGGAGAACCACGTCGAGATCCGGGAGGAGGGCATCAAGCTCTACCCGGCCTTCCTGCGGTACACGTGGCCCTCCGAGCTCGACCTCATGGCCAGGATCGCCGGACTCGAGCTCAGCGAGCGCTGGGGCGACTGGGGCAACGTTCCCTACGACACGTACTCCGAGAACCACATCGGCGTTTACCGCAAGGCGGGCTGACACCGTGCCGGACGAACGGGCCCCCGCCGTCCTGACCCCGGAGGTGGCCGACGCCCGCTGCGACCCCGGGCTGCCGCCGGCCGGCCCGCACACCGGGCGGCCCCATCCGGTGGCCGCCCTCGTGGACCGGATCGGGGACCTGTTCGTGCCGCTCGGCTTCGACGTCGTCGACCTGCCCCTGCTGGAGTCGGCCCGCGACAACTTCGACGTGCTCGGTTACCCGCAGGACCACCCGACCCGGACCCGACTGAGCTTCTTCCCGGCCCCCGACCTGGTCCTGCGCACCCACGCCACGTCCGGCGGCCCGCAGGCCATGCGGGCCGCCGCCCCCGGCCCGCTGCGCACCCTGCTCGTGGGCACCTGCTTCCGCAACGAACTCTCCTCCCCCTACTCGGGCTCCCAGTTCACCCAGATCGACGGACTGGTGGTCCAGCCGGGCGCGGGCCTGCCGGACCTCATGGGGCTCTTCGACCGTCTGGTGTCCGGCCTGTTCGGACACGGACACCCGTGGCGCGTGCGCCGCGGCGACTACCCCTTCGCCTCACCCGGGTTCGCCGTGGACGTGGCCTGCCCCCGATGCGTCCCGGGCTGCGACGAGTGCGAGGGCCGCGGGCGCATCGAGATCGGCGCCGGCGGCCTGCTGCGCGACGAGGTCCTCACCGCCGGGGGCTACGACCCGCACGAGGTCGTGGGGCTGAGCTTCGGCTGCTCCGTCGAGCGCCTGCTCAGACTCACCCACGGACTGACCGACATCCGGGAACTGCTGGTCAACGACGTGCGCCTGCTGGAGCAGTTCGACCACGCCGGCCTGCCGGCGGGACCGCCGCAGAAAGGAACCGACCGACCGTGAAGATCCCCCTCGCCTGGCTGGAGCAGGAGTGCGGCGGCCCCGTCGACCGCGCCGCCCTCCTGGACCACCTCCACGAGAGCGGAGCTCGCGCAGGGTTGTACGCCGATCACCTGGTGGAGGTCCTGCCCCCGCCCGAGCTCGCCCACCTCGGCTCCGTCCGCGGACTGGCCGCCGAGGTCCGCGCCCGCAACGCGGCCGGGGCGAACGCGCCCCAGCGGTCGGCATCCCCGGGGTCGGCATCCCCGGCGGCGCCGCTCCCCGACGGCCTCGCCCTGACGGCGGAGGACGGCCTCCCCGCCCGCGTGGCGGCGGCCGTCGTCCGGCTCCCGGGCGAGGTCCGCCTGCCGGGCGCGGCAGCGGACCGGCTGCGCGCGGCGGGCGTGCCGCTCACCGGAACCGTGGCCGACCTTGCGGCGTACGTCGGGATCGAGACGGGGCACCCCATCGGCGCGGCCGACGCCGGGGAACTCGACGTCACCGGCCTGCGACTGCGCTCCGCGGGCCCCGCCGATCCGGCGGGCCCCGCCGATCCCGCGGATCCGGCCGGGCCGCCCCCCGGAGGCCTGCTGCTCCGCGCCGGGGAACGCACCGTGGCCGTCCTCGGACGGGACACCCCGGCGGCAGCCGTCCCCGCCGACGGCCGCGACACCCTGGTGTGGGCCTGGTGGCTCGACCCGGCGGCAGCGCACCCCGCGCCCGGGTCCGGCCCGCGCCCCGACCCCGACGGACCCCCCGCCGTACGGGGACACGACCCGCGCTCCTGCGACCGGGCGGTGGCCCGCCTCGTCGCGCTCGTCACCGACTGGGCGGGTGGCACCGTCACGGCGGCCGGCGGGGCCGGCGCGGACGCGCCCGCACCGCGCGTGCTGCGCCCGGACCCCGGAGAACTGCGCCGCCTGGTCGACCCGGACCTCGACCTCGCGACGCTGGCCGCCCTGCTGACCGCCGGCGGAGCGCTCGTCGCGCCTCCCGAGCAGGGCCGCCCGCTGCACGTCACGGTGCCCGCCGCCCGGCCGGACCTGGACGGGGTCCCTGCGCTGGCGGGGGAGGCCGCCCGGGTCCGCGGCTACCCGACGCTGCCGCGCCGACTGCCGCCCTCCGCCGCCGGCCCGTGGCCGGACCGGGCGCGCCTGCTGCGTCGCGGCCTCACCACGGCGGCCCTGAGACGGGGGTTGCAGCAGGTCACCACCCCGGTGCTGCTGCGCTCCGGCGAGCCCCTCGGCGCGGTCGGCACCCCACCGGCGGCCGAGCCCGTCACCGTGCACGGGCGGGCCGGACTGCGCGCCATGCGGGTGCGCGGTTCGCTGCTGCCCGGCCTGCTCGTCGTCGCGGGCCGAGCGCTGCGCCGGGCCGGAGCGGCCCACGTCTTCGAAGTCGGGCAGGTCCCGCGTTCCGCCGCGCTCGGGGACGAGTCCTGGCGGTTCGCCGCCGTACTCGCCGGAGCCGTCGCGCCCCCGTCCCTGGTCGAACCCCGGCCACGGACCACGGGCTTCGCCGACCTCAACGGCCTCCTGCGGACGGCGGCCTCCGCGGCGGGTCACGAGGCGTTCGAGCTGACGCCCGAACCCCATGCGGAGTTCGCGGCGGGCGCGTCCTTCACCGTCCGCGTCCGCGGCACCGCGGTGGGCCGGGCGGGGATCCTCTCCGAGGAGACCGCGGCCCTCGCCGACGCCGCGGGGGAGCGGGTGTGCTGCGCCGAACTCGACCTGGACCTTCTGGGCGGCCCCGCGCCGGCCCCGCCCACCGTGCGGGTTCCGGAGCCGCTCCCGCCGCCCGCGTTCAACGTCACCGTCGTCGTGCCCGAAGCCGTCTCGGCCGGTGAGGTCCTGCGGGTCGTCGCCCGGGCCGGCGGCACCGAGGACCGGCGGGTCGCGGTGAAGGACCTGCTTCAGGGCGGCCAGGTGCCCACGGGGCACCTCTCGCTCACCGTACGCGCGGAGTTCCTCCGTACGGACGACGGCCCCCTCCGCGACGAACGCCGCCGCCGCCGAGAAGCGGTGCTGCGGGAGCTCGCCGACCGCGGCTGGAGCGGACGATGACGGAACGGGACACACCCGGCGGCGAGCACCCCGGGCACGCCGAGGAGGTCGTGGAGAGCTTCACCGCCTGGCTGCGCGCCGACACGTTCACCTGTCTGGGCGCCCGCGCCGCACTCCAGCGCGGCGAACTGGTCACCGGCGTCTACGGGACCCTGGGCGACCGCGAGGACCTGCACCGGCTCCGCACGGACCTCTTGCGGTTCGTCACCGGCCCCCTGGCGGGCCCCGGACGCTTCCACACCTTCGCGGCCATCTTCACGCGGTCCGATCCGGCGGACGAGGAGGTGTTCGAGGAGCTGCTCTGGCAGCAGCTGAACGCACTCCACCGGGCCGACCGCGCGGACCACCCCTGGGCCCGCGAGGTCTCGCCCGACCCGCGCGACCCCCGGTTCGGGATCAGCGTCGGCGGCCACCCCTTCTTCGTCATCGGCCTGCACCGCCGTGCCTCGCGCATCTCGCGGCGCTTCGCCCATCCCGTTCTGGTCTTCAATTCCCACCGCCAGTTCGCCGAACTCAAGCGCACCGGCGTCTACCGGGGAATGCAGACGAAAATACGCGGCAAGGAAGTGGCGCTCCAGGGTGATGTGAATCCGATGCTCGCCGAGCACGGCGAGATCTCCGAAGCACGGCAGTACTCCGGCCGCGCGGTCCCCCCGCACTGGACGTGTCCGTTCGACCGGCACGGCTAGGCCGTGACCTAAGTCCCGCCCCACCGGCCGGACCCGTACCGGGCCGGCCACTTCGCCGCCACCCGCCCCCAAGGGCCCGGCCTCGGCCCGCCGGCGACTGACGCACCACCGGGTCCCACTTGATCCGACCTGGTACCGCCCGGTCTTGACCGAGTATATTCACTCGCTCTGTCCCGCAGTCAGTCACAATGAAGGGGAAGCCGCCATGGCGGAATCGCAGGCTCTGGGGTCACGGATCCGCCGGCTGCGCCGGGAGGCGGGCCTGTCGCAGATGGACCTGGCCGGCACGGAGCTCTCCCCGAGCTACATCTCGCTGCTGGAGGCCGGCAAGCGGACCCCCTCCCCGGAGGTGCTGGAGCAGATCGCCGCCCGGCTCGGCTGCCCGCCCGAGCACCTGCTGGAGATGGTGGCGACCGATCGGCCCGACACCCTCCAGACCGATCTGCGCTACGCGGAGATCAGCCTGCGCAACGGCGACCCGCGGACCGCGCTGGACACGTTCACCGCGGTCCGCGACGCGGCCGCCGCCCAGGGCAAGGACGCGGTCCGGCTCTCCGCCGAGTACGGCGTGGCCCAGGCGCTGGAGCACGACGGCCGGCTGGAGGAGGCCGCCGAGCGCTACCAGGCGCTGCTCGACCACGCCGGATACGGGCAGTCGCTGGTGCCGCGGCTCGCGGTCGCGGTGGCGCTGTGCCGCTGCCACCGCGAGATGGGCGACCTCGCCCACGCCGTCGACCTGGCCACCGCCACCCTGGAAGAAGCCCGCCGGCTCCGGATCACCCCGACCGTGCTGGGTGTCGAACTGATGGCCACACTCGTCGGACTGCACTGCGAACGCGGAGATCTGCACCGTGCCGCCGCGCTGGCCCGGACCGCCATCGAGGAGGCCGAGGGGGTCAGCGACCGCAAGGCCCTGGGCGCCGCGTACTGGAACGCCGGTGTGGTGGCGCACCGCAGCGGTGAGTCCGCAGACGCCCTGCTCCTGCTGGAGCGCGCCCTGGCCATCTACTCCGAGGGCGACGACGCCCGTGCCCTGTCCCGGCTGCGCAACGCCTACGCGTCGGTACTCATGCAGTCGGAGACCGGCGACATCGCGGAGGCCAAGGCGCAGCTGACACGGAGCGCGGAGGCCCTCGCCGACCACGGCAGCACCGTCGACATGGCCTACTGCGAGACGTCGCTGGCCCGCGCCTGCCTGCTGGAGTCCGACGCCCCCCAGGCGGAGCGGCACGCCCGCCGGGCCCTGGAGCTGCTGGGCTCCGGGCACCGGCTGGAGACGGCCCGGACCCTTCTGGTGCTGGCGGGCGCCCAACTGCAGCTGGGCGAAGCGGCAGCGGCCGAAGCCGGTTGCGAGCGGGCCGCGCTGTTGCTGGAGGCCTCCGAAGCCGACCGGCAGGCCGCCTCCGCGTGGAACGACCTCGGTGAGCTGCTGGAGCGCTCCGGGCGCACCGAGCGGGCCGTGTGGGCGTACCGGCAGAGTCTGCGCTGCCTCGGCCAGCGCAGCAGCCTGCTCCCTGCCGCCGGCGCATCCACCGGGGCGTCCGCCGGCGGCGACCGCGGTCAACAGGGGTCGGCCCGGGCATAGATCGGTTGCTGATCCTGTGTTGATCGTCGGCGACTAGCGTCGGACACGACAGGCCGGGACGGGCCGCAACCCTCTCCGCGTTCCCTCTCCCCGGTCCATGCCCCGACGAAAGTAGCGCTCGCATGTCGCACGTCCCCAGCCGCTCCACCGGTGCCCCCACCCCCCGGGCCGCCGCCACCAGACCTTCGCCCCGGCTGACGGCCCGCGCGGTGGTCCTGGCCCTGCTGCTGGCCCTGTGCCCCGTCCACCTCGCCCTCGCCTCGACAGCGGACCGTGACGCCCTGTCGACCGAGCACCAGAGCCTGCGCACCCCGGGCGACATCCCGCTGTGCTGCTGACGCGACCCGCCGGCACCACCGCACCGCCCCCCAGCACCCACCGGTGGACCACCGGTGGTGACCGTCAAGGAGGACCACCCATGTCCAAGCTGCCCACCGCCCGCCCCGCCCTCGGCCTGCTGGCCCTTCTGGCCGCGGCCGTCCTCGGCCTCGCGGGAGCCGGTTCCGCCCCCGACCTCGACACGGCGGGCGGTGGCCGCACCCTCGCGGTCAACAACACCGGGTCGGACTACACGCCGCCGGGACCCATCATGTGACGCACGCTCCAAGGACGGCCGTCCGGCAGCGCGGTCACCCCGCGCCGGGCGGCTGTTGCGCACCCGGGGTTCCCGTCCCCCGTAACGGGAACCCCGGTCAGGCCAAGGTGGCCAGCAGCTCCGACACATCGGCCGCGTCGGGCAGCCCGAGCCGTGTGAACACGCCGTGGGCCTGCTTCAGCTGCTCCCTGGCCCGGTACGTCTCACCCAGGTCCGCGAGCGCCCGCCCCATCGCCACCCAAGCCTGCGCGCGGTCGCGCTCCGAGCACGCCTCCTCGCAGCGCTCGACCGCCGCGGCCGCGTGCTCCACCGCTTCCGGCACCCGCCCGGTCCGCCGCAGCGTCTCCGCCAGCCGGTACAGCACCTGCGCCTCCCGCTCCCGCAGCCCGGCCGCCCGGCACACCGCCAGAGCCTCGCCGTAGCGCACTGCGGCCTCCTCGAAGCGGCCCACCCCGTGCAACGCCAACCCGAGCACGTACAAGGCGTACGCCGCCCCGACCTGGTCCTCCAACTCGTCCATGACCGACAGCGCGGACTCACAAGCGGGAACCGCATCCGCGGGCGACCCGCTGCGCACCCGGGCCAGCGCCGCGTTGACGCTCGTCACGGCCGCACCGGACCGGTGGCCCAGGGTGTGCGCCAGGGCGATCGCCTCGTCGTAGCAGGCCGCCGCCTCCTCGAACCGACGCAGGAACTGGGCGACCAGCCCCAGGTCGTTGAGGGCCTGGCGGAGCGTGTAGACGTCGCCCGCGGCACGGGCCGCCGCCACGGACAGCTCGGCGTGCCGCCCCGCCTCCTCGATCCTGTCCGCGCGCAGGGCGATGCCGCTGCACAGCATCCGCGACCGCCCGATGGTCCGCCGGCAGCCGCTCAGCTCCGCGGCCTCGGTCAGCGCCAGCGCCACCGGCGCCATCCGCTCGTACCAGACGGCGGGGGTGAACGGGCTGACCGCGAGCAGCAGGTCGACCGCGCCGGCGAGCCGGTCCCCGGCCGGGTCCGGCAGCCGCAGGGTGACGGTGCTCAGCGCGGCGGCCATCAGGCCGTCGATCTCGGTCACCACCCAGGCCCGGGCTGCGTGCACGTCGCCGAACTCCAGCCCGACCGAGCGCAGCGGACCGAACGCGTTCGCCACCGCGTCGCCGGGGATCGCGTGCGGGAAGGCACTGGCGGCCGTGGCCAGCAGGAAGTCCAGCAGTCTGCCGAAGGCCTCCGCCGCCTCCGCGGGGTCGTGCGACTCGGCACGCTGCCGGGCGAAGACCCGCACCAGGTCGTGGAAACCGTAGCGGCCGGGCTTGACCGACTCCACCATCGCGGCATCGGTCAGCGACTCCAGCAGGTCCTCGGCCGTCGATTCGTCGACGCCCAGCGCCGCGGCGGCCGTCGGCACCCCGACGCACGCCGCACCGGCCAGGGAGACCAACCGGAACGCCCTCGCCTGGGCGTCGGTGAGCTGCTGGTAGCCCAGTTCGAAGACGGCGTCGATGGCCAGCGTGCCGATCCGCAGCTCGGCGATGCGCCGCTGCTCGTCCGCCAGGCGCGCGGTCAGCGTCGCCACCGGCCACGACGGGCGGGCCGACAGCCGGGCGGCCACGATCCGCACCGCGAGGGGCAGATGGCCGCAGGCCTCGACCAGCCGCAGCGCCTCCTCCCGCTGCGCGGCCAGCCGCTCCCGGCCGATGAGCGCCCCGATCAGCTCCATTGCCTCGTCGGTGCGGAACGGCTCCAGCAGCAGCTGGGACGTCAACGACAGGTCGAACATGGGCGACCTGCTCGTGATGACGACCGCGCAACTCGGTGACCCGGGGATGAGCTCGCGGACCTGGGCGGCATCCCGGGCGTTGTCCAGGACGATCAGCAGCCGCCGCCCGTCGATCAGCGACCGGAAGAGCCTGCCCCGGTCCTCGACGCCGTCCGGCACCTGGTCCTCCGGCACCCCCAGGGCAGCCAGGAACCCGGCCAGGACGAAACCCGGTTCCGCCGGGTCTGGCCCGTTGCCCCGCAGATCGGCATGGAGCTGGCCGTCCGGGTAGTGGGAGCGCGCCCGGTGGGCGACGTACAGGGCGAGGCAGGTCTTGCCGACACCCCCCATTCCCGCGGCGGCCAGCACGACCGGCGTCCGGCGCACCGGCTCGGTCAGCAGCGCGTGCCAGACGTCGACCTGATCGCGCCGTCCCACGAAGTCCGGCGCGTCGTACGGCAGCTGGGCGGGCACCACGCCTTCGGTCCCGGCCCCCACCGCGCCCGGCTCCGGTGACGCCTCCGGCGCTGACGCCGGGGCCGACGGCACCGGCCCCGTCCCGGCCTGTACGAGATCGCCGACGAGGATCCGACGGTGCACCTCGGCCAGCTCCGGCCCGGGCTCGATGCCCTGTTCCTCGATCAGCAGGTCCCGGACCCGCCCGAACACCGCCAGGGCATCGGCCTGCCGCCCCGCCTTGTGCAGCGCCCGCATCAGCAGGCCGTAGGGACGCTCGCGCAGCGGGTGCGCCTCGGTCAGTTCGACCAGATCCGGAATGGCCGCGCGGTGCCGGCCCAGCGCCAGGGCGAGCTCGAAGTGCTCCTCGCACAAGGTCAGCCGCAACTCCTCCAGGCGGACCCGCTGCCGCTCCGCGAACGGCCCGGGCACCCCGGCCAGCGGCTCCGCCTGCCACAGCTCCAACCCCTGCGCCAGCAGCCGGGCGCCCTCCTCGGTCCGGCCGTCGGAGGTGGCGCGCGCGGCCGCGGCCGCCAGCCCTTCCGCCCGGCAGAGGTCCAGCGCCCCGTCGGGCACCGTCAGCCGGTAGCCGTCACCGGCCAGCTCCAGGGCGGTCGGCGCGTCTTCCCCCGGCTCCAGCAGCTTCCGCAGCCGCCACACGTACGTGCGGACGGTGGTCACCGCGCGGGCCGGCGGCTCGTCCCCCCACAACGCCCCGACGATCTGCGCCATGGATACGGGTTGGTTCCCCCGCAGCAGCAGGAGTGACAGTAACGCCTGCTGCTGTGGCGGCCCCACCCGCAGCTCGACGTCCCCCCGGTAGGCGCGCACCGCGCCGAGTATCTCGAATCGGAATGCTCCGGCCACTTGGTGGTTCTCCTTGCAAGAGCTTGTACCAACACAGGCGGATGACGCCTGTGGTTCTCTGGAAGACGCGATTCGCAGCGTCGAGGATCCACTTCTCAGGCCGTGAGGTGATGACGACAATGATGTCGTCGCAGTTCAGGCGGCCGCGATCTCGGTGATCGGGCCCTCCACGAGCGTGCCGAACCGCTCGCGGACCGGCCGGACCGCGTCGAGGCCCCGGCCGGTCGTGACGCGGATCCCGCCGGAGCATGCCCGTCCGGCCGCTGGTCCAACGAGTGGCGGGCCCAACCGTCTTCAGGGCCTCACGATCGGGGCCCGGCAGGCTCAGTGGCCGCCGCGGATCTCGTCGATGCGCTTCGCCAGCGCCTCCGTCTCGGCGATCAGCCGCGCGTGAGCCGTCTTCTGCTCCGCTCCACCCTGCGCCCTGAACGCCGCGCTGAAATGGGGCTGGAGCTGGGTCCACCAGCCGTAGTCCAGCATGGCCCACGCCTGCGGGCACAAGGGGGCGCGGGTCTTGGGGAGGTATCCGCTGTCGACCAGGGACCGCTGGTACTTCTTCGGGTCGCTGCCCTCCAGGTAGCACAGGAAGTTGAAGGCGCGCTGCTGGGTGACGGGGTGGTCGCTCGCGAAGCCTTCCAGCGTCGGGTGGCCTTCCTTCCGGGCGATTTCGTCGAAGAGGACCGTGGCGGCCAGCGACGGGCCAGGGCCCACCTCGTTCACGGTGTAGAAGGACGCGAAACCGTCGGCCGCGTCCTCTTCGAGGCCGAGGTTGGCCAGGAGGAGCTGACGTTGCAACGCGTGGCCCATCTCGTGTCCGAAGATGAACTCGGTCGACAGGACGGTCAGATCGTCGGTGTTGTACTCGGACGCGGGGATCGGGGCGGGCCGTTCGACGGTCTTCACCACGTCGGCGAGGGCCTTCTCGATGTCGGTCAGGAACGAGGGCGGGACGAAGATCGTCCTGCCGTCGGGCTGGGTGACGGCGTCGGTGACGCCGGGCGGTACGGCCGCGGTGACCTTGACGGTCATGTCGTGCGGGAGGACGAGCGCTCTGTTCACCCAGTCGGCCGTCCGTTCCAGCACACGGGAGCCCCGGATCAAGGCCACGACCTCTCGGTCCTCCGGTTTGACCGTCCGGGCCTCGTAGACGACCGTTACCTTGCCGGAGCGAGCTGCCTGGGGGCGAGGCCCTGCGCCTGGCCCCTGCCCGGCGTCGCGGGCGTCGCCGCCGCACCCGGTCAGCAGGACCCCGCCGAGGGCCAACACGCCTGACAGCGCGATGCGCGCCCTCTTCGAGCAACCGGCGGTGTTCGGCATCCTTGGTCGGCTCCCGTCGCGTGTCCCCCCACTGATCCTCCGGCCGGCGGGAGGCGGGTGCCCGCCGAGCCGCCCGTTCGGGGGAGGCACCGGCGCGCAGGATCCCGCCCGTCGCAGGCGCGGGTCAGTCGATCTGCCAGGAACGGAGGCGCGCGGCGATCCCGTAGGAATCCTGGCGCAGGGCCCGGACATCGTTGATCAGGTCGCGCCACATCTCGTACGAGGTGTCGACGCGCTTCCCGGAGGCCTCCAGGTAGGCGATGGCGACGCCGTACCCGTACGCCTCGTTGCGGGCGGGGAGAGGGCGCAGGAGCACGCACTCTTCCAGGAACACCGCGGCGCGCCAGAAGGCGTCCGGGTCGGCCTCGTCCAGGCGGGGGGTGTTGACTCGATGGCGGGCGGCCATGCCGACGAGTACGGAGAGGTCGTTCACGGTGAGGTCGGAGCGGAGGATGTCCTCCTGGCGGTCCAGGAGCCATCGGTAGTCGACGAGCAGTTCCACCGGGTCAGGCCGCCCGCGGGGTGTCGTGGGCGGTGGCCGGCGGCATCCCGCCGAAGTCGGCGTCGAACCGGTCCAGGATGCCGGGGGCGCCGATGACGCGCCGGAAGGCAGCCGTGGCGGTGTCGAGCTGCTGCTCGTGCTCCTTCTCCTCGGCGACCCGTGCGAGGTAGTCCTTCATGGACATGCCTGCGGCGGCGGCCAGGGCCTTGAGGCGGTTCCTGGTGGTGTCGTCGATCTTCACGGTGCTGTCAGCCATGAGTCGAGTATGCCCGCCGGTATACCGGCTGGGATACCTTTCGGGGAATCTGCCCTTTGACCTGTGCGTTTATCCATCCACTTCCCTGGTGGGGAATCGCCGGTAGGGCGGAATGGGTCCACGCCTGCTGAAGCCGAGGCTGCCGTTGGGCCGCCTGTAGTCGTGGTCGGCGAGGGGCGGAGTCCACGTTCGTGTCCAGGCCCGCCCGCAGGCAGAGGACCCCACCCTGGGGGGCGCGGGCGGCCAAGGGCCGCGACACCTGAAGCCTGGCGTCGCGCGTGCCACCGGCTGGTCCGAGGCGTGCTGGCGTGCGTCATGTCCGAGAAAATCGCCCAGCGGACGACGGACCCGTCGCTGCCGCCGTAGGGACGGCACGCCGATCTGGTGCCATACCCGGCACAAGAAGTCGGGGAAGCCCCCTGCCGGACCATCAAAGGCATCTTGATCGTCGACACGGAGAGTGATCGGCCCACCGCCGTCCACGGACCGGATCGGCCGACATCAGGGGCTCGATCCGGCCCACATCGCATCAGCGGAGCACTAGGGCCCCGGTCAGATCGTGACCGGGCCGTGGGCGGTGGCGAACTCGACCGAGACCAGGCCCGGTTCCTCATCCTCGACCCAGGTGACGTCGATCTGGTCGAGGGGGTGATCGGCCGGTTCGCCGAGGAATTCGGCGATGGAGGCGGCGTCGCCGGCGATGGAGACCCCGTGGATGGTGGTGGAGGTGCGCGGGTCGGCGCTCGGGCGCTCCTCGGTGGGAACCAACCATTGCAGGAAGTAGGGCAGTTGCGGGTCCTCCAGCAGTTCCAGGAGGCCGATCTGCTTCCACCTCAGGTCGAACCCGTCGGGGCGGACACGGTGGCCCTCGGCCGAGGTGCGGCCGAGGCGGGCCTCGACCGGGGCGATGTCGTCGACGGAGACCACCCAACCCAGCCAGCCGCCGCCCTCGGCGGCGCGGCGCGCGACCGCCTGGCCGAAGGGTGCGCGGTCGGCGGCGGGGTGGTCGAGCGTGGTGACGACCTCGACGTAGGTGCCGCCGCCCAGCGGAAGAATGAAATTGCGGGTGCCGAATCGCGGGTGCACACCCCCGTCGACGAAGCCGGCGCCGAGGGCCGATCCGATCCACTGGACGGTCGAGACGAAGCTGTCGCGGGCCACCGCATAGGACACGTGATCAAGTCGCACAACGCCATCATCACCCGACATCCCGCACAAATCCCGGCGCCACGCCCGCCGACCCGGCCGCGTCCGCCGTGGATTCAGCTGTGGAGCGGATTGATCATCGCCATCCCGGCGGGGAGCACCAACCCAGGCCAGCCAGCGGCGCCGGCTTGACTGCGGCCGCTGCCGACTGCTGTCCAACGGTGACGTCCCGCGCAGGAGCTTGCGGGTGACCGCATCGTCGAGGTCGCCGCCGGCGACGTCGGTGGCCGGCTACTTGCCGCGGGCCTGATCGACGAGGTGCGCATGGACGTCGTACCCGTCGTGTTCGGTTCCGGCAAGCGCTACTTCGGGTGCCGGGCGGGGGCGTTTCTGCCTGGCAGCTGCGGACTCCCGGCATTTCGACCGTGCGGATCGCCTCCGGTCGGCGGTGCGCGCCGCGTTTCCATGCGTGGAGTCATCTGTCAGGAGCGCACCAGGGGCGAACGCGGAGCCGTCGGGTGCGGAATCCGGGCGGCAACCGGCCGGGTCCGCGGTGGATTCGGTCCCGCGCTGGACGCGGGCTGACCGGTGGGCGGTTGACGGTGCCGGGGCGGCTCGCCCCGGCACCCTCAACCGGTCCGATCGGGTGGTGGTGGCGGGGCGCGCGGGCGGGTCGGGGTTCGGCGGATCGATTCGCCGCCGGGCCCTGCTTCTAGGGTCGGGCCCGCATCATCCGTGATGATCTCCGGAAGGGATATCCCTGTCATGAACGTCCGTACCACGCTGGGTGCCGGTCTCGGCGCGCTCGCTCTGGTCCTGTCGATGGCCGGCTCGGCCCAGGCCGCCCAGGGCGACTTCACCTACAAGTACGTCGACGGCTTCGGCGTGGAGCGCCAGACCATCCTCCACGACCCGCACAGCGGCAAGTGCATCAACCTCCACGCCGTCGGCGACGACAAGGTGCAGCCGGGCTACGGCCCGCACAACGCCACCGATACCGCCGTGACCGTCTACCTCGGTGCGAACTGCCAGGGCCCCGAGTGGCGGCTGAAGGCACACGGTCAGCCGGCCAAGGACACCCTGGAAGTCCGCTCGGTGCGCTTCGACGCCCCGCAGGCCAGGTAGACGGCGAAGCGGGGAAGGCTGGCGGGATCTCGGCGAGTGCGCCGCTGTGCGCGTCGGTCGCTGCCTTCCCTCGCTCGCGCGGCGGGTGGGGGTGATCGGGTGAAGCAGCAGAACCTGCCCGGGGTCCCGTCGTTGATCAAGCTGTTCACCATCGTGCGCTCGTATAAGCAAAGGGACCAATGATGTTCAAGAAGATCATGACTGCTGCCGCGGTCACCGCCGCCGCCGTCGGTGCGGGCGCTGCTGTTGCGGCCCCGGCCATGGCCATCGGCAACGACAACGGGATCAACACCGTCAACGGGAACGGTGCCCAGCAGATCTACGGCAACCAGAAGACCGAAGGCGCGCAGAGCCCGCAGCTCAGCCTGGTCCAGGGCACCCTCAACAAGCCCTGCATCGGCCTGCCGGCCAAGGTGAACGCCCAGTCGCTGCTGGCCGTCATCGCCAACGTCGGTGTCCAGGACATCAACGTCCTGTCCAACCCGATGAACCAGCAGTGCACCGAGAACTCCACCCAGGCCAAGGGCGACGAGTCGCTCTCCCACATCCTGGACAACATCCCGGTCCTGTCCGGCAACCTCTCCGCCGGCAGCTGAGGCACACCCCTTTTGCGAGCCGGGGCCCCCACGGCCTGCACGAGAGCCCACGGGGCCCCGGCTTCTCCCACACAATTCCGCCTGGAAGCAGGCCCGCCCCCGGACCTCGCGGGCCGCATGGTCGGCCAGGTCCTGTGCGCCCTGACCACCCCTCCCGGCGCCCCTGACTGCCCCAGCGTGCCCCCCCGCCCGCGGAGCCCGCGGTACCCGCGCACCGCCGACAGGATGTGTCTGCCGGCGGCCGGGGCCGGGCCCTGCAGGACGTGCGGCGTGTCGGAACGAAGTGTCCATGTGTCCCCTACGGAGGGAGCAGCGCTGGTGGGGGTAATGGCGCGCAGGCGCCGCCGTGTTGGGTGCAGCGTCCTGGCGGGGACGCTGCTCGGTGTGGCCGGCTGGTGGGCGGACTGGGCCGGGTACGGGACCACGGGCACGGTGTTGGGAGTGGCGGCCGGGGCGGCGGTACTGGCCGGTGCCTGGCGTACGGGCGCCCAGCACTTGTCGTGGGCCGAGGAACCGCCGCTGGGGGAGGAAACACCGCCGGACGCGGACCGGGACCGGTAGCTGCGGCTGCCGTACGCGATCGGCGCCGCCGGCGAGGGGGAGGGCGGCGTGGGGGAGTGCCCGGTCTTCGAGCGGATCGCGCCGCACGGCCTCGTCCGGGCGCCGGGGCGGCCGTATCCGCCGCCGGGCCGCCGGCCCCGTCGTGGGGGCAACGCCTCGCAGGAGCGGGGCGGGAGCCGGGCGCAGGGTGGAACGCGGTGCGGGTTCGGCCGCGGTGGACCGGTGTGAGCCGGCTGCGGGTTACGACCCGAGCTCGAAGACCCGCCCGGTCTCCGCGCCCTCGATGGAGCGCACGTACGCCTGTGCCACCTCAGCGAGGCCCACCGGGGCGAAGCCGGGGAAGAAGTCCCCGTACACGTCCAGGGCTTCGGTGAACACTGTCGGGCTGACCGCGTTGATCCGCTGCGGTGCGATTTCGATCGCAGCGGCCCGTACGAAGGCCTCTACCGCGCCGTTCGCCAGCGAGGCCGCAGCGCCCGTCACGATGGGGCTGCGCGCGAGCACCCCGGTGATCAGCGTGAACGAGCCGCGCGGCGACAGCTGGTCAAGGCCCTGGCGGACCAGCTCGACCTGGCTGAGTACCTTGCCCTGGAAGGCGGCGGTCCAGTCCTGCGGGGTCATCTCGGCCACCGGCCGGTACGGGACCGAACCGGCGGCGCTCGCCACCGCGTCCAGCTGGCCGTCCCGCCCGGCGGCTTCGTACAGGGCGGCGATCTGCGCCGGGTCCGTGATGTCGTACCGCAGGTCGCCGCTGGAACGTCCGGCGGTGACGAGCTTGTGGCCGCGGTCGGTGAGTGCCTGGTGCACGGCCGAGCCGAGGAGGCCGCCGGCGCCGATCAGGAGGATTCGCATGCGCTCGATGCTAGGCATCCTCCCCGCGGTCAGGGAAATGCCTTCCATGCAGGAGCTATGCTTTCCGGTTATGAATGTCGAGCTCAGGCACCTGCGGGCGCTGGCCGCCATCGGCGACGAGGGGTCCATCACCGGCGCCGCGGCGGTCCTGGGGATCAGCCAGCCCGCCCTGTCGCGGACGCTGGACCAGCTGGAGCGCCGCGTCGGCACCCGTCTCGTGGAACGGACGACGCGCCGCCTCGCCTTCACCACCGAGGGCGAGCGCCTGAAGGAACGCGCCCACCGCATCCTCGGTGAGCTGGACGACGCCCTCGCCGAGGCGGCCGGCGCCACCCGGCCCCTGCGCATCGGCTTCGCCTGGGCAGCCCTCGGCGAACACACCGTCGACCTCCTGCGCGGCTGGCGCCAGGAGCACCCCCGCACTCCGGTCGATGTCCACCACCTGACGGACCCCTACACCGCCCTTCTCCGCGGGTCCGTCGACGCCGTGTTCCTGCGCGCGCTGCCCGAAAGGGCGGCACCGGACCTGACCGTCCTGCCGCTCTACAGCGAACCCCGCGTCGCCGCCGTGAGCCGGGACGACCCCCTGGCGGCCCGCCCCGACGTCACCCTCGGCGACCTGACCGGCCGCACCGTCGTGCTGTGCGCGACGGCCGCGACCACCAGCAGCGCCTTGTGGCCGGCCGGCAGCGGACCGGCAGCCACTCGGGTCGTCTCCAACGTGGACGAGTGGCTCACCTCCATCGCCACCGGCGAGGCCGTCGGCATCACAGCCGAGGCCACCCGCCACAGCCACCCGCATCCCGCGGTGCGCTACCTCCCGCTCACCGACGCCGGGCCCGTCACGGTCCACTTCCTGGCGCCCGCCGTCCCCGGCCACCCGGCCACCGCGGCATTCCGCGACCATGTCCGCGAGGCGCTTCCCGCCACGGGGACGGCGCACCCCGTTCTCAGCCGGAAGGATGCCAGAGCCTGAACCGGTCGTGCCGGGACGGATCCCACCGCGTGCAGTGCGGGGCCGCCAGGGGTGTTGGCCCCGGATGCTCAGTCGCCCAGCCGCAGGCGACTGCCGTGATCGGGCGCGGGGCGCGGATGTCAGGGGTGGGAGGGGCGGGTGTCGGTCCAGTCGACCATCAGGAGGCGTTCGGCGAAAAGCCAGGCGCCCTCGTGTTTGACCATGGTGTCGAGGTAGCGGATCGAGGCGATCATCAGCGTCCGGGAGCCGTCCTCGGCCTCGGTGACGTGGTGGGCGAGGCAGTACGTGACGCCGGTCGCCTGGTCGCCGTCCAGGGTGACGGTGCTCTGGCCGTTGAAGTGGGTGGTGGCGGCGTACGCGTTGAGCGCGTCGAACACCGGTGCCAGCGATGCGCGCCCGTGCAGCTCCTGTGTGGGGTTCGGGTCGCGGGCGTCCATGTACACCACGAAGCGGGTGTCCTGGGTGAACAGTGCCATCTGCCTCTTGGCGTCGCGTCGGTCGGCGCAGTGCGCGTAGGCGTCGACCAGTTCGCGCAGGGCGAGCCGGTCTGCGGCATCCGCCGGAGTGAGTGGCGCGTGGGTACTCATGATGCCGTTCCTCCCTCCCCGTCCCGGTCAGGCGGCGAGCCGGTTGATGTCGGCGGTGTGCAGGATGCGGGGTGCGGCGCCGTTCAGGCGGGTGGCGGCGAGCATGGCACGGCCCATCTGCTCGGTGCTGGTGACGTAGCGCGGGACCACACGGCGGATGACCGGGTACAGCCAGGAAGCGAGGCGATACATCACGCGGTACCAGCGGGTGCCGGAGGTCTCGCCGTGGACGGGCTGGATCCATCCCGGCCTGAAGGCGTAGGCGTGCATGTCCATGGCCAGGAGGGCGTTCTCCGTGCGGCCCTTCACCCGGGCCCAGGCCGAGCGGCCCGCCTCGGTACTGTCGGTGCCCTCTCCGGAGACGTAGACGAACGTCAGCGTGGGGTTGCCGGAGGCGACCACGCGGGCCGCCTCCAGTGTGTAGGTGTAGGTGATGGTCTCGTACTCGGTGGCGTCTCGCCCGGCCGCTGAGACGCCCAGGCAGTAGAAGCACGCGTCGGCTCCGGCCAGTTCACCGGCGATCGGGGTGAGGTCGGTGAAGTCGGAGTGGATGACTTCGCGGAGCTTGGGGTGGGTGCGGTCGTAAGGACGGCGGACCACGGCGAGGACCTCGGTCACCCCGGGGTCCTCCAGGCAGGCGCGCAGCACCCCTTGGCCGACCATGCCGGACGCCCCGAACAGAATTACCTTCACCGCGTTGTCTCTCCTTGCGCTGTCCGTACGGGGGCGGCGCCGACGGCGGCCGTCACTTCGGCGTAAAGGCAGTGAAGCTTTGACAATAAAGTCAAGCGGATGCTTCACTTTTCCCATGGTAGAGGAAAAGCCGGATCTGCGCCGCGAGGCAGGTCAGCGCAGGCGTGACACCCTCCTGGAGGCGGCGTTGGAGCTCCTGGCCGAGCGCGGCCAAGAGGGGGTGACGCTCCGCGAGATCACCGATCGGGCGGGGGCCAACGTCGCTGCGGTCAGCTACCACTTCGGCTCGCTGAAGGGGCTGTGCGAGACGGTCATCGAGCAGGCGCTGGAGCGGTACCTCGACGCGCAGATCGACGCGCTCGACTCCCTCGGGTCGGCTCCGACGCTTTCGGAGCTGGCCGAGGCGTTCGCCCGGCCCATGTTGCGCGCCCTGGCGGCGGGAGGCCGGGAGCTGGCCGTCATGCGAACGGTGGCCCGCGTCGGCATCGAACCGCCGCAGGGGTGGGGTCGGCTGGCGGGGAAGTTCGAGCGGATCCGCCACGACGCGGCGCGGGCGCTGGCCGCGCAACTGCCCGACGTCGGCGAGGAGGAGCTGGCGTTCCGTGCCCGGTGCGCGGCCGGCATGCTGAACTGGCTCGCGCTGTCGCCGATCAATGCCGAGCTGGCCGCCAAGCCTGCCGCCGAGGTCGAGCGACTCGTGCTTCCCGTTGTGGCCGGAGCGTTCCGCGGGTACCGAAACCCGGCCTGACCTGGCCGAACGCTGCCTCCGCCGCCACAAGTGAAACAAGCGCTTGACAAGATGCCGAACGCTGGACACGATGTTAATCAAGCATTCGCTTTCTTTAAGGGAGTCGTGATGACCACCAGTGCAGAGGCAGAGGCAGTCGTCCGGGCGGCGTACCACGCAGCCGAAGGCTCGGTTCTGGACGTCGAAGGCTTCAAGAACCTGTTCACCGAGGACGGCGTGTTCAACAACGTCGTCGCAGGTGAGGTCTACCGCGGCGAGCACCTCGGCGACATGGTCACGGTGATGGGGCAGCTGCTGCCCGACGTCCACCGTGAGCTGCACCGGTTCCACGTCACGGACGACCTCGTCACTGTGGAGCTGACGATCGAGGGCACCTTCGGAGGGCCGTTCCCGACGCCCGCCGGTGTCATCCCGCCCAACGGCGCCAAGCTGTCCATCCCCACCGCGGACTTCTGGTACCTCAAGGACGGCAAGATCAAGGAGTTCAACTGCTACGTCGGGGTCAGCGTCATGCTCGCCCAGCTCGGCGTCCACCCCGACTTCGCGGGCGCCGTCGCCGCAACGACCACCACGACCACCGCGCGCTGACCCGCCGCTGTCGCGGAAGGGCTCTTGGCTGCTGCGGTGTTCACTCCAGTCCCGGGTAGTAGCCGCGCTGGTACGGCGACAATTGGGAGGCGCTCAGCTGCCCCTGGCCCCGGCAGATAGGGCAGATCTTCCTCGTGTGGCACTCCGCGCACCGGCTTTTCCGCTGTGGCGGGGCGAGCACCCACCCGCGGCCGGCGCATCCGGGACACCAGCCGGAGCCTTCGCACTCGTAGCAGAGGACGTAACCAGGGACGACGGTCTCCGGTGTCCGCACCGGCTCCGGCTCCTGCGCCGGACGCTGTGGGCATAGTGCTACCACTGGCGTCTGTCCGCGGAACGACACGGCGTGTGTGTCCTCGCTCGTCAGGATGCGAATGTCGCTGCCATCCCGGCGCGCGACGATCACCGTCCAGAGAATCCCGTCGTCATCCTCCTGTGACACCGTGACGTCCCAACCCGCAGCGCGGAGAAGGGCGGTCGCACGGGAGGCCGTCTCGGCGGCGGTGGCCGTCGCCGGACGATTGCCTTGGTAGCTCGTCGAATAGTGGTAGCGCAGCGGCTCGCGCGGGTCGGCAACCTTCGGCTCGTCGAGCGACAGCCGGCGGAGGTGGACGCGAACGGTCAAATCGGTGATAAGCGCGATCAGTTGCACGCGCAGAGACCGGCCCAGCCGGTCCAGTTCGCCACGCGCCTTCGAAGTCCGATCCACGTCTGCCCCTTGCTCCCGGAACGTGTCACCGGGCCCCATTCTCGTGGTCTTGATGGAGCGGCCGCACGGGGGGCCGGCCACCACCCGTGAGTGATCGCCGGTACGTGGTCGGGCAGGTGACACCTCGCGCAGTATCAGGCCTGCGGTGACTGCGGCGAGGCCTCGTCCGAGGCTGCGGAGGGAGGAAGGTCCGGTACTGACTCCGTTTCCGACGCTCAGGCGGCCGATACGTCTGGCGCGACGTCCATGCTGCGGAGTTCGGCTCGGGCGGCCCGCAGGGCGGCGATCTCGCGGTCTACGTCGCTGCTTGCGCCGCGATCTGCAGTCGGCCAGGCCAGGCGACGAAGCGATCACCGAGCACCGTCTGCTCACGGGCCGCCGCCCCGATCTTGTCTGCGACGGCCCCCGGGCCGTCAATCGCCTTCGTGGCCAACTGACCGGCATCCAACCGGCTGTCGTGCGGGCCTACCGGTTCCACGTGTGCCCGGCCCGGCGGCTGCTGCACCCGCTACGCCCACCGCACCGAGCCGAGCCGATGACTGATCATCCGCCTTGTGCAGTGGGGCGGTTCACATTTTTCGTGACCAGGCCTGAAGCGGCCTTCTATCGGAGGAAGTGGGTGTGCTGTTCGTGCAGGAAGGCGTCGAGGGTGCGGGGCGGGCGGCCGAGGATGTCGGCCACGGTGGTGTTGGGGGTTTCGGGTCGGGCGATGGCGAGTTGCTGGATCTCCGTCACGTGGTCGGCGAGCCAGGTGGGCATGTGGGCGTTGTGGATGAGGTTGTCGCGCAGTTCGTCCCGGGTGAGGCGGACGTACCGGATCGGATTGCCAGTCAGGATAGCCAGACGGGAGGCGAGTTCGGGGTAGGAGACGGCCTCGTGTCCTGTCAGTGTGTAGGTGCCGCCGGCGATGCCGGGGCTGGTGAGGGCGGCGGCGGCGACGTCGCCGATGTCGCGGCAGTCGATGTAGTTGAAAGGCGCGTCGCCCGTCGTGCCGAGGATGATGCCCCGGGCGACAGCGGGCGCCAGGCGCAGGAGGTTCTGCATGAACGCGTGGGGGCGCAGGATGGTGTGGGTGAGGCCGCTGGCGCGCAGGTGTTCCTCGACGGCGTGGTGTCCGCGGGAGATGGCGACCGGGGAGTCGGGTTCGGCGGCCGGCGCGGAGATCTTGACTATGTGTCCGATGCCGGTGTGGGCGGCGATGTCGATGACGCGGGTTTCGAGTGCCACCTGTGCGGGGCTGTTGGCCATGGCGAGGAAGAGCTGGCCGGCGCCCTTGAAGGCGGTGCGCAGGGAGTGGTGGTCGGTGGCGTCGGCGTACTGAACCTCGACGGGCGGTCGGTGCGGGCCGGTTATGCCGGGGATCGGCTTGTGCGGGGTGCGGGTCAGTGCGCGGACGGGTGTACCGAGTGTGAGCAGGCTGTGGAGCAGGGCGTTCCCCGTCGCTCCGGTCGATCCCATGACAACGATCATCGTGTGCTCATTCCTTGGTGACTTCCCGGCGGCGGGTGCTGCCGAGGTGGCTGTGGTCGGACTTGGCCTCGGGCTTGGGCCCGTGGGGGGGGGCGGGTGGGCCCGGTGCCTGGAAGGGCTACGCCGGCGATGCCGTGGTGGTGCTGCGCCAGCGCAGGGTGACGATGGTGGTGGCGAGGGCTGCGGACACGGGCAGGTCGATGCGCAGGCGCTCCAGCCACGGGGTGGCGGGAATCGGGCTGTGGGCGGGCAGCCATTGGGCGGTGAACCATCCCAGAAGGGCCGCCGCGCCGGCTGCGGTGATGACGAGTACGGCGGTCAGGGCGACGCGCGGCGTGGTGGTGGTCCACCGTCGGGGCTGCCCTCCGTGTCGTAGCCAGGTGCCGACCAGGAACGCCACCACGGCGGAAGTGCCGGCGATGGAGGTACAGGCGGCCACGGCCAGGTCCTGCTGCCCGGTGACCACTCCGGCGGTACCGGCCATCAGCGCGGGGGCGGCGTAGGCGGTCAGCACCTCGCGCCACAAGGCGAACGGACGGGACGGCCGGGAGTCTGCCCGGTTCCGGCTGGTTCTGTCTTTTGTTGCGGGCATGCTGGCCTCTTTCTCGTGCGTGTGAGGGAAGTGAAGGGGGGGGCGGCGGAAGCGGCAGGGCGTACCCCGTCAACATAATTAGGTGGCTAACTAGTGCGTCGTAAAAAGGGCCCTACCCGAAGGGTGGGGCCAAAGCCGGCTGAGAGCCGGGTCAGTCAGCGGCCAAGGCCGCACTGCCGCGCACGACGCGGGCGAGCAGATCCAGGAACACCGCGCGCTCCTCGATGGAGAGCCCGCCCACCATCGCCTCAAGTCGCCCGAAATGCTCGGACGCCATGTCGTGCAGGCGCTGCGCACCGCGCGCGGTCAGAACGGCCACCGTGCCCCGGCCGTCCTCCGTGGACGGGCGGCGGGCGATCAAGCCGTCGCGTTCGAGGCCGTCCAGCAGGCCGGTGACCGTGGCCCTGGTGACATGAAGGTCGGCCGCGAGGCGCGAGGGGGATTTCTCGCCGCCGTGGTCTTCGAGGTCGGCGAGCAGACGGTAACGCCCGGTCGACAGGCCGAACCTGGCGAAGTGGGCCTCGGCCGCCCGGCCGACCCTCGCACCCGCCGAGATCAGCCGCACGGCGACCAGTACGGCCTGTGGGTCGACGTCCAGGCCGTAGTGCTCGACCTGCCGCCTGGCCTGGTCCAGCGTGGGTGCCTCGCCGTCGATGCCGTCCCTCGTCATGCAAGTAATATGGCGGCTAATCACTTGGGTTGTCAAGGAGCCGAGATCTCCGCCCCCGGCGTCAGATCCTCGCCCGCGACTCCGAGGGCGTTTTCGGCCTGCCCACCGGCCGGACGGCGCAGCGGCCCGTTCCCGCTCCGCTCCCGTACCACCCAATCAGCAACCACCGCCTCGGCGCCGTACGACGGTTGAGAGGGATCGCCGTTGCGACAGCGTTCCCCTTTGATCACGCTGCTGCACGGACCGGTTCGGTATGAGAGCCTCACGCCCATGGCTACTGAGACGTCGTTTCTTACGGCGTGATCATTCATTGAACCGTCCATGACGGATTTGGTTGAGCGGCTGGCGCCGGACGAAGTTGTGGGTGCTGTTCCGGCGGGTGCCGCCGACGGAGGTCATACGTCCACAGGGTGGCGGCCGACCTCGAGCGGACTTGCAGCGCCCCAGCCCATCCACCATCCCACACACCAACAACCACCCCTCAGCGACGGCCAGGGCGTGCGGATACGGCCCTGGCGCACATGCCGAAAAACGGCCAAAGCGCCACCCATGCAATGTAAGTGAAGATCAGCAGGAGGCGCGGATCACGCCAGTCAGCGAACGAGACATGCATTCCTCTGCCCCAGTACACGGACGAAAAAATCAAGCCGGAGATGCAAAGCGCCACGAACAGATGTCCGCTGATGCATAGACGCACGCTCCAGTCACTTGGTCGTTCAGCGCATGTCCGCAGACTCTCCCGACGATGCCATTCTTGCCAAGGGAACCTCAAGAAGCCAGAAAAGGCAGCGAATGTTGCGAGAGCTACTGCCGCCAGCAAAACCAAAGATCTTAGCCCCCCACCTAGTCGATCCAAAATCCAAACCCCTGTACCGTAGTCGGCCATCGCCCAGGAGCCGATACCGGACAACGAATGCTCGGGATTGCGACTGAGGAGCCAGTCGACGACCGCTGCGGCGCACACCGCTGCGATCACGCGGGACATGGCCAACGCCTGAACGCGCTTTACGTGCGTTGCCTCCATCTGCCAGTCCCGTGAGGGCAGGAATGGAGTGGACGGACCGCCGGGCTTTCCGTCGTTTTCCCCTGCGGCTTCAGGCAAGGACAGTAGGAGATGCGCCAGCGGGTACTGGACCTGTGTCAGATTGGTTGAATAGGTTGTGTGGTCCGAGACGATGGACCAGCGGTTGCTGACGGGCCACTCCTCCGGTCCGGGCTCGTTGAAGACACGGGGAATAGGAGTGTCCTCCGGCTCCACACGGTCGCTGCCAGCCTGTCGGAGCACGGCTTCCGCGATGTTTTCGGCCTCCGCCCGATTAAGCCACTCGGTGACCGGCTCCGACGTTCCGACGGCTTCCGTGGTGGGGGTGCCCCACCACGGTTGTGTGCGCCGCCCTCGGGAGTTGCGTGCCTGCCTCACGAGGGCCTCGCTGCCCGACCAGCAGTCCGGGCCTTCGCCCTCTCTCCAGGCCAGTTCAAGCTGCCCGTCTGGCGAACGCATGACGAAACCACCGACGGTGTAATGCCAAAGCGTCTCCAGCCAGCGGCTGTGTACTGCCTTCGGGCTGTCACCCATCGGGCCAGCCGGGACAAGGTCGCGCGCCGACCAGATGTTGATCCACGGAGGACAGCCCAATGACTGCCACCGTCCTACGGAATTCTCCTCATTGAGCAGACTGGTAGCTGCGCCAACTGTCACCAAGTACGTCGGCCAGGGGGCGTCCCTCGCCAGGAACGTGCGGCAAGCGATCGCGGCACCTTGTGAATGAGCAACGACAACCACGCTCCTCGAACGCCGGGACGCGTCGGCGACACGGTTGAGAAGGACCTGGCGCATTGCTGCTGCCTGAATCTCCCTGTCACGGTAGGCCTGGGCATCGCCCACGGACGTCACCAGGTCCGCGACCAACGGAGAGACTTTTTTACCGAGAACAGGAATCCGTTGCGCCACGATAAGCGCCAAGATTCCCACCACGGCAGCGCAAAGCATCAGCGGCGCCAAGAGGAACAACACGCAGAAAAGCACCAGGTAAGGCACGATCATGACGAATAGGCAAACATACCCGTAGAGCAGCAGCTGAATCCACGCTCCCAGGGCGACCACTGACCCGGCGCAACCAGCATCCCAGGCGGGGATCATCCCAAGAATCCGCGGCCACAAGCGTTTTGTGGCGGAGAACCAGAACTGATGGACTAGCGCGGCCAGTCCCCGCCTAGCAGCACGCCAGGAGAACCGGACGGCCCAGAGCAGCACATCGGAGGCCCGCGACGGATGGAAGGCCTCAGCCCATCGTGCCTCGGACAGCAGCCACGTGGTCGGCCGGCTTCCCGTTTGAGCGATCTCTAGAGTGATTTCTGGTGCGTCGCCGACAAGTTCATCTACGTTCCCCACCCGCGTGCTGAAGCCATAGCGCGGCCCTACCTGAGAAAGCACCTCAAACAGCGGTTCCGCCCAACTCAGTAGAGTCGCTCCTCGGGCCTGCGAACCGATGCCATGCACGAAGACAACGCCCACGTCGAAGGTGAAGGTGTCCACGTCATCGTGGTGTTCGACCGCGCTACCGTTCCCAGCTTCCTGCCTCACAGGCCCCAACATGCCACGCAGCATCAGGCCCAGTCTGGTGACGCCCCGAAGCTGGGCAAGAAGATGCGGCAAATACCGATCAACTTGCCGTTTAGACGTCGCTTCATTTGGTGAGGCGGCGGTGGCAGATGGGGGCTGCGGCTATGCCGACGAAGGCGAGGAAGTGGTCGGCCTTGCGCTCGTATCGCCGGTGGAGCCGTCGGCAGCCGGCGAGCCAGGACACGGTCCTTTCGACGACCCATCTGTGGCGGCCGAGCCGTTGTGAGGACTCGATGCCCCGGCGGGCGATGCGGTGGCGGATGCCGCGCTTGCGGAGCCAGCGGCGCAGGGGGTCGTAGTCGTAGCCCTTGTCTCCGTGGAGCTTGCCGGGACGCCGTTCTGCGAGCTCCTCGTCGGGACCGGATCGGCGGGATGCCCCGTACGAGCGGTTCAAGACCGAGGCTGTCATGCATGTTGGCGCCGGAGATGCCCAGCGAGAGCGGAAGTCCGTTCCGGTCGGCGATCAAGTGCCGCCACCCTGTGGACGTATGACCTCCGTCGGCGGCACCACCCGCCGGAACAGCACCCACAACTCGTCCGGCGCCAGCCGCTCAACCAGATCCGTCATGCACGGTTCAACGAACAATCACGCCATAAGAAGCGGTGCCTGAATCCGAGGTGGGAGAGCTGTTGCACCAGCGCGGCTGGCGGACGGCGTTCACGGTGGCCGACAGGGTGAGCGCGTGGGCCGCCCTGGTGAGCGTCGTCGAGCACGGCTACGGCGACGACATTTACGAGTACACCAAGGAGCTCTCCTGCCGAAACTGGCTGCACGAGGCGTGGATCCTGCTGGACGACCACAACCAGTTCCACAGGCTGCCCGGCCCCGACCTGTGGTGGTGGCGGCGACACCCCCGCATCCTCATCGGAGACCTCGGGTGTGCACTTCGCTCGGCCGGTGCCATCGGCACCGACCCGGATACGGCATGGCCCTCAGCTGGGAGGGAGCACGGGCCGCCCCTTGAGCCGGGTTGGCGGCGCCCGGCTTCGCATCCGCGCATCACGGGACAGCGCGCGCCCCAAATGAAACAGCCGTTATCGGCACGATTACATGACAATTAATCAGTATGGGTTGAATTGATGGAGAGGCCCTATGCCCTCGGAATTCAGCGCTGTCATATTCGCATCAGATCGTTCCGCTCATCTCGTCGCACCCATCAGGGGGAAGGCAGGAACATGGGCAAATTCAGGTACGGAACCGTGGCGTCGGCCATCGTGCTGGCCGCCTTGGGATCGCTCGCGGCCGCGGCCGGCACGGCTCACGCGGAAGCGGGCCAGGACACCATCACCATGCTGAAGCAGGAGAAGACCCAGTGGTGCTGGGTCGCCTCCGGGCTGACCATCGCCAAGTTCCAGGGCTTAGGTTCCACGCAGACGGACTTCTGCAACCGGGCCCAGCCCTACTACGGCTGCAACAACCAGCCCGCCACGCTCGACGACATGGCCAGGGGCTGGGGCAGCCTCGGCATGGCCCACACCGGCTCGGGCCTGAACAGCGCGGCCACGTTCAACCAGGTGTACACCGACGTCAAGGCGGCCCGGCCGATCGGTGCACGCATCGGGTGGGCGTCCGGTGGCGGCCACATGAACGTGGTGTACGGCTTCGACACGTCCAACAGCACGATCGCCGTGGCCGACCCGTGGCCGGACACCACCACGTACACGTGGTGGAACTACAGCGACTACGTCAGCAACAGCTCGTCGAAGTGGACCCACTCCCGCATCGGTATCTCCCGCTAAGGCAGGCGACATGCGCGACACCGAAATGTCCGGCAAGCGGACGGGCTCTCGCTTCTCCCGCCTGTCCATCGTCATCGCACTGAGCGCGTCCGCACTCCTGTCTGCCGTCGGTCCGGGCCATGCTGCCCCGGCCAAGGACCCTCTCCCGGCGGACATCCCCGACTACCAAGCCGCCCTCGACGCGGTGAAGTCCACCGGCGTACGCAACGCAGTCTGCCGTTTCCTGCGCACTCCGGTGCCCACCGGTGGTGCCGGCGGGCCGGTGCAGACGATCCCCGAAACGGCCGAACCGTGCCAGGACCTCCCGGTCTTCACGATCAAGGACCCCCTGGCGCGGAACGAGATCACCCCCGGGTTCGTCGCAGGGACCGCCAAGCCGCTGCCCACCGAGGCGGTCAAGCTGACACAGCTGGTCTCCTCGCTCAGCACCACCGTCAACGGCCGCAACGCGACGGTCATGCTCGCCCCCACTCAGGGAGGTGGCTGGCACCTGGCGGGCATCCGGGACGGCGACACGGACGCCACATACGCCGGCAAAGCCACCCTCGGCACGCTGGTCTTCACCGAACCGCAGATCCGCGGCTGGTACCAGCTCAAGCTCACCACCGTCGAACCCCTCAACGACGAGGCCCGGCAAGGCCTTGGCGGCCTGGCGTCGGTGTCGCTCAGCGACTACCAGAAGCTGGTGAAGGCCCGCTACGCCGACAAGCTGCCGGGCTCGGAGTACGACACCAACGGCTACTCCAGTGGCTACAGTCCCCAGCACAAGGCGGCCGACACCTCGTCCTCCGCTCTGCTCCTGGCCGGCGGTTCCAGCGCGGCACTCGCCCTCGTGGGAGGGGCCGCCGTGCTCCGGCGGCGCCGGCGCGTCGCAGGAACCTGCTGAGCCCCACCCGTACGCACCCCCACTCCGTCCCGGCGGCCGGCCGGGACGGAGTGGGGGACCGCGGGGAGTTCTCGGCTCCCGTTCGGCGGTGACGTGTCCGATGCCCGGTGGGCGTTGATCGAGCCTGTGCTCCCGGCTTGGCGGCCCGGGCGTGCCGCCCAGGACACTGCCGCAGCAGCATGCCGCCCGAGGGCTCGTATGGGGCAGCCTGCCATTGACACAGACCGAACGGCGTGCGACAAAGGCCTCATGCGCTCGGCCGGTATCCTCGTCTGAGCTGCGGTTCTCCGCGTGACCGTGCCACCACTACGGGGCCCGTGCCGACGCCGGGACCGCGTGACGATTCACTGTCGCCACACGCGAGACTGTCGAACAGTTGGCACACCGCCGCACGGATGTGAACGGACAACCCTGCTTTGACCACGATTCCCGGATCCCGTGTCCCGGGGCGGACGTGGACGGTCCGTCTGACCGGCCACAGTGACCACACCGTCTCCGTCACGTGCACCACTGAAGCGTGCCGCATGCCGCCCCGGTCCAAGGACACGGCGGCCATGAGGCGGTTCGCCGCCGAGCATTGCCGCGCGCACGCCCGCCTCGCCAGCGTCCGCCCCAACGCGGCGTGTGCCTGCCGGGCCGCCGAATGCGGATTCCACGAGGACACCAGGGCCTCGTGCACCGGCGCCCCCCTGCTCGTCCTCATCCACAACCCGGCCGTCGGGCAGGTCTGGACGCTCGCCGAGATCTGTCAGGCTTGCGCGCCCCTGATCTCCCACACCGCCGTCCTCGGCCGCGCCGAGCAGTCGGCGCCGCCGCGTTCCGCCGCGGTATCGGCCCCAGCATCGCCCCTGACCGCCTCGTCGGCTCCGGCACGTGCGGCGGTGGCCGGCGGCTTCTCGTCACCCGAGGCCGCTCCCGAGGCCGTCTCCCGCCGCCGCCCGCCCCGCGGCGGCCCCCGCCGCACCCGCTGACGGCCCGCCGTACGAAGCCTGCCGTTCCTCGGCCGCCCGCGCACTCACGGGGCGACGTCGCCGCGGAAGCGCAGGCCTCCGGGCGAGACTTCGGAGTTCCATCCGTATTCCATCTGGCGGGCGGTGCGGTCGGCGAGTTCGACACCGTGGAGGCGCCCGACGATGTGGAGGCTGGCGTCGATGCCCGCGCTGATGCCCGCGGACGTGACGATGTCACCGTCGTCGACCCACCGCACGTCGCTGCGTACCCGGACGTCCGGCCAGCGGCTGGCCAGTTCGTCCTGATCCTCCCAGTGGGTCGTGGCCGGACGGCCGTTCAGAGCGCCGGTGGCGGCCAGCAGGAAGGCGCCGGTGCAGATGCTGAAGGTCAGCGCGGAGGTCTCGTGGCGCCGGGCCAGCCAGTCGATGACCTGCGCGTCCTCCTCGACGGCCGTGGTGACCCCGCCGGGGATCACCAGGACGTCGAAGGGCGGGTCCTCGTCGAGGGTGTGGTCGGGCACGACCTTCAGTCCGCCACGCGCGCGGACCGGCCGGGCGGCCGCCGCGATCGTCACGACGCGCAGCAGGGGCTCGTCGGCGGGGGTACGGGCCAGTCGGCCTGCCGTGCTGAAGACCTCGAAGGGGCCTCCCAAGTCGAGGACTTCGACTTCGTCGAAGACGAGGATGCCGAAAGTGAGCGGGGCGAGGGTGTCAGGGTTCATGGCACCAGGCTCCGGGTGGACGGGGCTCGGGGGACAGTGTCGTGAACGGCGACCACCGCTAGGATCCCGCCATGGGTCATCACCGGGTCGCCTGCCTCGCCTTCGACGGGATGGCGCCGTTCGAGCTCGCCACGGTCACCGAGGTCTTCGCCGTCCCGAGGCCGGAGCTGGACGTGGACAGCTGGTACCGGTTCGAGCTGTGCGCCGAGACGCCCGGACCGCACCGGGTCGTGGGCGGCTTCGACATCGTGGTGCACCACGGCCTGGACCGGCTCCGGTTCGCCGACACCGTCATCGTCCCTGGAGTGCCGGACGTACGCCGTGACGTTCCGCCCGCCGTTCTGGACGCGCTGCGCGCCGCGTACGCACGAGGAGCGCGGGTGGTGTCGATCTGCAGCGGGGCGTTCGCCCTGGCCGCCGCGGGTCTGCTGGACGGCAGGCAGGCGACCACGCACTGGCGGCACGCAGGCCTGCTCCAGGCGCGCCATCCGCAGGTCGCGGTCGACGCATCCGTGCTCTACATCGACGACGGCCCGGTCATCACGGCGGCCGGCACCGCCGCGGGCATCGACGCCTGCCTGCACCTCGTCCGCAAGGACCACGGCTCCGCCGTCGCCGCCCAAGTGGCGCGCCGCATGGTCGTGGCGGCGCACCGCGAGGGCGGCCAGGCCCAGTTCGCAGAGCATCCCGTGGTCGCCCAGGCCCCGGCGGACGACCCCATCGGCAGCGCCATGAGCCATGCGCTGGACAACCTGCACCGGCCACTTGCCGTCGGCGAACTCGCCGGCGTCGCACACCTGTCGGTACGGCAGTTCGAACGCCGCTTCGTCGACACGACCGGCCTGCCGCCCGGACGCTGGCTCACGCAGCAGCGGATCCGGGCCGGCACCGTGCTGCTGGCATCCGCGGACCAACCGGTCGAGGTGGTCGCCGGGCGGGTGGGCCTGACGGTCGCCGGCTTCCGACACCACTTCCGCAGGACGATGGGCGTCAGTCCCTCGGCCTACCGGCGCCAGTTCCGGCAGGCACCGGAGCGGACCGCATCCGGGCGCTCGGTGACCACGGAGGCCTGACGGGCGAGGTGGCGTGGCGGCGCTGCGCAGGGCCGGCCTCTCCGCCCTGCGGGCCGTACGCCCGCACCCTGACCTGTCTGCGGACGCGACTCACTGTTGACCACGACACCCTGGGACGAAGGGTCCATGGGTCGTCACCGAACCGCCCGGTCACCGCCGGCCCCTGGCAGCCGCCGGTCCCGCCAGGGCGGACCGGGCTGATGTCCCAGCGGCCGGATCGCGCGCGTGCCGGACGCCCGGTGGAACGTGGCAACAGGTCGCGGTCTTTTGCGCGGTGGCGGATCGCGTGTTCGCGGCCGGAAGAGCCCAGCGCTCTGAGAATGTTGACGTGGGCCGGCGTACGGCCCCCAACCGGGTACCGCGTACCGAATTTGCAGACCGGGAGAGAAATGTGACCATCAAGGACATCGGGCCGGAACCTCAAAGCTTCGACCTTGAGGAGGCGACGCTCCAGAACACGAACTATCGCACGGTCGCCTGGTCCGGGAAGTACCTTCAGCTGACCCTGATGTCGATTCCGGTGGGTGAGGACATCGGGTTGGAGGCGCACCCGGAGACCGACCAGTTCCTACGACTCGACGCGGGCCGGGGCCGCGTCCAAATGGGCCGTACGAAGGACCGACTCGACTTCGAGCAGGAGGTCGAGGACGGCTGGGCGATCTTCGTGCCCGCCGGCACGTGGCACAACGTCACCAACATCGGTGAGGAGCCCCTGCAGCTCTACGCCGTATACGCGCCGGTCCACCACGCGCCGGGCAAGATCCATGGGACAGCCGCCGACGCGGAGCGCGACGAGGACTCAGGCAACGACGAGCCGCCGAGCTGGTCGGTCCAGCCCGCCCAGCAGCCGTCGGACAAGCACGCCTGACAAGCACGTTGAGGGAGATCGACCGCGTGGTGCCGGCGTCCGTGGCGATGTCGGTGTCGCCGCCGCGGAGCCGGCGGCGCCGTGACGGTCGAGAGGAAGTCCACCTGACGCGGCTCGGCGGAGAGCTGGTCGGGCTGGGTGCGGAGGCCCGGGGCCGCACCCAACCGCTTGGCGAACTCGGCGGCGGTGGGACGCTTCCCGGGCCCTTGGCCAGCAGCTCCTCCAGGACCGGGGCGAGCCGCCCGCGTGCCGGGCCGGTGGCAGCGGCTTCGTCATGATGGCGTAGGACGGCGACAGCAGGCTGGGTGCGGCGAAGGGTGAGATGCCCTCGACGGCGGCGTCCAGCGCACCTTCGACACCGCAACCCGGGCCCGCCCCACCACCGAGGACCACCGGCTAGACCATCGGCGAGACCGAGCCCATGGTCAGCGCCGCGAGGGGCCAGGAATTCGCCTACCAGACAGCGGAGTTCGCCCGCATCTGGACCGGCCCGTCCTCCTCGGCCTCCCTGTCGGTGATCGGCCCTTGACCCGCCGAGGCAGGCGCGGGCGGCGACCAGATCCGGGTCTCGTCGGAGTGGGCGGCGGTGCCGACGGGGGTCCTGCTGGTGGCCAGCCAGGAGCGGGCGGGGCCGGCGGGTGTCTCCGTGTCCACGGTGAGGTGGAGGCGGGTGTCACCGTCGAGGCCGGGATAGCTGCGCTGTTCCGTGCCCGCGAAACAGTGGCGGAGTGCCTCGGCGACTGCTCGCGCGGCTTCGGGGGTGTGCGCGATGATCCGTACCTCGGCGTACCCGAGTGAGGGCAGTGTCTGGGTCTCGATGTGCTTCACGTGGGCGTGGTTCCCTTCGGAGTGGGCGCGAGACCGGCGGGTCGGGGCGCCGTGGCACCCCGACCGCTGCCCCCGGTCGGAGGAAGGTCCGTTCCTCACCGGTCGGCTTCCGTGTGGTGGGCTCGACGACCGGTGTCGTCCGGCAGGCCGGGAGGCCTCGGCCGGGGGTCACTGAAGCGGTAGGTCTCGATCCGCGCGTCGTTCCGGGCGTTCAGCAGGTGGATCCAGCGCATTGCGACACCGATCATGAGGATGATCACCGCGATGAGGATGATGGTCTCCACGGAACTCACCTCCAGCCGTTCGCCGACAGCGGCAGGGCGCTTCGTCCCATCGGTGCGCCGAGGGGGACATACAGGCCCCGCCCTCGCCCTCCCAGGCGGCTTCCCGGCGCGCGGCATCGCGGATGCCGCGCCCGATGGCGGCTTCGTTGGCCATGAGCACTCCCGCGGTGAGGACGCTGCCCGGGATTGCCGCGGCGGCCATCAGCCGCGCCGCGGCTGCGGGTGCGGTCTCCGGCGGGATGACGAGCAGGTCCCAGCGGCCGATGGCGTAAGAGAGCAGGATCAGCTTGTCCGGGTCCTGTTCGGTGAACCAGCCCACGTGCAGCGTGCGCACGCCCACGGATACCCTGCGCGGTACGACGGGCCAGTGGGCGGGGTTCACGGTGACGCGGGTGATGCGCCCCCAGGGTTCTGCCAGGGCGGCGGCGAGCGGCGGGAGCTCGGCTGCGAGGTCGCGGGAGTGGGGCCACCAGGCCCCGTCCAGCTGGCCGGCGAGCGTGGTATTCGGGGTGAGGGACAAACGGGCCGGGACTTCTGGGGCGAGGTCGCGGGGTGCGGTCCGGTCGACAGTCATGGTCATGATGGGGACCTGCCCCCGGACTGCCCGTCGGCAGCCCGGTTTTTAGGCGATCGCCGGAAATGACACCCGCATGAAAGCCGGTGCTCGAAGTACTCCCGGTGCTTTCACTGTACGCCTGTTCGGCGGGCTATGGTCGGGCTCGCGTGTAGTTTCGGCCCCTACCGCGGCCCGCAGTCCCTCCCCGGAGCACGCGTGCGCCCGACCCGCCCCGGCAGCCCCTCCGTGGATTGGCAAGACGCTGTACCGCCTGCGCCCCCTCGTACCGTCCTGCGCCCCACGGCCACCGCACACGCCGAACAAGCGCTGTCGTCCAGCGCGTCTGCGCCGCCGTAGCGGTCTCGGCATCGACCGCCATGAACATCAGACTCAGCGGCGGCCGCGGTGGCGGAAGCGGCCGCCTACGACCTTCCGGCGCGGGGGATTTGACACGGGCGATTTCGCGACACGGCGGTGGCCGGTTCGGTATTGCTGACGTTCTGGGAGGGCCGGGCCAGCGTCCCGCTTCGGGTACCGGAATGTATTCGGACAGGCGAACGGGCTCGGCGGTGGAGCGGTACGGGCCGAGGGAGCGCGGCGAAGGCCGAGGTGGCGGCGGGCCGGTACTACGGGACGGATGATGTTGACGCCTTTTACGCCCGGGTGTGGGGAGGCGAGGACATCCATACCAGCGTCTACGCCCACGGGAGGGAGTCGGTGGCGGCGGCCTCTCGCCCGAGGGTCGAGCTGGCGGCCGCGAAGGTGGCCGGCCGTCTCGGTCCGGGGCGCACGGTGCTGGACCTCGGCTCCGGCTTCGGGGCCCGCCCGCTACCTGGCCGGGCGTTTCGGTTGCCGGGTGGTGGCGCTGAACATTAGCGAACCGCAGAACGAGCGGCACCGCCGGACCAACGCGGCCCAGGGCCTGGATGGGCTCATCGAGGTCGTCACCGGGCCCTTCCAGGACATCCCGTACCCGCCTGACTCGTTCGACGTGGTGTGGTCGCAGGAGGCCTTCTGCCACAGCGGCGACCGTCACCAGCTCCTCGCAGAGGCGGTCCGCGTCCTGAATCCGCAAGGAGGGCGTCGACTTCGACGACCGCAGCGACCAGCTGCTCACTCACTACCTGCGTCTGACCAAGGAGACCGGGCAACGAGCGGGCGAACTCCGTCATCTGATCAGTCCCGCTTATCTCGAAGGTCTGCTTCAGAACGTACCGCTCTGGGTGGAGGCCTGCCGTACGGGCCTCATGAGTGGGGGAACCTTCCACGGCCGCCGGCTATGAGAGCCGTCCGTCCGCGGCCGGGCGGACCTGAAGACGTGAGCAGGCTGCCCGGTGCAGCCCGATCGGCCGGCCGTCCTCGGAGCCGTCGGTGGGGCGGTGCGTCATGCCGGGACAGGGCCTGTCCGAACGCCGGCCTCGGATCTGCCGGTCGGCGCCGGGCTGAGCCTGAGCATCACGACGTAGGCGACCACCACCGCGACGATGACCAGAGGCATGACGGTGAGGCCCTGCGATCCGAGCAGCAGGGTGGCCAGCAGCACCGACGTCAACGGGAGCCTGAGCATGGTGACCGACATGGCTCCGATGCCCATGGCGAACGCCGGGGTGAGCTGCAGCCCTGGAAGATGCGACAGGGCGATCCCGCCCGCGGCCCCCAGGAACATCGCGGGGAAGATCGGGCCGCCCCGGAAAGCGCTCAGCGAGACGCAGTACGCGATGCCCTTGCAGACCACCAGAAGCGTCAACGTGCCGACGGTGTAATCGGCGCTGTTCGCCAACAGCGGACCCAGCGCGCTCTGCCCCGAATACATCACCTCGGTCGCGGCCTTCCCGGTGCCCTGGGCGTAGGCGATGGCGAACCCGCCGATCACCAGGCCCATCAGGACGGTGGCGGGAAGCCGGCGCCGTTCGACGCGCTGCTGCAGCCACAGGGCGAGTCGGCGGATGCCCGTGCCGACGAGGGCCATCGCGAGTCCGATGACGAGTGCCCAGCCGAATTCGGCGACGGTGGGCGAGTCGGCGTGCGGCACGTCCCGAACGGCCAGCGAAAACGTGCCGAGACCGGTCCAGTTGTCCAGGCCGATGAAGACGAGCGAGCCGATACCGGCGGCGAGCAGGCCCGGCACCAGCACGACCCCGAGCATCGGCCCGCCGATTCCCGACACCTCCATGAGGAGGAAGGCCCCGGTAATGGGGGACCCGAGCAGGGTGCTGACCGCTGCGAAGCTCCCGGCGGCGCCGATGACGGCCCCCGCCTGCTTGGGCAGGTCCGGCTTGAGCAGGCGTACCAGCCACAGGGCTACGCCGCTGCCGAGCATGATGAGCGGCGCCTCGGGTCCGAGGACCGCGCCGAGGCCCAGCGTGGCCAATGCCGCGAGGAGGACGCCGGGAAGCTCACGTGCTTTCGGCGGGCCTGCCGTCGACAGCCCTTCGGCGGGCTTGTGGCCGCCGATCCCTGGAAGGTAGCGGATGGTCACGCCGACCAGCAGGCCTGCGCCGGCGAGCAGCGGCAGGGGCCACCAGGGTGGGGTCCCGCGGAAACCCAGCGCCTTGGGCAGGTCGGTGTAGGTCCAGGGCTGGAGCACGTCGACCAGCGCGAGGAAGCCGTACGCGCCTGCGGAGATCGGCACTCCGAGGACCGCCGCCATGAGCAGGAGCCCGATGTAGCCGCGGGTCCTGACCTGGGCGAAGGGATCAGTCGATGGCGTCCCCGGTGCTCCGACGGGACTATCGGCCGACATGCGAATCAACTCCTCGGCATCGATGTCCGTCGGAAACCTGGTGATTCACCGGCGTCTGCCCGACGTGATACCACGTGGCATCGCTGCGCACCTGGCGTGCGCACCGCCGCCGTTCGGCGTCGGCGTGACGGTCACTCAGCCGGCCTAAACCCTGCCGAGGGGCTCGCTCGATCGGCCCTGCGCCGTCGGTGTGGTTCGCGCGGTCGTGGCGAGGGGGTACCGCGACCGAGAGGAGGCGGATACGCCATGGGGTATTTCCGCCGCCGTTCTCCGGGGCGCCACCGTAGGACCACCGGCGCCTGCTGCGGCGGCTCGCCGGCCTGGTCGCCGACCTGCTGGTCACCAAGAACGCCTACACCGACCATTTCGTCACAGCCCAGCTGATGCACCTGAACATCGTCACCCCCCCGCAGCGCTTGTTCGGCGTGGAACGCCTCATCCGTTGCGTCAACCACTACGGGGACGGGCCGTACGAGGGGATGCGGGCCGATCCGTGGCGGCTCTCCCACACGCTGAAGAGCGAGCGAGGCGGGCACACCAGCGACGACGCCACCCTCTTCATGATCGAATGGCGCGGGGACCCCGCCGACCACCACGCAGTTCTCGACTGAACGCCTCGACGTCAACTCGATCCGACCGGGACAGCGATGCCCGCGTGTCTGCGGACCCCGCCGGGAACGAGGGCTCGGGCCCCGTCAGCGTTCCTTGGGGGCGATGGCCATGAGCAGTCGGACGTACGGGGACCAGCGGGCGCGCCGCGCCGGGTGTTCGGCGCGGTCGAGGCTGTCCTCCAGCAGTGCGTCGTGCAGCCAGCGAAAGGCCAGCGGCCAGCTCAGCCGGGCGATTCCGGTGACCCTCATCGACAGGGTGTGCCGCAGCACCGTGTGCTCGTCGTCGACCGGCAGCACGGCGTACTCGTGGAAGCCGTGGAAGCCACGAGGGCCACTGAAGGTGAAACGGACCCAGGTTCCCGGGATGTACGCGGCGACCGTGTAGCGGACCGGGCCGTGCCCGCCCTTCGCGCCTGCGGACAGCGGGCGGTCGAACTCCATGGGGGACCAGGTCCGGTGCGGCCAGAGCTGATCGGCGGGCCCGTCGGCGAGGGAGTCGAGGAGGGCGCCGACTTCGGCCGCCTTCATCGGCAGCAGACGCTCGTGGACATTGTGAACGGGCATGGCGCTCCTTGAATTGGAGAGTGACCTCTAATTGAATTGGAGAGTACTCTCTGATTCATGCCGAGACCACCCCGCTTCGACGCCGACGATCTCCTCGACGCAGCCGTCATCCTCGCGGCCACCGGCGGCCCGGCCGCAGTCACCATGTCCGCCGTCGCCCAGGCCGTCGGTGCGCCCAGCGGATCCGTGTACCACCGCTTCCCGGGCCGGTCTGCGCTGCTCGCCGAAGTGTGGCTGCGTACCGTCGAGGGCTTCCAGGAGGGCTACCTGGCCGCCCTCGATGGCGACCCCGATCCCCGCGCAGCCGCACGCGCCGGCGCCCGACACGTCGTGGCCTGGAGCCGGGCCCACCCGAGGGAGGCGGCGCTGCTCCTCTACGGCGCCGAGGACTTCGGCCGGGCCGGATGGTCCCAGGAGCACCGGGAACGCGCGGATCGGGGCAACGCGCGGGTGTTCGCCCGTCTCGGCATGGTCGGCGCGGACTTCGGCCTGACCGGGCCCGAGGGGCGTGACCGGATCGTCTTGGCCCTGATCGACCTGCCGCTCGGGGTCGTCCGCCGCCCTCTGCGGGCAGGCCACCCGCTGCCCCCGCACGCCGAGCACCTCGCAGAGGAGTGCGCGGCCGCCCTCCTCGGCTGAAAGGTGCGGCGGAAGGCTCGGTTCGGCTGCTGTCGGTGCGGACATCGAGCTCGCGGGAACTCTGGCCTGTTGGTGTCCCTGCCCGCGCTGCTCATAGCGTTCGCCCGTTACAGCCGTGACCGCAGCTTCGCCATCCCCAGAACCAACCTGGGCTTCGGCGTCCTCATGGCCGGCGGTTCGATCATCGGCGCGCTCTTCGGCCGACTCCGTGCCGGTTGGGCCTTCGCAGGTCGGGGAACAGCGGTCATGTCGCTTACTTGCCTGGGCACTTCGGGCCGTGGAAGGCAGCTCACAACCGCGTGCGCATCTGGGCAGCCGGCGGCACATGGGTGAAGGTCTTCACGGTCATCGAGGCGGACGGACTGCGCGCCTCAGTCCTTGCCGCCGAAGGGCGCCCCATCCCTTCCAACCATCCCTTTTCGAGCGCTGTTTGGCGGGACTGCGCCTTCGGTAGACCATGTTCCGGCCCTGGCTTCATTGCTGACGCGGCCGGTCCAGCTGCGCGCACGTCACTGGGGGAAATCCGTGAAAGGCACTTCGCAAGGCTCTGACGGTACCGGTCATGGCCGTACACGTCTCGCTCGGCTCGGTCGGCGTCAGCAACGCCGAAGGCTGCGAATGGCCCGGAGCGGCAGGCGAGTTCTACTGCGACCTGGCCTCATCACCGACGGCGGTGCACACGCCACGCCCGCAACGGGTGACGGACGCACCGCCGTACTGACCCGGCGCGCACCGGAGTCGGTCGCAATGCACTGAGACCGACTCCGGTTGGCCTTGCCGGGCAGGGAGTAGATCTCCTTGCGGGGGTCGCGAATGGCCCAGTGCAGGGTGTGGCAGGTCAAGAGGTCGCTTTCTGCTTCCGCGCCACGGCGCCAGCCGCGGCATCGACGTCGACGTGACCCGCCGCGACCCGGGCCAGAAAGTCTTCAAGTTCATCCCACGGCGCTGGGTCGTCGAGCGGACCTTCGGATGGCTCATGAACCACCGCCGCCCCGCCCGCGACCACGAAGCCCACCTGCACCGCTCCCGAAGCGATGACCGCCCCGCGATGATCGACCTGATGAGCCGCAGGCTCACACGAGAATCGACTCCGAGCCGGAGAGACTCATAGCTGCCGGGCCACGCTGACCCGCGCGTCCTTGCCCCTCATCGCCCGCGGCCAGCGGTCGTCGATGACGCACGCCAACTCCCGGCAGGAGCCACACGCGTTCTCCCGGCCCGGCAACCACTTCTGGTCGAATGACGGCGACATACCGGCTTCCTGGATCCCGCACAGCGTCTTGCCGGAGCTACCGAAAGCGTGCGACACGTCGGCGGGAAGGCCGTCCGCGACCGCCACGTCCCAACGCATCTCCACGGGCAAGTAGTACGGCCGCGAAACCTCGGACCACTCACCACCCAGATAAGTGGTGGCGTGGCACCAGCCGCAGGACCAGATCTCCGAGTGCGTCAGCGCCGGCAGCGCCGGCCATCGCCACATTGCCCGTCCACACACATCGCATTCCACGGGTGGATCTTCACACACCTCCCCACGTGGCCCCAACCCGCTGATACCACGCGACTGAGCCACTCGGCCGGGTCCTTGCCGGCCGTGGTTCTGGTCGTTCGCGTATGCCTCCCGCCGTGCCGCCGGCCAGGGAGTCTGTTCAGCTGGTGGGAAGAGGCATTCGTAAAGTGCCGTATTCCGTTCCGACCTCGTATCCGACGACTGGCGTGTCCGTCCTGAGACGCCTACGGCAGAGCGTCCGCCTTGCCGATCAGTTCTGCTGGGGTGGTGCCGGGTGTGATCACCAGGTCGAAGTCGTACCCCTGGTCGCAGAAGGTCACTTCGATGGAACCTGGCACGTACTGACGGAGCACGCAGGCGACCTCGGCTGCGTCGGCGAGGGCGGCATCGATGTAGAGACACATGCCGTCCGTGTCCAGATACGCCTCAGGTGGACCATTGGACGTGTGGAAGCTCCAGGCGAAGCCCCGAGCCTCGTTACGGACGGTCGGATCGGTGATTGTGTCGTCCCACATGTCTTGCAGCCCGGGAGTGAGCGCTGAGGGTTCGATACGCCCGGTGGTACTGGCGGACCTTCCGGACGATCGGATCACCGCCCGAGGTGTGAAGGTCCGTCGATAGGGCCGCGCTGGCGTGCTTGGAGGTAGGCAGTCCAGTCGGTGGCGGTGCGGCGTCGCCGGTGGGCTGCGGTGACGGCGTGGATGCCGAGCATCGTCCGAGGACTGCTGGGGGGAAGGTCCTGGGCGAGGGCGACGAGGGCGGTGGCCCGGGCGGGGTCGGTTGGGGATGTGGTGAGCGGCCGGGCGTCGGCCGAGTACGGTGTCGGAAAGGTGCTGTCCGGGAGGGCCGTCGGGGAACAGCCACTGTCGGGAGGAGTTCGCCGCCCCGTTGGGGGGCGCTGGCATGTGAGGACGGTCTGGCGCCGGGTGCGCGGCGGGTGATGATGTTCCTTCTCGACCAGCCGTTCGGCCATCCTCGGTGCTTTCGGCCGCAGCAGCGTGACCAGCCGATGTCGGCCTGCCTTGCGCATCTGGTGCCGCGAACCGCTCCCGCAGCGCGAGGACGGCAGGGTGCTGCAACCGCGGCCCAAGGACCCGTTCCAGCGACGGGTGGATCTGGGTCAGGAGGCCGGGCAGGCGGTTCGCGACCCTGGTCGCCTCGTCGGCCAGGTCCTCGTCGAACCCGACGATCATCTCCAGCTCGGCGCTGGTCTCGTCCTCGCCGTCGACCGCCCGCAGCGCCGCGATGATGAACGCGTCCTTCGCGTCCGTCTTGGCCTCACCGGGACAGAGGTCGGCGATCCGCCGCATCGTCAGGCCCGGTATGTGTCCGACTGGGCAGCCCATGTCCCTCACGACGGCCAGCGGCTGAGCTCCGATCGAGGCCGACTGGTCGACCACGACCAGCACCGTTCCGTGCTTGGCCTGGAGCTGCGCGAATAGCTCGCGGAGCCTGGGTTCGGTGTTGGGTAATCGCTTGGTCGAAGGCCTTCATTCTGACCGGGGTGACGGCGGCGTCGTGGTGTTAGTCCTTGCCGACGTCCAGAACGACGAAGACGTCGATGTCGCCGGTGTCGATCACGTACCGGCCCCTCCATCACGCTTTCGTCCGGCCTCGCCACGGCACCGAGCTGCCACATCCACGTTACGGAGAGCTCTTCCGGCCGGGGGTGAAGCCGGTGCTCAAGCCCCTCATCAGCGGGCGGTCCGTCGATGCCTCCGGCCCCGGTGACACCACCCCTCCCGGATCATCAACAACAAGTGGGGGGAAGTCATGCCGGACCCGAAGGCCGGAGGCCCCATTTCGGACCACGAAAATGGTCACGGGGAGGCGATGGCTGTGTTCGGACGTTGCGGAACGAACGGCGGTCCGGGGTCGCCCGGAGCGATTCACCTGAATCCACACGTTGATCTTGGTGCTGCTTCTAGGCTTGCCGTGTGGCGGCGAGGGGTGAGCGTTCAAGTCCACCAATTCGGAACGTGATGCGCTGGTCGTTGAGACTGCATGTCACTGTCGTGCTGCTCCTGGCAGGGCTCGCCGCGTGCCTCGTCGCGGGAGTTCTGTGGTTGCTTTTGGGCAGGCCCCCGCTACCTGTGGCCGGGCCGCTCAAGCCGGGAGAGGTCTACGACGGGATCAAGATCGCTCTGGCGATCGTCGCGGGAACCGGCGGTGCGGTGGCTCTTGTGGTCGGCTATCGGCGTCAGTACCTCACCGAGGTGAGCGAGACGCGGGAGCACGAGCGGGCGTTCACCGACCGGTTCGGTGCCGCGGCCGAGCAGCTCGGGGCCGATCAGCCCGCTGCGCGGATGGCGGGCGCATACGCCATGGCCAGACTTGCCGATGCCTGGAATCAGGAACGGCAGACCTGCATCGACGTACTGTGCGGCTATCTGAGGATGCCCTTTGCCCCAGATCCCCCCGCCGGAGAGCAGGCCTTCGCCGACTGGCGGCGCGAACGAGAGGTGCGTAAAACCGTCCTGCGGCTCATCGCCGCCCATCTGCGAGACGGGTCAACCGAATCCTGGCAGGGCTGCGATCTCGATTTCACAGGCGCCGTGTTCGACGAAGCCGACTTCCGCGGCGCCCGCTTCACCGGAGGCGAGATCCTTTTCATCAATGCGGTCTTCGTCGGTCACGGTCGAGACCAAGTCGTCTTCGACGAGGTCGAATTCGCCGAGGGCAGTCACGTGTACTTCCGACTCGCCGAGTTCCGCGGCGGTCACATCCGCTTCGACCGGGCCACGTTCAGCGGCGGCTGGGTCACGTTCGACCATGCCCGCTTCACCGGCGCCCGCGTCAACTTCCGCGATGCCGCCTTCACCGCAGGAGAGGTCCGTTTCGAGGGCGCGGAGTTCACCGACGGACTCGTCGACTTCACCGGCTCCGCTTTCACGGGCGCCGACGTGAACTTCGGCGAGCGCCATCTCGCAACCCTCCACAGCGCGGTTCCTGCCGCCCGATTCACCGGCGGCACCGTCGACCTTTCTCGCTCCGCAGCATTCGTCCGTTCGCCGCGCTTCGGGCTGCGGACCATCCCGGAAGGCCTCTTACTGCCGCCCGGTACCGGCATCTCGGACCTGTCGTGACAGTGACAGTGACCAGAGGGACCGGTATCCGTCGTCCGGAGTCGCGGCACCGATGTCGACACCGCGAAGCTGCGGGACCGGTTTCGGACCCCGGCTGTGCCTGGCCGGGCCAGGCGGAGAGGGGTGGGGCCCGGGCGTCAGGGGGGGAAGGTGACTGCCCGGGCCGGCGTCGCGGTACCGCGGGGGAGCGGTATGCATTTCCGTCGCGACAACTGGAGGAACGATTCGCCAGCCAAGAGGTAACGGGCCTGGGAGGCGGAAGCGACATACGCGCCTCCCGGGACTCGCGGGGGCCGGCGTTCGCGCCTCCGGATGGCTGCCGTCCCGGGTGGGTGCCTGCTGCAGTTCGCCGCAGGTCATCGTGGGCCCTGGGGATCAGCCTCCGGTGCGGTCCGCCACCGCATGGCGGCGGTCGGTCCTCGCCCTCAGGGCGGCCGCCTCGGGCAGGCACCGTGCTATGCGATGCGGGGCACGCCTTCTCCTGCCGGCCCTTCCCCGTCGCTGCTGTCCCGCTGCGACCGTCATCGCCCCTGGTCGCGCAGCCGTCTGCGAAGCGGGGCCTCGGCGGCCCGAGGGGTACCTCTGCCCGGTGTCGACTATCCCCTGGCCGAGCACGCGAAAATCTATGTCGGCCGGAGTAGACATTGGGCTGTGGCGTGGCTATGGTTTCTCTCGTAACGCAGAGAGACCGCAGGGCCCGGCAGAGACGAACTGCCGGGCAGTAGTACCCGCAGTTGCAGTGCGTAGGGCGGTGCGGCCGTGGAGTTCCGGAGCCAGAGCAGTTGCAGGACGGTGACGGGACTGGCGGCCGGACCGGGTGGCCCGCAGTGATCAGGGGCCGCCGCCAGCAGTAAGGGAAGTAAGTGCAGTTGGCAGTACCCAGCAGTGAAGTCTGTGAGCAGTACCTCGGTGAAGGCGTCGGCTGCGGGCGCGCGCACCGGGAGGTTCGGCAGTGGGGTTCTAAGCCAGAGCAGATGCAGGATGGGCGACGGGGCTGGCTGTCGAAGGTGGCGCTTGGTGAGGTCACCGGCAATTCGCAGTACCGGCAGTACCGGCAGTACCGGCAGTACGAGTAGTTCGCAGTATCAGCAGTACGCAGTCCCGTTTGGCAGCAGTTGATCACCGAGGGAGAACGGAGGAGCCGAGCACCATCAGGATCGCCCGGGCGGAATTCTGAGTCCGGGTACCGCAGGACATCGATAGTGAGGTGGTCTCCGGTCAAGCAACCGCGATCCCCGCGCCCCCGACAGCAACACGGTCGGGCCCGCGGACACAGAGGGCCGGCGCAGTATCGGGGCCGGCAGATGGTGTAGTAGTTCCTTCGGGGCCCTGGTGCCGTACGGCACCAGGGCCCCTCCACGCGTGTCCATGAAAGAGGTGCAATGACAGCAGATGACTCGTTCGGCCGTCTTGACGACGACGACTACCCCGCCTACACGATGGGCCGGGCTGCCGAGATGCTCGGCACCACCCAAGGCTTCCTCCGTGCCATCGGCGAAGCCCGCCTGATCACCCCGCTCCGGTCCGCGGGCGGGCACCGACGCTACTCCCGCTACCAGCTGCGTATCGCCGCCCGTGCGCGGGAACTCGTCGATCAGGGCACCCCCATCGAGGCCGCCTGCCGCATCATCATCTTGGAAGACCAGCTAGAAGAAGCCCAGCGCCTCAACGCGGAATACCGCCGCGCCGCCGAGTCCGCGCCTCCCTCGTCCGCACCCTGAAGTGAGCGCGCCCGCCGTTCGCGGCGGGCCGAGGCATCCAGCGGTGTACGCGTCCACGCGTGCTGCGGTGACAGCGCGTGTGTGGACGTGTACGGTCGGGTCAGATGTCGTGGTTCGGAATTCCCCTGCCCCGCCTTTGGTGTGGGCATTTTGCTGTGCTGTGCCGCAGGGACCAGGGCGATCACCTCCGCCTTCCGCATGCTGCGGGAGGCGTCCGTCGACTGGAAGGCATGACATGGCAAAGGGAACTGTGAAGTGGTTCAACGCGGAGAAGGGGTTCGGCTTCATCGCCCAGGACGGCGGGGGCCCGGACGTCTTCGCCCACTACTCCGCGATCAACTCGTCGGGCTTTCGTGAGCTCCAGGAGGGCCAGACGGTGACGTTCGACGTCGCCCAAGGCCAGAAGGGCCTCCAGGCCGAGAACATCAACCTGGCCTGATCGTCCTGCCCGCCCGCCGTGGTGACCCGCCGGGCGGTACTGCCCAGGCCCATACGGCGGGGCAGCCAGCGGGCCGTGTCCCGTGCGTTGGAGCTGACGGCCGGCGGCTGCGGTCTGCGCGTCGGAGACACGGAAGGGGAGCGCCTTCCAGGGATCGCCGCCGCTCACTCAAGCGGCAGCCGGCGTGCGTCACCCCGGCGGGTTTGTACAGCAGGTCGTCGGAACGCTCGTCCCCGGGAACGCCCTCGGCCTTGGCGGCGCAGCTCCCGCATCCGGCTCGCATTCGGCCCGCATCCGGCGCCAGGCCCGGCTTCAGGATCCAGCCGGGGTCGCGGGTCCGGCCTGACCGGAAGCCACGCTCCGGTTCACAGCAGGACAGCCCGTAGGTCCCCGCACGGCCACGGGCTGCGGCTGCGGGTGCCCCGGTCGGCTGCTGGCTGGGCAGTGGACTCTGGTGTCGTCCCGCCGACGGGATCGCACCGGACGCCTTTAAGTTCTCCGGGCCTTCCACGGACCGGCACCAACGGCGCACCAGGGCCAGCAGGAGGCCGCATGTGGTCGCATAGCTGAGGGCGAAGGCCGCGATCAGGGGCGGCGCCGACGTCGCCGCAGCTGGTACCAGCAGCGCCAGGGACACGAGCGCGGCACACCACACGGCAGTAGGGCCGCGTGATCGGCGCCGATCGCGATGCCGGCCCGGGGACGGGAAGAGCGCACATTCGGAAGCGATCAAGTGGGTGAACGAAGGGTCCTCACCCAGGCCGCGCTCGATGTCGTCGAGTGCTCTGCTCTCCTGGGGGAGAGCCTCCGCCCGGACATGACGAGATTCCCTTCCGCGGCCGCGGGCCCCGTGCGCCGTGTGCTTGACCGACCTCAGGGCGGTCGGTCCTCGTCTCCGCGGCCCAGGGCTGCTTCCGTCGCCTGCCCGGTCTCATGCGCCGCTAACCCGTTGGGCCGAACGGCCGTGGGACCTGCGGCTGATCCCTTCGACACCGCCCGTGCGACCTCAAGACCCGACTCCTCGACGTTTCCCCGGTGCGGCTCCTCGGCGCCGCCCGTGTCGCAAGGGCCAGCCGCAGATCGGTGACACGGCAGCACCCGTACGTCGACGCCCAACGGCGCCTCCACCGCCAAGCTCTCCTCTTCGACGGTGCACTGGTCCACGGGGCGGGGGCATCGCACCCGGGGCGGACGGCGCACCGGGGCTCGGCCTGACCCTGCGCGATAAAGAGGCCCACCCCTACCGGACGGCCTGACCGGCCACGTCTCGCCAACCGAGCGGCCGACCGGCACGCCAGAGGAGAAGCCGCGGCGGGTCGGCCCTGCCCGGGGCGTACCTCTGCCCTGCCCGGGCGCTTTGGCGCCGGCCTGGTCAGGGGGCGGGCGCGGGCCGGTTCCCGCGCGGGTGCAGGCGGTCGGTGAGGAATGCGAGGATCTCGTCGCGGGCCCGGGCCGTCGGGTGGCCGGCCTCGTCGACGAGGTGGGCCGTGACGACGCTGTGCGGGGTTCCGACCAGGTCGGCGAAGAACGGCGGCGGGGCCGGGTTGGCAGCGCTGTCCGGCAGGACGCGCCCGTCGAAGGCGTCGCCGAGCAGTGCGCGGTAGGCGGCGAAGCGCTGGCCCGTGCACCAGCGGTCGCCCTCGAAGCGGTAGGCGAGCACGGTGAGCCCATCGCGGTCGAGGCGGTCGCGCACCGCGCGCGCGTCCGCCTCGTCGAGTTCGAGTCCGCCGGGGTCGTCGAGCGGTAGCGACGGGTGGTTGACGACGGAGGCGATCACCGCCGGTTCCAGAGCCATGGTGAGGGCGAAGTTGCCGGTGAAGCACAGGCCGATCGCACCCACCCCGGGGCCGCCGCACGCGGTGTGCGCCTGGCGCGCCAGACCGCGCAGCCAGACCGTCACCGGGCTGGTGCCGCCCCCGGCGAAGGCACGGAACTCCGCGCTGACACACGCGCGGCGGACGACCTCTCGGCCGCCCTCGACCGTGGGGAAGGCGCCGTCGGTCCCGAACAGGGAGGGCACGTGGACGGTGAACCCCGCGTCCCGCACCCAGCGAGCCAGTCGCAGGACATCAGGACTGATGCCCGGCATCTCGGGCAATACCACGACAGCCGGTCCGGCACCGGCCACGTACACCGTCTTTTCCAGCCCCTTCACGGACACGCGCCGGCGGGTGAAGTCGCTGATCGGATCATCGTTGCTCATGGGCCCAGCCTGGGCTGGACAGGGAGCCGGGTGAGGGGCGGGATCGCCAAGGCCGGAGGTAATCTCGCCACGCGGGGGAGAGGCGCGCGCCAGGCGGCCGATGACCGGGGCGGGCCTGGGCCCACGACACCGGGGGATACGGGAGCAATGGCGCAGGACGCTGCGGGTACGGGTGAGCGGCCGGGTGCGCTGCGGGTCGGGGTCCTCGCGTACCCGGGCTGCTTCGCATCCGAAGTGTTCGGTGTCCCGGACCTGTTGACGATGGCCGGTCATGTCGCAGGGCCGGATGCTCCCGGGTACCGGGTGTCGGTCGTCTCGCCCCGCCGCCGGGTCACCGCTTCGGGTGGCGCGAGCCTGGACGTGCGCCCCCTGCGCGAGGTCGACGTCCTCGTGGTCCCCGGCTTCGAACTGCGCCCCGACACCGACCTCGACGCGCGGCTGGCCCTGCTCGCCCCCGAGATCGCGTCGATCCGTGCGCAGGCCGCCGCGGGAACCGCGTTGGTCTCCCTCTGCGTCGGTGCGTTCCTGCTCGGCGAGGCGGGGCTCCTCGTACGGCGCCGGGTCACCACCTCCTGGCTGTACGCCGGGGAACTGGCCAGGCGTTGCCCGGATGCCGACGTGCGCCCCGAGCACCTGGTCGTCACCGATACGGGGGTGACGACCACCGCCGCCTTCAGCGCCATGTACGACTTCGCGCTGGATCTGATCCGCCGGCACGACGGCGTGCGGGTGGCCCGTACCACCGCCCGGGTGGCGCTCGTCGACTACGCTCGGGCCTCGCAGACCCCCTACGTCGACCCACGGCTGCTCCCGCAGCCCGGCGGGGAGTTCTCCCAGCGGGTGATGCGGCGGCTCGAACAGAGCCTCGCCGAGCGGTACGACCTCGCCGCGCTCGCGGGCGCCTTCCAGGTCAGTACCCGCACGCTGCTGCGCCGCTTCGCCGAGGAGACCGGACGCAGCCCGCTGGCGCATCTGCAGGCAGCCCGGGTCCGCCGCGCCCGCCACCTTCTGGAAACCACCGACCGCACCGTCGCCGCCGTCGCCGCGGCCGTCGGCTATCAGGACCCCGGCACCTTCGCCGCCCTGTTCGCCCGCCACACCGGGCACCGCCCGAGCGCGTGCAGGGCAGCCTTCCGCCACACGCTCCCGGAGTCGTCCCCCGACGACGGCGGCCGGCGGCCCGAGTAGAACTGTCGGCGTCGGCCACCACCACGTCGGCGGTCCGGTTCACGTAGGAGTTCGAGTCCCTCATGCGCCCAGCCGCGGCCATGCCCTTGGGGAAGCGTCAGGCAGAAGGTTTCGCCGGCGGTGTATGACGGGCTGCCTGTTCGCGCAGCGCCTGGAGGAACGCCGTGATGTGCGGGCGATCGCCGTGGCGGCCGATCGTGGCCACGCCTATGTATCGGGTCGGCGCGGGTGCCTCGACCGGGACGGCGCGTACGCCCGGCACCGGCGGGACGAGCGCGATGGAGGGGATGAGGGAAATACCCATGCCCGCGGCGACGAGCGAGCAGGCGAAGAAGTAGTCGGTGGTGCTTCCGCGTACTTCCGGCGCGAAGCCCGCCCGGTCGGCGTAACGGCGCAGGTACGCCTCGGTCTTGAGGCAGCCGAGTACCCAGGGCTCGGGCGCCAGTTCCGCGATGTCCAGCGAGGTGCGGTCGGCGAGGTGGTGGCCCTCCGGCAGGACGACGTGCAACGGGTCTTCCAGCAGCGCGGTCCACCGCAGTCCGGAGTTCGGGCCCGGCCCGACGGGCAGGGGGCCGTCGAAGTGGTAGGCGAGGGCGAGGTCGACGGCGCCCTGGCGGACCAGGGGCAAGGTGATCTCGGGCTCGCCCTGCCGGACGTGGAGCAGGGTGCGGGGGTGGGCCGCCGTGAACCGGGCGAGGGCGCCGGGCAGCAGGTGCCGACCCCCGGTGCCGAACGTACCGACGGTGAGTTGGGTGCGTCCCGAACTGAGCTGCTCCACCTGCTGCTTGGCACGTTCGAGCTCGGCCGCCACGGACTCGGCGGCCCCGACCATGATCTGGCCGGCCTCGGTGAGGGTGACCCGCGCGTGCTGCGCGCCACGATCTCGGCTCCCAGGCTGCGTTCCAGCACCGCCATGTGCTGGGACACGGCAGAGGGCGTGAGGTGGAGCGCCGCGGCAGCCCTGCTGAAACTGCCGTACTCCGCCACCGCCCGCAGCACGCGCAGCCGCTGCACATCGATCAACAGTTTTCCTTACATCGCCACCAGCAAGCCGTTACTTCTGCTGATGACGATAGGTGTCCACAGTGGGGGCATGCAAAGGATCTGCGTCATCGGCGGAAGCCGCTACTTCGGCAAACTCCTGGTCGAGCGCCTGCAGTCTGCGGGCCACCAGGTCACGGTCATCAACCGCGGTTCGAGCCGGCCGCCCGAGGGGATCGAGCACCTCGTCGCCGATCGCGATGACGAGACGGCGCTCCTCGCCGCGCTCGGCAGCCGCACCTTCGACGTCGTCGTGGACCAGGTGTGCTACACGCCCGTTCAGGCCGCGATCGCCGCCCGCGTCTTCGCCGGCCGCGCCCACCGATACGTCATGACCTCCACGATCGAGGTCTACGACCCCGCGACCGCCGCGCTGCCGGCGGTTTCGCCGGGCACGCCGGTGCCGGAGATGAGCGTGGACCCGGCCACGTGGCGGGTGGCTCTGGACCTGCCCTGGCACGACGAGGCGTACCTCGGAGCCCACTACGCGGAGGGCAAGCGCCAGGCGGAGGCCGTCCTCACCCGAGCCGGCGGCTTCGCGTTCGCCTCCGTGCGCAGCGCGCACGTACTCGGCGGTGGAGCAGAGGAGTTCACCGGCAGGCTGGCCCACTACACCGAGCGCATACGCCGGGGCGAAGAGATCACGGTGCACGAGAAGGCGCTGCCGTCGGTGTTCATCCACTACGCCGAGCTGGCCGATCTGCTGCTGTGGGCGGCCGCCGACAGCTCGTTCACCGGCCCCCTCAACGCCTGCTCCGACGGCCTGCTCGACGTACGCGACCTCGCCGCGGCCGTTGCCGACCAGGTCGGCCGGGAGCCCGTCTACCGGGTGGTCACCGAGGGCGCGACCGCGTCGCCGTTCTCCTTCGACCGCCACTACGCCATGAGCAACACCCGGGCCAAGAGCATGCATTTCGCCTTCTCGCGCACGTCTGATTGGCTGCCCGGTGCCGTCGCCGAGGCTCTCACCGCATCCGCCGTACACCCCGCCTGAGGAGTGCACCACCATGCAACACCGCACCATCGGGGACACCAGCGTGAGCGCCATCGGGCTCGGAGCCATGCCGCTGTCCATCGAGCACCGTCCGGACGAGAGCCGGGCCATCACCACCGTCCACGCCGCGCTCGACGCGGGCGTCACGCTCATCGACACCGCCGACTCCTACCACTGGCACGCCGACGAGGTGGGCCACAACGAGCGGCTCATCGCCCGCGCCCTGGCTCACTACGGCGGCGACCTGTCCCATGTCCTGATCGCCACCAAGGGCGGCCGCGGCCGTCCCGGAGACGGGAGCTGGACCGTAGACGGGGATCCGGAACACCTCAAGCGCGCAGCCGGAGCCTCCGCGAAGCGGCTGGGCGTCGAGGCGATCGGCCTGTACCAGCTCCACAAGCCGGACCCGGCCATCCCCTGGGCGGAATCCGTCGGCGCTCTGCGCGATCTCGTCGAGGCCGGCACCATCCGCGCCGCCGGTATCTCCAACGTGACCACCGCCCAGATCCGCGAAGCGCACGCCATCCTCGGCGACGCACTGGTCTCCGTTCAGAACCAGTACTCGCCCGCTGTCCGCGACAGCGAGCCCCAGCTTCGGCTGAGCACCGAACTGGGCCTGGCCTTCCTCCCATGGAGCCCCCTCGGCGGCATCAGCCGCAGTTCCCTCGACGGCCCCACGGGCCCCACCTCCGCAGGCACGGCCTTCCACCGCGTCGCGGCCGAACGCGGTGTCAGCCCGCAGCGGGTCGCGCTGGCCTGGCTGCTCTCGCGCTCTGCGGCGGTGATCCCCGTACCGGGAGCCAGCCGCCCGGCCTCCATCACGGACTCGGCCCTGGCCGCGGACTTCGAACTGACGGAATCCGAGCAGACGCGACTCGCCCCCGGAAAGGCGGCCGAGAACGTGTGACGGTGCAATCGGCACGGGAGGTCTGCCGCGGGGCAGGGCCTACCGTGGATCGTGACGGGTGCGGGGCCGGGCGCAGGTCACGCAGGTGGTCGCCGCCGGGCGGGCTTCCAAGCGCTCGGGCGGGATCGTCGTGCCGCAGCTTTCGCACCGCCCGTACTCGCCCTGTTCGAGGCGTTCCAGGGCGCGGTCGAGTTCGTCCAGGTGCTCGCGTGCCTGTGTGAGCAGTGAGGTCACGTGCGCCCGCTCGAAGGCGGTGGTACCCCCTTCGGGGTCGTGCTCGTCGTCGACGGCCACCAAGGCGTTCGCCGCGACGATCCCGTCGAAGTCGCGGCCGAGCGCCGCCATGCGAGCGAGCGTGTCGGCGCGGTCGGCTGCGAGTCGCTCGTGAACCGTGGTCGAGATCGACTGGCTGTGGTCCTGCTGATCGCGCCGGGGCGTATCGCTCATGTGTGCGATAACGCCGCTGCGCTGTCCGTGATTCCCCCGCCCCCGCGTCGGACCACGTGCACTCCCACCAGCTCGGGCCGGCGGGGTCCTCGCGCCGGGGGGCTCGCTCATGGCATGGCCGGCGCCCTCAGCCCGGGCCCCCTGCCCCGGTGTGCGGTGCGAGTCCTCACCTCTAGTCGAACGGGTCGAAGCGCGGTGGCCGGCCGCCCCGCGAGCCGAGCTTCCGGCGGATGAGCGGCTGATCGGCCCTGTCGGGAGTGGTGCAGCGGATCCCGCGGCGGCGAAGTAGGCGCGGTTCCTGCGTTCTTGCCGTTCTTAGGGAGGCCTACGCCTTGTCCGCCCGAGGCGTCGCCGTGCGGCTCGGCGTCGGCGTGGCCGGCCGCAGCGGGCGGCGGCGTCCCTCCGGGAGTCCGCCGCCCGCACGCACCGTGCCCCGAGCTCCGACCGGTACCCGGCCTGCCGATAGCGGCACGTGATCGCCGCGTACGCGTCCGAGCTGCCTGGAGGCCGGCACCGCGGCGCTCAGTCCGGCCAGGTGCCCGTCAGACGCCGTACGGCCACAGCCCCTGACCGTTCGACCGACGCTTTGACCACGGCGAAGATCGCACCCTGGATGGCCGCGGCGAGCAGGATCTGATTCCAGGGCCGGTCCTCGTCGGTGGCGTCGGGAGCGTCGCCTTGGCCCTCGACGAGCTTCCACGCCTGCTTGAATGCGGCGCCTGCGATCATGCCGCTGAGGGCGCCCAGGGCCAGCCCGACGGGCTTGTACGCGATCTTGGACGCTGTCATCGGCGGCGCCCCCGGCTGCGGCGGACCAGCAGGAGCACGACCACGGCGCCTGCGAGCAGCAGGAGCGGGGTGCGGTTGGCGCGTGCGGCATTGGCTGCCTGGTCTGCCTTCTCCAGGAGGGGATCGGGGGTCTTGCCCTTCATCAGCTGGGCGGCGTCGCCGGCCTTCTCCCGTATCTGGTCGGAGACCAGCGCTGCCTTCTCGGCGGCCTGGTCCTTTACCGTGGCGGCCTTCTCCTTCGCCTGGGCCTTGATGTCGGCCTTCGCGGCGAGGGCCTCGACCGTCTTGCCGAGCTCGTCGCGGGTGCGCTCGACCTGCTCGCGCAGTTCCGCGGAGTCGGAGCCGCCAGGGGTGGGGGCGGGGGTGCCGATGTTGGTTCGGGCTTCGTCGTTCATCGGTGTGCCTTCTCCTTGATCTCGGCCAGGTCGGCCTTGACGCTGTCGATGGTTTGCTCGGGAGTCGGGGTGCCGGCCCGGCCGATCTGCTTCTTTCCGGCCAGGGCGGTCGCGCCCGCCACGGCCCCCAGGACCGCGGCGACGATGAGGGCGGAGGCCCAGACCGGCAGAACGAGCGCGAGGGCGGCGATACAGGTTGCCGCCAGGGCCTGAAGTGCAATGAAGCCGACAAGTCCTGCGGCGCCGAAGAGGCCGCTGCCCTTCCCGTAGCGCTTTCCCTTCTGCGTCATCTCCGCCCGGGCCAGCTGCATCTCCTCGCGCACCAGCTCGGATATCTGCTGCGAGGCGCGTGTGACCAGGACGCCCACCGAGTCGTCGGCGACGTGGGGCTGCCGCTGTGTCGTGGTCATGATGGGGACACCTTGCCCTTCTTCGAACTGCCGGAACGGGCGACACATCGGTCTGGAGCTCTGCGCGGAGCTGCTGGTCCCGGACGGGAGCGCGATGCCCGGACGGGAGAGCGGCGCTGCGCCCGGCCGAGGCGATGCCGTTCAGGGTTGCGATACTCATGTCGTCGTCACGGGGCGACTACCCCGCAACCGCAATGTCACCCGCCCTGCCCGAAAGGCGGCCCGACAGAGGCCCAGGGGGTCGGCCTGGCAAGGGCTGCGAGTGCCGGGCCACGCCCTGATCGGCGGCCTCGGCCCACGCCGGAGCGAGCGTGCCGTGCGGTCCAGGAGGGTCGGGAGGTTCCCGGTGGTAGCAGTTCGCGCCAGGAGGCAGGCCCCGGACAGGAAGCGGCACAGAACAGTCCACCACAGTTGACCGGACGAGCAATCTCCGCGCTGACCTATAGCAGCTGGGCGAAGGGGCTCATGGTTGGTCTGCGTCGGGTGTGTTCAACGGCGAGTCGGACCCGACCGGGCTCCCCGGCTTCCTGGTAGGTCTCGCTGCTCTGGCGAAAAGGGCGACCGTTTACGGCCGTCAGCTGTACTGCTGGATCAGCATGTGACCGAAGCGCGGACCGCAAACAGGACTCGCTTGCACGGTGCAATCCGATGCGCAGACAGACCTGGCCCGCCGCCGTACCGACACGGTAGCCGCGGCCGTGAGGGTCTGATTCAGGCGGCTCCGAGCATGGGCTGAAAGAACTCGCCCCCAGAACCGACTGGGCCCCTCATATCTTTCGGCCTATGGGGGAGCCCGTAACTGGCACCAAGGGCCGACTTCCCTGAGGCAGGATCACATCTCGGGCCAGAGGTCGCAGTCGACTGACCGCCGCGGGGCGGCCGAAGCGTGAAGCGGTGCGCTTCGAAGCCGCGGACTTTTTGGAGCGGGGGGTGCGGCCGCCGGAGGTGAACCCGGAGATTATGGGTGTCGCGGAAGTCGGCGTCCGCCTGGCGCCAGGGCGGCAGAACGCGGCCAGCCGGCTCGACCGCGCCGTTCAACTCCCGCGGCCACCTCGTCACTCTCCATCCTTCCCCGCTGGTGGCACGCCTGGCCGATAGGGCCGGAATCCAGAGGATCGCCGTACCGTCGTTTACGAGCCGGATGCACGCCACGAACCCTGGGACGGGGTGCGGAGCCGGGAAGGCGGATCCCGGTGACGCTTCGCCCACCGAACTGCGTATGGGGACGGGTTCCAGACCGCGGGCGCCGGGTCGCGATCAGCGACCTCCGATACCGCCACAGCGGCACCCGCATTTCGATCCGGCAGGGGGCAGCCTCGCCGTCGCGCAGCGCATGATGCGCCTCTACGGCCCCCCTCTGAACATGGTTGTCTCCGCGGGGGAAGCGCGCGAGGCCCGGCCGTGGTTTCCAGAGACCGGATGCCTCAGATCCCTTTGCTGGTCCGCGACGGCCGCCCAAGCCCCCTTCGCGTTTCGGTCGCCTGCTGCCCGCCTGTGCAGGCGGGTGGGGGTTCATCCGGCATGCGAACGCCATCGGCCTGCGCCGGCGAGGCTGCGGCTTCGGTAGCGGGTGAACGAGGCGGCCAACTGGGATACCGTCTCCCTTGCCCTCACGCGCTCTTGGGCCCCGGGGCGGGCCGCATCCTCACGGGCGGTGGGGAAGAGGACGTTACTTCGGTGGAAGGGCGGCGGCGGCCCTGCGGCCCAGTTGCAGCCAACTGTTCAGGACGTGGTCGTCGAGGACTTCTCCTGCCACGGTGACCCAGCCTTTCGAGATCCGGCCGCGGACCTCGAAAGGCCGCGCGCCGGGCTGAGCGAGAGCCTGTTCGGTGTCGTCTGGGGCGACGCGTACCAGCAGCTCGTCGCCGACCACACCGACCACCGTGTTGCCCTGCACGGTGAAGACGAGTCCGCCGAACATCTTCTTCACAGTAGTTTCCTCGGTCTGCTCCAGCAGTTCCCGGACCCGTTCCGCCAGCACTTCGTCGTAAGCCACGGCCGCACGTTACCCAGGCGCCGTCGCGCCTGCCCGCCAACCCCACCACAAGCGATATGGGACATCTCCTGTCCTATTTGCTGATTATGGTCGTCTTCGGCGAACGCAACCGCCCCACGCACCGCACCGTAGGAGAAGACCATGATCGACACTGATGCCGGCAGCGCCGTGAGCGGGAAGGATCTGTCGTATGCGATCTGGGCCCAGGACGGGGGCGAGCTCGCGAACTTCTACGCCGCCGCCCTGGGCGCGCAGGTCGCCGAGCCGTACCGTGAGGAGCACGGCCGCCCGGCGGCGTTCCCGGTGGGGGTCGGCGACATGATGTACGTCTTCTGGTCCGCCGCGACGTTCAAGGCCCGCACCTGGCCGCAGGATGAACTCGCCTTCCACATGGACATCGGGTTCGGCGACGTCGAGGCAGCGGAGGAGCGCCTCCTCGGGCTGGGCGCCACCATGCCCGCCCACCAGCCGGGCGAGGACCTCTGGACCGTCCTGCTCGACCCCTCCGGCCAGCCCTTCTGCGTCAGCAGCACGCACTGACTACCCCGGCCGGCCCGCTTTGAGCGGCTGCTCTCATCAATACGGCGGCCCCCGGAGTGCACGCCCGCCGTACGGGCGGAGAAATGGAACCGTGGTGTGCCCGGCGTATGCCGGCCCCGCGCTCGCACCCTGGTGGAGGCCGCACCCCGATCATGGAGGATTCATGCCGTTCGCTCCCTGCCTGAGTGTCAAGGACACCGCGGCCAGCATCGCGTTCTACGAGCAGCTCGGCTTCGACGTCGATTCCAGCACCACCAGCCCCGGCGACGACATCCACATGCTGCTCTACCAGGGCGGATTCTGCGGGATGCTCTACAGCAACGCCGACCTGAAGAACTGGCTGCCCAGCCTGGCCGACACCCCCATCGGCTTCGCCGGCATGTTCTACCTGGGCGTGGACGACTTCGACGGAACCCACGACCGCATCGCCCGGCACGCGGAGATCATCAAGGACACCGTCACCGACCACACCGGCCAGCGCATGTTCTACTTCCGCGACCCGGACGGCTACGTCATCGGCATCAACGACCAGGCCGCCCTCCAGGCCAGCGACCTCGGCAAATACGCCTGACCTGGGCTCCGGACACCGAGCTGTCGTCGGGGCCCGGTGACTGGGTGCGGGAACCGCGACCTGGCGGGGCCCGGCTTCGGCGCCGCGTCTGCGGTGGTGCCTCGCGACCAAGGACCGACCTCTGATGAATGCACCCTGTACCCCAAGGGCGTGCCCCTGGTCACGTAGGCAGCGCCGGATACGCCTGGTTGTGACCGGGGTCGGGGATGGCCAGTTCGAACCAGGTCGTCTTGCCGGTCGTCGTGCGCTCGCTGCCCCAGTCCTGGGCCAGGGCGTCGACGAGTTCGATGCCACGCCCGCTCTCGGAGTCGGTGTCAGCGCTGCGGCGGGCGGGGCTGGCGGGGCTGGCGTCTTCCACCTCGCAGCGCAGGACCGCCCCATGCACGCGCACGTTGACCTGGACCGGGCCGTGGGCGTGGCGCAAGGCGTTGGTGATGAGTTCGCTGACCAGGAGCCGAGTGGTGTCGGTGACCCCGTGAAGTCCCCAAGAGGACAGCTGTGCTGCGAGGGCGCGCCGGGCACGGCCTACCGAGGCCGGTTCACGGGCCACGGGCCAGGACGTGTCCCATACGCCGGCGCAGAGGGGCGAGGCGCTGTGGGGAGTGAGGGCGACTGACCACAGTGCCATTTGCCGGGCGATCCATGACGTGTCGGCATGGCTGCCCACTCGCTGCTTGCCGCGGGCGGACACGGGCCGGATGGAGTCATGCCGGCAGTACGGGCGACAGGCCCTGAGCCCGCCGGGTCGGCCGGTACGGGTTGCGCGGAGGCCGTCGTTCTGGGCGGCCATGCTGATCACTCCATTCACTCGGATGGCGGGCGGCCTCGGGGGCGGTCGGTGTCGCCGCCGTTCATGTAGCACCCGCTACGGTCAAATGTACACGTAGCAGGTGCTACAGTAAATACCTGCCTAAATGCGACATTCCCGTACGGTAGGGGAGAGGGGGCGACTCCATGGGGCGACCGGCTGACCTGCGCAAACGAGCAGACCTGCTGCGCCGGGTCCGCGAGTATGTGATCCGCAACGGGCTCGCGGACCTCTCGCTGCGCCCTCTCGCCAAAGCTCTGGGCACCAGTGACCGCATGCTCCTCTACTACTTCGGCAGCAAGGACCGTCTGATCGCCCAAGCGCTGGCCCAGGACGAGGGGAGACCTGTCCTGCTCCTGCGGCAGGCGCTCGACAGCCGAGGCGCCCCCCAGGACGCCGCCGGCCTGCGGCGCATCGTGGAAGACCTGTGGAACCAGTTCACGGCTCCCGAGCGCCGTGAGGTCCTCCCCCTCACCTTCGAGGTGATGACCGCGAGCGTGCTCCACCCCAGCCGCTACGGCCCGGTCATGCGCAACGTGCTCGGCGAATGGCGAGCTCTGCTCAGCTCCGCGTTCACCGCCCTCGGAATGCCCGAGAAAAGGGCCGTCGTCGAGGCCCGCCTCCTGGTCAACGCCACTCTGGGGCTGCTCCACGCGGCGCCGGCCGACAACGACTGGGACCAGGCGACAGCCGCCTTCCGGATACTGCTCGACCGCCTCGAACCCGCCTGGCGCCCCGGATGAGTGGCCCACGGCCGGTCCAGGCCCCTTCGGGACGGGAACCGATCGCGGTGCCCTTCGGGACGGGAACCGATCGCGGGAATCGCGCAGCGTGCCACCCGGAGCCGTCCTCGGTACCGCCCCAGGATGCCGTCTAGGAACCGTCCGGCGGATCGTGGACCGAGCCGGGGCAGGATCGAGGAGAGGGCCGGCCAGTGCCCCAAATCGTGTTGACCGCCCCCGGCATGCAGTGCTGGAGTCGGCACGTGGACAGCATCCCCGCCAACCGGCGGTTCTGGAACGAGATCAGCAGCGCTTACCAGCACGCGCACGATCCGCAAATTGGCTCCGCGCCGCGGCTGTGGGGCATGTATTCCATCCCCGACGCGCATCTGCACGCCCTGGGCGAGGTCACCGGCAAGCGCGTCCTTGAGCTCGGCTGCGGCGCGGGCCAGTGGTCCAGGGCGCTCGCCGCCGAGGGCGCCACCGTGGTCGGGCTCGACCTGTCTGAAGCCCAGCTCGCCGCGGCGGCCCGCGCGATGGGAGCGGCCCGCTACCCGCTGGTGCAAGGTGCCGCCGAACAACTCCCGTTCGCCGACGATAGCTTCGACCTGGTGTTCTGCGACTTCGGTGGGCTCAGCTGGGCGCCCCCGCACCTGGCCGTCCCGCAGGCCGCTCGCGTCCTGGGCCAGGGCGGGCGCCTGGTCTTCAACGTCGCCAGCCCATGGTTCGAAGCCTGCTACGACGAAGCCGCCGGCCGCGTGACCACCACGCTGCAGCAGGACTACTTCGGGCTGAACGCCATTGCCGAAGACGACGGCGCGAACAGCTACCAGCTCACCTACGGCGACTGGGTCAAGGTCCTGGTCGGTGCGGGTCTCATCATCGACGACCTCATCGAGCCGCGGCCCGAACGTGGAACACCGAACGGCTACAACGAAACCGACCCGCCCGACTGGGCACACCGCTGGCCGGCGGAACTGCTCTGGGTAGCCCACAAACCGTAAGTTCCGCCGCCGGAGAGGTGAAGGCACCCCGTCGCCGGGCAGGACTACGGCCCGTCGGCGCTGGATCGCTGTGGTGACCCGCCGGACTAGCCCAAGTGGAACGGTCGGCCCGTCGGAAAACACTTCGACATCGGTCGCGTGATCGGGGATGCTTCGCGCGATGACCAGAATCGACGACACGCCGCCCGCGTGGGACGAGCGCACCCAGCTCACCACGTTCCTCGACTACACACGAGACACCGCCCGCGCCAAGTGCGACGGCGTCGCCGCGGAGAACGCCCGCAAGTCGCTCCTGCCGGGTTCCCCCTTGATGACCATGTGCGGAGTGATCAACCACCTCCGATGGGTCGAGTACTACTGGTTCCAGGTGGTCTTCCTCGGCGAGGAAGACCAGGGCCCCTGGACCGATGAGGACCCCGACCGCGAGATGCGTATCGCCGTTGACTTCCCGCTCACGCAGTTGCTCGACGAATACGCCGAACAGAGCGCCCGCTACCGCGAACTGGTCGCCGCTAGCAGCCTGGACACCCAGGCCAAGGGAGCCGTCCGTGACGGTCTCCATGTCGACCTGCGCTGGATCCTCCTTCACCTCACCGAGGAGACAGCCCGCCACAACGGCCACCTGGACATCCTGCGCGAGATGCTCGACGGCCAGACCGGCGACTAGCGTGTCTCTTTGAACGGTTGGTCAGTCGATCGGACTTGCCTGTCCGTCTAGCGGCAGCAGTGGGCCGACCACCGCCGCACGTTTGAGACCATCGCGTGGAAGTACCGCACCAACTCGCCCTGGCGTGACCTGCCCGACGAGCGCGGCCCGTTCCGGGCCGCCACAAACCGCTGATCAGATGGGCCGTCGACGGCACCTGGCAGGGCGTCCTGACCGCGGTCCTCGCGGCCGCGGACGCCGACGACGACATCGGCAGGACCCTCACGCGGCGGCTTGAGCACCCCTGAGCACCAAGGTCCACTTGGCCGCAGACGACCGTGCACGGCCCCGCCGTGCGGCCGTCGCCCTCGGCGTGACCGTCCCCGTCACCTCCTGACCTGGCCGCGCGGAGGATGGACAGCGTGCGAGGGTAGGGGCGACCGGCTGTCTCTGCATCGACAGACATCCAGGTGGTGGGGAACACCCCACGTCGACCGCCCCGCCCGGCTCCGCCTCCGGCCCCAGGGCGCCGGTCCGGCCGGTCCCCCGGCCGGACCCTCACAAGCGCCAGCACCAGCCGCCGTCATTCAGGCCCGGATCTCCTTGGCGAGCACGCGCAGGTCCTCATCCCGTCTCGCCGGAATCAGGCCCCGCTATGGCTGACCCGGGGCGGGCGACCCGATCGCCGGGCATACCGTCGTCGGCCGGTGGGGAGCTGGTTGCCGGTGCGTGGGCTGCTTGGCGGACCGGGAACAGGGCAGGCGCACGGATACCAGGCCACCGGGGCCGGCGCGTGGCCGAATCGAGTCGCGGGAGACGCATCGTGACTACCGCACGCGACATGATGACCGCCGGACGCCACCTGCATCGGTGCCGACGACAGCATCCTGGATGCGGCGAAGAAGATGACCGGCCTCGGAGTGGGTGCGCTGCCGATCTGTGGCAGCGATCAACTCCTGAAGGGCATGCTCACCGACCGCGCCATCGCAGCGAAGGCCCTCGGCGCCGGAAGGGACTCGGAAGGGACCCCGCCAGTTATGCGGCCGGCGAGCTCACCCAGGGTGAGGCGGTCACCATCGGTGCCGACGACGACGTCGCGGAGATCCTGCGGACCATGACCGAGCACAAGGTTCGGCGCCTGCCCGTGATCGACGGCCACACGCTCGCCGTCGCCGTCGCCCAGGCCGAGGTCGTCCGTTCTCTCCCCGACCCCCGTGTCGGCCAACTCTCGCAGCCCCCTCCAGCTGACACTCGTGCCCCGGCGGCTCGTGAAGCTCGGGCCGCCCGGGCGAGCGGCAGGCCAAGGCCTGCGGCGGAGACGAGGGAACGCCCGACACCCGCCCCGACACCGGTCCCGTCGACGTCCCCGTGGGATCCGAGCGCGGTCCCCACCACCTGCTTCGCTCCCGATCTCCTTCCCGCGGTGGCGAAAGCGCATTGATCCTGCGGTGTCGGCCGCGAGGTGCCGCACTACGCATACGTACGCATACGTAACCCAGGAGGCGTGATGAAAGCCGTGACCTGGCAGGGCCGCCGCAAGATCGAGGTGGCAACCGTTCCGGACCCGAAGATCACTGATCCCACGGACGTCGTGATCAGAGTGACGACGACGGGCCTGTGCGGATCGGACCTGCATCTGTACGAGGTGCTCGGGCCCTTCTTGGACGCGGGGGACATCCTGGGACACGAGCCGATGGGAGTCGTCGCCGAGGTGGGGCCCGACGTCCGGGAACTGAAGGTCGGCGACCGGGTCGTCGTACCGTTCAACGTGTCCTGCGGGACCTGTTTCATGTGCGAGCGGGGACTGCACTCGCAGTGCGAGACGACCCAGGTCCACGAGCACGGCAGCGGCGCGAGCCTTTTCGGATACACGAAGCTCTACGGGCAGGTGCCCGGAGGGCAGGCCGAGTACCTGCGCGTCCCCTTCGCCGACACCCTCCCGATCCGCGTCCCCGAAGGGCCACCGGACGAACGGTTCGTGTACCTGTCGGACGTCCTCCCGACCGCCTGGCAGGCCGTCGTCTACGCCGACATACCCCCCGGCGGCAGCGTTGCCGTCCTGGGCCTCGGACCCATCGGCGACATGTGCACCCGCATCGCCGCCCACCGCGGTGCCGGCAAGGTGATCGGCATCGACCTCGTCCCCGAACGACTCGCCCGCGCAGCCGGCCACGGCGTCCAGGTCTACGACCTGTCCCATTACGGAGACCAGCTCGTCGACGCGGTCCGCAGCGCCACCGGCGGACGGGGCCCGGACGCCGTGATCGACGCCGTCGGCATGGAAGCCCACGGCAGCGTCGGCACCAAGGCCGTACAGACCGCGACCGGCCTGCTCCCGGACGCCATGGCCGCCGCCCTGATGAAGAAGGCCGGGGTCGACCGGCTGGGCGCCCTGAAGCTGGCCATAGAGCTCGTACGCCGCGGCGGCACGATATCCGTCTCCGGCGTCTACGGCGGCGCCGCCGACCCACTCCCGATGCTCACCATGTTCGACAAACAGATCCAGCTGCGCATGGGACAGGCCAACGTCCGTCGGTGGGTCGACGACCTGATGCCCTTGCTGACCGACGGCGACCCCCTCGGGGTCGAAGGCTTCGCCACCCATCACCTGCCATTGGACGACGCACCGCGGGCGTACGCGGACTTCCAAGCGAAGCGGGACGACATGGTGAAGGTCCTCTTCCATCCCTGACGTCGATCACCAGGCCGCCGAGGCGGAGCGGGGAGCGGGCTTCGCCCTGCCCTACCTGGTAGCGGTGGCCTCGTTGTCCAGCAGGTCCAGCAGCAGAGCCCGGTGGAGGGCGGCGACGGGCTCCAGCAGGTCGGGATGGCGCAGCAAGGGCGCGGCGTCGTGTTCGTGGTCGCCGGGGCGGGTGAGCCGGGCGACATCACCGGCCTGGCCGCGGTCGACGAGGTGGTGGGCGGCGAGGGCAACGGTGGGGGCGGCGAGGAGGCAGGCGGCCCAGCTGACGACGGTTTCGTCCACCCATGTCCGCCAGTCGGCGTCGGCGTCGTCGCCCTGGTCGGCGCCGGTCAGCCAGTCCAGCCGGGCGCTTCCGCCCGGGCCGAGGAGATGCAGAAGCTCTGCGTCGAGCGGCGTCGGGTACCGCAGGGCGGCGGCGAGGGTGACGGCCTGGCGGGCCTGGGCCTCGGCCAGGGCCTGGCTGAACGCCCCGGGGGAGGGCGGGAAGGCGGTGAGCAGCCAGCGGGTGCCAGCGGCTATGACGGGCGTGAGATCGGCGGACACGGCGGCTTCCTCGGGGGCGTGCTCGCCTGGGCCCGGCCGGGTCCGCGAGCTGCGGCGCGAAGCTGCGCCGCTCCGCTCGTGGCCGACCAGCGTAGCCCCAAGCGACGGGCTCGCGGCATGACGCACGTCACGCTCCGTCCCGGGGCGGCAGGCCCGGACGCGTACCTGCGGCCCGCCGCCCCGGAGCGGAGGTCAGGACTTGCCGCGGCCGGTCACGAAGTCGCGCGCCCGGTCCACCAGGCCGGCGCCCGGCGCGAGGAGCTTGCTGGCCGTGGGGCTGCTCGGTGCGGCGGGGTGCGGGCGGGTGGGCGCCATGGCCTTGGCGCGGCGGATCTTGTCACCGAGATCGTCCAGCTGCTGCGGGGTACAGGCTCTCCTCAGCATCGGGAAGAGGTTGCTCTCCTCGTCCTGGACGTGGGCCGAGACCTCGTCCATGAGCTGTTGCAGGAGCGGGCTCATGTGTGCGTCGTCGGTGCTCATCTTCTCCAGCCGCTTGAGCAGCTTCTCGACGCGGCCGTGGTCCTCGATCTCCTTGTCCGCCATCGGCCCGCCGCCCTCGACGTGCTCGCGTACGGCCGGGTAGAGGTACTGCTCCTCGGCGACCGAGTGCCGCACCAGCTCGATGGTGATCTCGTCGATGAGATCGCGGAGCTCCTGCCCGGTGCCGGTCATGGCCTGGATCCGGGCGAACATACCCTCCACCTCGCGGTGGTCGGCCATCAGCTCGTCGATCACGTTCCCGCCGTGTCCCATGTCGCCTCCATGCGTGTTCGGGTCGGGCCTGTCCGGCCCGAACCGAACGCTTCCCCGCCGGACGTGCGGGCGCCCGCACACGCAGGGCGTCTCACCCGCTCGGGGGAGGCAGCCACATGCGGAAGGTGGATGGTTCACGGCGTGCCGCTTCTGCTGCTCACGAGCCGGCCGAGTGGCCAGGTCGTGACCAGCCGGTCCGGTCCGAGGCCGATCCGGGCGGCACGTGCGTAGCCGGTGCTCTGCCAGTGCAGCTGTTCGGGGGCGTGGGCGTCGGTGTCCACGGCGAACCGGCAGCCTGCGGCGGCGGCCTGCGCGAGCAGGTCGTCCGGGGGGTCGCGCCGTTCGGGCCGGCAGTTGATCTCCACCGCGGTACCGGCCTCCGCGCACGCGGCGAACACGGCCTCGGCGTCGAAGCGGGACTGCGGGCGCCCCCGGCCGGTGATGATCCGCCCTGTGCAGTGCCCCAGGACGTCGACGTGCGGGTTGCGGACCGCGGCCAGCAGGCGGGTGGTCATGGGCTCGGGGTCCGAGCGGAGCTTGGAGTGCACGGATGCCACGACGATGTCGAGCCGGCCGAGGAGGTCTTCGTCCTGGTCGAGGGAGCCGTCGTCGAGGATGTCGCACTCGATGCCGGTGAGCAGCCGAAAGCCCGGGCCCATCCGGGAATTCAGGCCGGCCACGACCTCCAGCTGGCTTTCGAGCCGCTCGGGGCTCAATCCGTGGGCGATCGTCAGCCGCGGCGAGTGGTCGGTCAGCACGGCCCACTGGTGGCCCAGGGCGCGGGCCGCTTCGGCCATGTCCTCGATCGGGCTGCCGCCGTCCGACCAGTCGGAGTGCAGGTGACAGTCCCCGGTGCTGGACGCCGCGAGATCCCAGCCGGCCGCGGCGCCGGGGCCGGCTTCGGCCTGCAGACGGGCGAGGTAGTCCGGGACCGCCCCGGTCGAGGCCTGGGCGATCACCTCGGCGGTGACCGGCCCCACCCCGCGCGCCCGCTCCGCCTGCGCGGCGTCCACCGGCCCCGGTGGCAGGTCGTGGACGGCGTCGGCCGCCGTGAGGAAGGCCCGTACGCGGTACGGGGACGCGCCGCGCCATTCGAGGAGGAAGGCGATCCGGCGCAGTGCCTCGGCCGGGGTCACGGCAGCGGGGTTCCGCCGGTCGCGTTGACGATCTCGCCCGTGATGTAGGAGGCGCGGTCGGAGGCGAGGAAGACGTACGCGGGTGCCATCTCGGCCGGCTGCGCGGGCCGGCCCAGCGGTGACTGCTCGCCGAACGTGGTCGGGTCGGGCATGGTCGCCGGGATCAGGGGGGTCCAGACCGGCCCGGGGGCGACGGCGTTGACCCGGATTCCGCGCTCGGCGAGCATCTGGGCCAGGTTGTGGGTGAAGGAGATGATCGCGGACTTGGTCATGGCGTAGTCGAGGAGGTGCGGGCTGGGCTGGTAGCCCTGCACCGAGGTGGTGTTGATCACCGAGGAGCCGCGCGGCATGTGGGCCAGGGCGGCTTTGGTCAGCCAGAACATCCCGTAGAGGTTGGTCTTCATCACCCGGTCGAACTGCTCGGTGGTGATCGCCTCGATCCCGTCCGGCTGGGCCATCTGGTAGGCGGCGTTGTTGACGAGCAGGTCGATTCCGCCCAGCTCGCCCACTGCCTTGTCGACGAGGGCGGTGCACTCGTCTTCGTGCCGGATGTCGCAGGCCACGGCAACCGCCGTGCGGCCGGCCTCGCGGATCAGGCGGGCGGTTTCGTCGGCCTCCTCCGCTTCCTCGGACAAGTGGGTGAAGACGACGTCGGCGCCTTCCCGTGCGAAGGCCAGGCAGACGGCCCGGCCGATTCCGGAGTCGCCTCCGGTGACCAGCGCCTTGCGGCCGTGCAGGAGGCCGTGGCCCTGGTAGGTGTCCTCGCCGTGGTCGGGGCGGGGCTCCATCGCCTCCGTCGAGCCGGGATGGCTCTGGTCCTGGTCGGGGAACGGGGGGCGGGCGTGGAGCGACACCGGATCGGCGGTGTGGTGGGGCTGGTCGTGGGAGGACATCGCGGTCTCCTTCCGGCCTGGTCGGGGCGGGTGTCAGGCAGAGGGCGGGTAGGGGGCGGCCTTGAGGCGGCGCGCGAGGTGCGCGGTGTTCGCGGCCAGGGTCCTGGTGGTGGCGGCGGTCTTCTCGGGGGTCTTGTCGAGGTCCTGGTAGTCGGTGCCCTGCATGGCTTCGCCGACCCAGTACGTGACGGCGTTCGGGGCCAGGGAGAAGCCGACGTCGTTCAGACCCTGGAAGAGTTCGGCACTGACGTGGTGTGCGCCGTCCTCGTTGCCGACCACACACACCGCGGCGGCCTTGCCGTACGTGAGCATGCGGCCCTCGTCGTCGCTCTCGCCGAGTTCGGCGTTGAGCCGTTCCAGGACGCGCTGGGCAACGCTGGAGGGGTGGCCGACCCAGATCGGCGTCGACAGGATCAGGATGTCGCAGCCCAGGATCGTGTCGCGGATCCCCGGCCAGGCGTCGCCGTCGCCCATGTCGACTTCGACGCCGGGCTTGACGTCGTGATCGGCGATACGGATCACCTTGCCGGTAACCCCGTGATCGGCCAGGGCGGCCATGGTCTGTTCGGCCAGCAACTGGGAGCTGGACGGCTTGGGGGAGGGCGAGAGCGTGCAGACCAGCGCGACGGCGCGCAGCGGGGTGGTTTCGGTAGTGGTGTCCATGTGGTCCGGCTACCCGGATCGTCACTGCGTATCCCGCCCCGTGTGTGGCGAGAGCGTCGATCTGGTGCTGGAGGTGCGTGCCGGCCGCGCCTGCCGGCCCGCGGACCCGGGCTCGGCCATCCGGCGGTGCCCTTCTGCCTTGAGGGTGTCGGGCAGGACCTTGTCGGCCATGCTCCGAGTCATGTTTCGCGTCTCCCGTGCCGGGCAGACCATGCCGCGGCACCCCCACAGGGCCGGCTGGCGTGGGGCACCCCTTGCGGCGGCCGCACCACGGAGCGCAGCCGCCCTGAGCGGTACGCGGGCCTGAGCCGTACGCGGCGTGGCTTGCGTGTCGGAAACGGGCCGAGGCGGGAAACTGTCGGCCACCTCGTCTCCGTGCTGGATGGAGGACCCGTCATGCTGCTGACCCACACCCTCGATGGAGGCGTGCTCATCGTCCGGCTGGCCCCTGCCCTGGCCGTACGCCACCGCGCGGCCGTGACGCTGGCCGTGGAGGAACTCCTGCGGGCCCACCGGCCGGACCATCTCGTCGTAGCCGCCGAGGGAGTGTGGACGCCGGCTGTCTTCAGTACGGTCCTTCGGGCCCATCGAACAGCGCAGGAGCACCGTGTCGGATTCTCCGTGGTGACGACCTCTCCGACTGCTGCGGACCAGCTGGCTGCCAATACCGCCGGCCCGGTCCGGGTCCACCCCTCGCTGGCTCAGGCAGTAAGCGGGGCACGCGCCCAGCCGCCCGCGCCGACGGCACCCGGGCCACGGCCGTGAGCGGCGGTCGCACTTCCCACAGCCGTCCGCTGGGCCGCGCGGCGGGCAGCGGCGACGCATGTCGCACAGGGCTCATCGTGATCGACATGCTCAACACCTATGAGCACGAGGACGCCGAGGCGCTGGTGCGGTCCGTGCGCGAAGCCCTGCCGGGCGTCGGGGCGCTGCTCCGGCTGGCGAGGGAGGCGGGGGCGCCGGTCGTGTACGTGAACGACAACTTCGGCCGCTGGCGCTCCCACCACGGCGAGATCCTGGAAGCCGCCCTGGCGGGCCGATACTCCGAGCTGGTGGAGCCGATCGCGCCCGACGAGGAGTCCCTGTTCGTCGTCAAGGCGCGGCACTCGGTCTTCTACGAAACACCCTTGGCCTACCTGCTGGGCCAGCTCGATGTACGGCGGGTGGTGCTGTGCGGGCAGGTGACCGAGCAGTGCGTCCTGTACTCGGCCCTGGACGCCCACATCCGGCACCTCGAAGTCGTCGTGGCCGTCGACGCGGTCGCCCACATCGACGCAGGCCTCGCCGAAGCGGCCCTGCGCATGATGGAACGCAACATGTCGGCCGAACTCCGTCCGAGCGGCGAGATCACCTTCGAGGGTGACCCTTCACAGTGACGGCGGCTCGGACCGTGTCGGCCGGGCGGGGCCACCGGCTCGTTCGACGAGGGAGAGAGCGGCTGCGGCGGTCTTGAACTGCGGCTCCTTGGAGACGCGATCTCAGACGGTGGCGATCAGCTCGCGCGGCACGCGCCACAGCACCCGGGGCCGGGGCGCTGCCGGCAGGGGTGCCCCGTACCCGTAGTGGAAGGGGACGAACAGGACGCCGTGGCGGATGGAGCCTACGCGCAGCCGCCCGCGCAGCGCAGCGCACCGCACCGCGTGGTGAGCTCCACGAGGTCGCCTTCCGCCAGTGCGAGGCGGGCAGCGTCGGAGGCTGCGATCTCCACCCACACGTCCGGGGCCGCGGCCGCGGGTTGGCCTGCCACGCGTACAGGTCCTTCGGCTCCAGCCGGCCGCGGTTGACGCGGTCGCCGGACCGGCCACGGACCCCCACGATGCGCCCGTCCCGGACGGCGATGTCCACCGCGTCACCACCGGAATACAGGAGCGAAGCCGACCGCACCCCCGGGTCGACGTCGCCCTCCGCGATGCCCGTCGCCAGGCAGGAGTCGGTACGGATGGGCCACTGTCCGCCCCGGCCGTAGGGGGTGCGGTCTCCCCATGGATCGCCGGTCCGATCGCCGGACACATTCACCGGAGTCCGCATCTCGGCCGCTCCTCTCCACCGGGCGGCGCCTGCACCGGACCGGGCCGGCGCGCGCCGCCGAACCCTCGATAGAGCGCCGTCCACCCTGCGCGTCCCGCCCGAGACGGCTCGCTGATCGCCTGGACTGCCCGGTCCGCCTGGCAGGGAGGGCAAAAGAGGGGTTTCCCTCCCCGCCAGTGGGCAGGCGCACGGCGACCGAAGGCCCCAACCAGGAGGTGGCTGCCATGGCCACGCGTCCGAAGTCGCACGTCCCCCACGGCGAGGGACCCAGCCGCCATACGGGTACGCAGCAGCACGGCTGGTCACCCGATGTCGACTCGACACACACCCAGGAGAACCCGAGCGCCAAGCGCTCCTTTGACCCGCCCCAGAAGGAAGCCGGCGGCGCCAAGAGCCGCAAGGGCTCGCGCCCCGGTAAAGCCGACGAGGGCGTACCCGTCGAGAGCAGCTCACGCAGCGGCGAAGACCTCGCCCGGAAGGGAAGCCAGAAGGGCCATCACGACCTGGGTCCCCGAGGCCGCTCTCAGCGCCCCAGCGGCGGCAAGGACAATTCCGCTTTCACCGGCGTCGAGGAGAAGGACTCCAAGCGGCTCCGCCCTGGCTGACGTGCGTTCCCCTGGCCGGACAGGCCTGGGCCGGCCAGGGGATGAGCATCGCGACGAGGCCGACTTCGGCGTGGACCCGTTACGCAACGGATCTGACTCGAAGTCACGCGGCACTGCCTATGCCGGGGGTCCCGGACTGTTGACGCGTTGTGGGTCTTGATCCGAAAGGCGACCGAGTCGCTCGGCCAGGGCTTCGATGTGCTCCGGCTGAGCCAGGACCGACATGGCCGCTTCCTGCATGCGATGGAGTGCGGCCGCGTCCTGACGCAACACGCGAAGGCGCGCATGCATCCGCAATCGCGTCTGCCATGGGTGCCACAGAGCCCGGAGCAGGTGTTGAGCTGTCGCCTGCCGATATTCCGCACACTGCGTCATGAGTTCTTCGAGCGACTCACCCAGGACACCGCCCAAGTGGAGATCGACCATTGTGATGACCTCGCATTGCAAGGCACGTTCCTCACTACCTCCGGCGAAGTCCAGGATCCTGCGGGGTATGCCCGCCGAGAGCGCGGCCACCACAAGATCTGCGATCGCTTCCCGTTGGGCGCGCTCGGCGTCGTGGCCGTCCTCCAGGACCGCCGTAACGCCAAAACGTGCCGTGGCGAGCAGTCGTGCCCCGGCTAAGGGCCACGACGGACTCTCCCTCCGGCTCGGCACGATGGCGCGTACCCTCTCGCGCACCGCTGCGACGCGGAGGAGCTGCTGCATGACCGCCGCTCGCTGCTGCCGACGTTCCTGGTTCTTGGAGAGGTAGTTGGTCACCGCGGCGCCGACCACACCGCCGGCCGTGCTGTATGCCAAGTCCATCCATCCAGGCATGGGAGACGCCTCACTGTGCCGGGAGCCAGCAAATCACTTTTGCACTGAAACGGTCCGAGCGTATGCGTGTTGCTGGGCCCAGGGAAGTCCGAAATCCGAGGGCCATGATCACCGAATCTGACTGAGCGCCCCCCGTGGGCACTGATGGATCACTTCGCGGCTCGGAACCTGCGCTGCTGGGGGAGGCAGCCGTCGCCTGGCCCCGTCGCCGTCCAAGGCGCGCCGGGCATATGGGGCTCGACGCAGGCGTCTTGCGACTGCCGGCCAGGAGACCGTGATCCAGCACACACTGCCCGGAGCGATGACTTTGCTGATCCGGGTCGGTCGGATGAGTGACAACACCACTTGGAGGAAGGCTCGTTCATGCCCCCCACGCTCAGCGCATCCGTTCATGTCGCGCCCGTAGCACCGGCGTCCACCGTGGCGGCACGCCGGTGGCTGCTCGGCGCAGTCGCGGCCGGTCCGGTGTTCCTTGCGGTCGGTGTCGCTCAGGGACTCGCCCGTGACGGCTTCGACTTCAGCCGGAACGCGCTCAGTCAGCTCGCGCTCGGCGAGGCGGGCTGGGTCCAGACGGTGAACTTCCTGCTCGCCGGCGCTCTGCTGGTCATAGGGGCGGTCGGTCTGCGCCGGGTGCTGGGCGGGCACCCGGGCGGCACCTGGGTCCGGTTCTGGTCGGTGTCTTCGGGGCCTCCTTCGGGGCCGCATCGGCTTTCCCGGCCGACGCCGGAGCGGGCTTTCCCGCCGGAGCCCCCGATGCGACCGTGATGAGCGGCCACGGCGCCGTCCACATGGTCGCCGGGATGGTCGGCTACCTCGCTTTGTGCGCCGCATTCGTCGTGCTAGCCGGCTCGCTCGCCGCCCGGGGGCACCGCGGGTGGGCCGTGGCCTCGCGTGTCGTCCCGGTCTTCGTCCTCGCCGGCTTCGCCGCCTCCGCCGCCTCCGTCCTGGCCTTCACAGCCGGAGCGGGCCTTGGCCTGTTGTGGCTGACGGCGGTGACGACCCGCCTGGCTTCGGCCCCCCGCTGAGAGCTGGCCGACGGGTGTTCCCGGGTTCCCGGTCCGGCTCCTCTTCGGTTCCACCGTATGTGGTGACGCCGCCACGTACTTGGAGGCGAGCACCGAGTGCGCCTACTCCTCCTCCGAGCCCAGGCGGTCCGGCAGGCCGAAGAGCGGGAAGAGGCGGTCGGTGTCACGGTAGGCCGTGATGCCGCTGATCCGGTCGTTTCGGAACTCGACGACTTGCAGGGCCCAGGGCACGTAGCCGGTGGCGTCCGGGGACGCGCGGTACTGGCCGAAGGCGGGGGAGCCGTTCGCCGTGGTCGCCACCAGACGCGAGCCGCGGCAGCCGATCGCCGGGCCGGTGAGCCACGCCTCGATGTCGGGGAGACCGCGCATCCACTTCGCGTACGGAGGCAAGCACAGCGTGGCGTCGACATGGAGGAGCATGCTCAACTCCTCCATGTCGTAGCGGGTAAAGGCCGTGGCGTACCGCTCGGCCAGCACCCGGCGGACGCCGTCGTTCGATGGCCCGGCGCCCGGATCGTCCGGCGCGTCGCGGCGGTCGGCCAGTGTGGCACGGGCCCGCTGCAGGGCGCTGTTGGCCGAGGCGACGGTGCAGCCGTGCAGGTCGGCGACCTCCCGTGCCGAGAATCCCAGGACGTCCCGCAGGATCAGCGTGGCCCGCTGCCGGGGCGGCAAGTGCTGCAGCGCCGCGACGAACGCCAACCTGACCGACTCGCCCCTCGCCGCGGCCGCCTCGGGGTCCCCTCCTGGACAGGGTTCCACCCACAGGACGGAGTCCTGTGGGGGCTCCGGCGGGGTGCTGCCCCCGCTCGGACCGGCCAGGTCCATCGGCAGCGCCCGCCGCTTGCCCGAAGCGAGAGCGTCCAGGCAGACGTTGGTGGCGATGCGGTACACCCAAGTCCGCAGTGCCGAGCGGCCCTCGAAGCGGTCGATGTTCCGCCAAGCCCGGACCAGCGCCTCCTGGACGGCGTCCTCGGCCTCGGCGTACGCCCCCAACATCCGGTAGCCGTACCCGGTCAGCTCCCCCCGGTACTCCTCAAGCGACTCCGCCATGGCGCCGGATGCCCCTGTTTCCCCATGCCGCACCCCTTCAAAGTGACAGTCCCAGGCCGCTGACCTGGTACTCCACTGTAGGAGAACGGTCCAGGGCCGACGCGTGGGGTTCCTCCGTGGCTGCTCTTTCCTCACCTTTACCAGCACCCCTGGCCAGGGTCTGGTCCGGATGGTCCGGCTGTACATCTCCGTGGGCCAGGGGCGCGAGCGGGTTCTGGACGCCCTCGCCGCCCGGACCGCCCCGCCGGAGAGTCGCGCGGGCCTGCGCAGTGGGCAGGACACCGCGGCGGCCGGGGTGAACGCGGCTCCTCCGCCGGCGTACACACAGGTACCGCCCAGCCCGTCCCGGCAGTGCGCCGCGGTACTGGTGCAGGGGACCCTTTGTCCGCCGACCGGCCTAGCAGCCGGGCGCGGCGCGGCCCAGGGACGCCTGCCCGGCTGCTAGGCAGACAGCTCCGGCAGGCACCGCCCTTGCCGCCCCACCGCACACCGGGAGACATCCGTGCCCACCCCCACCCCCACCCCCGCCCCCGCCCCCGCCCCCGCCCCCGCCCCCGCACGCCGTTTCCGCGCCGGACTGTCCGTCGCGGCGCTCACCGCCGCCACGCTCGGCGCGCTCCTCCCGCCTGCGCAGGCGGCAGGGTCCGACCCCGCCCACGACGGTCGGCTCCAGCGGGAGCTCGAACAGCTCGTCGGCCAGGACGACGGTCCGCCCGGGGTGATCGCCGTGCTCACCCGGGGCGACCGCACACAGGTGTATACCGCCGGGGTCGGGGACCTCACCACCGGAAGGCCGCCGCAGCTCGACGACCACATGCGAATCGCCAGCATCAGCAAGGCGTTCAGCGGGGCCGTCGCCCTCCGGCTCGTCGACCGGGGGGTCCTCTCCCTCGACGACACCATCGGCGGAGTGCTGCCCACACAGCCCCCCGCCTGGCACCCGGTAACCCTGCGTCAGCTCCTCCAGCACACCAGCGGACTGCCGGACTACACCGCCGCCCCCGAGTACCTGAGCATCCTGCAGACCGACCCGCGCCACGTCTTCGACCCCCGCGCGCTCCTCGACTACGTCGCGGACGAGCCGCTGCTCTTCCGCCCGGGCAGCCTGTACGAGTACTCCAACTCCGACAACATCGCCATCGCCCTCATGGCGGAGGCCGCGACGGGACGCCGCTACGAGGACCTCCTCAAGGAGCTCGTGTACCGGCCCCTCGGCCTGAAGCAGACCAGCCTGCCGCTGGGTTACCGCCTCCCGCACCCGTTCCTGCACGGCTACGACGTCACTCCACCCGCCGAACCCGAGGACGTCAGCGAGGCCCTGAGCGCCTCCGCGGTCTGGGCCTCCGGCGGCATCGTCTCCACCCCCAAGGACCTGGAGCCTTCATCCGGGCGTACGCCGGCCCCACACTGCTTTCGGAGAAGACCCGCAAGGAGCAGCTCACCTTCCGCCCCGGCGACTCCTCCGAGCCCGCCGGGCCCGGCACCAACGCCGCCGGGCTCGCGATCTTCCGCTACACCACCCGCTGCGGCGTGCTCCACGGCCACACCGGCAACTTCCCCGGCTACACGCAGCTCGCCGCAGCCACCCCCGACGGCACCCGTTCCCTCACGTTCTCCATCAACACCCAGACCAACAAAGGCATGAAACCCGCCCTCCTCGCCCGGCTCCGCACGGTCCAGGAAGACTTCGTCTGCGCACTGCTGAAGGACCGGTAACCCCCCCACCGGGCGCCGGGCCGCCCGCTGCACGCTCCCGGAGCCGCCCGGCCGATCACCGTCGTGCCGCGTCGGGCATGGTGCCGGGGTGCAGCGGCCCTGGGGATGCGGTCGTCCGGCGAGGCGCGGGGCGGCCGGTGAGGTGATCGCCGGTGTGCGTTGGGCGGGATGCCGGGCGGGTGCGCCGGTGACGTGTCGCTTCTGCGGTGAACCAGCGCATCGGGCCGGATGATGGCCGCTGACGACGTCGTTGCAGTCGTTCCGGAGGAACGCGCGGCGGCCCATCCGGGATCCTCAGGCACCGCCACACCAGCGATCAGCTGCCTGCGGAGGCGTCCGCGGCAAGGAGTCGTGCCGTGAGTTCCATGCACCGCGTGCGGGCCGCGGAGAAGCCGTAGGGCATCTTGGTGACTGCTTCGAAGGCACTCATCTGGGCGTCCTCCTCGCCGCTCGCGGCGGCGTCGTGGTTCTCGAAGAGCTTCTCCTCGGCCGCGTCCAGTCCGTCCGCCGTCCTCGACGTCCCGGGCTTCGTCGAAGGCGGACCGCATGTCGTCCAGGCTGATGCCGGCCTCGGACATCTTGCGGATCCACAGCAGGCGGATCATGTCGTCGTAGCCGTAGCGGCGGCGTCCGTCTCCGCCGCGCCCGGGCTCCGGCAGCAGACCGATCTGGTGGTAGTGACGGATGGCGCGCGGGGTGGTTCCGGCGAAAGCGGCGGCATCGCCGATCTTGACCTCGCGGGGAGGCGTGGCGGAGGGGTACATCGCAGACAGGGCCTTTCATGCTCGGGTCCCCTCGACGACACCACATGCCGCTACGGCAGGTGCAACTACGCACCCCCCGGCCCCTGACGGGCTACCGGGCGGTCCTGCCCCACGGGTGTCCCGTCCCAGGACGGGCCCGCAAGGGCTGGGGAGCACCGTAGAGCGGTCTGACGGCACCCCGAGCAGGGCTGGGGATCTTCCCAGAGATCGGCCCCCCCCCGGTCGGTGCCCGCATTCTGGGCGAGAGCGGCGACGACAGGAGCCGGTTCGCCACGGTCGGAGGGCTGAAGGCGTGAGCCGACTCGGCCCCGACCACGCGGGCCTCCGGCGGCAGACGCCGCTACGTCGGGCGCCGGTTCGTGAAGAACAACCGGCGCTGGGCGGGAGGGGCCCGGTAAACGCAAGCCCTGCGGCACCTGTTCAACCGGATGCTCGGCCAGCTCCACCACTGCCTCCTGGCGCGCACCCCGTTCGACGAATCGATCGCCTTCCCCGCGGAGCGCTACCAGTAGCAACAGGCGCTACGTGAACGGAACGGGACGGCTCGTTAAGGGGCGCCAGGAGCGACGATCCTTCCCATGAGGCCCAAGTGCCGACGATCGCTGCCGCATCGCCCCGGCCTCAGGGCGAGCGCCGTCGAGCCCACACGATGAGGTGACACCGGAAGGTGCGACCATCGTCGGATGCGAGGCATCGATGAGCTGGTCAATGTGGACGATCCGGCGTGGCCGGAGCTTCAGGGGACTCTCAGGGCGACCTCCGCGCCGGTTCAGGTGCTGCCCGGAGACGTCAACGAGGGCCGCCGATGCCTTCTGCAGATGCAGGTTACCGGGCGGTCGGTACTGGGTGCTCTGGCCTTGCACACCGGCGGACTGCTTATGGACCACGGGTGGCTGCGAGTGTTCGGCGGGGGTTCTGGTTCAGTCTCGAATGGGCGACTTCCGAGTCTGGCGCAGGTCAACCGCTTCCCCACGGACTTCGACTCCGGCTGGCATCCCGCGACAGGCCTTGTCGTCGGCCACGACATTGTCGGAGGGGTCTTCGCGTTGAACGGTGCCCATCCGGCAGCAGCGGGCCGCCCCGGGGCGCCTGGCCAGATGACGTATTTCGCTCCCGACACACTGGAGTGGGAGGCTATGGAGATGGGCCACTCCGGATGGGTCTCCTGGCTGCTCTCGGGCAGGTTGGAGACGTTCTATGACGGAATGCGCTGGCCCGGCTGGCGTGAGGAGGCCGCGGCCCTGGCTTTCGAGCAGGGCCTTTCCGTATACCCGTTCCTGTGGTCCGAGGAAGCTCACGCCGATCTCGCGGCCACGAGTCGGCAGCCTGTGCCGATGCGCGAGGTGCTCGGAGTCGCTGCGGACTTCGCCCGACAGATGGGGCCGTCCGATCCTGGGTTCCTGGGAGACGTGTAACGGCTTCGCAGTCCATCCTGGTGTGTCGGCGAAGGTCCGGGGTCGGGGGACTGGGCCGAGGTATTGCGGGCGTGATGGGACGGCGAACACCCCACGGCTTGCGAACCGATCGGCTGTTGCTGGTCCTCGCATCGAGGACCAGCTCCCCGGCCCCGTCCCCTTCCGTCAGCCCACGCTCCAGGTGCGGAGCAGGGATGACGGCGGCTGGACGGGGCGCGGCACCCCGGACAGAGGCCACCGCAGCGGGGCCGTCGCGAAGGCGTCAGTGCCGGCAGGACGGCCGGACGCGGAGCAGCTCGGTCCGCAGTACGGGCGTGCCGTCGACCGGTGCCGGGTTCTCCGCGGTCGGCTCGATGCCTCCGGCGGCGGTCTTGTCGAGTGTTGCCAGGCCGTCGGGGCCGACCGTGCCGAACACCGTGTAGTTCGGCCGCAGCGCGGAGTCGCCGTAGACGACGAAGAACTGTGAACCGTTCGTGTCCGGACCTGCGTTGGCCATCGCCAGCAGGCCGCGCCCGTACAGGCGGCGCGCGCCGGTCGGGTCGGTCGGTGCGGGCGGCAGGTCCACCGGCAGTTCGTCCTTGTACTTGTACCCGGGCCCGCCCTCACCGGTACCGGTCGGGTCGCCGCATTGCAGGACCTTGAGCGTCGGGTACGCCGTCAGACGGTGGCACACCGTACGGTCGTAGAACCCGTGCTGCGCCAGGTGCAGGAAACTCTGGACCGTGCACGGCGCCTTGGCCCGGTCCAAGTGCAGCGGGAGCGGGCCCTGGCTGGTCGGAACGGCCACGTCAACCGTGCCACGGCTGGGGGTGCGCCGCGGGTCGGGCGGCAGCGGAACAGGACGCGCGGGCGGTTCGTCCGGGGTTTGCGCGTACTGGCAAGGGCCGTGCGTCGTGCGCGGCGGTGCCCCGTCGGAAGCGTTGGCGGCACTCCCTCCGGACACGACTAACGCCACGGCCGCGAATGTGCTGATCAGTGCTCGTTTCATCTCGCACGCCCTCCGGATGATCGCCAGGTTTTGGAGCGGTCGCAGTTTAGGGCGTGATGGGCTCGGCGGGAATGGCCCACGACAGGAGCCCGGCGCGGCCCACGCCGAAATCCCTGCCCCCAGCGCCCTCGACGCTGGGCGGGGGTGAGGGAGCCGGTGCCGTATGAGGTCGAGCAGGCCGATGACCTGGTCCTGGGCATCGATGGCGGCCGCTCCCGCCTGCGCGCGGCGCTCGCGGTATCCGCCGGGGGACCGCCGTCGGCCATGGCCCGGGCAGGGGCCGCCCCCGCCCGGTCGGTACAGGCTCCCGTGTTGGAGGACCGCCTCGGGTCCGCCATCCGCCGTGTCCTGCACCGGGAGCGGGCGGCCCAGGTCCGCTCCGTGATCGCCGGGTTCGCAGGCCGGTGCGGCTGCCCTGCAGCCGGCGTCCTTCATGTGAACGCCGGTCTGCTGCTACCGCCTTGCCCACCCAAGACCCAAGCCGTACGAGCCCAGGCCGGCTGAGGGCTCCCGGGCGACCGCCCGGCCGGGGCACCTGCACGCCCCGCTCCCGGCAGTCGCCCGGCTCCACGCGTTCGATCACGACAGCGCAGGTTCCGCGTCAGTGGCAAGCCGGGCGTGACACTCGACGTCATATTGCGTCCCGTCTTACTCCGGTTCCCGCCGCTCGACTCCTTCCACCGCGAAACCCGCGGCCGGGGCCACCTGACAAGACGCCGGGTGGTGACCCGATGCCCCGACTCCAGCCGGAAGAGCACCGCCTCGTCGAAGGCCCAACGCACCGGAGCCCGGCAACCTTTGATACAACGCCCTGGCCCCGTGCACGCCGAGTCGTCCAGCGATGATGCTGCTGGCTTCGGCGGGGAGGACAGATCCCCCGTCACCCCGACGTCCTGGCCGCCGCCCGGTGCCGCGAACGAACCCACAGCCGTAGCGAGCAGGGCATACGCCGGAGCGGACGCCCCCCGCCGTAGCTTGGCCAAGCGGGCGATCCCGCAGCGGCCGGATGTGGAGATCGGGCAGCGGGCAGGCTCGTGGCCATGTCCCGCTCCCTGCCGACGCCATCGGGAAGGAGTTCGCCGGGCTCACCGTGTCCGTTCGGTGAACCCATCCGGTCGCGGCATCAGAACCCGACACAGCCATCGCGCCTGCCGGCTGCGTTCGGCGTGCGTTGGCCGTCAGATGCGGTGGACCGTGTGCAGCTTCGTGGCGTAGGTTCCGGCGCCGTCCAGGAGCGAGGGGCCGCCGAGGTCCGACATGGTGGGTCCGTTGCCGGTCTTGCGGCTGGAGACGAAGCGGCGCTTGCCCGCACTGTCGAGGCCGAGGTAGATGCCGACGTGGTCAACGGTGGCGGTCACGGTGTCGTCGCCGGAATCGGCGTTGAAGAGGAGTAGGTCGCCGGGCTGGAGTTGCTGCGCGGCCGGCGGGTTCTTCCCGTCCGCCGTCTGGTCGATCCGCGTGCCGGGGGCGTAGTCCACCATGTGGCGTGACTTGCGGGGGATCCGGGTCTTCGACGTGTCTTCGCCGGCGGCCATGGGGACACCCATGTGGTAGCCGTAGACCATGCGCGCGTAGCCCGAGCAGTCGAGGTTGCCGACCTGCTTGCTGGAGGGGCCGGTGTGGGTGCCGTCGGGGAAGGTCCAGCCGAGGCCCATGTACTCGTGGAAGTCCGCGCCCTCGTAGCGGTAGCCCTGCGGGTCCAGGTAGCCGTATCCGGCCTCCCCGAGCGTCTGCTTGCCCTCGGCCGGGCCCGTGCCCGCCGTCACGGCCTTTGCACCGGCGAGGAACATGGCCCCGTAGGCAAGGACGTCCGGCCCGACGGAGGTGGCCCAGCCGCGTACGGTCTGCTCCAGCGCCGGCGTCCAAGTCCCGGTGAACGGCTCGGGCAGCACCCGTACCCAGGTGTCATGGGTGACCGTCGGCGGCTGCTGCCAGGTCGCTGTGTCCACCTGGAAGCGGCTGACCGCCAACGTGACGGGAAGGTTCGTGCAGCCCTGGTTGGCCAGTGCCCGCAGGCCCACCCGCCCCTTGGCGAACGTCGTGTCCGTCACGTCGACACTCCATGCCGCGGGCTCGGCGGAGTCCGTGCGCCATGCCTTGACCCGGATGCGGGTGCCCTCGCGGAGCACGCGGGTCGTCCAGTTCGTCCCCGCGGGTACGGCGGTGGCGAGGGTGATGGCTGCGGCCAGCGGGGTAACCGTGTCGGCGACCTCCTTCTCGACGCGGAGCTCGACCGCGCCGGAGGTCAGGAAGGACAGCCTGGCCCGGTAGTTGTTGTGGGTGTCCTGATAGCCGAACGAGAGGGCGAACGAGCACGCCTGGCCGGTGGGTACCTTGTCGAACTTCGCCACCGCACGGACGTCGACGTCCGTGATCTCGTCGTCCCGGAGGGTGGCGTGACGGCTGGCGTAGTCGGTGGTGAGCGCGATGATGCCGGCACCGGGCACCACCGAGTAGTCGGTGTCGGCCGGTCCGAGCGTGGACCAGCTGCCGCCGCCCGGGGAAGTACCCCAGTACTTCCGATCCGCGGCTGGGAGTGACGTGTCCGGGAGCGTGCGCTGGAAGTCGTCCACGAAAGGCCGCTTGTTCTCCGTGAAGGTCCGCTCCGGGCCCGTGAGGACAACGGTGCGTGCTCCCTTGGTCAGGACCGCCACCCGCTTGGTGCCGGAGGTGACCTCCATGCGCTCCGGGGTTCCCGGTAGCACGGCCGTCGTGAGCGGGCCGAGGGAGACCTGGCTGAAGTAGGAGGGATCCAGCGGGGCGAGCGTGACCGAAGACCGGGGTGATGTGATCGACGCGGGAACAGCAACGCCGGCCGCTTGCGCTGCTGCGAGTGTGCCGGGCCGGGCGGAAAGTCTGGGAGAGGCCGCGGCCGTCAGGGTGCCGAGCGGAACGGAAGCCGTTGCTGTGGCGAGGACCGCCAGAATGCTTCGACGCGAGGTGTGGGTCATGCGGTCATGATCCAGTTCTGGTCCGTCGGTGTCCGACGTCGCCCCCCACCAGTACCCGAAATCTCAATTCCCAAGGCTAGTGTGCCCAGATGGCGGCAAATGACCGCATCATCCGAGATCAGTACGTCAGCGGCGCGGCCGGCGACCGAGCCCGGGGCGAAGGCTCCGTGCGGAGTCTTCGCCCCGGTGGAGGGTCAGGCGGCTTCGGTGGGGAGGCCGGCCTCGACCCAGTCCTGAATGCCTTCGCGGTACTTGCGGACGTCGGTGTATCCGAGGGCGCTGAGTCGATCGGCGACCTGTCCGCTGTTGGGGCACGCCGGGTTGGAGCAGTAGGTGACGATCGCGGCGTCGCGGTCGGGGAGCAGGGCGGGCGCCCGGGTGTCGACGTCGGCCGGGACCAGCGCGAGGGCGCCGGGCAGGTGCTGCTGGGTGTAGTACTCGCCGCCGAGCGTGTCCACGACGGTTACGGAGCCGGCCTCGATCGCTGCTGCCAGCTCGTCGCGGGTGATGAGTGCGGTCATGCCACTGCCTCCAAGGAATCGGACTACAGTCCTGTTATGACTCGCGACGATAGCGGACTGCGGTCCGTTTCTGCAATGCCGCTGGAACTGCTGCGCACGCCGCCGCCCAAGGAGCGTGCGGATGCGGCCCGAAACCGAGCCGCAGTGCTGGAGGCAGCCGCCAGGCTCTTCGCCGAACAGGGCGTCGAGGCGGTGTCCATGGATCAGGTGGCCGCGGCCGCGGGCGTCGGCAAAGGCACCCTGTTCCGCCGGTTCGGTGACAAGTCGGGGTTGGCTGCCGCTCTGCTGGACGCGCGCGAGCGCGTGCTGCAGGAGGCGGTCCTGCACGGGCCGCCCCCACTCGGCCCCGGGGCCCCGGCCGACGAGCGCCTGGACGCATTCCTCAACGCCTACCTTGACTACCTGCTGGAGCACCTGGCGCTGGTCCGGATGTCCGAGACCGCCACCCCCGGAGCCCGGTACAGGATCGGGGCCTACCGGTTCTGGCATCGCCATGTGGCGATCCTCCTCGCCACCGCACCCGACCCCGATCACACCGCCCACGCCCTGCTCGCCCCCCTGGCTGCCGATCACGTGGCCGCACTCCTGCCGGAAGTCGGCGAACAGCGGATGCGCAGCGGCCTGCTCCGCCTCGCCCACCGCGCGACCTGATCGGCCCGTTTCCTCGCCACGCCGCCACCCCGCCACGGCGGTTCACGGCCTCGACGTAGGGCGTCGGGGGAGAGCAGGGCGCTGTTTTCGATCGTTCAGGTCATCATCCGGACCGGCGCCGGCAACCGGGAAGCCCGGCCCGTGGGCCCCGGATCGAGCGACCTGCCCCCCGCTCTGGTGCCGTGTCGCCCTGTTCGACGGGCGACCGCCGCCCTGCGGCGGCCAGATCCTCGGTACCGGCGGTCCTGGACGACTCACCGCCGGGACGAACGCCCGAGCCGCCGACCGTGATCCTTCGGCCCCGCACCCGCACCCGCACCCGCCTCCGCCTCCGTCCCTGTCACTTCGGCAGATCGGCGGACAGGAAAGGCGCAAGGAGCGCGAACAGCGCGTGGGGGCGGTCCAGGGGGATGATGTGGCCGCAGTCCTGGAGATGGTGTCCGACCAGCTCATCGGCGATGGGGCGGAGTTGACGTTCGAGGCCGCGGCCTACGGGGTGAGAGCCGATGGCCATGGTGGGCATGGTCAGCCGAGCCGTCGCGGCCGCGTCCTGGACCTGCTGCGCGCTGGTCGGCAGCGCCCGGTAATAGGAGAACGCGCAGCGCAAGGCCTCACCCCCGGTGTACGCGTGCACGAAAGACGCGCGGATGTCGTCGGGTACTCCTCGCCCGAGCGTTCCCGAGTCGAGGAACCAATCGACGTACGGCGCCTCGTTGCCGGCCAGGACGGTCTCGGCGTAGGCCGGGAACGGCGTGGAAGCCGAACCACCACGGGGCACCGCCCGCGAAGACGTCCTCCGCTCCGGGCAGGCGGCCGAGCAATGCCTCCATCACGACCAGGCGCCGGACGAGGCCGGGCCGGCGCAGCGCGAGCAGGACGGCGGGGGCAGCGCCCGCATCGATGCCGACCACCGCTGCCGAGGGCTCGCCGACTGCGTCGAGCAGCCCTTCGACGTCGGCGGCGAGGGTGCCTGCGTCGTAGCCCTCGACGGGGCGGTCACTGGCGCCGAAACCTCGGAGGTCCGGGGCGATGACCCGGAACTGCCCGGCCAGTCGGCCCATGATGTCGCTCCAGAGTTGCCAGGTGTGGGGGAAGCCGTGCAGCAGGAGAACCGCAGGTCCCTCTCCGGCAATTGCGACATTGAGTTGTACGCCGTTCGTCGCGATGCGCTGCACGTGGTGCGTGGTGGTGACGGGCATGACGGCTCCTGCCAGGTGGTTACCATTGGTGACCACAGAACGGTAGGTAACTGACACACCGTCTTCCAGACGGCACTTTCAGGGAAGGTGGTGAGCCACAGGTGACCACCTCAGGAGCCCGGCCCGCCGGTCACGGAGTACTCGGTGATCTGTTCGATCCCCATTGCCCGACGCGGCAGTTGCTCGACCGCATCGGTACGAAGTGGACGTCCATGGCCGTCAAGACGCTCGCCGATGCCGCACCGGACGAGGTGCGCTTCGCGGAGCTGAAACGCCGGATGCCCGGCGTGTCGCAGAAGATGCTGTCCGTGACCCTGCGAAGTCTGACCCGCGACGGGCTGGTGTCGCGCCGGGTCGAACCCACTGTGCCGCCGCGGGTCTTCTACCGGCTCACCGGACTCGGGCTGTCCCTGGAAGCCGCGCTTGCGGGGCTGCGGACCTGGGCGGAGGAGCACATGGCCGAGATCGACCGCGCCAACGCAGCTGCCGCCCAAGAGGCCGAGGAAGGGTAGGCCGAAGCCGGCGACCACTCGACGTGCACCGCCGAGGTCGCCGACGGCATCCACCACACCGGCGCACCGGATTACCCCGCCGGAGCCGTGGCCGCCCACGATGCGAAGGCCGGTTTCGCCGATGGAGACCGTCAACGCGAGGAGTGAGATCGGGGGAGCGGTCCTCGTGCCAGGAGATGACGCGGGGACCGTTGCACCGCCCCGCACAGGGAGGGCAGCCGGATGCCCGGGCGCTGCGCTGCGTCCAGGGCCTTCGGGCGTACGCGTAGGCGGCAGGCCGCCCGCCGAGCCATGGGGCAGCTGCCGGAAGGCGTGGTCCTCCATGGCGCCCCATCGAGACCGGCACCGACTCCTACCACCTCGCCTGCCCGCGAGTCCGAGGCGTGGAACCGGTCAAGGCCGGCTGAACCCCCGAGTCTGCCCCGCCGCAGTCAGGGCAGACTCGGGTCGAGGTCGCCATCCCACTGTTCGGGCCACCGCACGAATGGGCCAGGAAGCGGTGTGACCTGCTCGCCCGGGTATATGAGTTCTATCCCCGAGGCCTTTTCTACTCCTGAATACTCATCCATGCGGAGCATGCAACGGGGGTTCTGTCCCCTGAGCCATCGACGGTGCACACCTGCGCCCGGTACTTATCGACCGAACGCAGGTCGCCGTCCGTCTTTCCGACGCCCGTACCTGCGCCCTTGCCGTTGTACCAAGTAGCCCAATCTTGCCATGCCCCGCTCCCGAAGGTTCTCACCTCCACAAAAGCCCGCACGCCGTGACCGTCGGCTTCAAGGTCGAAAAGACCCCAGTCGTCGCCGTCGTCATAGAAGTGCAATGACGCGACGAGCTTGCCGTTGGTGGTGAGGGTTACGTATTGGTCCGTGGCGGATGCCGGACTGCTGATGCCTATAACCATGGTGGGAACGGCCAGGACTGCCGCCAGCCTGGCGAGCCACTTCTTGGTCACGCGAAACTCCCGCTTTTTCTGTTCCTTCGGTGGACGAGAGGAGGCTACCTCGCCGTCAACTGTGACACCACTGAGTGATCGAAAAATCTGACATTCTCTCACGGCGTCGACTTGAAGCTCAAAGAAACCTCAAATACATATGTCGAGCCAGCGTGACTTTATTGCAGAATCTTGCAGAGATCGTAGGTATAGGCGTTTTTCTCCTCGTTGTGGCGATCTCGGCAGCGACCAGCAGTTCTTCATGGAACCCGCCCTCATGTGCCCCTACATACTGGGCTCTTGGGAGGCCGCAGTGCGCGCGCCCTCTCGTGCGGTCAGCCCATCTCGGCTATTTTTTTGAGGCCTGCTTGAGCTTTCGCCATGAAGATGATGTGGACTTGTCCCTTAATGCCCAGAGGGGGTGTGGAAGATTTCGGCGGCCTTCACTCATTCTGTGGCGTCGCAGTTGACGGCGAGGTAGCCTCCTCTCGTCCACCGAACGAACAGAAAAAGCGGGAGTTTCGCGTGACCAAGAAGTGGCTCGCCAGGCTGGCGGCAGTCCTGGCCGTTCCCACCATGGTTATAGGCATCAGCAGTCCGGCATCCGCCACGGACCAATACGTAACCCTCACCACCAACGGCAAGCTCGTCGCGTCATTGCACTTCTATGACGACGGCGACGACTGGGGTCTTTTCGACCTTGAAGCCGACGGTCACGGCGTGCGGGCATATATCCAGGTGGCTGCCACCGATAAGTGGTATGACTGGGACGGCGGCACTTGGTACAACGGCAAAGGTGCAGGTACGGGCGTTATGAAGACCGATGGGAATCTTCTGACCATCAACCGGTACAGGGCGCAAGTTTGCACGGTGGATGGCTCAGGGGATAAAACCCCCGTTGCTTGCTCCGCTTGGATGTACGTTCAAGAATGACTGATCTGCGCCCCGCTTCAGGCGGTTGTCAGTCCTGAGCTTCACCCGATCCCGGATCGACCGTGTCAGCGGCTGATGACACGACCGAGGGCTGCTGATCACGGGATATGACGCAGACGCGTTGGTGGCGGGCGAGCCACTGCTTGCCCGCCCGGGCTGCTGGTCGAACCACCTTCTGGCGATGTGTGGCGACGGGGGGTGCCCCTGTGCCTTTGGTCAAGGTGGATGGGTGCTGGTTCGGGCGTCTGGAACGATGTGCCTGTGCATGCTGAAGATCGTTCCTTCCGTCCGCGGCGGGTGTGGCGGGCGCGTGTGCGGGAGCGGGGGAGTTCGAGAGCGCAGTCGCGTTCTCCCTGGCCGACGACGGGTTGGTCCGCCGGGTGATTGTTGGGCGCGCTGCCAGAAGGACGGCGCGTTGTGGGTCCATGCCGACTGGAAGCTCGACTACGGCCCCACGGACCGCCTCCTGACCATGGTCTAGGTCTGCGGAGCGACGACCCGAACAGACTGTGGTTCGTAGGAGGTGCCGTCGTGGAGCATCGCGAAGGGGACATCGGCTCGCCGTCCGGCGAGACAGAGCAGGGCCGGAGTGGGGTGCTTCCCTTGCGCGCCTCCTATTCGAGGTAGGTCCGCGAGGCCGGGTCGCCCGAGCTGCGGGGCGCCGGGGCGAGGCCGGCGTAGGCAGCGCGGCGGCCTGCGGTCGGGAAGGTGCCGCCGTCACCGACCTCGATCAGGTGTCGGCGTACAAGTGAACGTGCACCACCGCACACGGATGAGAGTGCACCGTTCTCGATGCTGCGGGGTCGCCATCGCGCGTGAAGGAGACCGGACTGCACCGGCGCACGGTTGCCCAGTGGTGTGGGCGTTGGTGCCGTCCGGGGCGGCCGCCGGGGCGCCCGTCCTCCCCGAGCCGGGAGGCTGCACGCCATGCTGACGGTGGCCCGCAGTTCGGCGCGGGCGGCGCTCAGCAGCCCGGCAGGGCTGATGTGCTCGTCCGCGCCGTGGAAGAGGTCGGTCAGCACGTCGGCGACGATGCCGGCCCTCCAGCACCGGGCGCCGGCGTCACCTCACGCTGGTCGTAGTAGCTCCACCACAGGCCCCCGGTCAGGGTGCAGCCCGGAGCGACTCCGGCGCCTGGAGCACATCGGCGTTCAGCATCTCCAACCTCGTACGGCAGCCGCCGGAGGGGTGGTTCGCGCCGGTGCTCCAGTGTCGGAAGCTGGTCTGCAGATACAGCAGACACCCGGTCCGCTCCTCGGTGGCGAGCGGCCGCGTCCGGACCCGCGTCGCCCAGGCACCCACGCGGCTTCACCCAGGGCAGAAGGCCGCTCCCTTCCCCCCGCGCCCCGGATCCTTAGGGTGAGGGGATGAGCACTCATGCGCCGAACGAGTCCCGCGTCATCTCCCTGCGCCCGCAGGCCCCATCGCCTGGTTCCGGCGGAGCGGCCGGCGCCCCGCGGCGACCCGTGGGGGGTCCACAGCGACGCGCGCCGAGGGAGCCTCTGTGGCGTGACCTCGTCGGCGACGTGCTGCGGCGCGAGCGGCTCGCCCAGGAGCGCACGCTGAAGGACGTCTCGGAGGCGGCCCGGATCTCGATGCCGTATCTGTCCGAGGTGGAGCGCGGACGCAAGGAGGCATCCTCCGAGGTGCTCGCGGCCGCCGCCCAGGCCCTCGGCCTCGGCCTCGCCGACCTTCTCCTACTCGCCGGTGACGAGCTGGCCCGGCACGCCCGGAGCCGGGTGGTCCGGTCCCGCACGTCACCCACGTCACCCACGGCGCAGTACGACGGCTTCTGCCTCGCCGCCTGACCGGGCTGGGCCACGGTCGGTACGACAGGGCGCGCGCCCCGTCGTACCGACCGGCTCGCCGACCCTCGGCCTCGGCCGCGCGGGCTCAGACGAACGCGAACCGTCGGCTCAGTACCTCGTCAGCGAGCCCGTAGGCCACGGCCTCCTCGGCGGTGAACACCTTCTCCCGGTCCATGTCCGCGCGCAGCGTCGCCACGTCGTGGTGTGTGTGCCGGGACAGGACCTCCTCCACCTGTGAGCGGATGCGGACCATCTCCTTGGCCGCGAGGCTGAGGTCGGAGACCGTCCCCTGCCGGCCGCCGCTGGCCGGCTGGCCGAGCAGCACCCGCGCGTGCCGGAGCACGAACCGTCGCCCGGGATCTCCGCCCGCCAGCAGCACTGCCGCCGTCGACGCCGCCTGACCGACGCAGAAGGTGGAGATCGGCGCCTGCACGAACGTCATCGTGTCGTAGATCGCCATCAGCGAAGTGAACGATCCGCCGGGCGAGTTGAGATAGATCGAGATCTCCTGCTCCGGGCTCGCCGACTCCAGGTGAAGGAGCTGCGCGATGACCACGTTGGCGACCTGGTCGTCGATCTCGGTGCCGAGGAAGATGATCCGCTCGTTCAGCAGCCGGCTGAATACGTCGTAGGACCGTTCGCCCTGCGCGGTCCGCTCGATCACGTAGGGAACCGTGTACGACCCCATGTCACAGCCCCGTCCGTCGGCGCGGCGTTGCCGGGCGGATGTCGGCGAGCGACTCCACCACCCGGTCCACCATCCCGTAATCCCTGGCCTGTTCGGCCGTGAACCAGCGGTCCCGGTCGCCGTCCCGCGCGATCGTCTCCTCGCTCTGCCCGGTGTGCTGGGCGGTGATCCGCTCGACGGCCTTCTTGGTGAACTGGAGGTTCTCCGCCTGGATCTCGATGTCCGCGGCGGTGCCGCCGATGCCCGCCGAGGGCTGGTGCATCATGATCCGCGCGTTCGGCAGCGCGAACCGCTTGCCGGGCGACCCCACGGTGAGCAGGAACTGGCCCATGCTGGCGGCGAAACCCATCGCCAGCGTCGAGACGTCGTTCGGGATGAGCCGCATCGTGTCGTAGATGGCGAGACCCGCGGTGACCGACCCGCCGGGGCTGTTGACGTACAGGCTGATGTCGGAGCGCGGGTCCTGCGCCGACAGCAACAGCAGCTGCGCGCACACCCGGTTGGCCGACACCTCGTCGACCTGGGTGCCGAGGAGGACGATCCGCTGGTCGAGCAGCCTTGCCGCGAGGTGGTCGTCGAAGTGGCCGGGCGGTGTGCCGCCCTCCTCCGCGTGGGGCGCGAGCATGGTGAGGGGAGTCATCTCTTCTCCTTGTCGAGGCGGGATGCCGTCGACTCCACTCTTGACCTCGGGAACCCGCCGGACGCCGTTCCTCTGCCCCCGGCAGATCCGCCACGGGCGGACACGACGTCACGGCACTCGTCCCTGGAAGCGGCCGGCGCACCGCAGGACCCGCCCCCTGCCCGCCGTAGGGCCGCCCGGATGGCGCTCAGGAGGCGGTGCGAGGCTTCGGGTGGGGAGGGGCGGGGGATCAGCCGCCGGTGACGTGCGGTCAGAGCGCTGCCGAGTCCGAAAGGGGGTAGCGCCGAAGTAAGCCCAAAAGTCGGGGGCGCGTGCAGCTGCGGCGGGTTCTGCGACCGCTGCTAGCCTGCCGTCCATGATCAAGACCGGACTGGCATGCCGAATAGGCCGCATGGCGGGGGACAGTGGGCCGGAGCGCGTGCTGGTCGCCGCCAGTTTCGTCAACCGGGTCGGCAACGGTCTGTTCAACGCGGCGTCGGCGCTCTATTTCACCTTCGTCGTGGGCCTGCCCGCGGTGCAGGTCGGCGCCGCGCTCACCCTCGCCGGAGTGATGGGCCTGTGCGCGGGGATACCCGGAGGGCACCTCGCCGACCGGCGCGGGGCCCGCACGATCATGACGGTGGCCCTCGCGGTCCAGGCACTGTCGATGGCGGCCCTCGTCCTCGTCGAGAGCTGGACCGCGTTCACGATCATCGCGACGATCGACCAGATCGCCGCGGCGGCCGGTGGGGCGGCCTGGGGCGCGCTGGTGGTCCGGGTCGGGGGTGAACGCCCCGCCCTGTTCCGGGCGAGGTTGCGCACCTTCGTCAACCTGGGCGTCATCCTCGGAACGGTGGGTGCGGGGGCCGCGCTGGCTGCGGACACCCGTGGCGCCTACGTCATGCTGATCCTCGGCAACGCGGCGAGCTTCGCCCTGTGCGCGGCGCTCCTGCTCCTCCTGCCCCGCTATCCGGTGCTGCCGGCGCCGCCGCAGCAGCGACGTTGGATCGCCTTCGCGGACCGCCCGTTCCTGACGTTCACCGCCCTCTACGGGGCTATGGGACTGCAATATCCGGTGGTCTCCCTGCTCCTGCCGATCTGGATCTCCGAGCACACCGAAGCGCCGCGTTGGACGGTGGCCGCGCTGTTCGCAGTCAATTCCGCCTTCTGCGTAGTGATGCAGACCAGGATCGGCTCCCGTATCGAGTCCCCGTACGACGGCGGCAGGGCGTTTCGCATCGCGGGTCTGCTCTTCCTCGTCAGCTGCCCGATGATGGCGCTGGCGGCGTACGCCCCTGTCTGGGCGGCGGCAGGACTGGTCCTGGTGGCGATCTTCGTCCATAGCCTGGGAGAGGTCTGGGAGTCCTCGGCGTGCTTCGCCCTGGGCTTCGGCCTTGCCCCTGACCATGCCCAGGGCCAGTACCAAGGTGTCCTCGGCCTCGGCTTCAACGCGGGCCAGGCTCTTGCCCCCGCGATCCTGACCACGGTGGTGCTCGGCCTCGGCACGACGGGGTGGCTGCTGCTGGCGTTGTTCTTCGCGGCGCTGGGCGCTGCCGGCCCCTCTCTTGCCCGCTGGGGCATGCGGACCCGGCCGCAGCCGGGCGTTGCCGCGGAAGTGACGGGATGACCAAGGAGTAGGTGTGTCAGCCCGCTTGGCCGTAGCCGTCCGCGCCAGTCTCGTTCGTCTCGCGTGGGTGACGGATCAGGGGTGCCAGGGGCCCGTGGTGACCACGGTGACTTCCTGGTGTCGGGTCCGAATCTGGTGGATGTCGCGGTCGGTGCCGGCGATATTGGGGCACTTGGGCCGGCAGTCGTCGGTGTCGGGGGTGACCCGAGGGTCGCCCTCGGTGCCGCGGAGCTGACAGGCGGCCATCGCGGCGCTGGAGGCGCCGGAGTCCTGCTGGATCAGCGGGAGCGCGGTGGAGACGATGGAGGCGTCGAGCGCATTCATCAGCTCGGCGATCAGCACGACGACCAAGATGATCGTGCTGATGCGCCGACTGACGGCCGGACGGGGGGTGCGGGGTGAACATGGTGTGCTCCCTGTTCGCGTGCAGGTAGAGGGACGGGCCTGGGCAGGCCGCTGTCCGCGCGCAGCGCGACAGGGTGAAGCGGCGAGGGGTGCCACTGGCCCCGGCCGCGAGAGGGCCCCGTCATCGAGGCATGCGTCAGCGGTCCGCGGTTGGCGGACGGCTGGAATGGAGCCCCAAGGCGAGCGGCTACGGGGCCTGGCGGATCGGAGTCACCTCGGTAGGAAGTGGTCCACAACCCGAAAAGGGCAGAGTGGGCCTCGGGGTCCGCGCAATGGGCTTTGGTCCTCCACGAAGGCCAGCCCAGGGTGTTCCTGCGCGTCGGCGTGGAAAGAGATGGCGGTGCGCTGAGCACGGTGTGTACCGTGGTGGACGGTCCTGTTGTCACCGATTGAGGTGGATCTTGCGCATCTGAGGTACGTGCCCCTGTTGCCAGCGCGGCGTCCGCCCGTGCTGCCCTGCCGCGGTCGGCTGTGCCGACGGTGGTGGTCGTGCACTCCTCTGCGCAGGTGCGCAGGTTTCCGGACCCTCCCCTTGAGCCGGGTGAGTCCGCCCAGGTCCCGAATCTCACTGTTCGGACGCGGTGCACTTCCGCCTGTCGTTGCGATGCCGAGCGCGTACCTCCCTCGCACATTTGTCACCACAGGTGACCGACCCCTTTCGGTAGGCGACCGCATGACCGCAACCCTGACTGCCAAGAATCTCGCCGCAGGTCACGGCGACCTTCCCCTGTTCACCGGCCTCGACCTCGTCGTGCCACCGGGCGAGGTGATCGGCCTCGTCGGAACGAACGGGGCGGGCAAGTCCACCCTGCTCCGCCTCCTGGCAGGGTTCGACCGCCCCGAACAGGGCCGGGTCCACCTCGCTCCGGCGGGGGCGAGCGTCGGATACCTGCCCCAGGAGGCGGACCGGCGCCCGGGCGAGAGCGTCTACGCCTTCCTCGCCCGCCGCACCGGTGTCGCAGCGGCCCAGTGCGCCCTGGACACCGCCTCCCATGCGCTGGCCGACGGCGCCACAGGGGCCGAAGAGGCCTACGACACGAGCCTGCAACGCTGGCTCGGCCTGGGCGGGGCCGACCTGGAGGAGCGCGCCGAGCACGTCACCGCCACACTCGGCCTGGGCGTCGGGCTGGAGCAGGCCATGACGTCGCTGTCGGGCGGGCAGACCGCCCGTGCGCAGCTGGCCTCGCTGCTGCTGTCGCGCTTCGACATCTTCCTGCTGGACGAGCCCACCAGCGACCTCGACCTTGCCGGTCTGGAACAGCTGGAGCAGTTCGTGGGCGGGCTGCGCGCGGGCGCGGTCGTAGTCAGCCATGACCGCGAGTTCCTCGCCCGCGCCGTCACTCAGGTCCTCGAACTCGACCGTGCCCAGCAGCAGGTGCGCCACTTCGGCGGCGGCTACGCCGCCTACCTGGAGGAAGCCGAGAGCGCCCGCCAGCAGGCCCGTGCGCAGTACGAGGAGTACGCCGACCGCAAGGCCGCCCTGCAGGAGCGGGCGAACATGCACCGCTCCTGGGCTGAGAAGGGGGTTCGTACCGCGCAGCGCCGCAGCCGGGACAACAACAAGTTCGCCCGCAGCGCCCGGATGGAGAACAGCGAGAACCTGGCCGCCCGGGCCAAGCAGGCCGAACGGCTCATCGAGCGCCTGGAGAAAGTGGAAGAGCCGCGCAAGGAGTGGCGGCTGCGCATGCAGATCGCCGCCGCGCCTCGTTCCGGCGCCATCGTCGCCACGCTGGGCGAGGCCACCGTCCGGCGCGGCGAGTTCACCCTGGGACCTGTGACCTTGCAGATCGACTGGGCGGGCCGTGTCGCGATCACGGGGGCGAACGGCACCGGGAAGTCGACATTGCTGGGCGCCCTCCTGGGCCGTGTCCCGCTCGCCGCCGGCGGCCAAGCGCTCGGCTCAGGGGTGGTGATCGGCGAGATCGACCAGGCCCGGGCCCTGTTCCATGGAGCCGAAACCCTCCAGGACGCTTTCCGAACCGCTGTCCCGCAGACGGAACCTGCCGAAGTTCGCACCCTGCTGGCTAAATTCGGCTTGGGTGCCGAACACGTCCTGCGCCCCGTGGACACCCTGTCCCCCGGGGAAAGGACCCGGGCCGCACTCGCACTGTTGCAGGGCCGCGGGGTGAACCTGCTGGTGCTGGACGAGCCGACCAACCACCTCGACCTGCCGGCCATCGAACAACTCGAATCCGCCCTGGACTCCCACACCGGCACTCTGCTGCTGGTCTCCCATGACCGCCGACTGCTGGAATCGGTACGGATCACCCGACGCCTGCACCTGCACGACGGGACCCTCACCGAAACCACCGCATGATCCGCACGGTGCACGCTACGCCTGCCCCGGCCTACTCTGCGGCACTTTGGGTACCGCAACTACTCGCACCCAGGACCGGCTTGAGGTGTCCGTGGAGGAGGAGGGTGCGGCCTCGGTACCGGCGGCTGCGGCTGAACCACCTGGCGCCTTTCTCGTGCCGGACGAGCCGGTTCGCCGCGAGGCCGGGCAGGGTGCCGCGTACGCGGCCGGGTGTTTAGGTGGTCAGGGGTCGGCTGGGGGTCCGCCAGGAGTCGGCGAGGACCCAGTGGGCGATACGGTGTCGCCGCTGCGGTCGGGCGAGCTGTAGGGGTTGCTGACGCGGCCTGCGACCTTCGCGAGGAGGCGGGCCTGCTCGGCGTCGGTGCCGTCGGCCAGCCGACGCCAGCAGGGAGAGGCGGTCCACGGTGGGCGAATAGCCGCGGGGTGCTGTAGTCGACGTAGTCCTGCTTGTCTTGGTCGAAGGGATCAGGATGGGGAGGCAGTCGTCCCAGATGTCCCAGGAAACGAAGGGCGACGGGCGTCGTCCACGGACCAGATGTGCGCGCGACCATGAGGCCGGTCAGCACCGCGTCGTAGGCGGCGGCCCAGCCGTAGCGCCGCGGCAGGAGCAGGTGGCGCCGGTGTGCGTCGATGACGTCCGAGATCCGGGCGAGATCGACGGCGCGGCGCCCGGCTGGGGCGATGATCCGCTCGATGACGTCGACGAGCAGCTCGGCCATCCGCGGCTCGGTGCCGGCGAACTCGCAGGCGGCACAGATGTCACCGCCGGGACGGCCCCGAGGTTCGACTTATCCGCCGTGCGGCCGGCACCTCCTGCGCCCCGGGCGCGGATCGCCGTTGGCCCTGGCCGGCGGCGCACCGCCGGCCAGGGCCTCGTCCGGGCCGGTCATGCCCTGGCTGGCAGGCCGTCGGGCCTGAGGAAGAACCGGTGGGTCCAGGCGTTGAAGTTCGGGCTGTCGCAGTCCCCGGGCCTGAACCCCGGCCCGCCCCTGCATGTCCTGGCCCGTGTCGCACGACTACGCCGAAGTCTCGGCCCCTGCCCTGGGGGCGAACCCGTTCCCCTGCTCCGCGAACACCTTGATCGCGGCGCCCAGGAACTCCACCATCCCGGGGTGGTAGGAATCGTGGAACGCCCTCATGGCCTCGTCCTCGGCGTAGAAGAGCGACATGCCGACGTAAGCCTCCCTGGAGGGGAGGTAGAACCGGCTGACGATGTCGAAATGCCTGCGGACGAGCTCCTGGATCTGCTGGTCTCCGGGCAGGGAGCCGCCGGCCAGGAAAGCCGTGATCTCCCGGTACAGGACGTCCCAGTCCCGGTGGACCTGCTCCCTGTCCACATGTTCCCAGTCGTTGGTCGCGGCAAGGCTCTTCGCCTGCTCCTCGGCCAGCGACTGGCGACACTCGTCCTCGTAACTGTTTCCCACGGCACCGGTTCCCATCGTTTCGTCACCTCTCCGGTGGATCCAAAGAGGCCGCCGACATATAGACATCGACGGGCTGCCGATGATCAACTGCCGGTCCACGCCGAACGGTGACACACAGCCACCGGCTCGGCAAACCATTTCTCGGACCCTTCGGCGCTCCTGGTACCTGGAGGCGGCTTTCACGCCCGACGCTCACCTCGGAACGGTGTCACGACGATCCGACAACGCCCGTCGTCGTGACAAGAATCGAGGAGATCACCGCCTTGCGCCTCCCCGGCGGTCGACTTGTCGTCGACGCGCCGTGGCACGACCACGAACCCGGGGAATACAAGCGAGGGCTGCCGACGAGGACGGCGGGCCGGTACGAGTTCTTCGGCGAGCGCTTCGACGGCGTTGAGTGTGCCGGGACGCGCCTGTGCATCAGCAGCGATCCTGGATCTGGGAGATGGGACCCGCAGCCACAGCACCAGTGACTCGATCAGCGCGCCCGCGCGGTAGCGGGCGGCCAGCTTGTCGATCCGGGTGGCGACCGTCCGGAACCGCTTCAGCCGCGCGAAGCACCGTCGACCACGTTCCGGCCACGGTAGGCCTGGATGTCGAACGCGGGAGGTCGGCCGTCCTTCTGGCCTCGGCGATATGACCGCCGGCACCAGCCGCCGTCGTCAGGCCCGGATCTCCTTGACCTGCACGCGCGGGCTCCTGGCTCGTTTCGCATGAACAGGCCCCGCTTCGGCTGACCTGCTGGTGGGCGACCCGGTCGCCGGGCATGCCGGTCTCAGCCGATCTGGTGCTGGTTGCCGCCTGCCGTGGGCCCTACCGTTTGCCCGGGAACGGTGGGAGGGGGGCGCGCACGGCGAGGGCAGCGTGGGCACCGACGTCGAAGTCCATGGCAGTGCGACCGTGGTACGTCCCGCACGGTGAAATGGACACCGGACCGCCGCCCTGCGACAACTCGTCCTACACGCGACGCCGTCGATCGTCGCGAGCATGCTCACTCACCGCACCACCTCCATGGACTACGCGTCAGGCGAACGGTCCTCCAGCCACCTCAGCCCCCGCCCACAGTGGTGACCATGTTGAACCGAGTAGCCGTCCTGTCCGACATCCATGGAGTCCTGCCCGCCCTGGAGGCTGTGCTCGCCGAACCAGAAGTGCGTGCTGCCGACCGCATCGTGCTCACCGGCGACATCGCCGCCGGCCCACAACCGGCCCAGGTCCTCGACCTGCTGACCAGCCTCGGCGACCGCATCGTATGGATCAGCGGCAACGCCGACCGAGAACTCCTCGCAGCGCAAGCTGAGTGAGGAGATCGCCAGGCTGCAGCGGCTGGCCGAGGTGGCGGAACGGGCGATGGAGGTCCAGAAGACCGGGGTGTCTCTGACTCCTCAGGAACGCTTCGAGGTCTTCGGTGAGATCACCTTCGACCTGAGCTATGCCACCGAGGCAGAACTGAAGTGGGCGCACTCGGATGGACAGCGCGAGGCGATGGCGCGCGCGGCTGCTCACACCAAAGAGGACTGGCGTCAGCTCATGGGCGAGGCCGCCGCCTGGCGCGCGGAGCTGCTCGCGGCCTTCGACGAGGGGGAGCCGAGCAATGGCGAGCGGGCCATGGACCTCGCCGAGGAGCACCGCTTGCACATCTCACGATGGTTCACCTCCTGCCGGCCCGACATGCACCGGCGCATCGCGGACGACTTCGTGGCCGACCCGCGCGCATTCGCTCTGGTCGTACCGCCGTCGCAACAACGCCCGGGCCTGGCCGCCTATATGCGCAAGGCGGTTCACGCCAACGCGGCCCGCCACGCAGGTGGCCGAACCGATTCCGAGGAGGACCAATGAGGATACTGATCGCCGCAGCCGGATCGCGCGGCGACGTCGCGCCCTACACGGGTCTGGGCGCCGAACTGTGCCGGGCCGGATACGACGTCACCCTCGCCACCACCGACACCTTCGCACCCCTCGTACGCGGCGCGGGGCTGGAATTTCGCAGCCTCCCCGCCGACACACGGGTGCGTGGCAGCGTCACAGGCAAACGCGAACTTATGCGCACTGCTGCCGCGTTCATCACCGAACTGGGTCAGGGCTTCGCCGACGTGATGGACGAGGGCACGGACCTGCTCCTGCTGTCGACCACCACCGCTCCGCTCGGCTGGCACCTCGCCGAGGCCACGGGCACACCGAGCCTCGGCGTGTACCTCCAACCCACCGCACCGACCGGCGACTTCCCGCCCGTCATCACCGGCTCCCGCTCGCTGGGCCGTCTGGCCAACCGAGCCACCGGACGCCTCGCACTGCGCATGGCCGACCGCCTCTACGAACAGGCTGTCGCACAGCTGCGCCGCCGCCTCCAGCTACCTCCGGCCTCACCTTCCGAGATGCGTAGACGACAGGAACAGGCGAATTGGCCGATCTTGCACGGCTTCAGCACGGTCCTGGTGCCTCGTCCCTCCGACTGGCACTCTGGCCTGGAGGTCGTGGGCAACTGGTGGCCCCACCATGAGGCAGCCGAACAGTTGCCTACTGATCTGGAGGACTTCCTGCGTGCCGGACCCCGGCCCGCCCTCATCGGCCTCGGAAGCATGGCGGCCGGTGACGGGGAGCGGCTGAGCGAGATCGCTGTGCGAGCCCTGCGCCGCGCCGGGCTGCGCGGCATCCTCCAAGCTGGCAGTGCCGGGCTTGCCGCCGACGGAGACGACGTGCTCACGATCGGGGACGTACCGCACGCCTTGCTGTTTCCACGGCTGGCTGCGGTGGTGCACCACGGCGGGGCCGGCACCTCGGCCGCCGCGTTGCGTGCTGGAGTGCCCGCGGTCACCGTACCAGTGACTGCGGACCAGCCGTTCTGGGCGGGTCGGCTTGCCGCCATCGGCGCCGCCACCGCCCCGATCCCCTTCCGATCCCTCACCGCCGAACGGCTTGCCGACTCCCTTCACCAAGTAGTGAAGCAGCAGGCACACAGTCCAGCCGCCGCAAAAGCGGCGCACCATCTGATGACCGAGAACGGAGCGGGTCAGGCGCTCAAGGCCATCCAGCAGTTGACCGACGGATGACGCCGAACCGTTCCTCCTACGCCACTGCGGTCACCGACCTGCTCGCCGAGCGCGCTCCGGGTCTGCTCAAGACACTGCGTGAAGCGGACCCGGACCTCGTCCTGCTGGATGACACTCTCGCCGTATGCGACCGCGTCGGTGACGGGCGGGCGGACTGGTCGGCCAAACACCGCAGCCACGGCGTGAACATGCAGCTAGTCACCGCACCCTGGCGGCCGGCTGCTGTGGCTTTCCCGCGCTGCCGGGTCGCGTCCAGTCCATGATTTGACCGCCGCCGGTACCCACCGGATCATCCGTATCTGCGATCGCCAGGGAATCCCCGTCCTGGCCGACCTCGCTCACCAGGGAGGAGGTCCCTGAGGGCGCTGCCGGGCGCCGCGCTGCTGGAGGTGGTCACGGCCTCGACCATCCTCCCGGTGCTCACCTACGGCTCGATGATCGTGCTCTACCTGCGGTGCGCGGGCGCCTGAGCCGCAAGAAGGGTGCCTTCGGCCTAGGTGTATTGACCACGAGCGTTGTTACGGTGCCGGGTGTTGATCACGGCGAAGACCTCCGGTGTGGTGGTGGAGGTGTCTAGCAGCACCACACACGGAGGACTTCGTGTCCCGCCGCGTGCTCGGGGACGTCCGGTCGCGCACGTGGCGGCCGAGATGGGCATATCCAGGCCCACCGCCCACAAGTGGGTCCGCCGCTGGCGGGCCGAGGGCGAGCCGGCCTTCACGACCGCCCGAGCAGGCCGGCCACGACCCCGCTCCCCACCCCGGCCGGGATCGAGGCCCGCATCCGCCGCTGGCGGACCGGCCGCAAGCTCGGCCCCCCCGATCGGCCCGATCGTGGACCCTCCGGCTTCGATGGTCCACCGGATTCTGGTCAGGCACGGCCTAAACAGACTGGCGTGGCTCGACCGCCTCACCGGCCAGCCGGTCCGGCGATATGAGCGGGCCCGGCCCGGCGCGCTGGTCCACGTCGACATCAAGAAGCTCGGCAACATTCCCGACAACGGCTCCTGCTACAACTCGACACTGTTCACCCAGACTCTGGCCAGGGCCGGCCTCACCCACAAACGCACCATGGTCGTGCCTTCCGGATCTTGCCTCGCCCGCGGCGCCTGGCACCGCGCCTCGCGGCGTTACCGGAAAGCCCACTTACGGTCCGGTGGGTGGGCTTCCCGGCGCCCTGCGAGGCGCGGCACCAGACGCCAGGGGCTTGACCGGCAAGATCCGAAAGAAGGCCTAGTGCTGTGACCGGGAAGGTTTGCCGGGTTGCTCGTTGTGCTGGTCGGATGTGACGACTTCGACTTGCATGGGGAGGCGGTATGGCGTTACCGCTCAGGATCCGCAGGCTGACCGAGCAGGAGGGGCAGAAGCTGCAGCACATCGTTCGGCGGGGCAGCACGAACTCGGTGCGGTTCCGGCGGGCGATGATGCTGCTGGCCTCGGCCGGCGGCAACACCGTCCCGGTCATCGCCCGGCTGGTCCAGGCAGATGAGGACACCGTCCGTGATGTGATCCACCGGTTCAACGAGATCGGGCTCGCATGCCTGGACCTCAGTGGGCGGGAGGCCGTCCCCGCCTGCTGACTCGTGACGACGAGGACTTCGTCGTCCAGACGGCCACCACTCGCCCGACCATGCTGGGCAAGCCCTTCACCCGCTGGTCGATCCGCAAACTGGTCGATCACCTGCGCCGGAACATGGCCCGGCCCGTTCGGATCGGCCGGGAGGCCCTGCGCTGTTTGCTGGCCCGCCGGGCATAACCTTCCAGCGGACGAAAACCTGGAAGGAATCCCCGGACCCCGCCTTCGACGCCAAGCTGGCCCGGATCGAGTATGCGGTCAACGAGCGCCCGGACCGCACGTTCGCCTTCGACGAGTTCGGGCCGCTGGGCATCCGCCCCACCGCCGGCTCCTGCTGGGCCGAACAGAAACGCCCCGACCGGCTGCCCGCCACCTACCGCCGCACTCACGGCATCACCTACTTCCACGGCTGCTACTCGGTCGGCGACGACGAACTCTGGGGCATCAACCGCATACGCAAGGGCATCGACCACACCTGGACTGCCCTGCGATCTATCCGGGCGGCCCGCCCGGATAGCGCCCCGATCTACGTGATCCTCGACAACCTCTCCGCCCACCTGAACTGGAGAATCCGCAGGTGGGCGGCACGCAACAAGGTCGAGCTGTGCTTCACGCCGACCTACGCCTCTCGGGCGAACCCGATGGAGGCTCACTTCGGGCCCCTGAGGCAGTTCACCTTGGCCAACTCCCACCATCCGAACCACACGGTCCAGACCCGGGCCCTGCACGCCTACCTGCGCTGGCGCAACCAGAACGCCCGCCACCCCGACGTCCTCGCCGCCCAACGCGCGAACGCGCACGCATCCGCAGCGAGAAAGGCCTCCGATGGGGCGGTCGATCCCTCCTCGCCGCGTGACCGAGCAGATCGGCGCCCCTGCTCGGACGCCCTGTAGTTAACGCTCCGGCGTCACGATCTCAAGTCCGCCAAGACGGAGGGCGTCCTGAAGCTCACCAAGCTTCGCAGGCGGCAAGACTCCCGCCCGGTCGATCAGATCTTCCCTGGCCAGGGTGACCAGCCAAGTACACGGGACAAGGCCCGGACGTGGGAGTGCCACGCGCAGAACGCCTTCAAAGGGCAATCCCTCGGGGGCACCTACCGTCACCTCGACGGCCACGCCACTGATCTCGATGTCTGCGGGAGCCACGACCTGCATCGCCCAGACCCCGGACGCCTCTTCTCCCGACAGCAGCACGACCGGCCGCCGTTCATCGAAATCCGCCCACCAGACCTCGCCATGTTGCATATGTCCTCCCGAACACAGGGCAGCGAGCGATCACCTGCCCACCCCTGCACCAACCATCTCATCGTCGGCACCAACCTGGCAGTCCAGGCGTTGAAGCCCCCAGCCAGGAACCCGGTGAACCTTTCCGGTCACAGCACTAGACGGCGGCGAAGGACTCGCGGGTCAGCGCCGGGTAATCGGTATAGCCCTCCGGGCCGTGTACGTGCATCAGGAACTCTGGGCGGAGCTCGTTGAGGGGCGCGCCGGTTCGCAGCCGTTCCACGAGGTCGGGGTTGGCGATGAAGCCCCGGCCGAGGGCGACGAGGTCGGCGCCCGCCTCCAACAGGCGCTCGGCCCGCGCCGCGCCCGCGTCGGCGGCGAGTTCCTCGCGGGAGAGCCGGGGGTTGGCGATGAGGGTGCCGGGCCAGGCCGTGCGCAGCCGCGCGAAGCCGGGGTCGTCCGGATCGGCGTACTCCACGTGCAGGTAGCCCGGCTCCAGGGGTGCGAGGGCCGCCAGCAGTGCCGGGTAGAGCCGCTCGGTGTCGGGTTCCGTCACGCCGTTGACCTCCACACCGGGGGAGATGCGCACGCCCACCTTCTGCGGGCCGACGGCCTCGGTGACGGCCCGGACCACCTCGACGGTGAACCGGATGCGCCCGTCCAACGATCCGCCCCATGCGTCGGTGCGCAGGTTCGTGTTCGGGGCGAGGAACTGGTGGAGCAGCAGGCCGTTGGCCGCGTGTACCTCGACCCCCTCGAAGTCCGCGGCGACGGCGTTGCGGGCAGCGTCGGCGAAGTCGGCGATGGTGGACCGGATGTCCGCTTCTGTCATCGCGCGGGGGGTGACGGCGGCCTGGAGGCCGGTGGGGGTGTGCAGCGGTTCCGGGTGCAGGACGGCCGACGGAGCGAGCGGGAGGTGTCCGCTGGTGTCGGGGTGGCCGATCCTCCCGCCGTGCTGGAGCTGGAGGAACATTAGCCCACCGGCATCCCGCACGGCGTCGCGCACCCGACGCCACCCAGCGGTCTGCTCGGGCGTGTGGATGCCGGGGATGTGCGGATACGTCTGGCCGACGGCGTTCGGGGTGGTGGCCTCGGCGATGATCAGGCCGGCCGAGGCGCGCTGCGCGTAGTAGGTGGCCATCAGCTCGCCTGGGACCCCGTCGGCGTCCGCACGGTTGCGGGTCAGGGGCGCCATCACCAGGCGGTTGGGAAGGCTGAGGGGTCCCAGGCGGGCGGGGGAGAAGAGGCGGGATCCGGCGGTGGGGGACTGTCGTGTCTGCGTCATGGCGGTACGGTAGAACCTGACATCAGTGTCAGGTTCAAGGGTTCCAGGGCGCAAGGACTCAAGGGCGCGAGGACCCGATACGGACCGGACGGACTTACCCGTGAGGTGGCCATGCGGATCGGTGAACTGGCGGCGCGTACCGGGGTCGGTGAGCGTTCGCTGCGCTACTACGAGCAGCAGGGGCTGCTGGCCTCCGACCGGACGCCCGGCGGCCACCGGGACTTCCCCGAACGGGCCGTGGACCGGGTCATCCGCATCCAGGAGCTCTACGCGGCCGGGCTGAACAGTGCCAAGATCGGGCAGGTCCTGCCCTGCATGCGGGACGAGGACGGCGGCCCGTCGGTACGCGCCACCCCGGCCCTGGTGGCCGAACTGGCCGCCGAACGGGACCGGATCGACCGGATGATTGGCGACCTCGTCCGTTCCCGCGAGGTCCTGGAAGAGGTCATCGAGGCGGCCGCCGGCCGGACCACCACGGCCTAGGTGTATTGACCCGTAGCGTTGTTGATGCGGCTGATGGGCGGGCGTCCGCCCAGTGCGGTGTGGCAGCGGTGGTGGTTTGATGTGGCGGAGGGTGCCACACCGGACACCAGGCCGGGTCGATGTCCTCCAACTGCTCACGCCGCGCCCACGTCATCGCCCCGGACAACGACTTCCGAAGGCAACGCGGCAGAAGCCGAGGCTGGGTGGGGAGAGCCGGCTCAGTTGCTTGGTGTGCGCGCAGTACGACGTGGGGTGCCACCCAGCGGAACAGGGACGCAAGGGCCATTACCCCGCTGCGTTACCCAGGCCAGATCTTCCGTGGACACAGCCGTCATCCGTGGACGTGGACGATGACGTGAACGTGGGCCGACGCCTCGCGGCTGTCACCACTGCCGCCAGCCTGCTCACGCGGCGGTCCCGCCGCCGTTCAGTTCCCGCTGAACGGCGGCCTAGCGGACGACGTCGGCCACGGGAGCCTGCCTAGGGGCGACCGGGGAAATCGACGCCGGCCCGGCGGCGTTCGTCCCGTACGCTCCCGACCATGCGCAACTCGACGATCCGTGCGGTCAACCGGCTCACCGCACGCTGGGCCGAGCAAGCCGTCGCCGACGACACCGGCACGGTCCTCACGGCCGTGGGGGTCTGGCCCCTGCTCGCTCTCCTGGCCGATGGCGCGGCCGGCCCCGCCCGTGGGGAACTCTCCGAAGCCCTCGGCATATCCGCCGACTCGGCGGCCGCGGCCGCACGCGAACTCCTCGCCGACCTGTCCGGCGTACGGGGCCTCTAGACGGCCACGGGGCTGTGGGCCCTGCAGGAGCTGCCCCTGGAGCAGCGGTGGCTGGACGCGCTCCCGGAGGGCGCGCACAGGCTGCTGACCGGCGACCCCGAGACCGACGCCAAAACCCTCGACGCCTGGGCAGCCGAACGGACGGGCGGCCTGGTTGAGCGGATGCCGGTCGACTTCCCGCCGCCCCCTGCGCACACCCAGCTGGTACTCGCCTCGGCGCTGGCCCAGCGGCTGCGCTGGATCCAGCCGTTCCGCTCCGGGCCTGTCGAGCCGTCCGAAGGCTCCTGGGCCGGTCGGGTCCTCACCGCGCTGCGCCGCAGCACCACCCTCCTGGACCGGGTCCGCGTGGCGCAGACGCCGGTAGGTCCGGTCACGGTGCTCGAAGTGGTCGGTGACGGCGGCGTGGACGTCCACCTGGTGCTGGGCGCACCCGGTGCGTCGCCGCGCCGGGTGCTGTCCGCAGGGGTGGACGTGGTGGCCCGCGCGCTCGCGGCCACCGGCGCGAGCCTGCTGCCCGAGGGGAACCCGGGTCCCGGCCTGCGCATCGGGACAGTCCTGTCGCCTGAGCCGGAGCCGTATCTCCACATCCAGACGACGGCCTTCGACGTGACCGCGGAGCTCGATCTCCTCGACCATCGCGGCCTGTTCGGCCTCGCCTCCGCCTCGGACACCGGCGCCGGCCACTTCCCGGGGATCAGCCCTCGCCCCCTGGCCGTGGGCTCGGCACGCCAGACGGCGATGGCCCGCTTCCACGCCGAGGGCTTCGAGGCCGCGGCTCTGACGGCCGTCGCGGCGTGCGCCGGCGCGGCCGCACCGCCCCGGTTCCGCTACCGCACCCGGCAGGCCGAGGTCTGCTTCGACCGCCCCTTCGGCTTCCTCGCCGTCCACCGCACCTCCCGCCTGGTGCTCGCAGCGGGCTGGGTCACCGATCCCCTGCCGTACGAGGAGCCCGAGTACCCCGAGTACGAGGAGTGGCAGAAGCGGGCTGAGGAAGAGGCGGCCGACGCCGAGTGGGAGGCGGAGCAGCGGGCCTCGGCGGAGAGGGCGGAGCAAACGCAGTGAGCGTCGCCGAAGGCTCCGGCGCGGCGGAGGAGAGGCCGGGCCTGCGCATTTCGTCGTCCATGTCCATGCTGGGCTCAACGCCGTCCTGCGGCCACGGGTCCACGCGGCCGCACCTGCCTGCGGGAGCGGGACCGGGCTTCCCTCCGGGGCCTGCCTCAACGCCTCGCTGCCCGTCTCGTCATCCGCGGAGCGACGGCCCCGTCTCTGCCTCCGGGCCGGTGGTGGTGAGCACGCGTGGCCCCCGGCTTCGAGACGCGCGAACGCGACGATGCGAACCTATGCCGCTGCCACGACTTCGCTCACCGTTGTGAGAACCACAGTGCCCCCACCGGGCGGCCTGGCCCTCACGTGCCGCCTGGTGCAGAGCGCACCGGACGGCATCGAGCGCTGACCACCCCAGCCGTGGGGCAGTGTCGTTCACCAGCGTACGGTCGGCTCGATGGCCCCGTTGACGGTGCCGTGCCTTCTGCGGATCGCTGCCAACCCCTCAACGCATGGACGCGCAGGCGTACTCGGTCTGGCCGCCGCAACAGCGCGACAAGAGCACTGGGGTTACGGCACTCGCAGTACCTTCCTCAGGGTGGCCACGCAGGAACTGCGGTGTGACGGCAGCGGCTACTTGATGAACTGGTCCATCGAAGCGTCACGCAACGCCGTAACCGCCGATGTCGACCTGATCCTTCCGCTCCTCGACGATGCGGACCCCGACGCTCGTACCTCCGCCTGCTACGCCCTGGCCACCGCTTCGGGCGAGGCACGCCGCATCACGGACGCTCTCCTCGCCCGCTTGACCATCGAGAGGACTGCGCGGGTCCGGGCGAGCCTCGTGCTGGCCGCCGCAGAGCTGGGTCGCGAGCACGCTGTCGCCTGCGCCGGCGCCGGCGCCTGGGCCCGTGCCCTCTGGGCTGATCACTCACAGCCCGCAGATGTCCGAGCGCCTGCCGCACTGGCCTGGCTCTGCCTCGTGGACGATCCCGTGCCGGACGTACTGCGGAAGACGGGACACCACCGAAGCGGTCATCGGCGCCATCACGGGGGCCGTGACCCGCCCGCAGCTCCTGATCCTCGGTCGCCACGACCAAGATGGCCGGCTGCGCGCGTTCGGCCGCACCGTACCGCTACGCCTGGACGCCTCTCGGCAGAGTTCATGGACGGCGAAGCGGCGGGAGGCGTACGCCAACGACCAGGGTCAGTTTCTTCCCTGGCCGCGGTCACCAACCGTTCGAACAGGTCGAAGGCGGATCAGGATCCGGCCGAGTGGCTGCCGCCGGCGCCGGAGGCGCTGTGCCGGTACGGCGCGGAGTGGACCGCGACGAAGAGGCGGCGGACCGGCTGCTGGACATCGCTACCTGCTGCGGCGGTACCGACGTCGAGTTCACGCCTGCCCCATGGCCACGGGCTGGCCCGGTCTGGACGGCGCGGCGGCGCCGCGGCCCAGGACCGTACGGAGAGCGGAGAGCCGCCGCGGGCACGGGCTCCGCGGCGGCTGTCGAGACGGGTGCGGAGGTCAGGCTGATACCTGTTCAGGGTCTGCCGGTGACTGCGGTCATTGGAAGGCGACCGACCGGAACTTGGTCGTGGTCCCCAGCGTCACGCCCGGGTCCATCGTGACGTAGATGTCGCCGTCGCAGTCGAAGTCGAGGTAGACGGTGGCCACCGAGTTGGTGAGATTCCGCGGCGCCTGGGCCGGGAGAAGGTTGGTGGCCTGCGGGATGTTGATGCACTGCTGGCCGAGCGGGTCGCTGAGGAGGTGGGAGCCGAGGAGGGGACCCCGGTACTCGAAGTTGCCCACAGCCGCGGAAGCGGAGCTCGGCACCGACACGGTGATCAGTAGGGCACCGGCCGCTGCGGCCAGGGTGGAGCGAAGGCGCATGGGTTGTACCTCCAGTACGAAGGCGCCGGGACATCCGGCACGTCACTCGTTCCCGCTCTCGCGTTCCGCCGGATGCGGGGCTCACCCGAACCGGCGACGCGGATGACCTGAACTGGGCCATCCGCACCCCTGTCACCGCAGCACCCTTCCGCACCCGCCACACCCACGATGTCCGCGCGAGCACCGCGTTCACCGTCGCGAGCCCGTACCCGGACCCGCTGCACACCTCGTGCCAGCGGCTCTCCCGCGAGGGGAGGAAGGGCCGGCCGGCTACTGCTTCTTGGTCTTCGGTCGTCCAGTTGTGGGTGGCCAGCTTGAACCGTTTCACCGCGGTCGGCGACGCGGTGCTTGGTGTCGGCGAAGTCCACCAGTGCGCCGGTCGTCTGGCTGTCGACCAGCTCGAACAGTGCGTCGGCGTCGGTTGCGAAGAAGTCGGTGGCGTCGTCGCAAGTGTCCGCATCGCGGATGCCCAGTGCCGCGGCTAGTACGACCCGTGCGTCGTCCTTGAACAGGTGCAGCGCGGGCTCCTACGCCCAGGTAAGCCGGGGGCGTTAGCCGGGCCATCGTCCGGGTGAGGTAGATCAGGGCAAAGATTGTGCTCAGAGGCGCCGCGAGGCAGATGCGGGGGGCCTTGATCCGTGGTGTGTGCAGGCTCCATGCGGCGAGAGTGGTCTGAAGGGGCCCCACAGGTGGGCGGCCGTCACCGAGGCGTCTGTAGCCCGAGTTTCTCGGCTGCATCATTCCGACATTGACAGGAACCACTCCGGCTTCCACGGTTGCGTCAGATGCAACATCGTGGCGTTGAATCGCGTTCTCCCGAGGCGGAAGGCCCCTTCGTCACCTGGAACTGCGACAGCCACACCGCCCCGGCCAGGTCGGAAGCGGTCACCGAGCCAGGCTGAGTGGCCTGTACGAGGACCGCAATCCTCAACGAAGCGGTCGAAAGCGCCGGCCGCTCAGCCGGGTGCGTCTGTTGGGTATCACCGAGCGGAACGCCGTATTCGGCGCACTTGCGCCGGTTCTTGGTGCGGGTCTGGCGCGGAGTGTTGACGTTTGCAGGGGGTCGTTGATCGTCTGTGGCCGGAGTCACGGTCTTGGGGTGTGGACCCGCATTGACGAGGAGGAATCTTTAGGTAAGCCTTACCTAGCTTTCGTTTTGCGGAGGCAGCCCGTCCATTTCCCTTCGGAGCCATCTCACATGTCGTCCACCGCAGTCAGACCTTCCTCCCGCCCGATCCGTCTCTACGATTCGTGGTGGACGGTGGCGGCGGGAGCGCTCGTTGCGATGCTCGTGTTGACAGCGGGCCTGTGGTGTTCCCTCCATGTGCAGACGGACGCGACCATGCACACGGCCGCGCTCTTCGCGCATCTGGCCTCGCTCGTGCTCGGCTTCGGGGCCGTGCTGTCCGCCGACTACTACGGGCTGCTCTGGGCGACGCGGCGATGCACACTGGCCGAGGTGCTCGGCGCGACGTCCCGGCTCCACGTGCCGATCTGGGCCGGCCTAGGCGGGCTCGTCCTCAGTGGGTTGATGCTGCACCCCGACATGGACTCGCCGCTGACCTTGACGAAGCTCGGTCTCGTCGCCGCACTCACCCTCAACGGCCTTCAGGCGGGTCTCCTCGCCCGCCGCCTCGAAGCCGGCGCGGAGATGATCAACCCCAGACTCCTCCTCTGGGGAGGCGCCACCGCCCTCGTCTCACAGGCCTGCTGGTGGGGCGCTGTGGTCATCGGCTTCCTCAACAGCAACACCTGAGGCCGATAGCCCTCCACCGCTGCCCGCCTCGTCTCTGCAGCACCTGTCCTTCTGTGACTCCTCGGGCCGCAACGCCTCCCTGCCCGGGGCGCATCGTCGCCACTGTAAGCAGCCGGAGCCCCTACCTTGATCCGTCCCGGGAGCAGTTCACACGCTCGTTGAAGATCGCGGGCGCCGGGAATCTGTTCAGCATGGAGCCGGTCCCGCCGTCCTGACCCGTCCGTAGCGCGCGCCGCGGGCCCCTACCGCTACTCCTTCGCGCGGTCGGGGCGGCGCAGTGACGGTTGATCGCGCTGGTTGGCCGGGTGGGTGTGCCGGGCTGCTGCCGTCGGGTCCGTGCCCGGGGGCGACGGTATGAGCGCCGGTGCCGGGGGTTCGCCGGACGCCCCATGCTCTGGCCGGGGAGGGTGCCGGGGTCGGGGGTGTCCGGATGCCGTACGAACCCGGGCGGCAGCCCGTCGTGCGGGCGACCCTTCTGCATGAAGCCGAGGGGAAGGGCGGCATGCAGCGAGGCTGCTCCGGGAGCGCCCCATCCATGGCGGCGGCTTCCGTTATCACGCGTCTAACCCGGCCTCCCTCCTCCAAACGCCTTCCCACCCAAACTTTCTGAGATCATGTCAAGGGCCTGGTGGCTCTGGTGGTCGCGGTGCACTCCTTATGTCTGGCTCGCCGGGGTCTCCCGATGATGGACTGCTGGCCCCCCTGTGCGGGGTCCTCCGATCGCCTGCGTGTCCCTACGGGTGCGGCTGCCGCATTCCGGGGCATGGTGGTCGTATGACGGTCGAGGACTTCAGTGAGGTGACTCTGCGGCGGCAGCGGGTTGCCAATGACGCCATGTACGCAGGTGACCCTGAGCCGTTCATGGCGATGTGGTCCCGGTCGGAAGATGTCAGTCTCTTCGGTGCTTTCGGCCCGTGCAAGACGGGTTGGCCTGCTCTGAGCGAGGTCTTCCGGTGGGTGGGCGGCAGGTTCTCCAACGGTGCCATGCGTACAGAGTTCGAGGTGGTCCACGCCGGTACCGAGCTGGCGTACACCGTGGGGTACGAGCGTGGGGAGCTGTCTGTCGACGGGGGGCCTGTTGGGCCGGTGGCCATCCGGGTCACCCAGATGTATCGCGCGGAGGAAGGGCAGTGGCGGCTCATCCACCGTCACGGCGACTTCGCTCCGGTGGATGAGAGCCCAGGCCGCTGACCTGGAGACCCCTCATAAGGCCGGGCCCGAACGTACGTGACGGCCAAGGCCGCGGCGCCACCGTAGTGCGGTCGGCTCGGTTGGTCGCGGGTGTCAGCGTCGGGCGTCAACTGTCGCCTGCGGATGTCACGCGGGATGCCGAACGCGGTGCTTGTGACGCCGGCCGGCTGCTGGGCGTGGTTATGGTCGGTTCAGTCCGCGCCGATAGGGCTTGCGGTGGCGAGGCCCGGTGACCAGAGCGCTCTGGCGGCAGTAACCCCAGGCCGCCCCACCCCCCCCATGTTTCACGCCCGGACGCTTCGGTGTCCCAGTCCTGGCATGCCTGTGGTCCTGCGCTCACTGCGCCGGCCAGTGGGGCCGGTATCGGGGGTCTGTGCGGGTGGTTCCGGCGGGCGTGGGGCGGGTCGCGCGTGTGCATGAACGCCGGATCGGGTGGGATGGGGTAGGGCGAGGGGCCCGGCCTGCCGCACCGTCCTCTTCCCCTCGGGGTGATGTCGGCCGGGCGCCGGCCGCCCCCGTCGGCGGGGGTGGAAGTTTCTGCTGCGCCTGGCCCCCATTGGTTCGGTGGCTGGAGGGGGACCGCGGCAGGCTCCGATCAGGTGCTGGACCCTGCTCTCAGAAGAAGACGTAAGTGCGTCACTGGCCTCGTGTTTTCCTGGCCGACAGCTTCCCTCCTCGGTGTGTGCGGCCGCAGCGAGGGCGCTCGGGGGCCAGCGGGGGCCAGTAGAGGGGACCGAACGGGATTCGGGGCGACTTCGGGACTGGACTCGGCGTGGAGCACCGTGGCCAGGTGCTGGGCGTAGGCGGCGGCGTCGTGGACTCGAAGGTCAGCGAGCGCTGGCCGCCCAGGCGGGGCCGCGACTGAGCCGGTGAAGCGGATCAGTGGGTGGGTTCGAGTGGGGTTAGGGGTTTCAAGTCTCGGGGCTGAGGGCCGTCATGGCCCTGGGCTGATGGCGTGGGTCGCTGCCGCCAGCGCCGCCTCGGCTTCCTTTACGGTTCGTCGGACGATCTCGCCGGCCGCCAGGATCTCGTGCACGAGGGCGGTGGACTGGCCGGTGAAGGGGAGGTATTCCTCTCCGCTGCCGGCAAGGATGGCGGCCATCACGCGAGGCACGGTCTCTGCGGGGTCCACCTGTTCTGGGTGCTCGCGCAGGGCGTCCACCAGGGGGGGTGCGAAGGCAGCGCGGAACGCCAGTGCTGCCGGGGAGGTTGAAGGGGGGCAGGATTCGCTCACTGCCGTAGGCCTTCACGGTGTCCGAGGCGGCGGACTCGACGATCCGGGTCTTCCACGCCTGAGAGACGCTCATCTCCTGCGACGCGAGGAAGCGTGTCCCCATCAGCACACCCTGTGCGCCCAGCGCCAGCGCCGCAGCCAGGCCGCGGCCGTCGGCGATCCCGCCGGCCGCTAGGACGGGTACCTCGCCCGCCATGTCGACGACATCGGGGACCATCACCATGGTGGAGACGTCCCCGCCTTGCCCGCCGGCTTCGCCGCCCTGCGCGACGATCACATCCGCTCCGGCCCCCAGAGCCTCCTGGGCCTGACCGCGGCTGGAGACCTGCTGGATCCATAGGATGCCGGCATCGTGGGCACGGTTGATCAGGTCGGGCGGCACCGCCAAGTGGAAGGAGATCGCCGCTGGCCGCTCCTCCAGCGTGGCCTGGAACGCTTCCTCGTCGAAGGGGCGGCTCGTGTGGTTGATCGCGAACGGCCGGTCCGTCAGCCGCCGCAGCCGGGCCCACTGCTCCCTCAGTTCCGGGAGGGGACGCACCGCCGTGCCGAGGCTTCCCAGTCCACCGGCCTGGCACACTGCAGCCGCGAGATCGACCTCATCCCACGGGCCGAAGGGCGCGCAGATGATCGGGGCATCGATACCGAGAGAGCGGCAGACAGGGGTGGTCAGCATCACGACCTCCAGCGGGCTCGCGACATTCCTGCGGCGACCGGCTATGGCACATGCCTTCTCAGTCCCATCATTGCGCACGCGGTCGTCCGGGGCCTCGTGAAAGGGCCGGTCATAAGCGGCAGGACGAGACCCTGAGCGGACCGCACGCCCGCGCGCGGGGATGGTGGGAGCCCGAGGCGCAGTCCGGGCCCGCTGCGCGGCCTTGTCGGCCTGGGGCCATTCCATGCTCCGCCGGAATGGCGGCGGGGGAGGCCTTGGCGGGCCGGGTGGGGGTGGGGCGGACCGTGACGCATCCGGAGGCCGCGAGCAGTGCGGCGAGGTGCAGGGGCCAGCGGCGCGTGCCGTCACCGTGCCGCGGCCAGCCCGGGCACCGGTGCTGACGGCCCCGCCGAGCCCTCGGATGGTGGATGCGGAGGCCGCGTCGCCAGGCTGAAGTGGGCTGGTCTGGCCGACGCTGGAATGGGGCACGCCGTGAGGAGGAGGCTCCGGGATGCTGAGGCCGCCGGTCGAGTCGATGCTGGCGCAGGCCGCCGAGTCCGTGTCGGGCCCGGCCGCGGTGCGGGCGGGGGTGGCGTACGAGCAGAAGTTATGGTCAGGTTTCTGTGGTGTCCGGTGTCCGGCCGGTCTCGATGAGTGAACCCTCCGCTTTTGAGACCGTGCACGATCTGGTGTCAGCGGCGGCTGTTACGGTCCGGCCATGACACGCCCCGACCACGTACTTGCTGTCCTGCGCCGGAATCCTGATCTGGTGAGGCTGGCTGCGGGATCCTTTGATTTTGATCTTGATCGGGCCGAGCATGTGGAAGACGTCCGTCTGGCGAGCGGAGCGCCGCTGAAGGCCGTGGCGGGCGATGACACCGGCGGAACCTATTTCATATGTGCCGACGGGGCTGTGCTGTACGCCAGCTCCGAGGGCGAAGCCGGTCTCATCGGCGCCAGCATGGACGAGGCGCTGGAGATCCTCTTCGGTCTGCCGGGCTGGCACGACTACACCGAACTCGACCTCGCGGCCGATGACGAGGCACTGGAGGCGGTGTTCAACCGGACCGAAGACGAGATTCGGCACTCCTACGGCCCTGAGCTGGACGCCGATCGCAGCATGATGCTCAGCGGGTTGGGTCTGCGTGAGCTCTCCAGGAGGGAACTGCTGCACAGGCTCCAGGAGTCGCTTCTGCGGACAGAGCCGGAGTTCCTCCTGCTGAACGCGGACGAAGGCTGCGCGTACGCGTTGCTGGACCGTCTTCGGCGCCCGCCGCTCTGGCAGGCAGTCCTCGCTCCTGGCCGGACCGATCTGGCCCGGATGCGGGCGGACCGCACCTGTTGGGGCGCGATAGCGGGCGATCCGGTACGGCGAGCCACCGTTCTGCGCGCAGCCCAGTACGACCGGCAGCCGGCCGACCTGCAGCTTCTGCGCATACTCCTGCTGCAGGAAGTCCGCCGCGGCCCCACCGAAGAGCTCCGCCTCGCCGCGGTCCTGGTCGCCCTGCACGGCGAGTCGCAGGACCACGCTCTGCTGTGGTCCCTGCGGGAGACAGACCCCGATTTCCACTTCCTGCTCAGTGCTTTCCCTGATTCCCCACGAGCCCTCACCCAGTGGGCGGCCGACTTCGACGATTCGAGTTACGGCCAGGATCCCCACGACGAATCCGACCTCACCTGGACGGCGCTGGCCCGCCGCCAGGGGCAGACCGAAATGGCCCGCGCCGCGCTCATACGCATCCTCGACGACACAGGCCCGCGCGATGCGGCCCTGCTCGGGTCTCTCGCCAACGAACTCAAAGCCCTGGGGGACCTCGGGCAGGCGATCCGGGCGCGCCGCCTGCACGCCTCCCTGCAGGACGACGCCGACAAGCGCGGCGCGGCCCTGGTCGACCTCGCCTCTCTGTAACGCCGCCACGGCGAGGTAGAGGCAGCCTGGCACTCCCTTCGACGGGCGGTCACGCTGCCCCGCCGGTGAGCGTGAACGCGAGGGGACGGCCGCGGCCGTCGCAGGCTAGGGGGAACTTCGTACTCAGCCCGCCGCGGGACCGCTGCCCTCAGCGTGCGGTCATGACTGAGGTCCTGTCCGCCCGGAGGGGGCAACGCTCTTTGATCAATCGCAGCCCCCGCCGCGGCTCCGCCTTGCCCCACTCGGGCTGGAAGGCGAGCCGGGCCGAATTGCAACAGAAGCTGGCGATATGGTCGGCTGGTGCCTGCAACGCATCGGAAGTGGCTGAGGATCCTGTTGGCGACCGCCGTGACGATCGGGTTGTTCGCTGTACTCACGCTCTCTGTGAGGTCGGGCGGCGAGCTCCCCCTCTTGCCCGACTTCGACAGCGGATCGGACGGGAACCAGGTCATCTTCGAGAAGGAAGTCGCCGAGGACCGCAAATCCCTCTTCGATGGGGTCCTCTCCTACCAGCCTCCGGAAACAGTAGACGTGGGCGACACCCTTGAGTTTCCTGCGCGGCTCAGAGCGATTGGCGGAGACACATCGCGCGAGTCGGTGCCCGGGATCGTGGTAGCCCGACGCTCCCTGCGTGTGGGCGGCGTGGAGAAGGCGTACCTCTCAGAGCCTGGAAAGGATGTGGACATCGAGCCACTGGGTTCCCCCAGCGGCACAATTGCCGCGCCCGGTGACGAGGTGGAGTGGCGCTGGAACCTCACCCCGCGCAAACCCGGCGAGTACACCCTCAAGCTCGTGGTCGAGACTTACCGGGGCGACTCGGACGTCCTCCTCGCACGAACCTCCCCACCAATCGACATCACCATGAGTGCCCGCAACACCTGGTCCTTCCGGATCAAGTCGGCTCAGAATTGGCTCATCGGCCTTGCTGCCCTTCTCGCCGCGTTGACAACTCTGGGGGCGGTCTTCCGCCGACCCTTGGCCGCTATCTTCCGCCGGGTCCCGGGCCCCTGGCGGAAGAAGGACCACCAGCAGCGCTAAGTGGAGGACAGCACGTCCAGCCGTGAGCGGCATGGCACCTACCGAACCGCGACGATCAGCCATCGCGCCGGCCCCAGTGCCCTCGGCAGCGATTCGGTGTTGCTTCTGGACTGGCACGGCGACGGACACGGCTACCAGCGCCGCGACCACACCGCGTCCCCGACCGTCTGACCGGCGGGCAGGTGCGGACGCGGTCGTACCCAACCCTCTGAGCCCTCGGCCTGTCGAAGGGTGCGCCGGTGAGGCTGCCCGTAGCGTGCGGTCATGCCTGAGGCTCTGTCCCCCTGGAAGCGGTCAATGCTCTTCGACCGGTTGCGCAACGGGCAGGACGTTGCCACGGCCGCCCAGGCCGCCGGCCTCGGGGTGCGGCAGGTGTTCACCGCGGCCCGCACCGACACAGGGCTCGCCCTGCTCGTGGCCGGCGCCGATCCCGCGGACCCCGGCGCCACCCGGGTCATCAAGCGTGCCGAGTACCTACGGCTCCTCACCCTGGGCTGCACGCCGAGCCTTGCCGCGCAGATCCTTCTCGACGGTACGGGCAAGGCCAGTCACTGGCGGCGCGAGGACCCGGCGTTCGCGCGGGTCTGCGACGCGGCCGGGAACCTTGCCTCCGGCCAGCCGGCACCGTCACGGGCACCCCGCTTCAACCCCGAGCGCCGCCGCGTCTTCCTCGACCACCTGGAAGCCGGCCTGTCGGTCACTGCGGTCGCGGCAGAGGTCGGGATCACCACCGCGGTCATCTACCAGCGCCGGAAACGCAACCCCGCCTTCGCCGCCGCCCACCACACGCACCCCCGCACCCTGGACCGGGCACCCGGCGCTTCCGACTGGGATGCCTACATCCGCGCGCTGCGCCCCCGGCGTCGCGCTGCGCCAAGCTGCCCTGGCGGCCGGGATCTGGCCCGAGGTCGTCTACGACCGCCGCCGCGCCAACCACGCCTTCGCCCACCGAGTAGGAACGGCTGCGACCGCTCCTCCTGCTGGTCACCAGCAGGCGTTGTCGCCGGTGGGGGCATCGGCAGGGGACCCGTGGGCTCTGCACCGGATGCGGGGCTGGCGTGCAGTGGCGTGAGGTGTTTCCGGTGATCGCCTGGCAGGTCTTGGACGTCGCCCCCTTATGGGGTCTCTGGCCAGTCCACGCAGGAAGCGGCCCCCGGGGGGAGGGGCCGCTTCCCATCTGCCGCAGCTCGTGGAACGGGTCAGGAACGGTGGCGCTTGCCCCGGGTGAGGAGGCGGTAAAGGATCAGAAGGATGAGGGAGCCGACGATGGCCGCGATCCAGGTCGAGAGGTCGAAGAAGCCGTCGATCGAGTCCACGCCGAAGATGACCTTGCCCAGCCAGCCGCCGAGCAGGCCGCCGGCGATGCCGATGAGCGTGGTGACGATGATGCCGCCGGGGTCTTTGCCGGGAAGTAGCAACTTGGCGATGATGCCTGCGAGCAGTCCGATGAGAATCCAGGCGATTATGCCCACGAGAGCCTCCCACGTGTCGGTCGCGTCAGATGTGCCCAGAGGCGACGTCGAGGCGACTGATGACGGGGGCCGCTGCGGCGGCCCGGTCGAGGGTGAACAGGCCGCCGTCCGGGTCTCGGATCGTCAGGAGCTCACCAGAGCCTGCCGGTAGGGCGTCCGCGATGACCGTGCCGCCGTGTTCGAGCACCGCCCTTCTCGCCCCGTCGAGGTCGGCGACCTTGAAGTGGACGCCCCAGCGAGGGCGGAGCTGGGGTCTGGGCGAGCCGCTTTCGACCGGGCCGCTGTTCAGGCGCGCCACCGCTTGGCCGCCGTGCCTGAGGACGACCTGGTCCTGTTCGTAGGAGACCTCGCAGCCGTCCGGGTTGCCCCCGTCCCACTCCAGCACCCGGCCGTAGAACAGGGCGGCGTCGAACGCGTTCCTGGTGTGCAGTTCCAGCCACGCGGGCGCTTGGTCGTCGCCGACCCGCCACTGGGACAGGACGCGGCCCTCCCACACGCCGAAGGCCGCGCCTTCGAGGTCGGTCGCGAGGGCTGCGCGGCCCCCGGGGGGAAAGGCCACCGGGCCGATTCCCACGGTGCCGCCACATTCGCGGATACGTGCCACTGCGGCGTCCGCATCGTCGACCGCGAAGTATGCCGTCCAGGCGACGGGAACCGCGAAGTCCCCGGCCACCGCACCGATGCCGGCCACCGGCACGCCGCCCAGCTCGGCGACCGTGAATCCCTGTCCGAGGCTGGCGGCCCGGAAAGTCCAGCCGAGTACGGCCCCATAGAAGTCTTGGGCCGCCTGCAGGTCGCGTGCCATGAGACTGAGCCAGCACGGCACGCCCACCGCGTCCGCCGTCATCTGTACCACGATCGATCTCCAACAGTCCTGGGTCGTTGTGAAGGCGCCGGGCGCCGGCCGCCTAGGTGGAGATCCGCGGCCGGGCTCGGTCTGCTGGGCGCTTTCCCCGGGAGGACATGTCTATACCTGCCAGTGATTAATGATATTAGTCCGTTATGCGTAGATGGAGGAGGGTCGGGTAGAGGCCGTGCAGGCTCGTACGTCATGCGAGCCGGGCGAGGTGATTCGAATGGGTGCGGGCAAGAAGGCCAAGAACGTCACCAAGACGACCAAAGGAAAAATGAAGGAAGCCACTGGCAAGGCCGTAGGCAACGAGAGCTTGGAAGCCAAGGGGCGCAGCGAGCAAGCGCTCGGCGACGCCAAGCAGACCCTCCAGAAGGCCAAGGACACACTGAAGCACTGACGCTTTCGAGGTGGAATCCACTTGTGAGGAAATGCGGGGATGAGGGCCGGAGGAGTTGCTCCTCCGGCCCTCACTCATGACGTGGCCGGCTTTGGGTGTTAGGCGGGCTGCCGGTGTCGGCGTCGCCGGGGCGGCTCCTCCTCGTCCTCTTCGGGCTCGTCTTCCTCTGGTTCGTCCCCGGGTTCTTCGTCCTCGTACTGGCCGTTTTCGTCTTCGTCTTCCTCGGGCTCTTCCTCCTCGTCCGCGTACTCCTCCCCGTCCTCCTCGTCCTCGTACTCGCCTTCCTCGCCCTCGTCCTGCTCGTCCCCCTCGTCTTCCTGGGCTTGTTCCTCCTCAAGGGCTTCTTCGTGGGTCTGGACCACCTCGCCGTCGCGGATCTCGCCGCGCCATCCCTCGGGTTCGTCGTTGGTGAGCATGACGAAGCGCAGGAAGTTCTTGAGGTCCAGGCGCAGACGGCGGCCCTGGGCCCGCCACAGGTTGCCGGTCTTCTCGAACAGTCCCGAGGGGTAGTACTCGACGACGATGACGATGCGGGTCAGGGAGGGGGCGAGCTCGTGGAAGGTGACACAGCCGCGGGTGGTGCCCTTGGCTCCCTCGGACGTCCACACGATGCGGTCGTCGGGGACCTGTTCCTGGACGGTGGCCTTCCAGCTGCGGGTGGAGGGGCCCACCTTGACTTTCCAGTCGCTGGTGGTGTCGTCCCCCGAGAGACGCTGCGGACGCCCTTGGTGAACCCGCTGAAGTCCTCGTACTGCGTCCAGTGGTCGTAGACCGTACGCAGTGGCAGGCCGACGTCGAGCACCTCGACGATATTCATCAGCTTGCCGCCGCCACTCTTGCGGCCCTTGCCTTTGCCGCCGCCGATGGCTTCGGTGACCTTGTCCTTCAGATTGCCGAACTTCTGGCCGGCGAAGGCTTTGAGGGGGGAGTCGCCCTTCAGAACCCGACCCCCGATTCCGGCGATGTCGGAGAGAGATCCTCCGTTGTCGGCGACGTCGTAGAGCTGGTCGGTCAGGTCGGAGAGTTTGTCCGTGGCCTTGTCGGCGAGCTGGCTGGCCTGGGCGCCGAGGAACCCGGTCAGCTCCTTCATCAGCTGGTCCGTTGCGGAGGGGGACTCCGACGACTTGCTGCGGTCTGAGGTTGCCATGACCTACCTCCGCGTGGACGGCTTGCGGGCCGCCGTCTTCTTGGCGGCTGTCTTGCGGGCCGGGCTGCGGCCGGCTGTCTTCTTGGCGGGGGCCTTCGTGGCTGCGCTCTTGCGTGCCGGACTCTGACCGCCGGCCTTCTTGCGCGGCGGGCTGCTGCTCTTCTTCGCGGCCGCCTTGGACGGTGCGCTCCGGGAAGCGGCACTCTTCTTGGCAGGCGCCGTCGACTTGCCGCCGGCCGTCTTCTTCGCTGCCGTCCGCTTCGCGGGCGACGCTGCCTTCTTCGCCGGAGCCGCCTTCTTCGCTGCGGTCTTCTTCGCGGGAGCTGCCTTCTTTGCGGGAGCTGCCTTCTTCGCGGGGGCCGCCTTCTTTGCGGGAGCTGCCTTCTTCGCGGGGGCCGCCTTCTTTGCGGGAGCTGCCTTCTTCGCGGGGGCCGCCTTCTTCGCCGGCGCCTTCCTCGCGGGAGTCGACTTCTTCGTCGGCGGGGACGCCTTCTTCGCCGCGGCGGGACTGGGTGAGGACTTGCGGGCGCGGGCCGCGCTCCGACCGTCGGGGGTACGGGCCGAGGTCCGAGTCCGGCGCGGCGGCGGAGAAGGCTCGTCCTCCTCCTCGTCCTCTTCCTCCTCAGGCTCCTCCGCTTCCCTCTTGCGGGCGGGGGCTGCGCTTCGGCGGCTGCGCGCGCGGGCCGACGTGCGAGTCCGGCGCGGTGGCGGGGGAGGCTCTTCCTCCTCGTTCGGTTCTTCCTCGTCCGGTTCGTCGTCTTCCGGCTCTTCCTCTTCCGGTTCCTCGGACTTGCGGGCGGGAGCTGCGCTTCGGCGGCTGCGCGCGCGGGCCGACGTGCGAGTCCGGCGCGGCGGTGGGGGAGGCTCTTCCTCCTCCTCCTCTTCCTCTTCCTCTTCCTCTTCCTCCTCAGGCTCCTCCTCCTCGGGCTCCTCCTCCGGCTCCTCTTCGTCGGGTTCTTCCTCGTCGTCTGTCGGCTCGGGCCCCTCTTGCTCTTCCTCGTCCTCGGGCGCGTAGCCGTCCTCGTCCTCTTCCGCGTAATCCTCGGCTTCCTCGTCCTCGTAGGGCTCCTGGTCCTCGTCCTGCTCCTCCTCGTCGTCCTCTCGCCCCCGGTCCGTGTTGCTGCGGGAGAGCTCGAGGGTGCGTTCGTGCAGGTTGCCCGCGAGGTCGGCCAGCTTGCGGTTAGCCGCCGTAGCCAGCGCTTGGCGGCCGGCGTCCAGGGCTTCGCCCCGCAGCTGCTCGGCGAGATCGGCGAACTGGGGCATCTCCTTCAGCCGGGATGCACCTTCCTTGAGGAGCTGTCCGGGTTCGAGCCCGAACCGTCGGCCTGCGAGGTAGGTCGCCACGCTGAACGCCAGGCGGCCCTTCTTGGTCCGGCCGAGTACGTAACCTCCGGCCACCGCGGCGGCCAGAGCGATCTTGGTGGTGTCCTCCATGATCATCCCCTTTACAGGGCGCGTGCGGAGTTGTTGTTGGTCGCCCGGGCGAACAGACGATGCGCGACGATCTCGCTGCCCTCCAAGAGGAGGGGGGCCTGCTGGGCCGCCTCGAAAAGCTCCTGCCCCCACCACAGGACTAATGCCTGTATTTAGTGACATTCTAGTTTCTGTGAGGCGGTCTCCCCAAGGGAGTGGTATATGGCCGCAGCGGAACCTGCACGCCGTCGGCGGGCCCCTTCGAGGCGTGCCGGTGAGAGCGCAGAGCAGGACACGAACGCGCGTCGTCGCGGTGCGCCCCCACGCCGCTCCGGGAGACCGGGCGCGGCGGCTGCGATGCGGGCCGCGGCCGAGCAGCTCGCCGAACTTCTTGGTCGCTTTCCCGAGTCGGTGTCCTCCCTCAAGCCCACCGAAGACGGCTGGGTGGCGCAGGTGGAGGTGGTGGAGCTGGAGCGCATTCCTGATACGACCAGCGTGATGGCCAGCTACCGGGTCGCCCTGGACGAGGAGGGTGAGCTGATTTCCTACGAACGCACCCGCCGCTACAGCCGCGGCATGATCGACCGGCTGACCTGAGAGAGGCCTGGCCGGCAGAAGGAGGGCGCCATGACCATGGTGCCGCAGGGCGGCAGCCCCGTCGTGCGCGGGCAGGGGGGCGGCTCGACGAGCAGCCTCTACGACGTCCTGGAGCTCATTCTTGACCGCGGACTGGTCATCGACGTCTTCGTGCGCGTCTCCCTGGTGGGCATCGAACTCATCAAGATCGACGCCAGGATCGTGGTGGCCAGTGTCGACACGTACCTGCGTTTCGCCGAGGCCTGTAACCGCCTCGACCTCGAAGCCGGTCGCAAAGCCCCTGCCCAGCTTCCTGACGTCATGGGCAAGATGGTGGAGGGAGGAGCCCACGGCAAGAGCAAGGGAGCCCTCAGCGGGGCCGTAGAGGCCGTGACCGAGTCCCTGACCGGCAAGGCCTCCGCCTCCGCGAGTCGGACGAGGACGACGAAGACGAAGAGGTGGAGGAGACACCCCGGCGGCGGCGCCCCGCCCCCAGGCGCAGCGCACGGCGGGAGAAGGAGTGACCGATGCCGCTCTACGTGTACTCGATCACCGCCAAGGACCACCCCCGCCGCCTGGACGGACTCCACGGCGTCGGCGCGGAGCCTTCCCCGCTGCGCACCGTCACCGCCGGGCCGCTGTGCGCGGTGGTCAGCGACGTCGACGAGGAGATCCGGCCCAAACGCCGCGACCTCACCGCGCACCAGGCAGTCCAGGAGCAGCTCATGGCCGACGGCGCCGTTCTGCCCCTGCAGTTCGGCTACATCGCCGCCGACGACCTCTCGGTCCGCGAGGCCCTGGCGGCCGACGCCGACGGGTACCTGTCCACTCTGGCACGCCTGGAGGGATGCGCCGAGTACCACGTACGGGCATCACAGACCGACGACGCGCCCCTTCTGCAGCAGATCCTTGCGGACTCGCCCGAGGCGAGGGACCTCAACGAACGGATCCGTGGCGGCGACCGCGATCCGGCCCTGCCGCTCGCCCTGGGCGAGATGGTCGCCCACGAAGTTCAGGCGCGGCAGGAGGCGCTGGCGGCCGGACTGACCGAGACCCTCATCTCCTTCTCGCGCGAGTACCTCGCCCGCCCGCCCTCGGGAAGCGACTTCCTCAACCTCTCCCTGCTGGTGCCCGACGAGCAGAAGGAAAACCTGCGCGTCGCGGAAGCCAACATGGCCCGTGAGATCGGCAGCGGGATCGACTTGCGCTTCTCCGGTCCCCTGCCCCCGTACAGCTTCGTCCAGTGAGCGACACCGCCCACGGAGCGGGAAGGGAGGACAGCCCCATGGGACTGCTGACCTACTTGCTGACGCTTCCCGTAGCCCCGGTACGCGCCGTCACCTGGGTCGCCCAGCGCGTCGTCGACAAGGCAGAAGAGGAGTACTACGACCCCGCTCCCGTCTGGCGCCGCCTCGCCGAGCTGGAGCAGCAGCTTCTGAGCGGCGAAATCGACCAGGACGCCTTCGACCGGGAGGAGGACGAACTGCTCGACCGGCTGGAGGAGATCACCGAGTACCAGCAGCGTCCCTGACTGCCAGGAGGGAGCGCCACCGTGACCGAACCTGTGCCCGGCCGGCCGGGCTCCTTCGCCTCCCGCGCCCCGATGCCCTACGGGCCCACCTCCACCTCCAGCCTCGCCGACATCCTCGAACGAGTGCTGGACAAAGGCATCGTCATCGCCGGCGACATCCGCATCAACCTCCTCGACATCGAGCTGTTGACCATCAAACTCCGCATCCTGATCGCCTCGGTCGACAAGGCCAAGGAGATGGGAATCGACTGGTGGGAACACGACCCCTCCCTGTCCTCCCGGCACACCGGCAGCCCCCTCGAACAGGAAAACCGGCGCCTGCGCGCCGAACTGGAGGCTCTCCGCGGTGAACTCGGACAGACCGGGCCCGGGGAGGAAGCCGACGAGGAGCCGCAGAAGCCCGCCCGGCCGCCTGGCCGGCGTCGGCCGGGGAGCACACCATGACCGCGCCCGCGCTCACCTACGTGTACGCCGTCACCCAGCCGACCAGCGCCCTCGACGCGGCGCTCCCCACCCTGCACGGCATCGGCCAGGAGCTTCTCCGTCTGCTGCCCTCGGACGGCGAGGGCATGCCGCTCGTCTTCGTCGTGTCGGATGTGCCAGAAGCCGACTTCAACGAAACCGCCCTCAAGAACCACTTCGAAGACCTCGAATGGCTGGAATACGTCGCCCGCACCCACCACGGCGTGGTCCAGGCCGTAGCCACCTGCGCCCCTGTGCTGCCCTTGCGCATGGCCACCGTGTACCAGGACGACCACCGTGCCCGGCAAGCCTTGACCGTCCAGCACCGCGCGTTCAGCGCGCGCCTCGACCTGCTCCGCGCCCACACCGAGTACGGCGTCAAGATCTACCTGACGCCGTCCACCACCCTCGAACCCGACCAGGAGGCGACAGTCGGTTCCAGCCAGCCGACCAGTCCCGGCAAGGCCTACCTGCGAGCCCGCAGGGCTCAGCAGCACACACGCGAATCCGTCTACCAGCAGGCCCAGGTCGCTGCGCAGGCCATCGAAGCCATCGCCGCCCACCTCACCACGCAGCGTGTGCGTCACGCGCCTCAGCGCGGCGCCCTGACCGCCACCCAGGAGAACGTCCTCAACGACGCCTACCTCGTCCCCGACGAACAAGCCGAGGAGTTCCAGGCCGCCATCGCCGAGGTCGCCCGCCGCTTCCCCGACCTCCGCATCGAGGTCACAGGCCCGTGGGCCCCGTACTCCTTCGCCACACCACCACCCGAAACGCCGGACCCGGCTGCCCCCTCCCACCATTCCGGAGCCCCGACCGCCCACCGCGAGCCGCCATGAGCCTCATCGCAAACGACGGGCCGCTGCCCGACCGCCAGGTTGCCCTCGTCGACCTCCTCGACCGGCTCCTGAGCGGCGGAGTAGTCCTGACCGGCGACATCGTCTTGTCCATCGCTGACATCGACCTCGTGCGGATCTCGCTGCGTGCCCTGATCGTCTCCGTCAGTTCCGAGACCACTGCATCCCTGGCCGCCGGCGGAGGAAGCGATGAATCGTGAACCGGCCCCGCCCCCGCCGCACCGCCCGGGCCGCCTCGATGACGTGGGCGACAGCCTTTCCGAGGCCTTCCGTCTCGTCCAGGCACCCCCCACCCCCGACGGGCAGGCTCCCCGCCCCGTCCGGCGCCTTCACACTGACGCGGAAACCGTCGGGGAAGACCTCCTCAAGCTCGTTCTCACGCTGGTAGAGCTCCTGCGCCAGCTCATCGAGCGCCAAGCGCTGCGCCGCGTCGACGCCGGCGATCTCACCGACGACCAGGAAGAAGAGCTCGGCGCGACGCTCCTGGCACTCCACGACACCCTCACAGACCTGTGCGCGGAGCACGGTTACGCCCTTGAGGACCTCAATCTCGACCTCGGCCCCCTCGGGCCGCTGCTCCCGCGGCGCGACTGACGGCAGGCGGCGCGCCCCACGGCGGACGAGGCTCCGTACGACCGGGCGATACGACCGGCGATCAGTGAAGGTGCTCAGCCGGCCGACAGCAGATCCAGCTCGTTCTCGTAGAGCTGGGCGGGATCAAACCCCATACCGAGGAAATGCCCGCTGAGTTCCAACGACAGGATGCCGTGCAGCCGCGTCCAGAAAGCAAGGGCCAACCGTGTCGACGAAGCCGGCGCTCGATCCTCCCCGGCAGACAGGGAGGCAGGGGGCGAAGCCCCGGGGGAGGAGGCGGGATCGGCATCGGAGGCGCTGATGATCAGGCTCATGATCTCCGCCATCTTCAGGGACAGGTCCACGGGGGCCCGGTAGCCGGGCACCGGTGGCCCGTACACGAGGAAGTAGCGCTGGGGATCGTCGAGTGCCCACGCGCGCAGAGCGTGCGCAAGGCCATGGAGACCGCCCTCGTCCCGGCCGGCCGCTGCCCGGAAAGCGTCGACCAGACTCTGATAGGCATCGCGTACCAACTCAGCGAGCAACTCGTCCCGGCCCGTGAAATACCGGTACAGCCCCGCCCCGCTGAGGCCCATCTGCTTTGCGATCTTGTTGAGCGAGAGCGCCGATGTCCCCGCAGCGGCGATCTGCTCCCGCGCCCGCTGCTTGATCTCTTCACGCACCTGTCGGCGGTAGCGCTCGCGGGGGGTTGTCGTAGCAGTCGGCTCACTCATGGCAGCCTCCTCCTCGCGTGTTACACCCTATCGCTCGCGAGGAACCGCCGTTTTCCGAGACCGTACCGTCGCCAGGCGAGGCGCTCTACCGGCCGGTCCGAGGCGTGCCGCGCTGCACGGGCTCAGAAGCCGAATCTGCCCTTGGCCTTCTCCTTGAGAGCCCTTGCCTTTCCACGAGTCTGCAGGGCGGCGCCTTTCGCCGCTGTGGTCCTCTGCCCCATGGCGTGGGCCACGGTGCGGACGAGGCGGCCCACGATCTGCTCGGCTCTCGCTTTCAGCTTCTCTTTGGCACTCATCTCAGGATTCCTTCCTCCCACCCCTCTCCTACCCGGACCCCTGCGAACGGCACGGGCTGGCGCCATGCATCACCTGCTGGTCCACACTGGAAGCAGGCCCCAGGTCACCCCGGCCGCGCAGGAGGGAAGCGGTTTGTGCTGTTCGTGGGGACGAACTTGAGCCCCTCTCGGAGGCAAACGTGCCCCAGGACTCCGAACCCCGGATCACGGCCACCCTGTACGAAGCGCCGGGCTACCAGGGCACCGCCGTCTCCGTCCCGCCCGACAGATGGGACGAGGGCGAGGACGCGATCGTCTATTCGCTCGCCCACCTCGGGCTCGGGCGCCTGAGCTCGCTGCGGGCCCCGGCCGGACCCCCCGACTCGGATAGCCCCTTTCGGCAGCACGGAACCGGCATCACGCACGTCACCGTCTGGTCCTCGAAGCCGGTTGGCTGGCCCCTGTCCACCGAGGGGCGGGGAACGACCTGGCAACAGTTCAGCGCCGACACCGCTGATCTTGGGGCATGGGCTCACCGCTCCAGATATGTGCGGGTCTGGCATCAGCAGGACGGCGCTGCCATGGACACCGAACTCTCTGCCTCGTGCGGCCCCGATCGCCCCATCAGGGTGATGGAGTAGCGCGGCGGGGTCTCGGTGACCTCCGGCTTGCGGATCAGCGGCGCGCCCACACGACAACCCCTCCTTGCGGCGCCGACACCCCAAGCAGGCGGGGCGCGAGGCACCGAACCCCGGCTGGCCTTTCCATGCGTGTAGCGGTAGCCCACGCGCTCGGAGGGCTCTGGCTACGCGGGGAGCGTGAATCCGTCGTAGAGGTCGTCCAGTGCCCGGAGGGCGAGCCGGCCGGGAGTGGCGCGGACGGCGAGGTTCCGCACGCCGACGGCGAGTGGGTTGCGCAGGCCTGCCACCTGGCCCGCGCGACGGGACCTCACCCGGATTGCATCGGTCCGCTCGCGCCGGGCCGTGCTGTACGCGGCGAGGGCAGCAGGGACCGCTCCGGGGCCGGCCCGGTGCAGCAGGTGGGCCAGGACCACGGCGTCCTCGATCGCCTGGCAGCCGCCTTGGCCCAGGTTGGGCGTCATGGCGTGGGCGGCGTCGCCGATCCAGGCGATGCGGCCTTGGTGCAGGCGGGGCAGCGGCGCGGCGAGGTCGTAGAGGTCGTGCTGGAGCATGGCGGCGGGCTCCATGTATTCCAGCAGGGCGGGTACGGGCGCGTGCCACCGGCCGAACCGCCGCGCCAGCTCGGCCCGCCCGTCGGCCGACCGGCTGCCCGGCGGCACGAAGGCGGTGGCATAGACGTACACGCGCCCGTCGGCCAGCGGCACGATGCCGAAGCGCTCGCCGCGCCCCCAGGTCTCGGAGGTCGTGAGGCCGGGCATGTCCTCGATGGTGACGACCGTCCGCCAGGCCGTTTCGCCGCTGTGGTGCAGGCCGGGGTGGCCCGGGAAGAACCGCCGACGCAGGGGGCTGTTGATGCCGTCGGCGGCTATCACGACATCGGCCTGCACCTCCCCGGCCCCGGTCCGCACGCGGGCGGTGTCTTCCTCGGCGCCCTCGATCCCCTCGACGGCGGTGGTGTACCGCAGCGCCCCTTCGGGTAGTTCCGCGGCCAGACCGCCGGTGAGGGCGGCCCGGTGCACGGCGAGCGGGGGGCGACCGTAGCGCCGGACCAGTGCGGCGGTGTCGGCCCGGTTCAGCCAGACGCCGTCGGGGCGACGCACGCCCATGGCGGCCGACGCGGCGCTGCCGGTCGCCCGTTCGACGTCGAATCCGATGGCCTCGAAGGCACGCAGGGCGTTGGGCGCGAGCACGATCCCGGCGCCGGTGCTGGCGGCCGCCCGAGCCGCCTGCTCGTGGACGGTGACCTCCCAGCCGAGGCGGTGGAGGGCCACGGCCGCCGTGAGTCCGCCGATCCCGGCTCCGACCACGACCACTCGACGTCCGCACATGGGTGTACCCCTCCTCGGTAACAACACCCGCGACCTCTACATCCGTAGAGGCTTCAGTCGATCACTCTACAGCTGTAGAGTGAGCTCATGTCCACCCCTGACCGCAGGACGCTCATTGCCGACACCGCCATCGCCACCGTGGCCGCCTCAGGCTTGCGCGGCCTGACCCATCGGGCGGTCGACGCCGCCGCCGGCCTGCCGACGGGCAGCACCTCGTACTACTTCCGCACCCGGACGGCGTTGATCGAGGCCTGCTACCGGCGCCTGGCCGAGAGCGACCTGGCCGACCTGCAGCAGGACGCGCCGGTGCTCTCCCTCCCGCAGACGGGAGGGAGAGCACCGGCTGAGCATGGGGAAGGCGGCGGCCACGGGCAGAGGGCCGGCAGGCACGAGGCGGCGGCCGCACTCGCGAGCGTGATCCACCGCTGGTTGACGACGGGGCGCGAACGCCAGCTGGCCCGCTTCGAACTCTCGCTGGAGGCCGCCCGTAATCCGGAGCTGCGTTCGGGACTGCACCGAGCGGGCCTCGGCGCCCGCGCCCGCGCCGCCGGAATCCTCACCGCCCTGGGCGCCGCCCACCCCGAACGCTCCGCCGAGATCCTGGTCGCCTGGACCGACGGCATCCTCTACGACCACCTGGCCGGGGCCCTCGCCGCCTCGCGCCCCGTGCCGACCGTCCCGGAACTGACCGCGACGGTCCGGCGGATGCTGGACGCGGCACTGGCTGCGGAGGTGCCGGAGCGCCCCTGACCCGCCGGAGCGCGCCCGGGCGCTGCCCGCCGCCGCGGCCCACGAGGGGAGCGGCACCGCGGAGCACCGGCCTGGGCGCCTTCTCGTTGCCGGGGTGCGACCCCCGTCGCAGCCTCGGTGGCCAGGGCCGCACCCCGTACTTCCGAACGTACCCTGCCGTCGAAACCACGGGTGCGGCGGTCCGTAAGCGGTCACGACCTGCTTCCAGGGGCGTCCGTCACCCGTTCGCGCGCGGCCGGATGCCGGGGAGCAGGGTGGGGAAGAGGCTGGGCGCATGTCCGCCAAGCTGATCGTCTACCCGCCCGATGAGCGGGGATGGCGGCGGGTGCGCTACGACGGCGTCGCCATCGGGGTCGCACACCGCCCGTCCGACATCCGTGTCTTCCTCGCCGACGCCGGGCTGGAGAACGCCGAGGGCGTCGACCTCACCGACCCCGACTTCGTGGAATGGCGAGGTGCCGGCCCCGAGGCCTGGGAACCCTCCTCCTGACACACTTTCCACACCGGCGGCTGCTCCGAGCCGAGCCGCAGCCACGCAAAGGGCTGCCGCCACTGCAGCGGTCCCCGCCCGGAAGCCGAAGCGGTACTCGCCGTCGTCGAACGCCCCGCAGGCCTCGACTGATCGCCCGCACTCTTCGCTGTGGCTCCACGGCGGCTTCCCCGTCAGTCGGCGGCCCGGGGCCCTGCCCCGCCGGCGGTACGCGTACGGCAAGAGCTGCGGCGGGCGTTTGGCGGCCGCGTCCTCGACCCAGCGACCAACAGCAGTGGGCCGTAGGGTCCTCGTTGTCGAACCACTGGCGCATCAGTAGCCGCGAGAGCCGCACCAGCAGGCGCATTTTGCCCTGGGCACGCATTCCGTGCTCACCGTTGCTCCGGACGAGACCTCGGTTCGTGCCTTCGGTACCGACTCGAGCGGTCTCGCGGCATGGACTCCTGCCTTACAGGCGGGATTAGGGCAGGCAGCTGACGAGACATCAAGGGGCGCAAGGCCGGAGCGGCCCAGCGGGCGAGCGCGAAACCCGGCCGGTATGGCGCTCATGTTCCCCATCAACTTCCTGGCCTCACCGAAGGCTCTTCGACGTGCCCCGCTAGCCCTACCCGGCTGCGCTGTGGGATCCCCTGGCCGTGTACCCGGAAGGGCGCGGCGCCGACCTCCGTACCGGAAGCTCCGTCGAGTACGTAGCACCCGCGCGAGGTGGCGGGTTCGAGGTGGCTGGCGACGGCGAAGAGCACCTACGACGCCGTGGTGGAACTCCACGCCTAACTGATCGTTTCAGAATGGGGGCGCGGGCTCTTCGTCATCGAGTCGCAGAAGAACCTGCGTGAAGTCACCGGCGTCGAGCAGGCCAGCGAGTACCTGGGTCATGTTGTCGATGCCAGCGTCCCGGACTATCAGTCCGTCAGAACACCAGAAGTAGCGGCCGCCCAACTCCTCGCCTGTTTGGGACGACCTCTTCATCAGGCGCTCGACCTCGGCGAGCGTGAACACGGCCGCGCTCCAGCGGGAGCCGTCCGCTGCCAGCCTCACCTCTACGTCGACGTTGCAGACGGCGTCTAGATCCTCGCCGGCGCTGGGTAGGAATGACGCCTCGAACCGATCTGTGCGGACGCGGTACCAGGGTTCATCCCAACCCTGCTCAGTGGTTTTGTCCTCGGTGCTGGTCATCCGGGGAGTATGTCGATCCGGCTCGACTTGCTCAACCGGGTTCTCTGGCAAGCTCCAGCCTCGTGAACGTGAACCTTGTCCCCGACGATCTCTGGGACCGGATAGCCCCGCTGTTGCCGGCGCGCCCACGCCGACACCGCCACCCCGGACGACTCCCAGTGCCGGACCGGGTCGCACTGCCGGGCATCATTTACGTCCCGCGTAAGGGCGTGGTCTGGCGCGACGTGCCAAGTGAAGTAGTGGGCTGCTCCGGGGTGACGGCCTGGCGCCGTCTGCGGGACTGGACCGAGGCCGGAGTCGGGCCCCGTCTGCATGCTGCCCTGCCTACCGAGATGCGTCGCTCCGACCTGCTGGAACTGGACGACTGCTCTGTAGCGGATCGCACGTCCGGGCCCTCAAAGGGGGGGACCATGTCGGCGCCTCTCCGGTCGACCGCGCCCGCCCCGGCTCCAAGCACCACCTGATCGACCGCCATGGAACCCCGCTCGCCGTCTCGGTCACCGGCAGGAACCGCCACGACGTCACCCAACTCCTTCCCTTGTTGGACGCGGTCCCTCCAATCCGCGGACGGCGGGGACGTCCCCGCCGCAAGCCGCGGCGCGTGTACGCCGATAGGGGCTACGACTTCGACAAGTACCTCCGCCTGCTCTGGAAACGCGGCATCAAGCCGATCATCGCCCGCCGCGGTGTCGCACACGGCTCCGGTCTCGGCAAGGTGCGCTGGGTAGTCGAGCGTGCCTTCGCCTGGCTGCACCAGTTCAAGCGACTCCGAATCCGCTACGAGCGCCGAGCCGACCTCCATCAGGGCCTGCTCGAACTCGCCTGCAGCATCATCTGCCTCCGACGCCTCCGTAGATCATTCTGAAACGATCAGTAAGGGCTGTCCCGTAAATGATCTTTGAGCCGCCTCAGGCGAGGTCGGCCGTCGTGCGAGTCCGCTGGCCTATCCGGCGAGGGCGAGGTTGTGCATCCGTGCGATGCCGAGCATGGCGTGGTGGACGCCGTCGCCCTTGAGGCGGCAGTCGCGGAGGATCTTCCAGGTATTCATTCGGGCGAAGACGTGCTCAACGCGTGCTCGGACCTGCTTGTGGGACCGGCTGTGTTCCTCCTTCCAGTCGGGGAGTTCGGCCTGGCCCTTCGCCTTTCGGTGCGGGATGACCAGTCCGGTGCCCTGGTAGCCGCCGACGGCAATCGTGGTGGTGTTGCCGACGGCGGCCTTGGCGCCAGACTCCTCGCAGCCGCGGGAGTCGTGCCGATTGCCCGGCAGCGGCCGGCCGACCACCACGACCAGGCAGGTGTCCGCGTCGATGACGACCTGATGGGTGGTGCAGTACCAGTAATTCTTGGACTGCTCGGCCACGGTGTGGTCGCGGGTGGGCACCAGAGTGCCGTCCCCGATGAGTGTCCTTGGCGAACCGTTGGCGGGGCCGGAGCGCGAGCATCGGCGCGAGATGGTCAATGATGCGGTCCGCCGCCGACTTCGATACCCCGAACAGCGGAGCGAGCTGCCGCATCGTCAGGTTCGTGCGCCAGTGGGCTGCGACCAGCAAGGCCCGGTCCTCCAGCGGCAGGCTCCACGGTCGGCCCTTGCGGACCGCGTCCGCTCGCTCACGCCGCAGAACCGTCACCAGCTTCCCGAAGGCACGCGGGCTCAGCCCGGTGAACGGGGCTATCCAGGACGGCTCGGACGTCGTGATCACACCACTCACACCAAGATCATCTCACCCGTGACCAGCCGCTACGGGACAGCCCTTAGTGGCGCAGGAGCCACCAGAGGCCTCCGGCGATGAGCGTCACCGAAATCAGCGCGACTGCTGGCCGGAGGAACCCGACACGTTGCCGTACCGGCGGCAAGGCCGGGGCGGAGGCCGGGCCCAAGACGGTGGGGGGTTCCGGCTCCCCCCATGCGCCTGGGGCGTCCGGGTCGCCGGCGCCTGGCTGTGCACGTCGCAGGAGACCGTAGCCATCGCGGCGCCAGCGGATCCCGGCAACGTCGGTGAAGTCCACCGTGACGTGACGCAGCTTGTGGGAGGTCCTCGCAGCTTGGACGGGTGCCAGCTGGAAGGCGTCCTGGCCGGTGTCGAGAGTCGTCGATTCGCCGATCACATCGCCGAGGAAGGCAACGCGCACGTCCCGCACCGGTTGGTCGGACCGGTTCTCGACCACAACCTCAGGGACGATCCAGCCGTTGTGCAGAGAGGACGGGCGCAGTTCGAAACGGGCCTTGACCAAGGATGCCTGATGCCGCTCCAGCCCTCGTTGGGACCTCTGTTCCCGCTCGATCCACTGCAGCTGCTGCTCCAAGTCACGCTCGTGCCTCTGCCGTGCCTCCTCCGCACGAAGGGCGGATTCCTGCGCTTCCTGCCGGATCTTCCGCCGGTGGTCCATGAAACTCAGTGTTAGACCCCCCAGGCCGATGAGCAGGCTGAACACGGCAACAAGGTTCTGCACCATGTACGGACTCTGGCCGACCAAACCCCGCCATGTCAGCGCGCAACACCGGTCCAGGGTCAGGCCGCCGTGTGAGTCACCCTGCCGCCGCCAGACCATTCGTGTCGTGCAGTCGATGTGCACGCACTAAACGGTCTGATCCACGAAGCCCGCATGTCCACCAGGACGGCGGCGCACCGGTGCTGGCCGCCGTCAACCGCAAGGCCGCCCAGCACGGAGATCATTTACGGGACAGCCCTTAGGCCGTCGACGCGGGAGCTCTGAGCACCGTCCAGGAGTAGAACTCGTCCATCAGCTCCTCGTGTACCCGGAGACTCCCGCCGCCGCCGTGGTGTACGTCCGTCATGAATGGCGCGAGGAATGCCCGCTGTTCTCCGTCGGCACCTGCCGACCGCCCCACGGTCCGCACCCCGGTCCCGGTCTTGTGGTCGCCGGCGAGGTCGTGCGCACCGATCTACCGGTCGCGCTGATGGAACGGGCGGCCACGAGCGGTCCAGGCGGCGAATGCCCTGCTCTCGTGCCGGGGTCTGCACGGCCAGACTTTGTGGGCGGTACCGAACCGCGGTCGCACCGCCCTCCTGCGCGAGGCGGCAGCCTGGGCGGGGTGCCGAACTGCGACGCCTCACCGATCGGCCCCATCCGCCGAAAACACTGCGCTCGTGATGAATCAATATCTGTCACCGCGACCTAAGGATTTAACGGATCCCGTTGGGAGAGTTTCTATCGCCACGCGGCAGCCGGAAATATTCAACACCCACGGGCCGCCGCAGCGTGCTACTGTCGATCTCGGTTGCAGTTTTGGTACCCAAGAATTTTAAGCGTATCCAGTAGGGCTTCGGGCCACAGGAAACGCTTCGTATTTCCCGGTAAATTTCCGGGCGGGGCATCATCGCGGCGACACGGCGTCCGTACAGTGCGGACGTTGATGTATTGCCCCAAAGGAGATATGACATGGCTGCTGGTACCGTCAAGTGGTTCAACGCGGAAAAGGGTTTCGGCTTCATCGAGCAGGACGGTGGCGGCGCTGACGTGTTCGCCCACTACTCGAACATCGCCGCCCAGGGATTCCGTGAGCTGAACGAGGGCCAGAAGGTCACCTTCGACATCGCGCAGGGCCAGAAGGGCCCGACGGCCGAGAACATCGTTCCCGCCTGACGCTGACACGCTTTCTGCAGCTGGGCCCGCACCCTCGGGGTGCGGGCCCAGCTGCATGTATTTCCCGTGGTGCGTTCACCGGCGGTATCAGAACCTGAGAGATCGCTCTACTTGCCCTCTCGGAGCTGCATTCAATTTCGTTCTTGGTTGTCGCTTCCGCATGACGCCACCTCATTTGAGCGTCTGTCCGCATTTCAATCGGGCCCGTTCTTTCAATTCCCTGCGCCGCGGGAGCCTCCTGCGGTCGCACCTGCGGCCCCGCTTTCGGTACCGGCACCGGTTCGGGGGCGGGGCAGCCGCTTGGGCTCGCCACCCCGAGCCGTTCCGGAGGTCCGAGCCGCTCGGGCGGATACGGCCGCGAACAGATTCCTGTCAGCCAGACTCGCCATTCGAAAACGGGCACCGCGGGCAGGCGGGTCAGGAGTGGAGGCGAGCCCGCGCCTCCCGGGCCCTGCGGCGCTTGACGGCGCGCCGTTCCTCCTCGGTGAGGCCTCCGCACACGCCCATGTCCATGCCCCCTTCGAGGGCCCACTCCAAGCAGCGCTCCAAGACCGGGCATCGGCGGCACACCGCCTTGGCCTCCTCGATTTGGAGCAGAGCTGGGCCGCTGCTCCCGACAGGGAAGAACAGGTCCGGGTCTTCCTCGCGGCAAGCCGCTCGGTGACGCCAGTCCATCGTCATGCCTCCGTTCACTAGTCGGTCGCTCACCCGCGCACCTGACCGGGATCCGCAGCTCTATGCAGTCGGCAGGGGCATCAGCGCATTCTTGACCAACGGCCTGCTGCTCCGAAAATGCCGTACCGAGTTCTGCTGGCCGTCGGCGTCCGGGGCGTGTTGTGCGCAAGTTCAAGCGTCGACGTGTACGCACGGCCGTGGTTCTCGTGGTGGCCTGGCGGTCCTGACGGGAGTCGAGCGGTGGGCTGAATCGGCGGCGTGGCCCAAGGCCGTGCTGCAAGGGCTGCTCTGGGCTGCCGGGGTCACCGCAGCCTGGTGGTTCGCCGACCGGACCCGGGCGGGCAGCCCCCAGCCGCGACGTCTTGGGGGCCCCTATGGCTTTGGTCAAGGTGGTTGGCTGGCAGTGTGGCTGTCGTGAGTGATGACGCGCCTGCGCGAGAGTCGGCGGGCGAGAGCAAGCGGCCGTGCGACTTCTGCGGTCATCCGGTCGTGATGGGCTCGGCTGACGAGCGGGACTGCCCCGTGTGCGGTGAGGCCGCTGAGGATCAGCCGGTTGAGGCTGGTCGGGGTTCGTAGAAGGTTCCGTCGCGGAGCATCGCGAAGAGGACGTCGGCCAGGCGTCTGGCGAGGCAGAGCAGGGCCTGGGTGTGGTGCCCGCCCTGGCTGATCTTCTTGTCGTATGAGGTCCGCGATGCCGGGTCGCCGCCCAGGGGGCGAAGGCGGAGAGGGAGGGTTGTTCGCCGCGGATCGAGCGCGTGACCACCAGGCTTCGTCGTCCTCGAACTTGGAGGTACGGAATCTGCCCTGATGGGGGAGGCACCCCGTCGCCTGGCCCTGTCGCCGTCCCGAAGCGCGCCAGAGACACGTGAGGAAGGCTCGTTCATGCTCCCCACGCTCAGCGCATCCGTTCATGTCGCGCCCGTAGCACCGGCGTCCACCGTGGCGGCGCGCCGGTGGTTGCTCGGCGCAGTCGCGGCCGGTCCGGTGTTCCTTGCGGTCGGTGTCGCGCTGGGATTCGCCCGTGACGGCTTCGACTTCAGCCGGATGGGGCTCAGTCAGCTCGCGCTCGGCGAGGGGGGCTGGGTCCAGACGGTGAACTTCCTGCTCGCCGGCGCTCTGCTGGTCATGGGGGCGGTCGGTCTGCATGAAACCCGCCCTCCTCGCCCGGCTCCGCACGGTCCAGGAAGACTTCGTCTGCGCACTGCTGAAGGACCGATGACCCCCACAGGACGCGGACCGCCGGCTACACGCTCCCGGAGTCGTGGGGCCGATCACCGTCGTGACCAGTCGGGCGTGCTGCCCGGGTGCAGCGACCCAGGGGATCTGGCCGTCCGGCGAGGCGCGGCGGCCGGTGAGGTGATCGCCGGTGTGCGTCGGGCGTGAGGGCGGCCGAGAACACCTTCGCAGCTTCTGGCGGCGCGTTCGGGAAAGCGCTCAATGTCTGCTGACCGGCTAGGCCCATGAGGTGACCGCCTGGCTGCGCGCGTCGCCGGGTGAGACAGTGCCCGCGACCGGTCGGGACCCCGAAGGCGTGTTGTCTGCGGACGCCTGCTTCGTCGAGCCGGTCCATGCAGCGTCCGACACGGCCGATTACAAGGATCCTCATCAAGAGCGCACTCTTGCCTGTTTTCGTGCGGTTCACGACTGACGAATTCTTGCCATGGCGAGGACTTGCCGCCCCTTGGTCTTCACTCCGGCGCTGCTCCGTCGATAGACCCATGGCATGTTCTCCTCCTCTCAGCCCTCCGTCTTCGGGCACAGGTACAGGCACAGGTACAGGCGCGGGCAGTTGATCTCCGCCGCCATCACGGTGCCTCTGCTGACATCGGTGCTCGCAGTCCTGCAAGCGCCCGCACAAGCCGCCCCGAGCAAGCCCACCGTTCCCGTCAGACCTTCGACGACCCACAAAGTCACCTTGGTCACCGGCGACGTCGTCACGGTCACCACGATGGCCGACGGCAAGCAGACCGCCGAGGTCGACCGGCCGGAGAGCGCTGTCGGCGGCGTGAAGATCCAGCAGGTCAAGGGTGACCTGTTCGTCGTGCCGGACGAGGCCGTACCGTTGCTGGGCGCGGACAGGCTCGACCGGCGGCTGTTCAACGTCACCGACCTGATCGAGATGGGTTACGACGACGCGAAGTCGCCCGCGGTTCCGCTGATCGCGATGTACGCCCGGACGAGGTCCGGGGCAGCTGCCGAGCCGGCGCCACCCCGGGGCAGCCGGCTGACCCGCAAGCTCGCTGACATCGGCGGTGCCGTGCTCAGCACCGACAAGGGGCAGGCCCGTACGTTCTGGAGCTCCGTCGCGCCGCAGGGGAGCGCGACGTTGGGCGCCGGCGTGTCGAAGCTGTGGCTCGACGGTCGGGTGAAGGCCAACCTGAAGGAGAGCGTGCCGCTGATCGGCGCTCCCGAGGCATGGGCGGCCGGATATACCGGCAAGGGCGTCAAGGTCGCGGTCCTCGACACCGGTATCGACGTCAACCACCCCGACTTCGCGGGCCTGATCGACGGCACGGCCAGCTTCGTGCCGGGTGAGGCCGTCACCGACGTCAACGGGCACGGCACGCATGTGGCGAGCACGATCGTCGGCTCGGGCGCCGCATCCGGAGGCGCCCTCAAGGGCGTCGCTCCAGGCGCCGACTTGTACGTCGGCAAGGTGCTCGGCGGCGCGGAGGGCTACGGCCAGGACTCCTGGATCATGGCCGGCATGCAGTGGGCCGCCGAATCGGGGGCGGACGTCGTCAACATGAGTCTGGGCGACTCGTACCCGACGGACGGCAGCGACCCGATGTCGCAGACCGTCGACGTGTTGTCCGCGCAGTACGGCACGCTGTTCGTCATAGCCGCCGGCAACTCGGGACCCGAGAGCATTTCCGCCCCGGGCGCGGCCGCCTCGGCGCTGACCGTGGCCGCCACGGACAAACAGGACCGGCTCGCGAGTTTCTCCAGTACGGGCCCGCTGACGCACTCCGGCGGTATGAAGCCGGACATCGCAGCGCCGGGCGTGGACATCACGGCGGCCCGCTCGTCCCAGATGACCGGCGGCGGCGAGGGCTCCTACCGCACCCTCAGCGGCACCTCGATGGCCACCCCGCACGTTGCCGGCGCGGCGGCGATCCTGGCCCAGCAGCACCCGGACTGGACCGGGGCACAGCTCAAGGAACACCTGATGAGCACCGCGAAGGGGCTGGACGGCGGGTACTCGCCGTACGAAGTCGGTGCCGGCCGTCTCGACGTGGCCGCTGCCGTGCACAGTACGGTCCGCGCCACCGGTTCACTCTTCTTCGGCAACTACACCTGGCCGCACGAGCCGAGCGATGTCGCCGTCACGAAGGACCTGACCTTCACCAACACCGGCTCCGCCGACGTCACGCTGAACCTGGCGCTGACCGGCGGCGCCCCGTTCAGGCTGGGGGCCACCGAGGTGAACGTCCCGGCGGGTGGCACCGCGGCCGCCCCGGTGACCGGTGATCCACAAGCCGTCCCGCCAGGCCGGCACACCGGCTACGTCACGGCCACGGACGCGGCGACCGGGCGGGCGGTGACCCGCACTTCGGTGGCGCTCCTCGAGGAGGAGGAGCGCTACGACTTGAACGTCAAGCTGGTGGGAAGGGACGGCAAGCCCGCCGCCGGCTGGGTCGGGATCAACCTCGCGGGCGACGTCTGGCCCTGGTCGCTCTACGTCGACGGATCGACGACCCTGCGCATGGCACCGGGCACGTACACCGTCGCCGGGTACCTCGATGTGGCGGGCGAGAAGGCGGACCGCTCGGGTCTGGCCGTGCTGGTTCAGCCGGAGACCGTGCTCAGGGGCCGCTCGGCCGTCGTGGTACTGGACGCGAGCAGGGCGCACCTGCTGCAGACGGAGGCGCCGGAGCGTACCGAGGACCGCCAGCGCAAGGTCGACTTCAACGTCCACTACAAGGGGCTCGATCCGTCCCTGGACTACCGCAGCGCGTATGTGCTGCCGCCGACCTACGACGACGTTTACGTCGCGCCGACGGAGGCGATGAAGCAGGGCGAGTTCATGCTGACCACCCGATGGCGCAAGGGCGAGCCGAAGCTAGGCCTGACGATGTCGGGCAGTCGGCTCCCCCTCGACGCGCTGGTGCAGGCCGGGAGCGCCCTGGGCACCGCCACGGACAGGCTGGACGTCGTCTACGCGGGCACCGGCGGGGCGGCCGCGTACAAGAAGGTGCGGGCCAAGGGCAGGGCGGTCGTGGTCGACCGCAGCGACGAGGTTCCGCCGCAGGAGCGCACCGCGGCTGCGGTCGCGGCCGGCGCGAAAGCGCTGATCGTGGTCAACGACGGTGTCGGCGCTCTGATGGAGTACGTCGGAGAGTCAGCCATCCCCGTCGCCTCCGTACACCGCGACGCGGGCAGAGCCCTCGTCTCGATGGCCCGGCGCGGCCACGACCAGCTGACCGTCGAACAGACCGAGTACACACCGTTCGTCTACGACCTGACCAGGGACTATGCCGGCCGGGTGCCGGACCGGGCCCTGGTCTACCGGCCGGCCAAGGCTGACCTCGCACGGATCGACGCCCGCTACTACTCCGCTGCGGGCGGCCGGCTGGCGGAGGGCTACCGGTCCGACTTCACCCTCAGCCCGTCGTTCAACTTGCCCGACGAGGAGTGGCACCCGGGCACCCGCACCGAGTGGGTGACTCCGGGACAGGTCTGGAGGGAGTTTCACACGCAGGGCGTCGACGGACCCCTTCCATGGTCGATGGTGTCGGGCGACAACACGTACGCCAAGGGCAGGAGCACCCGGCTGGACTGGTTCGCTCCGGCTACCCGGCCCGGCCAGAGCGAGTCCTTCGGTGTGTACAACTCCCGCTGGCAGAACTACATGACGTGGAACGTGCAGGCGTGGGCCTCCGCCAGCGACACCATGCGGTTGGGAGGCTACCTGCCGTGGGGTGAGACGCCGTCGCACCTGCAGGTCTTCCAGGGGGACACGCTGATCCACGACAACCCGGTCAGCGGAGACATGCAGTGGCAGGAAGTACCGGCGGGCGACTTGCCCTACCGCGCCGTCCTCGACGCGGAGCGGCCCGGTGACCTCTTCCGGCTGTCGACGCGCACCCATACCGAGTGGACCTTCATGTCGGGCACCGTCGACTCGGACTCCTTCGAGCCGTTCTCGGTGCTGAACCTGGACTACGAACTGGAGTCGGACCTGCACGGCGACCTCAAGGCCGGTGCGAAGCAGCAGATCGCCCTCAAGCCGGTGTCCATGGACCTCGGCACGGTGCCGGGCAGGGTTGCCGCAGTGGCGCTGGACGTCTCGTACGACGATGGCACCACCTGGCAGAAGGTGACCCTGGTCAAGGGCGCCGGCGGCACCTGGACGGGCTCGTTCATGGCGGCCAGGAAGCCCGGCGGCTTCCTCTCATTGCGCGCGAGCGCCACGACGGACAGCGGCTTCGGCGTCAAGAACGAGATCATCCGGGCGTACGGCCTGCGATGAACCGTAGTGGCGGGCCCCGGGGCGGCGATGCCTCGGGGCCCTTCCCGTCAGACCTGCTCCCATCAGGCGCTATTCAAGGTCTGCCGCCATGGCGCATACTCTCCCCGCTGCGGCAAGCGGAAGAGAGTCGGTCGCCGATGCTGGATGTTCTGGGCCTCGAACCCGATGACGAGCGCGTCTACCGGGCGCTGCTCGGCCGGCCGGACACCCGCGCATCCCCGCTTGCGGACCAGCTCGTGCTGCCGCAGGCCGACGTCGACAGGGCGTTGTCCCGTCTCGTCGGGTGGGGCCTCGTGACCAGAACGGCGGAAGAGCAATTCACCGCCGCGCCGCCGGCGGTGGCCCTGGGCGCTCTCATCAGCGAGCGCCGGGACGGGTTGCGCATGGCGGAGCACGCGTTGGTGACTTTCGCCGAGGAACACCGGGCGGCGATGACCGGGAACAGCCTCAGCGATCTGATCGAGGTCGTCACGGGTGTCGACGCCATTCGCCACCGCTTCCTGCAGGTGCAGCGGGCGGCCCGCTCGCAGGTCCGGAGCTTCATCACAGCGCCGTTCGTTGCTCTGTCGCCCGGCGAGAACACGGCCGAACCCGCGGCAATCGGCCGTGGGGTGCAATTCCGGGCGGTACTCGACCGGGCCGTTCTGGGAGAGCCCGGCATCATTGACGATGCGATCGAATCACTGCGCAAGGGCGTCCAGTTGCGCGTCGCCGACCAGCTTCCGATGAAACTCGTGCTGGCCGATGCCGATCTCTGCCTCGTCCCACTGGCGGTCACACCGGACGGAGAGCCCGGAGCCGTGCTGCTGCACCGCAGCGGTCTGTTGGACGCGTTGGACGCGCTGTTCGAGACGGTATGGCGCACCGCGCACCCCCTCGAACTCTCGGAGACCGGCGCAGACGCCGAACCCGCCGTCGAGTTCGGTGCGACCGGCCCGACCGACCTGGACCGGAAGATCCTCGGGCTGCTCCTGGCCGGACTGACCGACCAGACGGCCGCGGCGCAGCTCGGTCTGTCACCGCGGACGCTGCACCGACGCCTGCGCCACCTCACGGACTTGGCGGGAGTCCGCACCCGGATGCAGCTCGGAGGTTACGCCGTCCGGCACGGCTGGGTAGGGCCGCACCGAGACTGCGAGGGTCAGGACGGCTCGGCGCCCCCCTCGCCCTGAGCGGCGGCATCACGCGTTCCGAGGCGAGCTACGAGGCAGGCCCTCGCCGCTCACGACGTGAGCCCGCACATGGCTGCGGCCGATGCCGCCAACAAGGCGTTTCGCGCGGGCCCGGTCAAGGTGCTCGAGTTGTCGGGAACGCCCGTGGCCTGACGGCTCCCGGAGTCGGATCAGGGCGGGCCGAGGGGCAGCGCCGCCGTCGGCGGCTGAGGGATCCGGCAAAGCCGAGGAAGTCGTGGCGCGGGCAGCTTGGCCGCCGCTCTCGGGTTAGCGTCTTGGGATGGTCGAAGAGGGCTCTTCAGTGCTGGTCGATGTGCGGAAGTACGACGGCAGGGTGAGCGCGCGGTGGACTGCTGTCCGGCTGGGGGAGGACGAGCACGGCGTGTGGCTGGGTACGGCGCGGGGTGTCCCCGTCAGTTCGTCCGCAGGCGAGCGGCCAGGCCGGTTCGCGTACGTGGTGCTGGTCCCGCGCAGGGGGTGGTGGACGGCCACGTTCTGTGCGGCCCCGGGTCCGGAGGTGTATTGCGACGTGTGCACGGTTCCCGAATGGAGCGCGGACGGGACCGTTGTGAGCATGGTGGACCTCGATCTCGATGTCGTGAGGCCGCGGGGAGGCGAGGCCCACGTCGAGGACGAGGACCAGTTCGCGGAACGACGGGTGCGCTACGGCTACCCGGACGGCGTCGTCGAGGCGGCCCGGCAGACCTGCGAGTGGTTGATGGAGAGGGTCGGCCCCGAACGTGGTGGGGCCGTCGAACCCTTCGCCTCGACGTACCGCTACTGGCTCGGCCTTGTCGGATAGATCCCCGCCGGCGACTCCGCTCGGTGGTGCCGTTCGGCCGGGTGTGGGCGAAGGCGCCTTCGGCTAGGACGTGTACAGAATCCGGGTGAATCGAGGTCGGGTTCCAGTGCGGGCAGCCGTACCCACCGGGTGGTCCGTTCGGCCCGGTGCTTAGGGTCGCGGTGTGATCCATCCTCTTTCAGGGCCTCCCACGTGGAGGCTTCCGTTCGCCGCATTTCTTCTTGTCCTTGCGACATTCACCTGCTGGTACGGGCTCCAGCCGGTTCCCCAGGAGTGCACGTTGCTGTACGGAGGGGGCAGCAGTTGGAAGGAGGCTTATCGGCACGCGGTCGAAGCGGGCGTCTGTGAGGCGCCGGCGCGTTGGAGGACCTGGATCGGGTGACCCGATCCGAAGCCCGCGACGGAATCCGGGCGGGGGGCGTTCCGTCCACCCGGCGGTCTCCCAGCTGCCCCGCCAGCCGGGGCCCGACCAGGACGAAGCCGATGCGGGGCCCATAAGCGTCGCGGTAGTGCCGACAGGGTGAGGCCGAGACCGGCCACCGCCGCGTCCGGGCGCCGGGGAATACGGAAAGCCGGAAGGTGCCCCGCGACGTCTCCGCCTCTGCCGTCGAGGAGAGCTTTCGTGCTCGAACGTAGGCAGGTCAAGGACCGCACCCACGTCACGTTCGTCCTGCCGGCCGAAACCCCGCCCGGCCCGGTCGGTGTGGTGGGTGATTTCAACGACAGGCAGCCCGGTGTCCACACTCTGGAACCGCGCCACGACGGAACCAAAGGCCGCCTGCTCGGGGCGAAGCGGTGACCATGGGCGCGGACGACGATGCCGCGGAGATACTGTGCACCGTGACCGGGCACAAGGTCCGCCGCCTCCCGGTGATCGATGGCCACCGCCTGGCCGGCATGGTCGCCCAAGCCGCTGTCGCCCGCGCCCTGCCCGACCCGCAGGTCGGGGAGGCGAGGGCCGTGAGAGTTACGGTCAAGGCGCCCCGGCGTTCCGCTCGCCCGCCGCTCTCGTGGAGAGGGCAAGCCGGCGCTGGGCCCGGCGCAGCATCAGGCGGGTCATGTACGGGTGGGCGAGGCCCGCCACCGCGACGTACAGGCGTCCGCGGGTGTTGTGGAGTCGTACGGCCGCTGCCAGGGCCACGGCGTCGTCCTCGATCACGATCGAGGACCGGAAGTCCAGGTGGGAGGCGTCCTTGCCGACCATGAGCTCACGGTCGGCGGTGCCGCGGACGGGGAACGGCGGCACGTTCCTCCAATCCCGTGGGTCGCGGGACATCCCCGGTGGCAGGGGCAGACGCCATGCGTCGGTGAAGTCCGGCCGGGGCACGGCCTCGTGCAGCAGCCGGGCGTGCGAGGGCACGGGAACGGCGTGCGGACGGGCCCAGAACAGCCGGTTGGCCAGCAGTGCGCGCGGCTGTCGACGGGTCGGCGCGTGGGGCGGACGGCTGAGGGCGCTCCGCTCGATGTTGTCGAAGACCTCCTCGATCATTTGCACGAACGGCCTGAGCGGCATGGTGAGTTCGAGGACATGGACGACCCGGCAGCGGTCCGGCCCGAGGGGTTCGACGTCGAAACGGTGGTACCCCTGCCCCATCGCCCCACCGGTGGTGTCGAAGCGTACGGAGCGCCCCGGCGCGTACGCGGTCACGCAGTAGCGGACCGCCAGACCGGTGTGGGGAAGATGGGGTCGTCGGGTGCCGACACCCGGTCGAGGAGCGCCCCGACGCAGTCGGCTGGTGCCGGGATGATCCGCTGGCCGCGCTGTACCCGCAGGGCCAACTGGTCGAGATCGCCGACTCGTCCACCCTCATCCCCGAGGACCAGCCCGAGGCCACCGTCGTCGAACGCCGTGCCGAGCTGCTGTGCCTGTACACCGGGCTGCCCGGGGAAACCCGCCCTTGCGCGGGTCGCGCGGGTCGATGCTCCCGCGCCCGGATCCCTGCTCATCCATGAGCCGGATGCCGGCCAGCTGGTGCCGGGGGCACGGTGACGGCCGCTCTGGGATGCCTGGACAAGTACCGGTGGCTGAGACGAATGGCGAAACGGCCGGGTTCGTTGGGCAAACGCCTCGATTGGGTGAGAGCGCTCGGCTTCGGGAGTCACGGGGTGATCCCCCCGCTTGGCCAATGTCGATGAGTTCGGCGTTCTGGGCACAGAAGCTGGGATGAGGATGCCCGCGCCGACGGGGACGACCAGGCTCAGTGATCTGGGCTCCGTTCGGATCGGCGGGTAGCTCCTTCAGGCCCATCCGGCTGTGTTCGCGCATGGTCATCTCTCCAGTGAGCAGAAGAGACGCAGCGAGTTGCCTACCCCCTTGGAGGGCAAGCACGATGGCAGACGACGTACGGCCGGGGAATGGGTCCTCGGCGAGCATTTCCGCGGGCGAACAGATCGCCGCCGCGCTGAACAGTCTTCCTCCATCCATGGTGGTGGCCCTGAAGCAGTTGATGATCTCATTCGGGTTCCCCGCGACGGGCACCGTCAACGAAATGCCTCCGGGTGTTGCCCCCGCGCTGACCGCGATCGCGGACGCGTTCTACGGAAGCAGCTCGGGCGGGCAAGGGACGGCCTCGCGGGGTGGCGGAACCCCGCCCTTCCCGAACACGCCGCCGCTTCCTCCGCCCCCGCCCGGCGTGATCACCGGCTAGCCGCTGCCCGGGCAGGGCCTGGTGGGAGCCCTACGGCCTCGGCTGCCGACCCCGGCCCCGCCAGGTCGTCGCCTTGCGCCGGGATCCCACCGGTACGGCAGGGCAGCGGATCGACACCGCGCGCCGGGGGGCTTTGGGCCCCTCGGGCAGGGCGCTGCGCCCCGTGCCCACCCTCACGAGGTAGAGGAAGCAAAACCCGTCCCGATCCCGCCGGCTCCCCGATCGGGGTGCGGGCGGTCCGCGTCGATGGTGCGACTGCGTCAGGGCGCTGCCGGGCTGCTCGCACGCCTTTGCCGGCCAAGGAGCACGCTGTGGAGCGGGTACCTGAACGCTTGCCTCCGGGCTCAGTGCACTCAGTGGACGGCTGCGTCGGGCGACGGAGTGAGGGCCGAGGGCGTGAGGGTCGAGGGCGTGAGCCCCGGAGAGCAGCTTCACAGGGCGAAGGTCCGGCGCCGATCGCGGACTGCCGCCATGTCCGCCGCGGCGCGGCGTGCGGCGGCGGCGTGGTGGGGCGCGTTCCAGGCCAGGGCGACACGTTCGGCCAGCGCGTAGGCGTCGGCCGCGGCCCGCTCTTCGCCGAGGAGGAGGTGGAGGTCGGCCAAGGGGTGGGCGAGCGGGCGGGTGGCGTAGGCAGCGTTCGCCGCGCCGGCGAACTGGTCCCGGACCGGGCGCAGATGCTCGACCAACAGGGCCGCGGAGTCGGTGTCGGCGTGCAGGACGGCGAGTTCGCTGCGGTAGTCGAGCTCCACGCCGTAGAGGTGGTCCGTCATCGGTTGCGGGGGGAAACGCACGTCGCGTGCCTCGTCCAGTCGGCCCTGGCGGGCCAGCACGAGAGCGTGCGCGACGGCGACGGGGGCGCCTACGGCCTCGTGCACCTCGCGGACGCTCTGCGCGATCTCGGCGGTCCGTCCCTGGGTGAAGCGGATGGTCCACAGGCCGAGCGTGCGTGGGCCGGTCGCGTGGTGTGCCCCGACCCGCTGGAACAGCTCGTCCGCCTGGGCGTACCGCTCCTCGGCCTCCGTGAACCGACCCGCGATGGCGGCGAGCATGGCCAGGGTCGTGACGTTGATGCCGAGCGCCCACAGCATCCCGTAGCGGTGCGCGAGGTCCAGGCCCTCAGTCGTGTGTCGGTGGACGGCCGCGGGCTCGTTGCGGACGGCTGCCGCCACGGCGTCGAGATGTTCGCACACCCAGCGGTGAGCGGGCAGGTCGTGCTCCGCGGCCAGCGCGCGCAGTTCGGCGACGAGCGCGGGCCGGGTGGCGCCCTGCAGTTCGTACGGCAGCAGCTTCGCCGAGGTCATCACGGCCGAGGCGAGCAGCCGCGGTCCGCCGGCGGAGCGGGCCAGGGCCAGCTGTGCGCCGGCCGCGGCGCGAGCACGCTCGGAGTCCTCGCCGGCCACGGCGTCGGCGAGGACCTGGAGCACGCGGGCCCGTGTCGCCCCGTCCAGGGAGTGGTCGCGGGCCAGCCGTTCGAGACGGGCCAGCGCCGTCCGGTCGATGAACCCCTCCAGCCGGCTGCGCCAGGGTGAGGGCTCGGTCCAGGCCCCGTAGACCGCCGCCACCAGGTCGTCGCGATGGGCCCGTACCGCGAGGTCCACGGCCTGCTGCCGGGTGCGCCGGGCCGCGGCCGTGGCGCCGGCGCGGAGCTGCGCCCCGAGCAGGCGCATCAGGAGGGCGAGGGTGGTGTCGGGGTCCGCGTACGGGTCGGCGGTGGCCGCGCTGTGCACGTCCAGCGCCTGGGCGATCAGCCCGACCGCGACGTCGTGCGCGTACCGGCGCTCCGCCAGCCCGGCAGCGCCCAGGGCGTATTCGACGGCCAGGGGGGCGTTCACGGCGCTCCCGGATCGGGCGAAGTGGTGGGCGAGCGCGGCCAGGTCGTCGGGCCGCTGCCGGTGCAGCGTCCGGGCGATGCGGTCGTGCAGGCGGGATCGCCGTACGCCGGAGAGGTCGGTGTAGACGGTGTCGCGGACCAACGCGTGCACGAAGCCGACCCGGCCGGGTCCCGCCTCGGTCAGCAGGTCCGCGGCGAGAGCGGCGTCGAGTCCTTCGAGTACGGTCTCCTCGTCCGTGTCGGACGCCTCGACCAGCAGCGCGACGTCCGCCTCCACCCCTACGGCGGCGGCGAGCCGCACGACCGCCAGCGCGGCGTCGGGCAGCAGGGCCAGGCGCCTGCGCAGGACGTCCCGGACGCCTTGGGGGACCTCGGAGAGGGCCACCAGTGCCCCTTCGCTGTCGAGCAGGCGCGCGCTCTCCCAGACGTAGAACGGATTGCCGCCCGTCCGGGCCGTGATCGTGGCCACGGTGGCCCGGTCGACCGGCTTGCGGCAGACGGCGTCGACGAGGGTCGCGACGTCGCGCGCTGAGAGTCCGCCGAGCGCGATCCGGTGCGGGAGGCGCGGGGCGAGCTGCGCGAGAGTCTTGCCCAGCCGGTCTGTCACCTCGGCGGGCCGGTAGCAGGCAATGGTGAGCAAGGGGACGCCGGTGACGGCGGCCGCTGCTTCGAGCAGGGCCAGTGTTTCCCCGTCGGCGCGGTGCAGGTCGTCCAGGAGCACCGCGAGGGGGCGCCCGGCGGAGGCGGCGGTGAGCCACGCCGCGAAGGCGCGGTGCGTACGGAAGCGGTCGGCTGCCGCCTCGTCGCGCGTGGCGGCGGCCGCCCCTTCCGGCTCGTGCAGGAGGACAGCCAGGTCTGCCGTCTGCGCGGGGGGCACCTCCCGGGCGAGCGCACCGAGCGCCTCCACCCACGCCCAGGCAGGCGGAGCTCCCTCGTGCCCGGGGCAGCGGCCGATCACCACGGTCCAGCCCTCGCGGCGCAGCCGGTGCGCGAACCGGTCGAGGAAGGCGGACTTGCCGGCCCCCGCTTCGCCGGTCACCAGCAGCAGTCCGCCGGTGGTACGGGCTTCTCGTGCCGCGGTGTCGGCGGCGGCGAGTTCCTTCGTCCGGCCGAGGAAGAGGGGCGGTCGGCCGGCGGGCAGGGCGCCGGAGCCCGCGTTCGGGGTGCTGCCGTGGCCGGGCCTGGCGATCTCCGTACGCGGATCCGGTCCGGCGGTGCCCGGCCGTTGCTCTGGCACGTGCGCGTGCAGCACTTCCAGCTGCTGGTCGAGGAGGGCCTGCTCGAGCTCGACCAGGGCGCGGGAGGGATCACAGCCCAGCTCCTCGCGCAGCACCGCCCGGGCCCGGCGTAGCGCGGCCAGGGCATCGGCGCGCCGCCCGCACGCCCAGTGGGCGAGCGTGAGCAGACGCCAGCCCTCCTCCCGCAGGGGGTGCTCGCCCACCAGGGCCTCGGCGGCCGACGCCGCCCTGACGGTGTGTCCGGTGCGCAGGTCCGCGGCGAGGGCCAGCTCGCGGGCGTCCGCCCGCAGCGCGGCCAGCCGGGCCGCTTCGGGACGGGCCCACGTCTCGTCGGAGAACTCCTGGAAGGCAGGGCCCCGCCACCAGGCCAGCGCTTCGGCCAGCAGCTGGCGCGCCTGCGCGGCCGGGGCGCGCTGCGCCCGGTCCAGCCGGTCCTCGAACCGCCAGGCGTCCACCGCCTCCTGGGGGAGGAGAAGGGCGTACCCCGGAGGGGAGGTGACCAGGACCGCCGCGGGCGTGCGGGGCGGCCGATCGGGTTCGAGCACGCGGCGGAGGTTGGACACGTAGGCGTGCAGTGACACGGTGGCCTTGGCCGGTGGGGTGCCGCGCCACAGGTCCTCGACGAGGCGGTCGACGGACACCACCGCCCCGCGGGCCGCGAGCAAGCAGGCGAGCACGGCCCTCTGCCGCGGTGCTCCCAGGGGACCGGCGTGCCTCTCGTCTCGGCCTCCAATGAGCCCAGCACTCGTATGCGCAACACGTCCGGGAATCTACCGGAGGTGGCGAGAACGAGTCGTCAACGAAGGCTGAACGCCCAGGTCGGAGGCGGTTCCGGCAAGGTCCGTAGGAGACGGCCCATGGGTTCGCCAAGCCAACACCAAGTGGCGACGGGCAGTTTCGGTACGTCCATTGCCCCGCATGCGATCCATGGAGCGAGCGAGCGTGTCCCCCAGCACCACCTCCCAACGACCCCACACCCACGAGATGGTCGTGGTCCACCGTGTCTTCCGCCGCGAGTCGGCGCTGCTGCCGCGGCTGGTCCGGGCCGTCCCGGACGGTGCGACCGGCCGGGCCGCCCAGGTCGGGGCGCACCTGGCCGAATATATGGAGGGGCTGCGCCACCACCACACCGTCGAGGACGAGACGATCTGGCCGCTGCTGCGCGAACGCGCGGCGGATGAGGAACTGGTCGCGCGGATGGAGGAGCAGCACACCGGGATCGACACCTGCTCAGCTATGGTGGCCGACCGCGCGCTCCAGTGGCAGCGGACCGCCGACCGTACGGCGGGGCAGCAGCTCGCGCTGGCGTTGGACGAGCACCGTACGGCGTTGTTCGAGCACCTCGACGACGAGGAGCGGCTGGTCCTGCCCCTGGTGGCCCAACACCTGACCGTCGCTGAGTGGGACGCGGTCGGGCGCCGCGGTATGGAGGGCATACCCAAGGAGAAGCTCATGATTGCGCTCGGTGCCCTGCTTGAGGACGCCACCCCGCAGGAAGAGGCCTACTTCCTCGGCAGGGCCCCGTTCATCGGGCGCCTGCTGTGGAAGGCGGTCGGACGCAGGCAGTACGCCGCTTCCTGCCGGGCCCTGAGGGCCCCGCTCTCCGAGCTCGACGGTGGCCCGGGACGATGACCGTACTCGACTCCGCCCCCACGGCCCTGGACGCCTACCGGACCTGCGAGTTCGTCACCCTCGGCAGGAACGGGACCCCACTGGCCTGGCCCACGGCGGTGGCCCGGCGCCCGGACGGGACCCTCCTGCTGACCACCTCCCTGGCCTTCGCGCAGAAGGCGCTGAACGTGCGCCGGGACGGCAGGGTCGCCCTGCTCTTCTCGGACCCGACCGGCAGCGGCCTCGATCCCGCCCCGCAGGTCTTCGTGGGAGGCCGGGCCCAGTGCCCGGACGAGATCATGACCGGCCCGGAAGGGGCGGAGGAGTACTGGCGGATGCTCTTCGACCGGCAGCCGCACAGCCGTTCGTACCTCTCGGCGCCCATGCGGCCACTGATGCAGTGGTACTACCTACGGCTCCTCATCACCGTCGAGCCCGAGCAATTGACGGTACGGCCGCCCCTGGCCGCGCTGTCGGAACCGGGTGCGGCGGCAGCCGTCACCGGGACCGAGGCGCTCTCCGGCGCCGCGCAGCTGAGCCGCTTCCCCACCGCCGTACTCGCCGCACGGGACGCCACCGGGGCGCCGCTGCTCGCCCGGACCCGGCCGCGGCCCACCCCGGCCGGCTACCTGGTGGACGTGCCGCCGGACTGCGCGGTGGAACGCGGGTCGGCCTCGCTGCTGGTGCACCGACACGACGAGCGGCTGAACCACATGTACAACGCATCCGTCCGCGGGGACCTGAGGCGGACCGACGACGGCTGGTTGCTGGTCCCGTCGGCCGTGGTCGAACCGATGGGGTCGGGACGGCCGACCGACGCGCTCCGCGTCCTGCGGCACACGAAGCGCTCCACCGACCGCTATCTGGAGCGGAGGGGGCTGCCCCGGCCGAAGGTGCAGTGGGACCGCTTCCGTGCCCTGGCGAAGTCCGCGGCACAGAAGGAGCAGGCCTCGTGAGCAATCTGGTGGTCCGCCTCGCCGCCGCGCTCACGGGCGTCCGGAGCCGCGCCGCACACCCCCGGGCCCGGACCGGCGGTGACCGCATGCGGCAGGTGATGCGCTCGCCCCACCACTGACCTGCGAACTGCGTGCGGGTCGTTACAGGACCGAGGCGGAATCCCGCCTCGGTCGCCGCTCAGATCCTGGTAGGCGGCAATGCCTCACCGTGTGCGCGCTGCCTGAAGAGGCGCTACTCGTGGCCGGCTTCGACAGTGCAGCACCGGTGCGGCTGACGCCTGTCTGCAGCCCGCTGTTCTGGGACCCTGTGTTTGTTGCCACACGCCTTCCACCACACCGCCCCATGTGCCGCGACCAGGGGCCTTTTCGCGCAGTCGAGTGTCTTGCACCTCAGTGCCTCTCCACCGGGTCTTCTGAGGCGATGTCGAGTTCGACGGACCATGTCGGACCGGCATGGTCGCCCGAGGCGGGGTCCGAGAGATCGACTTCGGGACAGGCCTGGGCGACGGCCGTGAGTACGTCGTGCCGCCGACCGAGCTGGTCCGGCGTTGCCCGCTAGGCCGACGTTGCACCGTCGGTCGGGGAGGGTCGCCCGTGCTGAGCGTAGTGAATGCCGATGGAACGACGAGACCGGCTCCCTGATTGACGACATCGTCCGCAGGCGCTAGGCGGATGCTGGTCGCCGCTGGCGAGGCTGAACTCAACCCCTACATCGCCGAGTTGGCTGACCAGCGAGATGAGAGTGGGCGTCGCCTGGTGGTCCGCATCGCCGGCCACCGTCACCCGGCTGACCGCCCAGTGGCAGGGCGACCACAAGGCGTTCAGCAAGCGTGACCTGTCCGCCACGGACTACGTCTACGTCTGGGCCGATGGTATCCACCTGCGCATACGGCTGGAGGAGGCGTACGGCGCGGAGTTCCCCAAGGCCGGCAATAAGATCGTCGATGACGAGGATGAGCTGCTGGCGTTCTTCGACTTCCCCGCCGAGCACTGGATCCACCTGCGGACAACCAACCCCATCGACTCGACCTTCGCGACCGTCCGTCTGCGGACCAAGGTCACCAAGGCCGCCGGATCCCGGGCCGCCGCCCTGACGATGGTCTTCAAGCTCGTCGAGTCTGCCCAGGCCCGCCGGCGCGCCGTGAATGCACCCCACCTCGTTGCCCTCGTCCGCGCCGGGGCCCGCTTCGAACGCGGCCAGCTCGCTGAACGGCCGCAGACGACCGCATCGTGAATAAGGTGGCGGACCTGCCTCGAAGTTCGAGAACATCCGGTCATGTTGGATGGCACGGCAGGACAGGACCTTCCGGTCGGCTTCGGATTCCGCCCGTATCGTGGCGACGAAGACCACGGCGCCATGGCCGCGGTGCGGCTGGGGTGTGTTGAACGGGACCGGGTCGATGTCCATTCGGTCGTGGAAGGGCTCCCGACAGCCGCCGAGATCGCCGAAGCTTCTGCCAGGTTGGAGGAGCCGTCCAGGAACCAGATCCTGGTGGTGCTCGACGGGAGCGTCGTCGGCTACTCGACGATCCGGTGGTGGCAAGAGCGGGACGATACGTGGCTGTACCTGCACCGCGGCCACCTCTTGCCCGAGCATCGCGGCCAGGGCATCGGCTCGGCCATGCTGAGCTGGGCCGAAGCGCGGATCCGCCAGCTCGTCATACAGCACGGAACGGCGCGGACGGCAGTGATCGGCGCGAACGCCACGGCCTCCGAGCAGGACGCCACGGCACTTCTGCGCGCAGCCGGCTACCGACGTGTCTTCAGCCTGGTCGAGCTGGAGCTGGGCGATCTGCAGCAGGTGCCTGAGCCAGGCAGCGCACTGCCAGCCCGGATACGGACAGGGCCGATCGGACCAAGCCACTACCGTGCAGCCTGGAGGACGGTCGTCGATTCGTACGCGGACACCGGTTTCACTCAGAGATGGCCTTTCCAGGACTTCGTCGACACCGCCGACCCGGCATGCTGGAGGGCTGCCTGGAACGGGCAGGACATGGTCGGCGTCGCCCTCTGCTCCATCCACCGTCACGACCACACCGTGGGCGAGGTGGAAGAGCTGAGTGTCCGCACGGACCAGCGACGCCTCGGAATCGGCCGGGCTCTGCTGCTGGACGGGCTGCGGAGCCTTCGCGAGCAGGGTGCAACGACCGCCCGGCTGTTCACGGGCACGGCAAATCCGCACCGGTCCTACGACCTGTACGAGAGTGTGGGGTTCCGGCAGCAGAACGAGTACGTCCGTTATCGCAAGCCGCTTGCTTGATCGACCGGCCACGGGGCTGTCAGGTCAGGCCACAGGATTTGACCATGCCTCCTCGACGCCCGAGCGGGCAGGCCGGTGGCGCTGACAAGAGCCGTGGCCGACTTCGCCTGCAGCCCCGGGTTCCTTCCGGCGGCGGACCATCCCAGCAGAATTCAATGCAGAAACGTTGCGAGTTTCGGCACGGATGCTCTCTGGCCATCCTGGTGTCCTCGGGACACCCTGCGATCGTGGGAGAGCCCATGCGCCTTAGAGACGAAATGCCCGTGGACCACCGGCTCAGTCAGGTGTACAGAGTCGGTGCCGCAGTCTGCGGGCTGCTGCTCCTCCTGTTCGGCTGTCTCGGCTTCGCCGACGGGCTGTCCTCCTTCGGAACGGATGGGCAGCGCATCGCAGGCCTGTCCACCAACAACCTGCTGAGCGGCGTCTCGGTGGCCTTCGGGTTGCTTCTGGTCGTGGCCGCGGCGGTGGGAGGGAACCTTGCGTCAACGGTCAACATCAGCGTCGGCGTGCTCTTCGTCCTGAGCGGATTCGTCCACCTTTTCCTCATCGGGCATGAGGGCAACATATTGGACTTCGGCATGTCCAACGTCGTCTTCAGCTTTCTGATGGGTCTGCTTGTCATGACCTTCGGGATGTACGGCCGGGTCAGCGGCGGGCTCCCACACGACAACCCCTACTGGCGGCGCCGACACCCCAAACAGGCGGCGCGCGAGGCGCCGATCTCCCTCCCGCAGGCCGGTATCGCGACAGCCGCTTCCGACCGGCTCCCGGAGCGTCGAGATGACCACGTGTGACTCCAGCCCACGAGTACTTCTGGTCGGTGCGACCGGGGAGGTCGGCCGACTCGCGGCGACGGACATGATCGGCCGCGGCGCCCACCTCGCCCTGGCAGGGCGCAACGAGCAGAGGCTGGCCGAGCTGGCCGCGAGTTCAGGCTGCCCCAGCCGTCGGCTGGACGCCTACGACCTGGATGCCTGCGCCAGAACGGGCCCCTGGGCACTGGTGAAGCTGGGCAGACTCGACGGTGTCCTCGTGACGATCGGGATCGCGGGCTTCGGACCGGCAGCGGAGGTCCCGGACGCCGCCGCCGAGCACCTCATGACCGTGAACGCCCTGTGCCCGATGGCCGTGCTGAGAGGCGCCATACCCGCCGTACGCGACGGCGGATTCCTGGCCGCCGTGAGCGGGGCGATCGTCAACGCTCCACTCATAGGCACCGCGGACTACGCGGCGTCGAAAACCGCCTTGGCCTGCTGGCTCGGAGTCCTGGCACGAGAGGTGCGCAGCCGCCACATCGCAGTGGTCGATGCCCGTCTTCGCCACATGGACACGGGCTTCGCCTCACGCGCTGTGGTGGGAAACCCGCCGCCCCTCCGGCCAGGCAATGATCCAGGCCCTGAGGTGCGGGCGCTGATCGATCATCTCGTCGGGCACCTCGCGAAACTCGCACCCCCAGGACCGCGGCCTCACCAGGGCCGGTGAGAACCGAACCTGCCCAACGCAGCGGACATCACAGGAGGAATCATGTCTACGCCGAAGGTTTCACCGGAGGAGACACCCGAGGTGGAGGGCTCGACAGCTTCCCCCCACGCGGAGCGCCCGGACGGAGGGCTCTGGGAGCATCCCTGGGTCATTCTGGCGCTCATCGCCACCGGAGCGGCCATGGTCGCCGCCTTCTTCGCCGTCCGTATCGTGCAATGGTGAACGGATACCAAGGGATGAATCACCGATCGCGCGCCGGCGACCATGGTGCACGCGTTTGCTGACGGGGCGCCTTCCGGGGAGGTTGACGGGTGGTCATGGGAAGGTGGCGCACCGCCGATACCGGCTTCGCACCCCGTCCCGTGGCCGCACGTGCGGCCACCGTTGGGTCGCGCGGACCTGGTCGGCGGTGTGGGGTAGCTGCGGCCAACCAGAGCAACGCCGTACCCGCACAGCTGCCAGACATGTCCTTGCCCCCGAGCCTGGCCTGTCGCGGCGGTTGTGCGCGCGGGCCGACGCCTGGCAGCCCCGACAGCGTCGGAGGAAGTCCGGCACTTCGCGGGCACCACACCCTGCTGCGCTTGGGGTAGGGACGGTGGCAAGTCATTCGAGAAGGCTCCAGCAGGTCCTGAGGGGCGGCAGGACGCCAGGAGCCGCTCGATCACGCTCGGACGCTCCCGCGGAGGCCTGGGCACCAAGGTCCACCTGGCGGCCAGCGGCCGGGCCGGCCCCTGACATTCACCGTCACCGCAGGCCAGGCCGGTGACGCGCCTGCCTCCGGGATGGTGACGGACCGTATCCGCTTTCCTCGCACCGGTCCGGGCAGGCCCCTGACGAGGCCCCACGCTGTTCTGGCCGACCGGGCCTACTCCTCCCGGGCCATCCGTAATCACCTGTGACGCCGGGGTATCCGCGCGGTCAGCCCGCAGTCGTCGGACCAGATCGGCCACCGCCGATTGCGAGGCCGTCACGGCGGCAGCCCGCCCGGCAGGGCCCGCGCGGCGAGGTCGCGGGCCGCACGGTCGGCGCGACCGGCAGGGCACTGCACCCCGCAATACGGGCAGGCGGCTCTTCGGCTTCTGGGCATGTACTGGAGGGGACCTACCGTAACGACGTCCGCATTCCTATCCTGTTGCTGCCCGAACTCCGGGCAGCAACTTGAAGGGGCATGAGGCGCGTGTCCGAACGGGGGAGCGATGGCATGGGGGGCACGTCCGGGGACGGTGATCGGGGGGCGATACCGGTTGACCCGACCACTGGGCGCCGGCGGTTTCGGTGAGGTCTGGGAGGCCCACGACCCGGTGCTGGATGTGGACGTGGCGATGAAGATGGTGCGCCTGAGCTCGGTCCCCGATGAGGCACGCGCGGAACTGCTGGCCCGGGCGGCCCGGGAGTCCCGCAATGCGGCCCGCTTACGGGACCACCCGCACATCATCACCGTCCACGACGTGGTCGAGGTCGATGACGCTCCATGGATCGTCATGCAGCTGGTGGAAGGCGGGTCGCTCGCGGACGAGCTGAGGGCGAACGGCCCGCTGACGCTGTGGCGTACGCTCGACGTCGCCGAGGCACTTCTGAGCGCGCTGGGTGCGGCCCACGGCGCGGGCATCATGCACCGGGACGTCAAGCCGGCCAACGTGATGCTCGGCGAGAACGGTGACGTCCTGCTGACGGACTTCGGCATTGCCGTAGCCCACACCGATCCCCGGCTCACCCGCACCACCATGGTGATCGGGTCGCCCGCCTACATGGCACCCGAGCGCTGGCAGGGCGCGCCGAACGACGGCAGGTCAGACCTTTTCTCGCTGGGCGTGACGCTGTACGAGGCAGTGGAAGGCGTGCCCCCGTTCCCCTCGGACAACCTCACCGCCGCTCTGACGGAGACGCCCCGTGCCCCGCAGCGCGCCGGTCCGTTGACGTCATTGCTCATCGGCCTGCTGGCGAGGGACCCGGCCGATCGCCCCACCGTCCCCCAGGCGCTCGCAATGCTCGGCCGCGCCAGAAGGACCGGCGCGCGCTCCACGGAGGGCAGGCGGTCGGGAACACCGCCCACCCTGCGGGCGACCGACGAGCGGCGACAAGGAGCCCAGGACCCTTCTGTCCTCCGGCTCGCGGCCGAGCACGGTGTGGACGTGAACTCCGTCAAGGGCACGGGCGCCGACGGCCGTGTCCGGGTGCAGGATGTCATCGCCGCCGTCAAGGTGATGCACGGCGCCTACGCGACCCGCGCAGCAAGGGAGTTCGCCGCCCAGCAGGGCATCGACCTGACTGGAATCGCCGGAAGCGGCAAGCACGGACTCATCTGCATCCAGGACGTCAAGCATCCCTCCACTGGGAAGACGGGTGCCGGAGGCGTGGCGGTCGCCGTGGTGTGCGTGGTGCTCCTCCTCTTCCTCCTGGCGCGGCTCAGCTGAGGGACTCCCGCCGAGGCCCGCCCCCACCGGCACCGGGCCCGAGAGCGCGGGCCGGCTCGACGAGGTCCCAGGACGTGCCGGGCGACGGTGCCCCTGTCCGTGGTCCATTCGCTCACGACCTACCCAGCGCCGGCGTGCCTCGGACGCCGTCACCGACGGGGGCACCCGTGACGTCCTGGACACGGAGTTCTCAAAGAGTTTTGTTCCGGCGGGGGTGTTTGGTAAGTCGCGCGGTGTGAGCGGACCGGGGGTCACTGGCCCGCCCGCGAGGCGGCCTCCGAGGACCCGCAGAAGGTGGCCGCTCCCTCAGCCTGACCGTTGAGGTACCCAACGCCTGCTCGTCCGGTTCGGCTGCTTCAGCCCTTACTGCCAACTATCCCCATCGCTGGTGGTGCCGAGCAGATGCCAACTTTGTCGCGCAGCGGCAGCCAGCTCATGGTCGGCGACACGCTGTCATGGGTGCGCGTCCTCAGGGCAGGGGAGGGGAGGGCTGGCGAGGATGTCCGGCGGCCTCTGGCCGCTGTCGACGGGCGGGTGCATCCGGGGGCGGGTGATCCGGCGGTGGAGCTTGTCCTTCCTGGTCCTGACCGTTGGCCTGCCGACGACGGTTGGCACGCGTCCAGGCTGGCAGCCGTTCCGCATGATCACTCGCAGGGACACCCAGAGCCACGAGGATGGCTTTGAGCTGGGTGCGGGAGCTGGGGAAGCGCTGCCGGTACAGGACCCGGTGCACCGTAGTGCGCGGCACTCTGATGCTGCCGGGGCTGGTGCGGGTGCGCTTCTCGACCTCCCGGCAGCTTGGGTTTCCGGCGTTCAGGCGCAGGTTGTAGAGGGCCGCGGCCAGGCCAGCCTCGTCGCGGATCCTCTTTGTGGCGGGTGCCGCACTGTGTGCAGGGCGCCATACCTGCACCGCTTCCTCGCGCAATTTCAGGAGCGGACCGGGCTCGGTATCGCACGCCTTCGCGTGCGTGGTGACCGCTTCCCTGGTGGGTAGGGTCCTGCCTGACGCCGCGTTCTGCAGCGTAGGCCGGCTGAAGCCGGGAGCCCGGTCGGCCAGCTGCCTGTAAGTCAGGTCCGCTCTGAGCCGCGCGTTGCGGAGCCCTTCGGCGAGACGCCCAAGGGGCACGCTCCGGGTACGGCACCGGCTGTTCTGGCCGGCCCACTCGGCTCTGCTCTCAGCTGGGGGAGTTGAGGAGATTGCGGATCACCTCGCGTACGGGCGTGCCGACGGCGAGGCGCCCGGACAGCGCGCCGGCCGCGCCGGCCCCGAAGACCAGGAGCAGGGCATCGGCGAGCGGGGTGCCAGTGTCGACGAGCGCGGTGGCGCAGCACGTGGAAATGGCGACCGCGAGGCCGTTTCCGGCCGGGGACTGGCCCTGACCGACTACGGAATGCGGCATGACTCGGAGCGTCTGGCGCCGCTGTGAGACCAAACGCATCCTGGCACCCCCGCGCACACCCCCACCGACCAGCATCTGCGTGGCGGAGGATTCGGCTAGCGGGTCCGCTGGGCCTATGTCCGTATCAACCGGGCCGCCGAGTTCCTGAACTCGATGGCGGCGCGCGGGCTGCTCCTGCGAGACGTGACCCAGCACGAGGTGGACGCCTGGCTCGCGGTCAACCCCGGCACCCGCTTCCCTGTCCGGGACTTCGTCGTCTGGGCGACCCGCCGCGGCCACGCCAAGGTCCTGGACGTCCCGCACTGGCCCAAGAAAGATCCGGTTGGCATGGACGAGGACTTCCACTGGGAGCTCCTCCTCCACCAGCGCCTGACCGACACCGAACTACCCCTCGGTGTCCGTGGAGCCGGGGGATCCTCCTGCTCTTCGGCCAGCACCTGACCCGGATCGCGGCTCTGACCACGCACTCAGTGACCACCCTGGGCGAGGACACCCTGCTGACCCTTGACCGCACCCCCATCCCGCCGCCCTCGTCACTGGCCCGCCTGCTGACCGACCTCGCGAACATGCCGCCGCCCACCAACTGGGCGGCGAACTCTTCCCAGGGCTGGCTGTTCCCCGGAGGCCGCCCCGGGCAGCAGCTCTCAGCGACCGTGCTCGGCCGCCGCCTTGCCAGCCACCACATCCCCGACCGGCCCGCTCGCAACGCCGCCCTCGTCGCCCCGGCCCAAGACCTGCCTCCGGCAGTGCTCGGACCGATGCTCGGCCTTCATCCCGTCACCGCCGCACACTGGCGACGCCGCGCCGCAACCGACTGGACCGCGTACCTAGAAGCCCGCACATCTCAAGCCCACAGCTGACGCTCGGCTGTCCGATCCCGCAGGCAGCCTGCCCGTCATCGCGGATCTGGAGGGCTGGTCACGCCGGCCAGGTCGAGCAGCCGGTGCATCTCTGCGGGCGACAGGGCGGGGTTTGCCGCAGCATGCCGTGCGGAGCCGGGAAGGGCGAGCCTTCGAAGGAGTTCTCCGGACGGCAGTCTCGGGTCTCGCAACGCCCAGGGGCCGACTTCCGGGTCGTCGATCAGTTGCATGACGAGATCCGGGCCCCCGTCCGGATCGTCGAGGGCAGCGTGACGCAGCCGTGGGTTGGGGTGGTCGGCGTATCGGGCGAGGCCGGGTTTGGCAAAGTTCGGATGGAATCGCAGATTGCTCCACGTCAAGCCGTGCCAGTGGGCGTACATCTCCACCACGAGGTCGTGCGGTGCCTTGTCACCGTACTGGCACAGGGTGAGTTTGACGAAGAAGTCCTCGTCACTGGCGAGACGCTTCACTACGTCGTCGGGCAGGTGTTGCTGCATCGCGATGCTCCGCCGCAGCAGGACATGCTCGGAAGTGGCGGCCCTACGGGCTACCTCCGGTTCATGGCCGCTTTCCACGATCCAGCGCGGCGGTGTGTGGTAGCCGTGCGGTACGACGTACGTGATGGCGGAGCGCTGGGCCTCGGTGAGGTCCTCGCGCATGGACAGGGCGAGCCGGACCGCGTCATCGGGGTCCTGGGAGAGTTCCAGTGCCAGCTCGGTCGGCACCCGCGGGTCCTCGGCTGCGGCGCGACGTACGGCCGGGTCAGGGTCCTGTATTCGTGTCTCCGTAGGCGGCGTATCGAGCTGGTCTTTCGGCTCATCGGGAAACATCTTGGCGAGGGCTGCTCGGACTTTGGGCTCCGGGTCGGCCAGCAGCCTCTCCTGAACGGACGCCGGAAGGCAGGGCCACAGCGCTGGTGTGAGAGCCGCGGCCCTCACACCGGCGTCTCGATCCTCGGCGAGGCGCGCTCGTACGGCTGTGGGCATTTCCCACTGTGTCGCCCTTCGCCGGACCCGTACCTCGCTGTCTTCGGCCAGAGCTTCGACCACCCCGGCGGGAATGCGGCGGCCGAAGTCCCCGGCGAAGGTCGCGTAAAAGGTCCGGACCCGAGGGTCCGGATCCCGGGCGAACGCCGCCAGAACGTCCACGTCCGCGTTCCCGTTCTCGATCAGCCAGAGCCGGTGCTCAACCTGCGGGGAGGCGGCCAAGACGGCCGTCTTCTCCTTGTCGAGGGAGCAAATCGTGATCCAGGAGGCAGGCCGGGGCAGGCCCTCGACAGTTAGTAGCCGCGCCAAGACTGAACCCGTCAGCCCTGGGTTCCACATCAGCCCCCCGAACCACTCCTGCACCAACCCGTCGTCCACGTCACACGCCCGAAGGAAGTCCCCACCCACGTCACTCATGGCCTCATTCTCCCTGGCCTTCGGCCCGGCACCGGCAAGCCGGCCGGCGGCGAGCGGAGCACCAAGTACGCAACGCTGCGATGGGAAGCACAGGCGGCAGCGGCGCACTCGCAGGTCGATCCGCGAGACCCTCAAACGGAATACAGCACGGTATGAATGACGCTCCCCACCAGCAGGCGCCAGTTCGTGGACCGCGAAGCGCCGTGAGGCGTACGCCAACGACCAGGGTCACTGTCCTCCCTGGTCGCGGTGACCGCCCGCTGGAACCGGTCGAAGGCTGACCAGGATCCGGCCGAGTGGCTGCCGCCGGCGCCGGACGCGCTGTGTCGGTACGGGGCGGAGTGGACGGCGACCAAGCTCCGCTGGTACCTGGCCGTCGATAGGCGGAGCGGGACAGGCTGCTGGATATCGCGGCGGGCTGTGGCGGCACGGAGGTGGAGTTCACTCCCGCCGCGTAGCTACGACGCCGGTCCGGGCGCCCGCACAATGGTCTGCGGGCGGCCTCGGGATGGCGTGGTCTGTTCGGGAGGGGCGGTGCGCGAGTCTGGTCGGGGTCAGGGGTTGAGGTAGTCGTTGAGGTAGCTGTGGGCGGCGGCTTCGCTGGTACCGAGGGCGGTTGCGATCTTGTTGAGCGGTAGGTCTTGGGCGGAGAGTTCGTACACGGCGTCCTGTCCGGTCTGGGCGATGACGTACCTCAGGTCGGCCAGACTTTCAGCGCGGTCAGCAGGTGGTCGAGGAAGCGGACGAGCGCGGTGAGCTCGGCGGGCAGGGGGACGGCAGCGGCCCGGGTCATGGACAGGTGGACCTCGTAGTCCGCGATCGGTCCGGACTACGGCTCCACTCTCGCCATCCCCTGACCGCGGACCATTGCCGGTCACCTGCACCAGCGGAGGCGATACAGCAGATGGTCTGTCGGCGCGTCCCGGTGATCGTCGTACTTCACCGGATGAGGTGCACTCGGTCGGGTCGGGTCAGTCCCGGCGGTGACATCATCGCCTTCTACACGCTCAGCCCCGCTGACGGCAGCCCGTCATCGACCTCGCAGGAAGCCATCGTCCGGTACTCCCGCCAGCAGCCCGGCGGCGTCTGCGGTCCGGACAACTGAGCCGTGTGAGGCAGGTCCTCGCCTCAGCTGCTGTGCTGCCGGGCGAAACCCGAGGCCATCCGTGCCATCGTCGGAGCCGAGGGCGGGCGCAAAAAACAGACCTGCTCCCACGGTTGCATCAGATGCAACATCGTGGGCGTTGGATCATGATCCCCCGAGGTAGAAGGCCCCGTCATCACTGGATGAGCGACAGCCGCACCTCTTCGACCAGGTCAGAGGTGGTCACCGAGCCAGGCGGATGCAGACGATACAACTCCGCCTACTTCGAGTAGTGGACCTCGGCCAGCGGCACGAAGTGGTGCACATCAAGCCGGGCCGTGTCCGTCACCACGTCGTCGTCGTAGGCGCTGCGCCAGGAGCCGACGGTCAGCTTGCAGTCGGCCGCTACCTGCGGGGCCACGACGGCTTCGGTGAGGATGACCTCCTTGCGGTTGTCGCAGCCGTCCTCGGCGTTCAGGCCCTTGTTCCAGGGCTCGTACAGGTTTCGCTTGTAGCCCTCGCGGTGCTCGGCGGGCAACCCCTCGAACAGCCCAGGCCCAGCTGCGACGCCTGGTCTCAGCGGATGTCGGTGGTCCCTGCGAAGATCCCGGTCTTGGAGCTCCTCACCGCCCTTGCCGGACTCGATGCCCACCCGCAGAGGACTTGGTGCCGGGCCTGGAGGCCGGCCGGGAGCTCGGTGACGTTCACGCGGCCAGCCCGAGGGTGTCGCGCCAGGCCGGAGACGGTGTGGTGAGGCGGCGGGCCATGTTCGAGATCGAGGCCCAGTAGACGCGGGAGGCGGAGGTGTCGGGCCGGTGGTCGTACTCACGGGCGAGGCGGCGGTGCAGCATCAGCGTGCCGTTGACCTGCTCCACGATCCACCCCTTCGGTTGCGGAATGAAGCCTTTGCCCTGGTCAGCGGGGCTGCGGCGGACGATCTCGACGTCGATGCCGGCCAGGGCGCCGTCGATGAGGACCTCGTCCTTGAAGCCCTGGTCCACCAGGGCCTTCTCCAGGCGGTTGCCGCACCGCTCGGCGGCCTGGTCAAGCAGGGCGGTCCCGGCGGCGTCGTCGTGTGCGGAGGCGGCCAGCACGACGACGTCGATGACCAGCCCCGTCACATCTACGGCCAGGCCCCGCTTGCGGCCCGACACCTTCTTGTGCGCGTCCAGTCCCGTCGTGGTCTTGGGGACACCCGCCGCGGCGCGGACAGACTGGGTGTCGATGATCACGAGGGACGGGTCCTCTAATCGGCGGGCTCTCTCCCTCACCTGGCAGCGCAGGAGCTCCTGGATGCGCTGGTCGAGACCGTCCTGGCGCCACAGCGTGAAGTAGTAGAACACCGCCGACCAGGCCGGCAGGTCGTGGGGCAGATAGCGCCACTGGCAGCCCGTCCGGTCTGGTAGAAGATCGCGTTCACAACTTCCCGCAGATCACAGGCCCCGGGACCACCGCTCGCCGACCGTGCCACCCGGTCCTGCTTCCACGCCGTGATCATCGGCTCGATCAACGCCCACTGCTCGTCCGATAAGCCGCTGGGGTACGGCTTCCTCTCCATGGCCCGCATATCAGCATGGACATGCCCAACACGGACTTAACGTCCACTGAGCCCGGCTTCGTCCTGTGCGCTCGGGTTGCGTTTGCCAGTCGCCAGGGGGCGCCGGAGACTGGTGATATGAGCATGGCCCCGCCTCTGGAAACTGGGCCGGCCGGCGCCGATGCTTCTTCCGCTGTTGCCACGCCCAGTGGGCTCTTGCACTTCGTCTTGCCGTTCGTCCACGAGACCCTCGCCAAGAGGCGTGGCAAGGCCGTGTGCTGCCGCATCGAACGTCGCGAACCCTCCCCGCCCCGGTGCCTGCTTGCCCGTTGCTCTTCCTTCCCAGGATGTGTCCCATGAGCAAGACCTCCCGACTCAACTGCATCATCCCCCCGCACCTTCTGAAGAAGCTTCTGGAGAGCCAGGACGGCGAAGTGCGCCAGGCCGCCTTGGACACGATGCTGACCACCGCTCGCCTGCGGGGCGAACGAGCGGTCCGGGCGTCCTTCGCCGGCCCGGCCGCAACCGCCACCGGCAACGGCCGGCGCACCGTCTTCGACTGCGACCAAGGGAGCTTCCTCGCATCCGCCGTCATGGCCAGGTCCGAGGACGGACCGGAGTCCGCGGACGAGTCCGCGAACCGGGCGTTCGACGGACTCGGCCTGACACGCGATTTCTACAAGGAGGTGTTCCAGCGCGACTCGATCGACGGCCACGGAATGCGCCTGGACGGGTACGTTCACTTCAGTGCGAAGTTCAACAACGCGTTCTGGGACGGCCGTCAGATGGTCTTCGGCGACGGCGACGGAAAGATGCTGGGTGACCTCACCCGATCCCTCGACGTGATCGCGCACGAGTTGACGCACGGAGTCACCGAACACACTGCCGGGCTCGTGTACCACAACCAGTCCGGGGCTCTGAACGAGTCGTTGTCGGATGTTTTCGGATCGCTGGTGAAGCAGTGGTCGCTGAAACAGTCGGTCGACGAGGCGGACTGGCTGATCGGGGCCGACGTGTGGACTCCGGGCATCGATGCCGACGCCCTGCGTTCGATGAAGGCCCCGGGGCACGCGTACGACAACGCACTGTTCGGAAAGGACCCCCAGCCTGACCGCATGAGCAAGTTCATCCACCTTCCCGACACCGAGGAAGGGGATTCCGGCGGGGTGCACTTCAACTCGGGCATCCCGAACAAGGCGTTCTTCCTGGCGGCCGTGGGCATCGGCGGATTCGCATGGGAGGGTGCCGGGCCCATCTGGTACGAATCGCTGAAGGCGTCCAGCTCGGAGACCCAGTTCCAGGACTTCGCGGACACCACGTTCCAGAAGGCCGGGGAACTCTTCGGCGTCGGCAGCGCCGAGCAGTCGGCCGTGCTGGCCGCGTGGCAAGGGGTGGAAATCCCCATCAGGGGCGTCCCGGCCGGAGTGGCCCGGGGGCGGAGCCGGACCGTCGACGGGAACGGTGGTCTGAGCCGACAGGACGGCGTCGCAGCCCTGACCAGGCAGGTCGGCGAACTGAGCGCCCAGGTGACCAGACTGGCCAAGGAAGTGGCCGCGTTGAAGGGGACCGGCTGACACCGGGAATTGCCGCCGATACGAGGGTGCGCGCAATGAAGGTGACTCTGGCGGCACACGGCGGGCTGGCGGCGACGGTCAACCTCCGCCTCCCGCCCAAGGTGCTGGATACGGACACCCTGCCGGAGAACGCGGCTTCGGAGCTGGCCCGGTTGGTGGCGGCGGCGGTCGCACCGCCCGTGGCGGACCAGCCCGGCCGGGCCAGGGACGCGATGAGCTACACGATAACGGTGGAGGACGGCGGCCGATCGACGGTCCTCAAGCAGTCGGACGCCGCCATGACCCCCGCGTTCGCGGCGTTGCTCGCACGGCTGCAGGAATACCTGGACCGGCAGTGACGCCTGGTGAAACACCCTGGTGGTGTGGCCCACGGAGGTGTGCGATGAGCCGTGCCGAGGGGGCGGATGTCGATCGGCTGATGACCCTTTCCCGCCCCGCTCTCGATGAGTTGTTCCGTACGAGTCCCCCAGGAGAGGTACCCGTCGGGGATGAACGCGGCACCGTGCTGGTGGCGCGTGGGGCGGCGCTGTCGACGGTGGTGGCCGGGCTGGTGCGGCTCATCGCGTGGAAGGGCAAGGTGTTCGACGCCGACCGGGGCGAACTGCGCAACAAGGTCACGCCGTTCGGAGTGCGCGCGATACGGGCGAAGGTGTACCGGGGCGCCAGCCGGCTCGACGGCGGGGAGTGCACCGTGCTCGACTACTCCCGGACGTCCGCCCTCGCGCATTGGATCCGCGACGAGATCCGGGAGGTCACGCCCGGCGTCCATCTCGGCATCGTCTATTGGGGGCGGCGCAAGGTCCTCAATTTCGCCCTGTCCTCTCCTGGTTCGCCCACTTCAGCTTCGCCCCGACGCGCGTCGCAGCAGATCGCCGTCACCGTCCGGGCCACCGTGCCCACGGACCGGGTGGCCGAGGTGCAAGAGGTATTGGCCGAGGCCAACCGCCGCCACGCCGGGGGCGAGTTCTTCCCCTTCGCCGAGATGGTGGGCGTCCACTTCGCGCGACTGGTCCTCGTTCCCGAGGATACGGACCACACCGGGCAGAGGATGCCGGCGAGCATCGTCTACATGAGTGAGGCCGACGCGCCGCTGGACGCGCACCTCGCCGACCTCGTCGCCAAGGCAGGCAGCGGCCTGGGAACGGTGTTCGGGCACTGCCGGAACTATCCGCCCGCCGGCGCACCGGATGCCGCGCGGGTCGCGTGGCTGCGGGCCCACTGCGTGTCCAGCGACGCCTTCTACGTCAACACGGTCGGCCGGGGCCTGCACCAGATCCAGCAGGAAGCCCGGCTGCGCGAGGCGATCCAGGAGTTCCTGGACCGGCGCGGCGCCGAGCAGGCCACCGCGGATCCGGCGGAGGTACGGGTCGCCATCCAGCGGTACGTCGCCGGTCGCCCCGACCTGGCCTGGGCGCGGTCGGGCCCCGCCCCGCCCGCGCTGCGGTGGCGGATCCGGGAGGCGGTGCACCTCGCGGGCGTACCGCTCGTCGCGCTCGCGCTGCTGCCCGTCATCCTGATCGCACTGCCGGTCTGGGCCGTGGTGCTGCGCTGGCGCGAGCGGGGTGACGTCCCCAGCCAGGAGCACCCCTCACGGGACCACGTGGCCAGGCTGGCGGCCTGCGAGGACTTCGCCACGCAGAACCCGTTCACGGCGGTGGGCCTCGTCAAGTCCGGCCGGTTCCGGCGGGCCACGCTGACCGGGGTGCTGTTCGCCGTCGACTACGGCGTGCGCCACTTCTTCAACCGGGGCAGCCTGGCCGGGGTCAAGACCATCCACTTCGCCCGCTGGCTGTTCCTGGACGACAAACGGCGCGTCATTTTCGCGAGCAACTACGACGGCAGCCTCGAAAGCTACATGGACGACTTCATCGACAAGGTCGCCTGGGGCCTCAACGCCGTCTTCAGCAACGGCCACGGCTATCCGCGCACCAGGTGGCTCCTGTGGGACGGCGCCGAGGACGAACTGGCCTTCAAGCACTACCTGCGCTGCCACCAGTTGCCGACACAGGTGTGGTACTCGGCGTATGACGAGCTGACCACCCGGAACCTCGAAACCAACGCCTCCATCCGCGCGGGCCTCTTCGCGGACCTCGGCCCGGCCGAGACCAGGGCCTGGCTCGCCTTGTTCTAGAGAAGGGGTGTGACGGTGATGGCGGAGACTGCTGCGCCCTTGGAGCTGGACGACATCCAGGGCCTCGTCGTACGCGGCTACGGCGCCCTGAAGTCGGCCTGTTTCCTGCTGATCACGGTGGAGGACCCGACGGCCGCGCGCCCCGCACTGGGGCGGCTGGCTCGGCTGGTGACGAACGGCGGCGCGCAGTCGCCCGAGTCGGCCCTGAACCTGGCCTTCACCTCGGACGGTCTGCGCCGCCTCGGGCTGGAAACCCGCGAACTCGACGGCTTCTCACAGGAGTTCGTCTCGGGCATGGCCGACTCCAGTCGCTCCCGTCTGCTGGGCGACGTGGGGGAGAACGCGCCGAACGGCTGGCGCTGGGGTGGCCCGGACTGCCCGCCCGTGGACGTCCTGGCGCTGTTGTACGCCCGGGACGAAGAGCTCCTGGGCCGGCTGGAGGCGCAGGTTCGTCAGGACGCCCTCGGAGGCGGCGGGCTCACCGTGGCCGCCCGCCTGGGTACGTCCCCGCTGACCGACCGTGAACCTTTCGGCTTCCGCGACGGCATCTCCCAGCCGCTGGTCGAGGGGCTCTCCAAGGTCGCCGCCGGCGACGACGCGGTCAAGGCGGGGGAGTTCGTCCTCGGCTACGCCAACGAGTACGGTCTGCTCACCGACCGGCCGCTGCTGCCCGCCGGGTACGACACCACCGGCCTGCTACCCCGTGCGCCGGACGGCGGCGGCGCCGCCGATTTCGGCCGCAACGGGAGCTACCTGGTGTTCCGGCAGCTCCGTCAGGACGTGGCGGGCTTCCACCGGTACCTCGAAGAAGCGACGCGGCGCCCCGACGGCTCCGCCGATCCCGAAGCAGGCGAGGCACTCGGGGCACGTATGGTGGGCCGCTGGCCCAGCGGCGCGCCACTGGTACGCGCACCGTTGCGGGACGACCCCAGTCTCGGCTCGGACAACGACTTCGGCTACTTCGCCACCGATCCGGAAGGCCTGAGCTGCCCCCTCGGCGCCCACGTTCGCCGGGCCAACCCGCGCGACTCGCTGGATCCCGAGCCCGGATCGGCTAAGTCGGTCGCGATCGGACGACGCCACCGGCTCCTTCGCCGCGGCCGTGCGTACGGCGGCGACGGCGAGGCCGACGGCGACGGGGAGACGGGCTTGCACTTCCTGTGTCTGGGAGCGAACATCTCCCGCCAGTTCGAGTTCGTCCAGCACACCTGGCTGAACAATGCCCACTTCAACGGGCTGTACGACGGTCCGGACCCGGTCGTCGCGCCCCGCGAGAACCATGATGCGACGTTCACCGTCCAAGCGGTGCCCGTCCGCACCCGCTACCGCGGCCTGCCCCAGTTCGTCTCCATCCGGGGCGGCGCCTACTTCTTCCTGCCGGGCCTCCGGGCGCTGCGCTACCTCTGCGAGGGCTGACGTTGTATCCCGGGCACACGGATCCCGGCACGACTGCCGCACGGCGCGCGAAGACCTACGATCCCCATTACGATCGTATAGGACGCCCGAGCTCCCACACTGTCTATTCCCCCTATGTCTCCTTGGAAGGGGTAATGGCCATGAACGCGCGCTCCTTTGCGCGGTACAGCCTGGCCGGAATCCGGCTGGTGAACGGTGTGGCGGCGCTCTTGGCCCCGCAGGTGGTGGCCCGTCGGCTGGGTGCGGACGGTACGCAGCCTGCCCTCTCCTACGTCCTGCGGATGTTCGGTGTGCGGACCGTGTTCATCGGCGCCGAACTGCTGCTTCTCCAGGACCCTGCCCGGATCGCCCGGGCCTTGCGCGTCGGCACGGTCGTCCACGCCAGCGACGCGTTGTCGGCCGTCGCGGCCGGCCGGTGCGGCATGCTTGCGCCACGGGCGGCGGCGACCGCCACGGCGATCTCCACGGTGAACGTCGCCCTCACGCTGGTGGCCGGTTGGCCGCGGCGGGGCACGGGTTGACCATTCGACCGAGTGGCGCCGAAAGGAACTCCGCGATGCGAAAAGCCCCCTTCCACGCCCGGACCCGCACGCACCCGTCGGCTCACGCCGAGGGCAAGGGCGCCTGCTCGCCGTTCGTACGCCTGCACGACAATGTGGCGCTGGCCGTCGACCGCAAACTCGGCTGGCAGCGTCTGCCGACGCCGCTCGGCCTGCTGACCCTCATGGGCCTGCGCGACAACCTGCGCCGCAAGAACCTGCACGACACCAACGGGTACCCCGCACAGGGGGTGCCCGACATCGAGCCGCCGGCCGCGCGGCACCTCACCGAGCGCACCGCCGACGGCTCCTACAACGACCTCGACAACCCGCGCATGGGCATGGCGCACTCCCGCTTCGGCCGCAACGTCCCGCCGGAGGTGACCTTCCCCGAGCCGGAGCCGCAGATCCTCACTCCGAGCCCGCGCGAGGTCAGCCGTACGCTCCTCACCCGGGACGAGTTCATCCCGGCCACGTCCGTCAACGCCCTGGTCGCCGCATGGCTCCAGTTCATGATCCGCGACTGGGTCAGTCACGGACAGGGTGCCATCGACGACCCCTGGCGGATCGAACTGGAGGACGGCGACCCCTGGCCGACCCAGCCGATGCTCGTACCCCGGACCCTGCCCGACACCACCCGCACCGATGACGGGGACGGCCTGCCGCCGACGTACATCAACGAGAACTCGCACTGGTGGGACGCCTCCCAGCTCTACGGGAGCGACCTCGCGACCCAGCGGCGGATGCGCTCGGGCGAGAAGGGCCAACTCAAAGCGCCCCGCGACGGCATGCTGTTCGCGGACGCCCCGGAGCTGGATCCCGCGAACACTCCGGGCTTCTGGCTGGGCCTGCTGATGATGCACCACGTGTTCGCCCTGGAGCACAACGCCATCTGCGACCGGCTGAGCCGCGATTTCCCCGCCTGGTCGGACGAACAGCTCTTCCAGCGGGCGCGCCTGATCAACGCCGCACTCATCGCCAAGATCCACACCGTGGAGTGGACCCCCGCCGTCATCAGCCACCCGACCACCGTCAGCGCACTGCGCGCCAACTGGTACGGCCTGCTCGGCGAGCGAGTGCAACGGATACTCGGCCGGATCAGCGGGAACGAGCTGCTCAGCGGCATCGTAGGAGGCAACACCGACCACTTCGGCGTCCCTTACTCCCTCACCGAGGAGTTCGTGGCGGTCTACCGCATGCATCCGCTGGTGCCCGATGACTGGAGCTTCCGCTCGGCCGCGGACAACTCGCTGCTCCAGGAGACCAATTTCCGCGAGCTGACCGGCCGGCGCGCGTACGAGGTGTTCGCCAACCACGGCCTGCCGGACCTGTTCTACTCCTTCGGCACCTCGCACCCCGGCCTGGTGACCCTGCACAACTACCCGAAGTTCCTCCAGGAGTACCAGCGTCCGGACGAGAAACTCATGGACCTGGCGGCCGTCGACGTGCTGCGGATCCGCGAGATGGGCGTGCCCAGGTACAACGAGTTCCGGCGTCGGCTCCACCTGGAGCCGGCCGCCGACTTCGCCGCGCTGACGGACAACCCGGTCTGGGCGGAGGAGATGCGACGGATCTACGACGATGACATCGAAGGCGTCGACCTGATGGTGGGCATGTACGCAGAACCTCGCCCCAAGGGCTTCGCCTTCAGCGACACGGCCTTCCGCATCTTCGTCCTGATGGCCTCGCGCCGGCTCAACAGCGACCGGTTCCTGACGAGGGACTACACACCACAGGTGTACACGCAGACCGGCCTGGACTGGATCGAGAACAACGGCATGACCAGCGTGATGCTGCGCCATTTCCCGGAACTGCGCTCGTCCATGCGGGCCGTGGACAACGCCTTCACCCCCTGGAACACGCTGCATCCGCTGACATGATCGCCATATGGACACACTTCAGGCCGGGAGCGGCGGGTCCGAGGCCAAGGCGGGTGCGCTGAGTGGGTCCTGCGCCGCCTCGTGTAGGGCGCGCATCATGACGAGTCGTGTTCAGGTGACTACTTTGCCTGCATGGCGAATGCTCAGGCGAAGGTGAAGCTGCGAGAGGTGCCGGGCTGGGCGGTGTGGTTGTGCCTGTTCGGGCTTGCCGTCGGGCTCTTCATGATCCTCTGGTACGCGGCGGATCCACCGTTCCGGGCCAGACCCTCGCAGGACGGCGAACTGCTGCTGCAGTTCCCGGTGAACGCGGATACGGCCCGCGCCATCGTGAAGGACGCAGGCGGGTCCGAGCTCTTCCAGGACGGCCTGGTGCTGGACTGGCGCTGGTTGATTCCCGGGTACGGAGCGGCTCTCGCCGGGGCTTTCGGACTCGGGCACCTGTTCCTCTACCGGAAGTCCACGCGCCTGTGGGCCCGGCGCGCGCTCTACCTCACCCCCGTGGTGGTGGCGGCGGACTGCGTGGAGAACATCTTCCTCTGGAAGGCGCTGGACCGGATCAAGGCCGCCCCGGACGGTCCCGTACTGCCTTGGGCCGGCGTCCTGCGGACGGCCTCGGAGCGTGATCTGGAGCGGTACCTGCAGTGGGCGTCCTACTTCGCCCAGGTGAAGTGGGCGCTCGTCATCCCGCTGGTGGCGGCGGCCGTGGTGGTCGTCGTCACCCTCTACTGCCGCCGTGTGCAGGACCCCTCCCTCGTACAGAGCGGGCGGGAGGACCATCCCCGCCCCGTCGTGGCCCACACCAATCGGCCCGCCGGCGAGACGGAGAGCCAGCGCAGCCACCCCGACGTGATCCTTCCGCCCGCTGCGCCCCACGACTGGGAGCCCCGACCCGAGTGGACCGCCGCCCCCGACCCGGCACCACCGCACCAGGCCCAGGCTCAGGACCCCGCCGACAAGGCGGCCAACCGCTGGCGCACGCGTGCCTACCAGCCGCCCGGTCGACAGCCTGCTGAGGTCGGCTTCTGCGTTTCCGGCGGCGGTATCCGGTCGGCCTCGATCACCCTGGGCGCGCTGCAGGCGCTGCGCGAGCAACTACTCAAAGCGGACTATCTGGTGGCGGTGTCCGGCGGGGGGTACACGGCCGGCGCCCTCCAGCTGGCCCTGACCGGTGCCCGCCTCACGGACGCGGACGGGAACCCTTCGGTGCGGCCCGGTCTCGCGGAGCCCGCCGACGCGTTCTCGCCGGGCAGCCAGGAGGAGGACCACATCCGCCGCCACGCCAAGTACCTGGCCGACACGCCCAAGGAACGGATGCACGCCGCCGGGGCGGTGCTGCGCGGCATGGCCGTTTCCTTCGGCATGCTGGCGCTGCTCTTCGCCGTGGCGGGCCAGTTCCTGAACGCGTTCTACTCGCACCTTCCGCTTACCGACCTGCACCGCTTCATGCCGCGGGTGAGGGTGGTCGCGCCGACGTGTGAGGTTCCGGACGTCCCGAAGTGTCCCGGGGCCACGGAGGTGTTCCTGCCGTCCCTTGAGCTGTATCCGAACGCCTGGCACCCGGTGCTCGCCCTGTTCGGTCTGGCGGGCCTGGTGTCCGTGGGGGCCGCCTTCGTCGGGGCGGGCACCATGAAGTCCCGCCCCGCCTGGCTGCGCAGCATCGTGAACACGATCGTGGCCATGGCCCTGGTGGTCACCCTGATCGCCGTCGTCCTTCCGGCGGTGATCTGGTTCTTCGCCTGGCTGGCGGTCGAACAGGGTGTGGTGCACAACGACGGCAGGGGACTGTCGGCGCTCGCCGCGCTCACGGCGGTGGCGGCTGCGGCCGGCACCTGGTTCACCGTCGTCCACAAGACGGTGAAGGAGGTGAAGCCGGACGGGGAGAAGGCCGGCTTGTTCGGCAAGAGCGGTCCGTCCCTCGTCGTTCAGGTCGGCACCGGCTGGATGAAGGTCGTGGTGTGCTGGCTGGTGCTGCTCCTGGTCGCGTTCTTCTACCTCGCCCTCATGTCCTGGGCCGCCGTGTACGCCGACAGCTGGGACATCTGGTGGAAGGTCGGAATCCCGATCGCCCTGATCGTGCTGGCGTTCGTGATCGACCAGACCACCTTCAGCCTGCACCCCTTCTACCGACAGCGGCTCGCGGGCGCCTTCGCCGTCCGGCGCTCGGTGTTGAAGGACGGCTCGGTGGGCGCCCTGCCGTACGACTACAACCGCGAGCCGACCCCACTGGATCCCTACGCGCGACGAGTGGCGGGCTTCCCCCAGGTCATCTTCGCCGCCTCGGCGGCCATCTCGCTGCGCAACCGCACCGCCCCCGGGCGCCCCGCCGTGCCCTTCACCTTCGCCTCCGACTACTGCGGCGGCCCCGACACGGGCTGGGTCCGCACCGACACCCTCCAGAACACGGCACCCGCGCTGATCGGACGCGATCTGACCGTGCAGTCGGCCGTCGCCGTGTCAGGAGCGGCCTTCGCCTCCGCGATGGGCACTCAGACGATGTTCATGGAGCGGCTGCTCGCCCTTTCCAACGTGCGGCTCGGCACCTGGGTCCCCAACCCGCTCTACCTCGCGGAGCTGGCGAAGTACGGGCCCTGCCGGATCATGCCGCGGCTGCCACGGGTACGGCGGCTGCGGTACCAACTCCAGGAACTGGTGGGCTGGTACTCGGACACCACTCCCTTGCTCCTGTGCACGGACGGCGGGCACTTCGACAATCTCGGTCTGGTGGAAACGCTCCGGCTCCGCTGCCGGACGATCTACGTCATCGATTCCTCGGGAGACTCGCCACCGCTGGCCACCACCCTCGCGCAGGCGGTCACGCTCGCCTACGAAGACCTCGGAGTGAAGATCACCTTCGAGAAGGACGGGCAGAAACTGCTGCTGGGCCTGGTACCCGGCAGCGCCGAACCGCTCCCGCCCGAGAAGCCCATGGCGGCGCTGAACGCCCGGTTCTCCGCCACCTGCGTGGTGCGCGGCACGATCGAGTACCCCGAGCCCGTCGAGTTCTCGCCCGGCACACCCCCCGACACGAAGGGGACGATCGTCTTCCTGAAGGCCAGCCTGACCCGCGACATGCCGTACGAGCTGCTCAGTTACGCCCTCAGGGAGAAGGCCTTCCCCCGCCAGGCCACGTTCGACCAGTGGTTCGACCATGCCCAGTTCGACGCCTACCGGGCGCTTGGACACTTCATCGGCAGCCAGGCCCGCCGGCCGCTCCCCGACGGTACGGGTCAGGTGGCGCGGGAGGAGCGGTAGGAGAGGGTGGGCCGGGGATCCAAGAAGCGGCCGGAGGTGGAGAACGCGGATGCGCCGAACCCCTCCGGCCGCACGTCGACCGCGGGGAACTCCTTGCAGGCGGTCTGCGGCTGGGCGGTGGAGCTGTTGAAGCGGCAGGCGAGGCCCGTGAGCCTGATGGTGATGAAGTCCGCGATCTGGGCTCCGAACTCGATCGGCCTCCCGCCGATGGTGATGTCCCCGACAGCGAAACCCTTGGCCTGGGGCACTTCGTAGACGGCGCGGACACGGTGTTCCGAGTCGCCCCGCACATAGGTCCAGTAGCTCCGGGGATCGGAGCCGTCAGGGGTCTCCCAGCCGTCTGTCGACAGGTCGTCGAAGTACAGTCCCACCGGGTCCGCGAGGCTGATGTCGGCCTTCTGGCGGGCCAGGGCGTTGACTCCCGCGCCGATGTGGGGATCACTGTTGCGTTCTGCGGCCCCGTACTTGCTGCAGTTGACGAGCTCCTGCTCCGTGCTCAACTCCTGGCCGTTGAGGACGCGTCGGATGGTGGCTGCGGCAGCCAGCTCGATCTCCGCGCCCAGGGTGTTGTTCGCCTGGATCAGGTGCATGGCGCCGTGGCTCGTGGAGTCGTTCCACTTGTTGCGCGGCTGGTACCTGCCGCTGGGCGAGAACAGATCCTCCTTGCGCACGTCCGGACTGATGAAGGCGCGGTAGAGGTCGACCACCTTGTCCGGGTTCGTTTGCGCCAGGACCTCCCAATACTCGGGGCCTTCACAGGTGAACGTCACCCGGGTGATCTTTCCCGAGCCGTCGCGGGCGACGCTCCACTCGCAGTATTCGTCCTGGACGTCGCGGCTGGCGTCGGCGCGCTGCCATCGCTGGAGATCGCCAACGGAAGTGATCTTGATGATGCGGGGGAAGGCGGTCCACGTGATGGAGGCGCGCTGGACGTCCGAGGCCGTGTCCGTGCCGGTCAGGTTGTAGAACTGCGGTCTCGGGCTGTCGTTCAGTACCTGACGGGGATCGGGGCCCTGAACGGCCTCGTCGACCGTGTCGGAGATGAACTTGTTCCAGGCCTTGCGGCCGAAGTCATCCAGATCGTCGAGGTTGCCGGGAGGCCCGTACGCATCGAGTGTGGCCATGGCGCTGGTTCTCCTTGCTCGTGAAGGCGGAAAGGGGGCGGGGCGGCTTCAGGTCAGCTCCGTGACGGTGCCGTCCTCGCGCATCGCCAGTGGTGGCGCACCGGGAGGAATGTTGGTGACCGGCATGGTGAGCTCGAACTCATGCAGTTTCATGCGGCGAAACTGGCGACGCCGCGACTCGGCCAACCGGACGTAGTCGTCGAATCCGGATGCGGTCTGGGCCCGTTGGGTGACCTTGCGCAGATAGGCGTCGACCCGTTGTCCGAGCACTGATGGCCAGGCGTCTTCGGGTACTTGCCAGTGCGCGGCGAAGCGGGCTTCGGGACTGTCGGCGGACAGGTCGCGTGTGCGCGTGGCGTCCAAGATGGCCCGGGCGACCTTGTCACCCAACTCCGCGGCCTTGGTGGGAGTGGTCGGCACGTACCGCATGAGGAGACTGCGGGCGGGGCTGAAGACAGGGTTGGGAAAGTCCACCATCAGCGCGCAGGCGGCGAACCTGGCGGAGATGAGCCCCGTGCGGACCATCTGCCGGACCACCTCGTTGTCCTCGTGGGCGGCCTCGGGGACGACGAAGGCGAAGAACGTGTCACCCGGCTGGGAAAAGCCGCTGAACTTCTCCTCCAGCCGGAAGCCGAACCGTGTCAGGCTGGCCAGGTACGCGGCGGCCTGTGCTCTCGGCGGAGCAGCCTGCGTGAACAGGCGAAGGTCGTCGAACAGGAGGTCCTGGTTCAGCCAGAACCCTGTGGGCAGCGTCAGCTCGCCACTGTCCGCCGTGATGGTGCTGCTCTGCCGGTCCGTACTGGTGAGGTTGATCGTGGTGTTGGTGAACAGGTGGCGCAGCAGCCGGTCGGGGTGGTCCACCACGCCGTTCGCGGTCACCGCGGCGAGGCGGGCAGCCGTCCACCGCGCGACGAGGGACCTGACGGTGAGTTCCAGCCGTTCGGCTCCGATGACCTGCTGGAACAGCAGGTCCTGGCGGAGCGGGTCATCCTCGGCGAGCCGGATCGTGGCCCGCTCCGACTGCCAGTTGAGCCAGGGGATCCTCAGTTCTTTCATCACGGCGCTGCCGTTGACGTGGCTGTCGAAGCAGCCCTTGCCCCGGGAGTCGGGCTCCAGCGCGTGCCAGGAGTTGCCCGCCCACACCCAGCTCGACCCGAACCGGGCGTAGAAGTTGAAGACCTTTGCTGCGGAATCCCACGCCGCGACCTGGAGAAATCCGCGCTCGGGGTCGCCGCCGGCCTGGGTGCTGACCAGAAGGTCCACCTGACTGCCTTCCACGGCGGTGGTCATCGCGAACCGCATGTCGCGCTCGCCGATGGCACCCGGTGAGATTTGCCCGGCCTCGCTGACCAGGTACACCTTGCGTGAGGCGGCCGCCGTGGCGGGGAGTTGGGACAGCAGTTCCTGCACGGTGGTCGGAAACCTGCCCGCGCGGAAGAACGTGACCGCCAGCGGGTCGCCCAACTCCGCCAGTTCCTCATCGCTGACGGGCCGAGCCCGATCGTCACGGCCGCTGATCCTGCGGTACAACCGGCCCGGCTCCAGCGCGGTGGAACCCGGTCCGCAGGCGCCGGCGGCGATGTCAGGCTTCGGCGGGAAGTGACCGGATGCATCGGGCAGGGCGACCGAGACGCGGGCGGCGTCGCCCTCCTCGACGGCAGTTCCGCTCATCCAGGCGGTCGCCCGCCGCAGTTGCGCGTGGTCGGGCATGGCCGGTCCGCTCCCGCAAGGTGTCATGCTTCCAGTGGTAATAAAAGCCAATGTGCACATACGTACCCGGGCATACCGCCCCATTCCGGCGGCAGCTGCAGATCCACTCCCATGGCGGTACGTGAGAACACCCTCGCCCGCCGGTCAGGTTCCTTCTGGCCGATGGACGAGGGCGCTGTGGGGCTCGGTGCCGGTGGTGTTCAGAACGTGATGGTCCGGCCCTCGCGCTCGCCTTCTTTCGCCGTGTAGGCGACGCCGTGGACTTTGATGCCGTCCGGGTTGACGAGGGTGATCGTGCCGCCCCGGTTGTCGAGATGGAATCCGTTGCCGCCCGGGACGGTGAGGGTGGTGCCGGGCTGGAGCGTGCCAGCGGGGAGCGGCAGGGAGTGCTGGTTGAGGTCGGTGAGCTGCCAACCTTGAAGGTCGACGGGCGCCGGCGAGACGTTCAGTACGGTGACGGCTTCGGGTGCGGGGCCGGAGGGGTGGACCAGGGCGGCCATGATCCGCAGGGGCTCGTCGCGGTCGCCGGCGCGGAGCGGTGCGGTGTCGAGGGGGTGGCCGGTTTGGTCGGCGGTGTGCCAGGCCTGGGACTGGAAGGCCAGGAAGATCGCGATCCAGCGGTTTTCGGCGGGGAGGTGCACGAACAGGGCGCCGTCCTGCCAGACGCCGTTGTCGGAGCGGAACCGGCCGCTGTTGCCCTGGTTCATGTGGATGTCGTGTACGCCGTTGCCGGGCCGGAAGCCGAACACCTTGTCCGGGATGTTCTTCTCGGGGCCGAACCGCTGCCCGAAGAGGTAGACGGCGGCGGTGGGGTCGGCGATGGCACGCTGCACGTAGTGGTCGAGCAGGTCGGCCAGGTCGTTGTCGGCGCCCTCGACATCGGGCGGGAGCATGCGCATCGCGGCGGGGTCGAACATGTTGCCTCGGATGAAGTCCAGGCTGGCTTTGCCCGCTTGTGACACGAGGGCCGTCCATCCGCTGCCGGCCGGCGGGAGCAGCTCGGTCACGGGATGGCGGAAATCGTCGTCGGCCAGGTACAGGAGCTCGGAGGGCGCCTGCTGTGACTCCACGTTGACAGCGGCCCGGTAGTGGGTGCCGGCGTTGTCGGTGAGGTGGATCTGGTAGTGCGGAGTGTCTCTGGATCCCTCCCGGCGCCGGTCGACGGCGCGGGCGGCCAGGACACCGTAACCTTTCAGCGGCATGGGTCATCCTCCGGATTCCGGTGTGGAGCGGCGCGGCCGGGGTGTGGGCGTTGGGCGAGCCGGGGCAGCCCTGCCGACCGCTCATCCTCCTCGCCGTTATCCCCGACCACGGCTCGGAGGGACACCGAATCACCCAATGTTCACCCGCCTGCCCTGCGGCCAACGAACGGGCCGATACGTCCTCGCAGCGGTGCGGCACCCGGCTGACAAGCGTAGATTTGGTGGTGCGCCCGGCTGGAGGGAGACGATCCCATGGACACAGCCATCCGCATCGAGGTACTGCCCGCGCGATTGGGCGACTGTCTGCTCGTGGAGTGCGCGCGCGGCAGCGGACCGCCTTGGCGCATGCTCGTCGACGGCGGCCCTCCGAGCACTTGGCCCCGGCTCGAAAAGAGGCTGAGCCGGCTCGAACCCGACGAGCGGCACATTGACGTCGCCGTGGTGACCCACATCGACAGCGACCACATAGGCGGCATGCTCCCGTTCCTGCGGAGCGAGTATGCCGAAGGCGTCGGCGACTACTGGTTCAACGGCCCCCGCACCTGCCCACAGAGCGCAGGGTGGAGGGCAGCGTCGCCCAGGGGGAGAGCCTGGTGGCGGCGTTGCTCGGGGAATCCGCCGGTCCCGTACTCCCGTGGAACCGGGCGTTCGGCGGCGGTCCCATCGACACCGGGGACGAGTTCGGGTTCATCGAGGTACCGGTCCCGGACGGGCCGTACATCACCGTGCTCTCACCGACCAACGAGCGCCTGGTGACGCTGGAGCGCGAGTGGTCCGAAACCATTGAGCAGGCCCGGCGTGGCTGGCAGGCCGACATGAGGCCCGACGTCCTGGAGCCCCTCGGCGATCTCGCCGCCGTCGCCGCCCACGAGACGACCGACGACACGACAGCTCCGAACGGGAGCAGCATCGCGCTGCTGATCGAGCACCGCGGCGCCCGCGCCGTGCTCGGGGCGGACGCGTTCGGCGCGGTGCTCGGGGGAGGCCTGAAAGGGGTGGCCGACCACCGCGGTCTGCGGGCCTTGGAGGTGGACGCCTTCAAACTTCCGCACCATGCCAGCCGGCGGAACGTGACCGAGGCCCTGCTCGAAGTCGCCCCTGCCCATCACTACCTCGTATCCACCAACGGTGACACGTACCACCATCCCGATGACGAGGCACTCGCCCGCGTCGTACTGTCCGCACCGGACGGGCCGACGCTGTGGTTCAACTACCGCACGCAGCGCACCGCCCGGTGGGCTGATCCGCAGCTGTGCGAGCGCTACGGATACTCCGCGCGCTTCCCCGCAGACCCGGAGACCGGCGCGGTCCTTGAACTACCGGCGACGGCGTGACGGCCACGACCTCCATCCCCGGGCCGCCCGAACAGTCGCGGGCCGTGGGTGTTGATCCGCTGCGCCGTCCGGCCGCTCCCGCGGGATGTCGCCACGGCTCCGCTCCCGGCCCGTGTTCCGCTGGCCGGAGTCCACGCCCACCGTCATGAAGGATGGTGCCCGGTGTACCGAGCCCGCTTCCTCGCCGCGGCCGCGCCGTCCCCGCCTGTGGCTGCTCTCCTCACGGCCCTGCCCCGCAGTCCGGTTGCGCGGCATGCGACGCAGAGTAGCGTGGGAAGTGTTCAACGCTGCTTGATTCTGGAGGTAAGCGATGTACCTTCGACGACTGCGGCGCCGTGTACCGCATCGGCTTGTCTTGTTCGGCAACGGCCGCTTGATTCGAGGCTTCAGCGGGGAACTCTACGACGGTCACGGGTACCAGTCCTGACACAGCCCGCCACGTCGAACTCGGCCTGTTGCAGAGTATCTGCGGCAGGCCGAGTTTGGGGTGTGTGAGGTGACAGAAGAGACCGATGCCCTGGCGGCCGTGACGCGGATTCTGTCACCGCACTGCCGTGTCACCAGGATGTCCAACGGTGCCCTGATCTCCGACTGGAGGCGGCGCACGCGTTTTCTCGGCATGACGGCGACGGACATTGAGAAGTTCGCCGTGGGAAGCGCTGAGGAGCGCGCCGAGCTCGTCACCGATCTCATCCGCACCGGATGCGCGACGGGTTGCAGAAAGGCGTACTCGGACGCCGAGGTCGGGCTCTGGCTGCGCGGAGTGCATCTCTCGATCCGGACCGTCGGGTTCGGGCGCGTCCTTCGGCTCCTGTCCTTGGCCGCCCCGGTGTGCGCACGTGCGGACCTCCCTTCAGCGGAGGAGGTGTCGCGGCTGAAACGAGCACTGCGTACACATGGCCGCAGAAGCTGGTTCGTCAACGACGACTGCAAGTCCGAGGCCGTGACCGCGTTCGTCCTCCTGCGGCGGTGCGGCCTCGATGCGGTGCTTCATGTCGGTGTCCGCGAGCACCCGTTCGCCCTGCATGCCTGGAGCTCCTCGGTGGGTGTGTGCATCCCTGATGCCGATCCGCGCGGACACGGGTTCACGCCGGTTCTCTCGATCAGTTGCGGCGGCCGGTGACATGCAAGCACTCCGCCTTGACTGGGCCGGGGGCGCACCCAGGCTCCGGGCGGCCGAGGCGATGGCGCGGCACGGACTGGTGACGACGGTCTCCTCACGGGCCGGCACCGCCGTGGTCGTCGGCTGGGTCGGCTCGGTCCGTGACCGCGTGGCGGGCGCACGCGGCCTCCTGGACGACGTAGGCCGACCGGGAGCCACACCCCGCCTGCCGATCGGCGACTACGCGGCCATCCTGGTGTACCCCGACCGCATCGTGCTGATGCGCGACTGTCATGCGCGCATTCCCCTGTTCTTCAGGGAGTCCGGTGGGCGCGTGAGCGCGGTGAGTACGTCGGCGCGCTGTCTGGGCGACTCCGAAAGGCTGGAACACGGCTACTTCTGCCGGTACCTGAGCGGGAACCTGGCGCAACCGCATTCGGAACTCACCCCGTTCTCCGGTGTGCACCGGATTCTCGGCGGTGAGGTCGTGGAACTTTCGCTCACCGGGCAGATGCGCGGTCGGGTGCGCGGACGCGTCGGTGAGGCCGACGCCCTGAGGGAACCGACAGCGGGCGGGCTCCGTCTCAGCGGGGCCGGAAAGAACCTGCGCCTCGCACTGGAGAGCGCCGTCGGGCGCCGAGTGGGCCGAATGACGGCATGTCACGTATCGGGCGGTACCGACTCCACCAGCATCGCGTTGCTCGCAGCCCGCCTACTGGGCAGGGGACAGGGCCGCGGTGAGGACCTCGCCCTGCTGGCCGGGCGCTTCGACACAGGAGAGCTGGCCGGGGAACGGTCGTACCTCGAAGAGGCCATGAAGGAGATCCGCCGTCATGCACCCGCAGCCCGCCCGGTGATGGTGGACGCGGGCGACGTCACCGACTTCGACGACTTCGAACACCACGCCGGAGCCGCGGACGAGCCTCATGCGCACGCCTTTCGCGCCCCGTTCTGGAGCAGACTCCACGGCGCCGCGGCGGAACTCGGCTGTGACATCCTCATGACCGGTTGCGGGGCCGACCCGATCGTGGACGCCAACCCCCTCCACCTGCACAAACTGGCCCGCACAGGGCAACTCCGGCAGATGACGAAGCAGGCACGAGCCTGGGCCGCGGGAACCGAGCGCGGCGTGCGCGACGTCGTCTACGACTACGTCATGCGGCCGGCCCTTCCCCTGGCGGCGGAGCGCATCACCGCGCTCGCCCGCCGCGGAACCGTGCTGGGCGGCCTCGGAAGCTTCACCCGCCCCCGTTGGCTGCGACCGGGATTCGCACGGGCCCACGGCTACCGTGAGGCAAGCATCGCGGAGAGCCGCTTCGTGTTCGGACGCAGGCCGGAGGAGTCGTTCTTCGACGCGGCCAATTACCTCGCCGCTCCCGACGCGGTGTCCTGGCACCGGGCACGGCAGGACGGATTCTTCCTCTCGCACCCCTTCCTCGACCGGGAGGTCACCGCCACGATGCGCAGCCTCCCCGTTGCAGCCACGTTCCATCCGGGCCGGCCGAAGGCGGTTCTACGCGAAGCCATGGACGATCTGCTCCCCTCCCGGATCCGCGACCGAGCGGTGAAGGTCCCCTTCGACCAGCTCTACGCCCGCGGCTTGAGGAAACACGGCGATGAACTCATCGACCTCTGCCGCTCCGCGAGGCATCCGCTGGTCGAGGAGATGTTCGACGTCGAGGTGCTGTGCCGGGCAGTGCGGGAGGCACAGCTCGGCGTGGGGAACGCAGCGTCCTGGGATCGCATGAACAGCTCACTTGCCCTGGTGGCGTGGCTGGACGGATTGGCGGCCCCACGCACCAGCGCGCCCGGTGCGGCAATGCCGGTCATTGACGGATCTTGCTCTTGATGTCCCACAGTGATCGCTGGATCGGGCCCGTCGTGGCATCGACGAGGCCGTATCGGTTGCTTACCGCGCGGGCTTCCGCTTCGGGTGGGATGCGATTTTCATCGCCCTTTTTCGTGATGGATGCGGACACCTCTGCGCCCTGCGTGCCGAATTTCCAGTAGATGGAGACGGAACGGGGATCCATCGTACGTTCGTCGATTGAATTGTTTTGATGCACCCTGCCGATGTAGATGAGGGAGTCGAAGTTTTTCTGTTCCTTCACCCACTTGGGCACTTTGCCGCCGCTCCAGGAGAAGCTGTCAAAAGTAACTGAATCCAGGCCGAGTCGGTCTTTGCGCGCGAGGCTCGCGGTGGCATAAAAGGCTACTTGGTCGTACGGCGTGTCGATAGGAAGCTGTACGAGCGTTCGCATGGCGACCGAGTCGCTCGCCTCGATGTAGCCTCCAGGGGCCATCCATGGCTGCGCCGCCAATAGCTCGCCTGGCTGGTGGACTTCCCTGCGGGAGAGTGGGCTTCTCTCCTGGTACCCCGCCCACCGCTCGGCGTCATCACGCCATTGCTGCTGGAGCCGGTCATGCGTGCTCACCGGCACCCTTTGCCCCATGGCGTGGAACTCGGCGCCCATGATGTAGAAACCCACGTCGCTGTGGTTTTCGAGCGTAATGTCGACCGGTACGGCGAATGATTTTCCGTCCATCTTCAGTTCAGGCTGCCCCACGGTCAACTTGATGGCAGGCCTCCCTCCGTGCTGAGATGGCTGATAGAGGTTTTGGTAGCTGAAATTGGCGATCGCGAATACGGAGGATGCGATGACTGCCGTGGCCACCCGCTTCGGAGCCGGGATTTTGGCCAATGTCCGCCACACCGCGTAGACGGCCCACGCGGAACCAACCGTGAGCAGGACAAACAGGGTCTTGTAGAACAGCGAGTCGGAGTTCAAGATCTCGAATAGGACCACGGCGTTGGTCAGCAACGCTGCGACCGTGCAGATCAGGGCAACCATTCCTGAATAGGGGAAGATCTTCCAGACCCAGTGGTCCACGACCGCGGCGCTGCCCAGCAGTGCGGCGGCCGAGGCAATGATGAGGCCGGCGCCTGTGATGCGACCCACGAAGGTCAGGGCCTCGTTGAGGTCCTCGAAGCCGAACAGACCCAGGTAGAACGCCGTCAGGAGGAGGACCGGCAGGATCAATACCGCGGTGGTCCGTGACCGGGCTCTCCTCGATACCTGTCGCGCCCGCAGACGCGAGCCGGCTCTGGACTTGGGCGGAGTCCTCATGCGATCGCCTCCTGGGACTGCAAGGGCATTCGTGGTGCTCCGGATGCGCCGATGACGACGGTGACCGGTACGGTTTCGCCTTCCCGTACCGTTCCAAGCGGTCCGGCGCTGCCCTGAGGGTTCGAGCACCATCGTCCGTGCCAATCCGTGGTATCACCATCCGGATGCCTCTGGACGGCCTAACGCGGCCTGCACGATCCCGAACTCGGGGCCCTGTGCCGTACCGCTTTCACCGAGCAGCGGTGACCGGGGGCTGGCGTGTTGGGAGTCTTACGAGGCGAGTTGAGGCGAGGCATTGTCGCGTGAGAGCCGCAGGGCCGAGAAGGCCCAGATGTAGTCGAATCGTGCGGCCTTCCGTCGCCGTGTACAGGCCCACGGGAAGGCACACTGCGGACCTTGATCTTGCGGTCGGCGCCGCCGCACCAGGGCCCTCGCCGGCCCGGCGTACGGCGAGTGCGCCCTGGGGGAGACGGCCCGGACGGCCGCGCCCCGGGGCACCGTGATCCGCTGTCGGGCGCCCTGGCCGGCATCGACGTCGAGATCGTCCGCCGCAGCCCCGCTGACCAGGCAAAGGCTTCACTCCGCAACCGAAGGGGTGGATCGTGGAGCAGGTCAACGGCACGCTGATGCTGCACCGCCGCCTCGCCCGTGAGTACGACCACCGGCCCGACACGTCCGCCTCCCGCGTCTACTGCGCCTCGATCGCGAACATGGCCCGCCGCCTCACCACACCGTCTCCGGCCTGGCGCGACACCCTCGGGCTGGCCGCGTGAACGTCACCGAGCTCCTGGCCAGCCCCCAGGCCCGGCACGACGAGACCACCGCCCGGGCCGTTGGACTACGCGACCAGCTCAAGCACTTGACCGCCGCCCTGGCCGAGACCGAAGCACGACTCGCGGAACAGGCCACACCGCCAAGGTCATCGCCGAACTCGCACCCGCCGGAGCCGAGCCCGATCCGCCCGAGACGAACACCGCCTACCAGGCCATCGTGAACGCCTTCAACCAGCACCCGGACCAAGTGTTCCGAGCCCGTGAGCTGCACGAACTCCTCGACATGCCCACCGATGAGGCACCCGTCGACACCACCCGCAGCCGCCTCGGACGCCTTACCCGTCAAGGCTTCCTCACCCAACCCGGACGACGCCGCGAGGTGTGGCGGCGGGCTCGTGCGCGCAGGCTTCGTCGATGCCGTACGTCTCCCACGCCGGGAACTCGTCCTCGGCCGGGACCGGTTCGTCCGGGCTGAGCAAGCAGGCTTCGAGGGCCGCCCGGAGGGCATCGGCGCGCAGTCCGGTGCCGATGAAGACCAGCTCCTGGCCCTGGGCGGTGTCCGGGCCGCGCGCTCCGGAGGGCTCGAAGCGGGCCACCGCGCCGGCCTGGGACCACAGGCCGGTCACCCTGGGGCGGCTGGCGAGCCAGAAGAAGCCCTTGGAGCGCAGGATCCGCCCGAAGGTGCCGCTGTCGAGGCCCTTGGTGACGAACGTCCACAGTCTGGCCGGGTGGAAGGCCGCATCGGCTCGGAACACGAGTGAGGAGATGCCGTACTCCTCGGTCTCCGGGACGTGGTCCCCGTTGAGCTCCTTGACCCAGCCCGGGGCCTGCTGGGCGCGCTCCACGTCGAACAGTCCGGTGCCCAGGACCTGTTCGAGCGCGACGTGGCCGCGTACGGCGGGCACGATCCGGGCCTCGGGATTGAGCCGCGTGAGGGTGGCGCGCAGGCGTGCGGCGTCGCCCGGTCCAACCAGGTCGAGCTTGTTGAGGACGATGACGTCCGCGAACTCGACCTGGTCCATGAGGAGATCGCTGACGGTCCGCTCGTCCTCCTCGTACTGGTCCAGGCCGCGCGCCACGAGTTCGTCCCCGCCGGCGAGTTCCCGCAGGAAGTTCGCGGCGTCGACGACGGTGACCATGGTGTCCAGGCGGGCGAGGTCGCCGAGGGTGGCGCCGTCGTCCCGGGGGAAGGAGAAGGTGGCGGCGACCGGCATCGGCTCGGAGATGCCGCTGGACTCGATGAGCAGGTAGTCGAAGCGGCCCTCGCGGGCGAGCCGGTCGACCTCCTCCAGCAGGTCGTCGCGCAGGGTGCAGCAGATGCACCCGTTGGTCATCTCGACCAGCCGCTCCTCGGTGCGCGAGAGCGCCGCTTCGCCGCCGCGCACGAGGGCGGCGTCGATGTTGACCTCGCTCATGTCGTTGACGATCACGGCGACCCGCAGGCCCTCGCGGTTGCTCAGGACATGGTTGAGCAGGGTGGTCTTGCCGGCGCCGAGGAAACCGGACAGGACGGTCACCGGCAGGCGGTCGTGCGGGGCCACGCGATCAGCCTTCGGGGCGGATGAGGCCGCGCTCGTACGCCTTCACCAGGCGCTGCGGGACCTGGTAGACGGAGCCGTCGACGGTGATCGGCACCAGCTGGGGCGTGGTCGCCTTCCACTGGGCGCGGCGGTGGCGGGTATTGCTGCGGGACATCTTCCGCTTGGGGACGGCCATCGTGGAACTCCTCATTCTGGGTGGCGATACGGAGAGGCTATATGAAAATGGGTCCCATTATCAATCTGGCCTGGGTGGTGCGCAGTCGGGCGGGGGCGGATGAGCCGTCAGCTTTCCGCTGCAGGCTGGAAGAGAAGGTCGGTCCATCCGCTCCAGCTCGCGCGGCCGAGTGACAGTTCGGCGTCAGTGACCAGGGCCGCATCCAGTGCGCCCCTGATGCGTTCGGCGTCGACGCCCGGCCCGGTGAGCCTGATCTCGCTGCGCCGCTCACCGAAATGGTCGTCCCAGAACCAGCAGGCGACCGTTCGGCGCTGGGTGGAGCCCGCCTGCCAGGCGCGGGCGTCGGATTCCTCCAGCCAGCGGTCGGTCTCGCGTAGGTCGAGGTGCGGCCCGGCCGAGCGCCAGTTGATGACGGTGTCGGGCCTGTTGGCGAGCCAGAGGTGGCCTCGGCTGCGCAGCACGCCGAACATGACGTCCCCGAGGGCTTCGGTGAGCCGGCCCGGGTGCAGCGGCCGCCGGGCATGCCATACGAGACTGGACACCGCGAGGTGGTGGGGGTCGGGGGGTGGAGGGAGGGAGGTGACCGCCTCCAGTGATGACGCCCATGACTCGCGTACGCGGCCGGGTGACCGTCTGTCCGTCAGCGCCGCTTCATTCACCGGGAGTTCGTGCAGCGCGGAGATACGGGCGCTGGGGTTGAGGTGTCGTACGACAGCGGCACCGCTCTCTGCGGGCCGGGAGTCGTCCGGGGCGGCCATTGCCATGAGGAGGGTGTCGGCCGCCTCGATCTGCCTCACCGCGGCCTCGGCCGCGGTAAACGGCTCGCTGCCCTCGGCGCCTTCCCACAGCCGCTCCGCCCGGCGTACGTCGGTGACGTCCTTCAAGAAGGCGAGGGGGTCCACGGCGGCGAGGACGGGGGCGCAGTCGTAGCGGTCCTTCAGGTTGTCGACCCCGATCCTGCTGCGCCACAGCTGCAGCAGGAAGGGCAGGGTGTCGACCTCCTGGGGGAGGGTGAGGAGGATGTGTACGCCCCTCCTGGCCCGCCGGAGTGCGATCAGGTCCTGTCGCAGGATCACCGTCGGGTCGCCCGTTGTCCCCGACGAGACGTTCACCTCAAGGTTCGTGCCGGGGTCGTCGGGGGTCGTCAGGCGCTGGACCACCGGGTAACGACCGGTCGTCGCGGTGTGGACGGAGAGGGAGAGGGTGACGGCTGTCGGATGTCTGCGGGACAGCTGCCTGGTGAGCTCGCCTCGGACCTCGGGGGTATTGCCGATGAGGATGCTGAGGAGGCCCTTCGGTGCGCCGGTTGTCATCAGCTCTGACCGGAGCGCGCAACGTGGCGCAGTGGCGCGCCGTTGGATCCGGGGCTGCCCTTCACACGGATCCCTCTCTTGGTGCTCGGGGGTTTTGATGCGGGTTTCGAATCGGATGCGCGCCCAGTGCGGGGGAGGGGTGAATGTGGGCGGGGGAGTGACTGCCGGCGGCTGAGTCGCGGCGACGCCGAGAGGGGCGGGGTCACGATTCGCCGTGGACGGCGCACGGTCGGACCCGGCTCGTGGGCGGGCGTGCCTCGCGAGTCCCTCTCGGAAGCCGAGCCGGTTTCCGCCGCGAGGGCTCGGCTTGCGCGACATACGCGTGCGGCCCCCTTCGGGCCCCCCTTTCTTGCCCGTCGAGGTGCCGCACGCGTACGCGACGCACCCTAACCATTAATGGTATTCATTTTCAATGCCCGCGTGGCATGGATCCGTGCACGGCTTCTGCACGGGTCGTGCACGGGCGGGTCGGGTGCGCGGTCGGGGTCTCGCCTACCAGGACGACTTCGTCACTCCCGGCAGGAAGCCGGCGTGTGCCTGCTGTCGGGCCCGTACGCGGGAGAGCCCGAACTTGCGCAGGTAGCCGCGGGGGCGGCCGTCCACGCTGTCGCGGTTGCGGACGCGGGTGGCGCTGGCGTCGCGCGGTTGCCGGCGCAGCTCCGCGAGGTCGGCCTCCCGTTCGGCCGCGGTGGAGGACGGGTGGCGGATGACCTCTTTGAGCTCGGCGCGCCGCGCGGCGTACCGCTCGACGATCTCCTTGCGCTTCTCGTTCTGCGCGATCTTGCTCTTCTTCGCCATCAGACCTTCCCTCCCCTGGCGCGGATGCGGGTCACGGCGGCCTCGATGCCGATCGCGTCCACCGTCTTGATGGCCTTGGTGCTCAGTGTCAGACGGACGTGGCGCCCCTCGCTGGGCAGCCAGTAGCGCTTGCGCTGGATGTTCGGATCGAAGCGGCGTGAGGTGCGCCGGTGCGAGTGGGAAATGTTGTTGCCGAAGCCGGGCTTGGCGCCGGTCAGTTGGCAGTGGGCAGACATCGGTCCTGCTCCTTCTTTCCGTGGGTCCCGTTGTTGGTAATGGAAACCATTGCCATATAGTAGCGGCATGGCACGCAACGAGATCCGCCCGGTCATCAAGCTCCGCTCCACCGCGGGCACCGGGTTCACCTACGTCACCCGCAAGAACCGCCGCAACGACCCCGACCGGCTGGTGCTGCGCAAGTACGACCCCGTCGCCCGTCGCCACGTCGACTTCCGCGAAGAGCGCTGATCCTCGGCACCCCCCGCCCCACCGTCGAAAGGTTCCTGCCATGAAGCCCGGCATCCACCCCGCCTACGGGCCCGTCGTCTTCCGCGACACCGCCTCCGGCACCGCTTTCCTGACCCGTTCCACGATGACCAGCGACAAGACCGTCGACTGGGAGGACGGCAATACCTATCCGGTGGTCGATGTGGAGATCTCCTCCGCGAGCCACCCCTTCTACACGGGCACCGCCCGCGTCCTCGACACCGCCGGCCGCGTCGAGAAGTTCCAGCGCCGCTACGGGGCCCGGTGATGGAACGCGATCACCAGCTCCCGGTCGTGATCGTCGCCGGGATGCACGCCGAGGCGCGCAAGGAGGTCGTCGAACGCCTTCTGCAGTCCGTACAGGGGAGCGTGGCGCTACACCACGATCTCGCCGGGGCGCCCGACGGCACCGTGCTCCGCGTGATCCGCGAGGCCTCCGGCACTCTCTCCACCGGTGACACGCCGCTGGTCAACGACTGCGCGTGCTGCGCACTGCGCGAGGACTTGGTGCCGGAACTGGAACGGATGGCGGACAGCGGCCTGACCCGGCTCGCCGTGGTCGAGCTGTGGGACTCGGTCGAACCGAAGGCGATGGCCGAGGTCATCGCCGCGCACGGCGGCGACCGGCTCGTCCTGACGAACGTGATCACCGCCGTGGACCCCGCACTCGTCCTGCCCTGTCTCGGTAACGGCGACGACCTGGCCGAAGCCGGTCTCGCGGCGGCCCCCACCGACCAGCGGACCATCGGGGACACCTGGGCCCGCCAGCTGGAGTACGCGCCGGTCCTCGCCCTCGTCGACAGTGACGAGGCCGACGACGAGGACCGCGCGCTCCTCGCTCAGCTGCACCCCACCGCCCAGCGGGTACCGGCCGGTTCCGTCGAACTCGCCCGGGCCGCGTTCGCCGGTTTCGACGTCGAGGCCGCCGCGGCGGCCCAGCATCCCGCGTGTGCGCTCCTGCCCCAGGACGCCGACGAGGCCGGCGTCGCCACGCTCGTGTGGCACCGTCGCAGGCCGTTCCATCCCGAACGCCTCTACCAGGCACTGGAGGACCTGTGCTGCGCCGCAGCCCGCAGCCGCGGCCGGTTCTGGCTCGCCGACCGTCCGGACACCCTCCTCGCCTGGGACGCGGCAGGCGGAGCCCTGTCCGTGGAGAGCGCCGGGCCGTGGCTGGCGTCGCTGCCGGACGCGGCCTGGGACATGGTCCCGCCGATGCGCCGGGCGGCGGCCGCGCTCGACTGGCACCCCGACCACGGGGACTGCTGCCAGCACCTGGTCTTCACCTCGCCCGGCCTCGACCGGGACGGGCTGGAACGCCTCCTCGATTCCTGCCTCCTGACGGACGCCGAGTACACGGCGGGGCGTGAAGCCTGGAAGGACCTGCCCGCCGCCTTCGACTCCCTCCTCGACGCCGCCTGACACACACCGCATACGACCCGGTCTCGGCCCGGCACGACCGTGACCACACCTTCCTTTCAGGAGACACCGACATGGCCCGACGCCACGACATCCGCAAGCCCGTCAAGTCCCGCCCCAACCCGCTCGACGCCGCCAAGATCACCTACATCGACTACAAGGACACCGACCTCCTCCGGAAGTTCATCTCCGACCGCGGGAAGATCCGCAGCCGCCGCGTGACCCGCGTCACGGCCCAGCAGCAGCGGGCCCTCGCCGCCGCCATCAAGAACGCGCGAGAGATGGCCCTGTTGCCCTACGCCGGCCGCTGAACCGCACCCCGGGCGCACCGCCCGGAGGCTTGAGCCCGTCCGCTGGAGAGCTTCGCGGTGCGGGGAGATGATCCAAGTGATTGCCATTTCGCTTCCCTCACGCAGGGAGGAGGGTATCCGTCACGGCTTGTCGCCCCGCGCACCAGCGGTGGTTCTCGGGCTGTCGCGGCGTGGGCTTGCGCGTGCGGCGGACCCTCATCCGCGGCCTCCGCACCGATTCCGGTCGTCGCTTCGACGAACCTGTACGGAGACGTCGCCCGGCAGATCGGCGGCGGGCGTCTCCGGACTCCTCCATCGGCGAGACGGCCCGGCTCGTGGCGGGCGGGGCCGTCCTCGCGTTCGTGGCCGTGCGCCGTCTGCTGGCCCGGCCCCGCATCGGCATCGGGTCCTCCGGACTCCTCGGCATCGTCACCGTCTTCACCGGTCTGCCGTTCTTCCGCGGGCCCTGCGCACGCTGCGCGGGCGCGGTCATCCCGGAACCGGCAACCTGGTCACCGCCGCGACCGTCATCTCCTTGGTCCTGCGGGAGAACGTGGTGACCCACCGTACGCGCCGACTCCGTGGGCCGGATCATCACCCGGGTCGAGGAGGCCCAGACCGACCGGGCCCCGATCCGGACGGTCGCCACCCGCTTCACTCAGCGCCTCGTCCCCGTGTCGTTCGCGCTGGCGGCCCTGACCTACGTGGTCACCCGCGATGCGCGCCGGGCGATGACGATGCTGCTGATCGCCTGCCCGTGCGCAGTGGGCCTGGCCACCCCGACCGCCATCAGCGCGGCCATCGGGAACGGCGCACCCCGTGGCACCCTCATCAAGGGCGGTACCCACCTCGAAGGCGTCGGCCGGGTCACGGCCGTGGTCTTCGAGGTGGGTACGCTGACCTTGGGCCGCCCCCTGGTCACCAGTGTCGTCACCCTCAACGAGCGCTTCGGCGCCGACGAGGTGCTCAGCCTGGCCGCCTCCGGCGAACTCCACGCCCGCCGCCCCCTCGCTTAGACCATCGTCACCCACACCGAGGAGCAGCACCTGCACGTCCCGCTCCACCAGGCCTGCGCGGTCGTCCTCGGCATGGGCATGCGCGCCGAACTCGACGGCACCCGGCTCCTGGTGGGCAGCCCCACCCTGCTGCGTCGGCACGGCATCGCGATCACCGAGGACGCCCAGAGCTGGACCGACCACCTGCGCCGGGGCGGCGTAACCGTCATCTGCCTGGCCCAGGACGCGGAGTTCATCGGCCTTCTCGGAGTCTCCGACGCCGTTCGGGCGGGCGCCGACATCGTCGTCCGGCAGCTGCGCGACCTGGGTGTCTCGCGGCTGGTCCTGCTCACCGGTGACGCCCCGGAATCGGCCCAGGTCGTGGCGGACGCCCTGGGCATCACCGAAGTGCACGCTCGCGCCCTGCCGGAAGCCAAGCTCCAGCTGGTCCGCGACCTCCAAGCCGAAGGCCACACCGTGGCGATGGCGGGCGACGGCACGAACGACGCCCCCGCCCTGGCGCTCGCGGACGTCGGCATCACGATGGTCGAGCACTCCTCCCACGTGGCCCTGGAGACCGCCGACATCGCGCTGGCGGGCAACGACCTGCGTCAGGTCGCGGGCGCGGGTGGCTCGACGAACCCGGTGTTCGCGATGCTGCCGCACAACACCAGCAGCATCGCGGTCGTGGGCAACTCCGCCCGCCTGGTCAACCACACCCCGCACCTGCCCCGGGTGGACGAGGGCGTACTCAGGCTGGCGCCCCTGGAGGAGCGCCGGGTCACCTGACCGAGGCTGGCTCCCGGTCAGGTCCCCTCCCCGGTCAGGAATCCGTTCCCGCCGCGGGCAGCGGCATCTCGAAGTGGACCGTCCCGAAGCCACCGTGCTCACCGGTGGTGCGGGCATCGAAGATCTCCGTGGCCATGCTGCGCCAGAAGGGTTCCGCGCCCGGGATGTCGACGTTGGTGTGGAGGTAGATGCGCTCGTAGCCGGGTACCGCCGCGGCGAACGCGCAGGCGGTGTGCACCATGGCGCGGGCCAGCCCGTACCGCCGGTGGTCAGGGCGCACGTACACGCGCAGCAGCTGCGCGGTTCGCCCCGACGGGTAGCGCTCGACGAGGCTTCGCGGGTGCGGGTGCGGGTGCGGGTGCGGGTGCGGGTGCGGGTGCGGGGGATGGGCGGGGCCGCGCGAGTTGAGCGCGGTGGTGCCGACCACCTCGCCGTCGCCGCGGACGGCCACGACGAGGGTGTGCCGTGGGTGGCGCAGGTAGGTGCCGTTGAGGTCGACCACGTCGGGGTGCCAGTCCGGCACATCACACCGTCGAGCTGCCGGCCACGTCCGGTTGCACCGGCGGATGCCCTTCTCGCTACGGATGCGGGCGCGCTCCTTGCGTTGGGCGGCCAGGACGTCGGGGTGGGGGGCGTTGGCGTTGCGCCACCGCATGTGGGCGTGCAGCGCGCAGGTCTGGACCGTGTGGTTCGGATGGCTCGAGTTGGCGAGCGTGAACTGCCGCAGTGGTCCGAAGTGCGCCTCTATCGGGTTCGTGAAGCAGAGGTAACCATTGTTGTTCTCCGCCCAGCGCAGGATCTTCTTGCCGTTGTGGGCCGAGAGGTTGTCCCGGATCATGTAGATCGGGGCGCTGTCAGGACGGCGGCCCGGATGGACCGCAGTGCGGCCAGGGTGTTCGCGGGCCCTTGCGCGGTCGGTTGACGCCCCACCGGGTGTCGTCACCGACCGAGTAGCAGCTGTGGAAGTAGGTGACGCCGTGTCTCCTTCCCGGTCTTGGTGCGCTGGAAGGTGACGCCGCGCCGGGCGAGCAGGCAACGCAGAGCCTCGCGGCCGGTGCGGATCACCTGGCCGATGACCCGCCGCAGGTAAGCCGCCAGTTTGCGGATGGACCAGCGGGTGAAGGGCCGTCCGAGTTTGGCCGGGCGGGTGGTGGCCGTCTGGATGACGAACTCCTCGTCATCAGGACTGAGAAGGCAACGACAGCCTCCCGCCCACTGAGGGTCCAAGCGGGCCGGACCGATCTCGTTAAGCCGGTGGACCACGCACCGTGTCCTCGTCCGCCTGCGCGAGCCGGTCGATTACCGGAACCCTGTTGCCGCCGGCCGAGGCCAGCATCATCATCGCCCCCGATAGCGCACCGAGTTGGTGCTGCCCCGCCGCACGATCCTCTGTAGCTGCCGGCCCTCGTGGTCCGTGAGGCTGCGGACCTCGACTGCAAGCGCGGCTGGCCGAGGCGGCACGAGCACGACGCTCTCTCGGCCCGAATAGTGGACAGCGGACGGCACCTCCCACTGGCGGCCTAATGACCAGAATTTTCGGGCCGCGTCTACTAGGCTCCGCCCCCCTAAAGGGTGTTGCAGAAGTCTGTCTCGGCCAGGCCTGAGTGGTGTCTGGCCTGCTGATTCAGTCGGTCATGGCGATGTTGTGCATGGTGGCGACGGCCTGGACGGCGTGGTGGAGGCCGTCGCCTTTCTGTCGGCAGTCGCGGAGGATCTTCCAGTTCTTCATCCGGGCGAAGGTGTGCTCGACGCGTGCCCTGACCCGTCGGTGTTCGGCGTTGTCCTCCTCCTGCCCGCGCAGGAGAGGACGGCCGGCCCTTCTGCGGTGCGGGACGATCAGCCCGGTGCCCAGGTAGGCGCCGTCCGCTATCACCGTCGTCCCGGCCGCCGCGGCCGGCAGGTCCGATTCGCGCCAGACGTGGGCATCGGCCTTGTTTCCCGGCGCCGGGCGGGCTGAGGCGACGACGAGACGGGTGTCGGCATCGATAGACCACGGCGATGTCGACCGGCCGTGGCGGGGTGGTACGAGTGCGAGTCATGGCGATGATCTTGCCGACACTCGCTGACAGCGGGCCTAACCCAGCAGGACGAGCCAAGTCCCTCCTGCGTGCGGCGCGACTGGGTGCCTTTGCAGGATTGGAAGGCGTGGGCTTGGCTAGATGTATGGGCTGGTGAACATGGGCGGGGGGCCGAGTCGGGACACCGGGCGTGGTGGCCCCTGCGGAGAGCGGTGATCACATGCTGGTCGAGTCGTTGATGGCCCTGGCCCTGTCTGGTGGCACCGCAGTGGTCCAGGCCGCAGGAACCGATGCGTGGAACGGCCTGCGAAGACGGGTTGCGGATGTTTTCGCCCATGGTGAGCCCGCGCGGGCGGACGCTGAGCTTGAGCGTCTGGACCACACAGCCGAGGTCCTGAGCAGCGCGAACGACACCGGCAGCGAACGGTTGCGGCAGGAAGGTGTGTGGCAGAACCGGTTCGAGACTCTGCTGGAGGGCCTCGATGCCCCTGGGCGCGAGCAGGTAGCTGAGCAACTCCAGGAGATGCTGTCGTTCGTTGCTGCTTCAACGGGTGATGTGGCCATGGGAACAGGGCATGCGACCGCCCGGGAGGGCAGCAGTGCGGTCACCGGCGTCAAACGCGGGGGCGGCAGTCAGACCGGCCCCGCGACGGCGGTGAACACAGGGGACGCGGACGCCCAGGGGACCGGCTCCAGCGCTGTCAGCGGCATCGTCAACGAATGACCGCCCCGCCGCCCTCGTACTGATCAAAGCAAGCCAAGGAGCCGGCATGGTCCGATGGCTGGGGGGCAAGGCCAATACGGGCAAGGCCGCCGCGCCTGCGCAGGCAGCGGAGACCGACACCCCCAGTGCACAGCCGGCTCCCCGCGCCGCAGCGAGGGGCGCTGGGCAGGTTGTGATCAACAGCGGGGACGCGACTGCCACCGGCGGTGGGTACGCCATCACCGGGATCTTCAGTCCCACCGTGCACCTTCCGCCCGAGGCCATGCGAGCTCCCGCCGAGGTGGACGCCCCGACGGGGCTGGACAATCTGCCGCACCGGCCGGCACTCTTCGTGGGCCGTGGCAAGGAGCTCGACCGCCTGGACGCGGCGCTCGTCACCCCAGGCGCGGCCCTGGTCCAGGCAGTGCACGGGCTGGGCGGCGTGGGCAAGAGCACCCTGGTCGCCCACTGGGCCGCCACCCGACCCCACGGCTGCGCGCCCGTGCGCTGGATCACCGCCGACAGCCCCGCCGGCGTCGAGCAGGGGCTGGCCAGCCTAACTACCGCCCTGCAGCCCGCCCTGGCCACGGCCCTGCCCGTCGAGGGACTAGCTGAGTGGGGGCTGCAGTGGCTGGCTAGCCACACCGGCTGGCTGATCATCCTCGACAACGTCAACGATCCCGCTGACATCGCCCCTGTGATCGCACGCGCCCCCGGTGGGCGGTTCCTGATCACCAGCCGCCTCGCCACCGCCTGGAACGACGCCACCACTTTGGTACGCCTCGACGTCATGGAGGAGGCCGAGTCCCTCGCCCTCCTTACCCGCACCACCACCGCAGCTGGCCCCCGCGACCTGGATGGCGCTGCCGACCTGTGCACCGAGCTCGGCCACCTGCCCCTTGCCGTCGCACAGGCAGCCGCTTATCTCGCCCAGAACCCACTCACCGCCCCCCGTGCTTACCTGGACTTGCTGGCCCGGTATCCGGCGGACATGTACGGCCACGGCGGGGCCACCACCCCAGCCCAGCGCACCATCGCCCGCATCTGGGACATCACCCTCGACCAGATCGCCACCCGCCAGCCCGCAGCCAGCGACCTCCTGCGCACCATGGCCTGGTACGCCGCCGAAAACATCCCCCCTGCCCTCGCAGACGGCTTCACCAACCCACCCACGCTGAACCAGGCAATCGGCCTCCTCACCGCCTACAACATGATCACCCCTGACCCCGGCACCAGCACCTTGGCCATCCACCGCCTCGTCGCGGCTCTCGCCCGCACCCCCGACCCCGACCCCGACAACCCCCACCGCAGGCGCGACTACATCGACCTCGCACGCCAACGGGCCGCCAGCAACTTGCGTAACGCGCTGCCCCCCACCGTCGATGACCCCGCCAGCTGGCCCAACTGGCGAAACCTGCTACCCCACATCGACGCCTTCGCCGACCACACCACCCCAAACACCGACACGAGCGACACGGCTGACCTCCTCAATGCCGCCGGGATTTCCCTAATCAAACAGGGCCTGCCCGCCCGCGGGATCATGCACCTGCAACGAGCCGTCACCGACTACGAGCGCCTGCTAGGCAACGACGATCCCGCCACCCTGGCCTCCCGCGACCACCTCGCCCTTGCCTACCAGGAGGCAGGGGACCTAGCCCGCGCCATCCCCTTGCACGAGCAGACCCTCGCGGACTGCAGGCGCCTGCTGGGCGAAGACCATCCCTACACCCTGACCTCCCGCAGCAACCTCGCCCTCGCCTACCAGAAGGCAGGGGACCTAGCCCGCGCCATCCCCCTTTACCAGCAAACCGTCCCGGACTGCGAGCGCCTGCTGGGTGAAGACGATCGCGCCACCCTGACCTCCCGCAACAACCTCGCCAGCGCCTATGAAGAAGCGGGGGACCTGGGCAGAGCCATCCCCTTGCTCGTACAGTCCGTCAGAGATCGTTTGCGTGTACTGGGCGAAGACCACCCCGACACCCTGACCTCCTGGAACAACCTTGGGCTTGCCTATGAGAAGGCGGGGGACTTGGGCAGCGCCATCGCTGTGTACCAGCGGGCCGTCTCCGACTGCGAGCGCGTGCTTGGCGAAGGCCATCCAGACACCATGACCTCTCGCAGCAACCTCGCCGTCGCCTATCTGCAGGCGGGGGACCTGGGCCGCGCCATCCCTCTGTCCGAGCAGGTCCTCACGGACTGCGAGCGCCTGCTGGGCGAAGACCACCCTGCCACCATGACCTCCCGCAGCAACCTCGCTAGCGCCTACAAGGACGCGGGAGACCTAGGCAGCGCCATCCCCCTGTACGAACAGGCCCTCAGCGATCGGTTGCGCGTGCTGGGCGAAGGCCATCCCGACACCCTAGTCACCTGCAACAACCTTGCCCTTGCCTACCAGGAGGCTGGAGACCTGGACCGAGCCATCCCCCTCTATCAGCAGACCCTCACGGCCTGCGAGCGCTTGCTGGGCAACGATCACTCGCTGACTCATGCCGTTCGAGAGGATCTCGCTTACGCCGTGGCCAAACGTGAGGGCGGCACCTAGTTCAGAGAACCGACCAGCCCGAAACTCAAGACCCCCGCCCACACGGGACGCGCCACAACCCTCACCGCCCATCGCCTGTGGCCTGTGACGAACGGCGCCTGCCCGCCCTCACCCCGCTCCAGGCATAGGGCCAGCCCGGGGGTGCCCAAGCTCTCCACGGTCGGCTGGACGTTCAAGGGCGGAAGGAAGTTCGCGCAGGGCACGGCGCTGTGCGTGGAGTTCAACGTCGTACAGGGGGAGCCGTGCGCGGTGATCCACCGGTAGCCGGCCCCAGCAGCCGGTGCCGCTGACCGACGCACGGCGGGCCGCCACCCCTCCCGGGGCGGCGGCCCGCTGCTGTGCTCACTCCTCGCCGGTGTCCGGGCTCCACACCGCTGGTCCGCCGCCGCGCCACTCGATGAGTAGCGGGTCGTCCAGACGGACGTCGTCGGGGTCGAGGCCGGCGCGGCGCAGGAATTCGAGGAGGTCGCGGGGGCCGAGGGCGCGGCCGAGGATCTCCCCGTCGACGCGGACGTGGCGTCCGCCCTCGGCATCCGGGGGGTAGACGACGATGCGCTGGTCAGGGGGCATGCCTCCACCCTGCGGTCGGCTGTTCACTCCGGCATCCCGAGGGCGGTGTCGGGGCGGCAGTGTGGGCAGGCGGGTATCCCCTCGACGAGCGCCCGGCGCGCCTGGTCGGTGCTGATGGCCGTGCAGCGTTTTCGGCTGTCCCAGCAGCCCCCGGCGTGGACGCGGACCGGCAGCCGGCCCGCTCCGATGCCGCGCTCGATCAGCCATGCGGGTGGCTCGGCCGGCGGGCGGCGCCGCGCGGCGAGGGCCTTGCGCTCCTCCGCTGTGTTCAGCGCCCGCTCGGCGCGGCCGAGCTCGCCGCGCAGGTAGGTGACGACGGTGCGCAGACGGGGCAGGTCAGGCGGGAGTTCGGACACCGCTCAGCCCCCGTACTGCGCCTGCCGTGCGGCCTTGCATGCCGGGCAGAGCGGCGAGGCCCCGACTCCGTAGCGGCATGTCGGAGCGTGGCAGCGGGCGCAGGGGCCGGTCTGGCTCGGCGCCCAGGTAACGGGCTGGGGTCTGGCGGGCGCGTCGGGGGCGGCCATGTGTGACTGAGCGCGGTACATGGCCCAGATGGACAACTTCGATGCTCAGAACCGCGCCGTGCCCGACTTGCGGCTGCGGAGGACTTCGTCCCGGGCTGTGCCTTAGTCGTTGGGGTCTTCCCGGGCCTCGTACCCTTCGAGGCCGGCCCAGAGCAGGGAAGGGACGAGTGCGTGCAGGTACCAGGCGAGGTCGGTGAACTGCGGCGCGTCCGGGAGGCGCCGATGGGCGATGGTGGGAAGGAAGGAGACTTCCCTACGCTGCGCTGAGAACATGAGCATGCCGCCAGTCCCGCCCTGCGGGTGGTAAATGTTCAGTGCCACGGTGTAGGGCAGGTTCGCCGTCGAGTCCAGCTCCGTGAGCACGGCGTCGAGGCGGTCGGGGGTGCTGTCGTACCACTCGTGCATGTCGTCTGCGTCGTTGATCATGTACGAGATGCAGCCGAGGTTTTCCTCGGCGGCCCAGCCGGCCGGCGTCAGCGCCTCCAGCAGGGCGCGCACGGGGGTCGGGTGTTGGAAGGTGAAGTCGATGTCTGCTTGTCGGTTACCCACGTGCGTCTCCGAGGGTTTGAGTGGTCGCGTCGCATACTCGCCGTTACGCAACACTCCGTCGACCCGATTTCCGGGGGTCGCCGCTTCAGTGGTGGAGTGGCCGACGCAGTGCTTCCACCAAGCTTGAGCATCGGTCGGTCCTCGGTAGGCCGCCTTCGATTCCGAGCATCGGAGTCGTCCATCCAGGCCACATAGCGTGCTCAGTCACACCGGGTGTGGCTGAGCACGATACTTGGCCCCTGAGCGAGGTAGTTGGTCCATGCGTGCGGCAGTCGGCCCGCGCAGACCCCTGGCTGGTGGCCCCTGTGGACTGCCGCGAGGCTCCGTCTACCCTGGCGGAATGATGGGGTAGGGGGATTTTAGGGTCGGTGACGTGCTGTCGGTCATGTGCCCGTTCACGGTTACCACGGTCGAGCAGGGTGTCACCTGGGATCAGGTGTCGGTGCGATAGCCGTGGTGGGAAATCGACGTCGGCAACGAGTTCGGGCACTGGAATGGGATCGTCTCCCTCGGTGTGGGAGGCAGTGCGCACGCCGCGCCTGAGGTGGAGGCCGTACTGTTTCGAACGGACCCTCCGCCCGAACATCTGAAGGCAGGAGATGCCTGCCGAGTCGGCGTACCGCCCACCGTGGTGCACGTAACGGAGGTCCACCATCACGCCCCCCGCTGCAGACAGTCTGGTTGCCGCGTCCCACCCAGACCGTGACCGTACTGCGCCGGGGCCTGTCCTATCGGGACTTCCCGCACGGGAGCCATCTCTATGGCTCGGGGTACACCATCCACCCCGGCGACGGGATCCCGTTCGCCTTCGAGCTGCTGACGCGTCCGTACGCGTCTCTCCAGGCGGGCGACGAAGTCGCCGACATCGCCGGCCGGGCATGGCGGTTCGAGGGCCCTTGGGATTGGGCTGCCTTCGATGGAGAGCCGGCCGGTACGGGTCCTGCGTGGCCACTCGTCTTGCTCACCCGAGCGGGGAAGCCGTGTTCGGTCGAGGACGCTGAAGCAGTGGCAGCGAGCACGGCCAGCGGTTCGCACCAAGAGACGGTCCGAGACTGGATGGTGCTCACGGAGGCATCGCCTACCCCCTGACCCTTCAGGACGTCTCTTCTGTGGCTGAGCGCGGATCTGGCCCTACGGGCCAGCGGAAAGCGGGATTCATGGGGCTCTGGGACAACGCCACCCCCGGGTGGATCCGGCCGAACCGGCGGCCTGCTGCGGTGTGAGAGGAAAACGCTACTCCCACGAGATGTCCTGCGATGTGTCCTCGTCGCATCCCATGCCCGCTCCTACGCTCCGAGGGGAGAGTTCACTCAAGGGGGCCGCCCCGGGCCCTGCGGCACGCTGATCGAGGAGGAGGACGAGGATGTCCGCAACCATGCAGGCCGGCGCGTTCTTGGTATGCGAGGCCGATGACGGCGCGGCCGCCACGGCACCTTTGGACACCACCGTCGTCAGCGAATCCGTCTCCATCGTCCTTGAACCGCGTGAGTACCTGATCCATATCCCCGCGGTGCTCCTCTGCCGACGTGGTCCGGGTCCATGTAGCGTCAGGGCTGGGGGGATGAGATGAACTTCGACGAGAACGAGCCGCAGTCTGTTCGAGAGGAGCGCTTCGCTGTCGAACGGGCCGAAGCCCGAGCGGCGCGTAAGGCTGCGTCGCTCGACTTGTGGGGAGCCCACGTCGGCGCGGTCATCGTGACCGTCGCCGTGGTCCTCCTCACCTGGAACGGCAAGCTGGTCGCTCTAGGCATCGTCGGTGGGATCTTCCTGCTCTGGTTCGTCGCAGGCCTCGCATGGGCTTACGCCGACGGGGACCATGGTCGGCACGCACTCCAGCGCGCGTATAACATCACCTTCGGTTGGGGCAACGGGGTCTGAGTGCGAAGCACTTGGCACCTGCCCCCGAGCGAGGGCAAACAGAAGTACTGGAGTTGGCGGTCGCGGTGGTGACCGTGTCAGTCCCTGGTGTGTTCGCGGGAGGCCGGCTGGCTGGCCCTGCGGGACTGTCGGCGGGTGATGCGCCTGGTCATCAGGGTGATCGCGGCCCAGGTGATCAGCGATTCGGAGTGCTGGACGAGGCGCTCGTAATCGCGGGCGTGTCTGCGGGACGCTTCGCGGCCGGCCCTGCCCCTTACCGCTCACGCGCCGCCCTGAAGACGAATCCGCTGCGCGGGCGGGTGGGGACCCGGGACAGCGGAATCGTCAGGTCCTGCTCGGGAACCTCGAAGTCGAGGTCGGCGAGCTGCGTGACGAGCGTCGACAGCACGGCGACGGTGATGTCCTCACCAGGGCAGCGGTGACCCCGGGCGGGGTCACCGCCACCCTGCGGGATGAGCTCGTCGGCGCCGGGTTCCCGGTCGGTGAAACGCTGCGGGTCGAAGCGGTACGGAGAGTCCCAGAGGCCGGGGTCGTGGTCGTGGCCGTACAGGTCCAGCAGGACCAGGGTGTCCTTCGCGATGTTCTCGCCCCGCCAGGTCAGGTCGGAGACGGCGAGTCCGCCGATGAAGGGGGCGAAGGGGTAGAAGCGCCGTACCTCGTGGGCGAAAGCCCTCGCGTAGCGGCTGGCCGTGTCCTTTCGCAGCGGTTCCCGGTGGGCCGGCCAGCGGTGAAGGGCGTGGGCGGCGAAGACGGCGAACCAGGCGATGGCGACGGTGGGCCGGATGATGTTGAGCAGCTCGACGGCCGCCGTGTGCGGATCGAGAAGCCGGCCGTCCGCGTCGCGGTGCCAGGCCACGACCTCCAGGGCGGTGCCGCTGTCGCTCACCAGTTCCCCGCCCTCGCGGGTGGTACGGATCTCAGCGGCGAGCGCCCCCTCCTGGCGCTTGCGGGCGGCGCGGGGCGCGCCAGTGCCGGGGTCCCGGGGTGGCGAAGCCGTCGACCATCGCGACGCAGTCCTCGGCCACCCGGCGGTAGGCCTCGTCGGACCGTTCGACGCCCACCCACGCGCAGACGGCGCGGGCCAGGATCACGGCCGCCTCGTCGAAGAGCACGACGTCCCGGCCGTCCTCCCACTCGGCCGCAGCCTTGGACCAGTGCTGGGCGACGTGCTCGGCCAGCGCGGAGACGCCCGCGCCGTCCTTGAGGAGTGCGAGGAACATGGCCTTGCGGACGCGGTGGGCATCGCCGTCCAGGGTGTGCACGGCGCCCCGGCCGAACAGGGTGTCGAGCACGGGCCCGGGTAGGGCTGCGGTGCGCTTGACGTGCCGTTCGTCGTAGAAGAAGCCGATGGCCTCCGGGCCGCGCAGGGCGATCACCGGGCGCCCCAGCAGCCTGGTTCGCACCGGCTCGCCGTCCGTGGCGCGCATCCTGTCGGGCAGCCACGCGTATCCGCCGGCGAGGAGGGGGAGGGTGCTGTCGGTCCAGGGGGCGGAAGCCGTCTTGATCGGGTGCATGCGGATCGCCTACCCGCCCGTCCCGGCCGCACACCCCGGCCCCCCGCCGCCCCCCCGGTCGGCGGAGCGGGTTCGGGGCTCCGGCGGACCCGTCATCTGTTCGGGCGAGGTCCGTATGTGCGCCCTGGCTTGTCACGCGGTGGGCAATCGGCCCGGCGGGGCATACGGGGTCCCATGGGTGACATCAGGGTGGGCGCGTGTTCGTGGACGGATCCGGCACTGGTCGCCAGCGGGTGGTACCCCGCCGGGCGGCGGGACGCGGAGGGGCGGCTGAGGCACTACGCCACCCGCTTCCCGGTCGTGGAGGTCGACTCCACCTACTACGGGCTGCCGAGTGCCCGCAACAGCCTGCTGTGGACCGAACGGACCCCGCCGGGCTTCCAGTTCGACGTGAAGGCGTTCTCGCTGCTCACCGGCCAGCCCACCCGCACGGCCGCCCTCCCCGCCGATCTACGACCGGTGGGAGGCGGCTCCGCCTGGGTGCGGGCCGACGGCGGACTCCGCAAGGAAGTGTGGGAGCGCTTCAGTGGAGCCCTCGTGCCCCTGCGCGAGGCCGGACGGCTCGGGACGCTGCTGTTCCAGTTCCCGGCCTCGCTCGTCCCCGGGGCGCGCGCCGAGGCGGTACTGGAGGAGTGCGCCGAACTGGCGGCCGGCTGGCCGCTGGCCGTGGAGTTGCGCCATCCGGGGTGGTGGGCGGAGGGGCGGCGGACGGCCACCGCCGCCCTCCTGACGCGGCACGGAATGGCGGCCGTCGCCGTCGACACGGCCCAGGGACTGTCCGCCTCCGTCCCTCCGGTCGTGTGCGTCACCTCCCCTGACCTCGCCATGGTGCGTTTCCACGGGCGGAGTCCCGCGTGGGGTTCCAGCGGCCCCGGTAGCAAGGAGGCGAAGTACCGCCACACCTACTCCGAGGCGGAGCTGGCCGAATGGCTGCCGCGCCTGCGGGACATGGCGGAGCGGGCCGCTTCCGTCCATGTGCTGTTCAACAACTGCTGTGCCGACGCCTCGGTACGGGCGGCGGAGACGATGAGCCGGATGCTGGAGGGCGATGCGGCCGCTCACGGGCGCGGGCCGGTCCCCTCGGCGCGGCGGGCCGGGAGCACACCTCGGACAACGCCCGAACCGGTGAGGGGTGGACGCGGACAGGGCCGGAGGAATGCGAGTCGAGCTGATCGGCCGGCGGCCGCTCGTGCGGACGGAGATGGATCAGTGCCGCATACGCGCCCTCTTCGGATCAGTCGCGGTCTCCTCAGTGGGCATCGCCGACACACCGAGTCCTACGGCTTGGGCGACGCGGGAGGGGCGGTCGGCGAGGACGGCTCCGGGAGCGCATTGGGCTGCGCCTCCTCGGGAAGGGACCAGACGTGCTTGGGTGACACGATCTTGGTGATCCTGTTGGCGATGAGGGAACTCAGATTGCCGAATTTCCCGTCGACGTCGGAGTTGACGATGATCACCAAGGTGGCTCGGTCCTGCGGGAGGCGGACGGCGATGGTCTCGTAGCCGGGCAGCTCGCCGTTGTGGCCGATCCAGCCGGCGAAGTCGGCGATGCCCAGCCCGTAGCCGAGCCCGGCGTTCCCGGTGGGCAACATGTGCAGCCGCTCGGCCTGGGTGGCGGGTTCCAGCAATCGGTCGCCGTCCGGCAGCCGCCCGCCGACCATGGTGGGAACCCAGGTGCGCAGGTCGTCGATGCTGGAGATCATCGCCCCGGCCGCCCACCCCAGGACGGGTTCCAGGTGGAGGCGTCGACGGTCGCGCCGTCCGGGGTGAAGTTCGTATAGCCGTGCACGTACGGGCTGGTGATCTCGGCGCCGGTCGGCAGCGAGGTCTCGTTCATGCCGGCAGGCGCGAAGACGTGTTGTTGCAGGTAGGTGTGCAGGGGCTGTCCGCTCATCTTCTCGACGAGCAGGCCCAGCAGGACGGTGTTGGTGTTGGAATACTCCCAGCGCGTCCCGGGCGCAAAGTTCGCCGGGTGCCGGAAGGCGATGCTCAGCAGCTCCTTCGGGTTCCAGGCGCGGTACGGGTCGGCCTTGAAGACGTCCAGCCAGTGCGGGTCCTCGGTGTAGTTGTAGAGGCCGCTGCGCATGTCGGCGAGCTGCCGGACGGTGATGCGGTCGCCGCCCGGCACCCCGTCGAGGTACGTCGAGATCGGCGCGTCGAGCCGTACCTTCCCGTCGTCGACGAGTTGCAGGACGCCCGTGATGGTGAAGGTCTTGGTGACGCTGCCGATGCGGGTGTGCATCCCGGTCTTGATGGGGGTTCCCGTGGTCTTGTCGGAGGCGCCGAAGGCGCGTACGTAGGAGCCGTCACCATCGACCCACAGGCCGACGCCCACGCCCGGGATGCCGGCCTCGCGCATGGCCGTGATGATCGCGTCGTCGAGCTTTTCGGCGGTCACGTCGTCGATGCCGATCCGGCCCGGCGGGGCGGCGGCCGGGGCCTGGCCCGCGCACAGCGCGGTCAGCAGGAGGGAGGCAGCGGCCACGACGGTGGGCGTACGGTACCGGCCCATGCGGGATCACCTCTGAGGCACGTCCCCGAGCCGACCTCCCCATGGTAGGAAGCCGGGTCCGGCACGGCGACCGGGGCCGCGGGGTGGCCGGGCCACGAGCTACTTGCCCCTGGGCTGCGCGGTGTCGTGGACCAGCTCGGCGAGCTGGAGCAGGAGGCCGTACGTGGCCATTCGGCCGTGGATACGGAGGAAGTAGGACCGGCTGGAGCACTTGAAGATCTCTCGTCGGTTCACCCTCCAGAGCTTGTGCTCGTACGTGCTCGCCGTCTCCAGAAGAATCGATTCGGCTTCCTCCGTGCTGCCGTCGAAGTCCGCGACTGTTCACGCGTTTCGATCCGCCTCGCTGACACCGTCGACGGACGGGTATGGCAAGCACAGTCCATCTGGGCACGCTGAGATCCGTTCTCCACCGTGAAGTGACAGGCAGCCCCTTGCCATCAGAGTTGCGCTCGGTCGGGGAGGGGGGCCTCGGCCGTGAGTGCCGAGACCCCCTGCGGAACGTGCGATCACCTGTCGACGGCGTCGGTCACGCGAATCCAGTTGTGCAGGTCTGCGGTACGGGCCGCCAAGGCGGTGCGCATGCCGGTGGCGCTGGAGGTGCCGAGTGCCAGGCGCAGCGGGGGGTTCGGGCTGTCGACCGCGGTTCGGATGCCTTCGGCGATCCGGGCTGCGGAGGAGAACGCGGATGCGGGCAGTTCTCCGATGCCCTTCTGAACCGCGCGCACGGTCGGGTCGTAGTCGCCGATGCCGGCCGCGACGTCGAGGTTGGAGAGGAAGGGGGTGGCGGTCATTCCGGGCTGGACGATCGTGACCTTGACGCCCAGCGGCGCGACCTCGGCAGCCAGTGCGTCCGACAGCCCTTCGACCGCGTACTTCGTCGCGGCCAGAAGCCCCACGCCGGGGTGGGCGGACTGCCCGTAGATCGAGGAGCCCTGGAGGATGTGTCCGGATCGCTGGCCGCGGAGTACCGGGAGCGTCGCGCGGAGCACATTGAGCACGCCGAAGACGTTGGTGTCGAACACAGCGCGGGCTTGCGCGTCAGAGGCTTCCTCGACAGCTCCGAAGAGTCCGTAGCCGGCGTTGTTGGCCACCACGTCGATGCGGCCGAACCGCGATAGCGTGCGCGCCACCGCTTCCCGGACGACCTCCTCGTCACGCACGTCCGCCCGGATGAGCAGCAGACGCTCCCCGTGCGCTTCGGCCAGTTCGTCCAGGGAAGCGGTGTCGCGGGCGATCGCCGAGACGGCATCGCCGTTCTCCAATGCCTGGAGGGTCAGTTCACGGCCGATGCCGGATGTGGCACCGGTGACGAGCCACGTGCGGGGACTGATCTGCTGGTGTTCGGTCGCATTCATGTTGCGACCGTAAGTTGTTAGCTCATAACGAGTCAAGGGATTGGGTGCTGTGCGTTGCGCGTTACTTCGCTTAGTGCATCGTCCCGCTGATGTAGGGTGGAGGGATGAGCAGTGCTGTAGCCGGATCTGCGAAAACCGACCCCCGCGCCGCGATGCCCGCGGTGGAGACCGTGCTCGCCTTCGTGAACACGCGTGCGAACGGAGGCGGAGAGCAAGAGCTGTTCGTGGACGGGCACTCGTTCGCCGCGTGGCTCGCGGGGCGCGACGATTTCGGAGGCGAGATCGTGGCGACCGACGCCGACGCCGCTGCCGCGCGGGAGCTGCGTGACGCCCTGGTGACTCTGTTGCTCGCACACTCGGGCGACGAGGAGAGCGTGGGCGAGCCGCTCCACCACGCCGAGGAACACCTGCGGCGGGCGGGTGCGCTCTACCCGATGGCGACGGTGGTCACAGCGCGCGGCGTCGAGCTGACGTCGCCGCAGGCAGGGGTGCCGCGTGTGTTCGGGACCGTACTGGCCGCGGTGACGACCGTCGCCCAGACCGGCGACTGGGGCCGCGTCAAGGCGTGCCGCAACCCCCCGTGCCATTTCGGCTTCTTCGACCGCACCCGCAACGGGGGAGGGCTGTACTGTAGTACCGGCTGCGGCTCTCAGGTATCCATGCGCAATTACCGCCAGCGGCGGCGTCGGGGGAGCGAGGCACCGCCCGAGTCGTGAGGACCGCACAGGTCGCGCCCGCGTTCATGGCATCTGCACGAACGCCGTAGGCGCTGGTGAGAATCACTGACAGCGGGCCGACGTTGTCGCACTCGTGAGCGATTCGCCCCGGCGTGACCGGAAGGAGCGCAGCGGGTCGACGTCCGCCGACGTTCGTGAGCGGCTCGCAGCCGACCGTGCCGACAAGCTCGCGCGGATGGCGGCGCTCGGCCGCGACTACGACGGGATCGTCGCGGCGAACGCCTTGGTGGCGGTGGACGACGAGCACGACCCCGAAGGACGCACCACCGCTTGCGAGCGGGCGCATAGCACCTCATTGCTGATGCAGGCACGCCGGCACCTGGAAGAACTGGACCGCGCCTTGGAACGGCTGGCACGGCGAGTACGGGACGTGCGAAAGCTGCGGCGCGGCGATCCCGCCCGAGCGCCTGGAGATCCGTCCGGCGGCGACCACCTGCGTTGCCTGCGCCCGGCGGGGAACCGCCGAAAGGACCTAAAGTGGACCGTCCTCGTAGCCGTCGGGCCGAGCGGCCCTATCAGCGCGGGGATCGGTTCGGCCACGACCTGAACCGCGCCTGGCACCCGCCAGCCGAGGAGGCGCTGTGGCGCCCCGACCTCCAACAGGCCAAACGTTCCCAGAACGGCAGCGTCAACGTGCGGTACCGCAATCTCGACAAGGCGGCGGCCGTCGACTCGGTCCGCCGCCTGGTGGCGTCGAACGCTCCCTGGTTGCGTATCCGGTTCGCCTTCTGAAGCCGGGGGCCCGTACGCCGTCGTTCTTTCGTTGTACGCACCGCTCGGATGCCCGCTGGGCCGATCACGGCGCGGAGTCCGCCTCCCGATCGGACCGTGGCCATACGTAGGGCAGGTCGTCCGGGACACCTGGGAAGCGCTCCTCGTAGAAAACCGGGTCCTTGCGCACCAGCGCGGACTGGTGACTTCGATGGAAGTCCGGTGCCCCCAGCCACGGCGGGAGGTCGCCGTCGGCGGCCAACTGCTCCTGCGTCCGCGGGGTCGCCGCCGCGTGCAGCTCCCCGAACTCCCGGACCAGGGTGTCGGCGCAGGTGTCGGCCCGCCCCGCGGCGCTCCACGCTGCGCAGATCTCCAATCCGTAGCGGACGAGGGCCTCCTCGTACCCGGTCCACATCCGCACCGCCGGATGTCGGCGCCATCCGTAGCCCGGAACGACCAGGCCGCGCCGCACCTGCACCGCCTCGACCCGCTGTTTGCCGAGCCGTCGCACGTCCAGCACGGCCGCCGAGGCGTCGAACGACGGGAACGGAAGGAACGTCTGCACGGGGGTCTCCCTCCGGGGCGGTGGCATGGGGCGAGCTTGCCAGATGTCGTGGAGACAGCCGGCTGTCCGCCGGCTTCCGGGCCCCACCGGGCGGCTCTGGAGGTCTAGGCCGCGACGTAGTGTGCGTCCGAGGTGCGGGTACGCGAACCCACATGCGATCGGCTGATCGGCGTAGGCGCCTGCCGGGGGTGCGGCCTGGGCCATCAGGGCCCGCGACGGTGGCCGCACACCCGTACCGCCTTCGCTGCTCTGGGCTGTCATCGGCGTCCTCTGTGGTGCGTGACTCAGTCGGACGGGGCGGCGCCCGTCAAGAGATCGATCAACCGCGGCAGCCCGCCCTCGGCGAGAGCACGGCGCTGGCTGTCGGCGGCCGTGCCGTTCTGCAGGAGACGGTGCACGAGCGCACTCACCACCCGGAGGTCGCCGGCCTCCTCCAGGGCCGGTGTGATGTGGTCCAGCAGGGCGTACAGGACGTCGCCACTGCTGTGCGGGCGCCCGAGAGGGTCCAGAAGGGTGCCGTTCAAGCCGTGCCGCGCCGCATGCCAGTTGGCGAGCTGCAACAGCTCCGGCGCCGTGCTGGACAGACGCGCTCCCGCCTTCTCCTCGGCGATCGCGGTGGCGACCAGCGCCCGGACGATGCCGGCGAACATGACGGCGTCGTCGGCCCTGATCTGGACGTCCGGGCAGCGCACCTCGATGGTGGGGTAGCGGTCGGACAGACGCGCCTGCCAGTAGACCTGGCCCCGGTCGGCGACCACGCCCGAGGCCACGAGCGCCTCCAGCCGCTGTTCGTAATCCGCGAGCCCTTCGAAGTGCGGCGGCGGTCCGCTGACGGGCCACCGTCCGAAGACGAGGGTGCGCCAGCTCGCGAATCCGGTGTCCCGGCCGTCCCAGAAGGGTGAGTTGGCGGACATGGCCAGCAGCGTCGGCAGCCAGGGCCGGATCCGGTTGAGCACCGCCACGCCCGTCTCCCGATCCGGAACTCCTGCGTGGATGTGTATGCCGCAGATCAGATGTTCGTCGACGAGTTGCCGCGCGTCGCCCTCAATCCTCAGGTAGCGGGGAGTCCGGGTGACGGGTACGGGACGGACTCCCCGCAGCGGCGCCGCTCCCGTGGCGGCGATGCGGCAGCCGTGCGCCTCGGCCGCCGACCCCACGGCGTGACGCAGGCGCAGCAGGTGGCCGCCCACTTCCTCCAGGTTCCAGCACACGGGAGTGGCGACCTCGATCTGGGCCTGGAGGAGCTCGTCCTGGACCTCGTCGCCTTCCGCGAAAGGCCCTAGACCGGCCGTACGCAGGACCTCCTCCGCGACGGGAGCCGGCTCCGCCGTGACCGGATCCACCAGCAAGTACTCTTCTTCCACTCCTACGGTGATCACGTCGTGCGACTACCCCCCTTCGGCATGATCACCCACACGGTTGATCGCCGGCATCTGACGGCGCGGACATCGTCGGGCCGCAGCCGGGTAGGGGTGCGGCATGAGCAAGACGGATCGATGCAAACCATGCGATACCGGACCTCGGGGCGGCCTCCGCGCGCGTGACTGCGCCACGGACCGCCCACGGAGCAGGAACACCGCCGTCCGCGGGCCCCGGTTCCCCGCCTCGGCTCACGAGCGTCCGGAACGGCACCGTCCGCCACGGCCCGCGCGCACCCCGGATTGAGGGGCTCCTCGTGCGACTGCGTACCAGCGACGTGGCGGGGCCGGGATGGCGCAGGCTGCGCCACGGCCGCGGCTTCCGCTACCTGGACACGGACGGACGGCCGCTGGCCCCGGCGGACCGGGACCGGGCGCGAGCCCTCGCGGTCCCGCCGGCGTGGAAGGACGTCTGGATCTGTCCTTGGCCCAACGGCCACATCCAGGCGGTCGGCACCGATGAAGCCGGCCGACGCCAATACATCTACCACCCGGCATTCCGTGCGCAGCAGGACGCCGCCAAGCACGCGCACGTCCAGAACGTGGCGCGTGTGCTGCCCGCACTGCGGGAACAGGTGGAACGCGACCTTTCCGGCCGGGGTCTCACCCGTGTGCGCGTCCTCGCCTGCCTGACCCGGCTGCTCGATCTGGGATTCCTGCGGATCGGCGGTGAACGCTACACCCGGGACAACGGCAGCTTCGGACTGACCACCCTGCTGCGGAAGCACGCGCGGTGCCGCAACGGCGAGGTCCACCTGCACTTCCCCGCCAAGTCGGGGAAGACCGTGACCCGTGCGCTGGTGGACGAGCAGGCGTACGCCGTCGTGCGGGCGCTGCTCAGGCGCAAGGATCCGGGGCCGCGGCTGTTCGCGTACTGGGAGAGGGGGGCCTGGCATGAGGTCCGGGCCGAAGAGCTGAACGCCTACCTGCGGGAACGGGCGGGGCAGGACGTGACGGCGAAGGACTTCAGGACGTGGTACGCGACGGTCCTGGCTGCGGTGGCCCTGGGGGTGTCGGACGGCACGTCGCACGCTTCCCGCGGCCGGCGCGGCACCGTCGTGGCGCGCGCCGTGCGCGAGGTGAGCGGTTACCTGGGGAACACCCCCGCGGTGTGCCGAGCCTCCTACATCGACCCGCGCGTCATCGAGCTCTACGAAGACGGCAAGACCGTCGCGCCCGCCCTGGACTCACTGGGCGAGAACGGCCTGTTCGGCCGTCCGGCGACGCACGGCCCGGTTGAGGAAGCCGTCCTGGAGCTCCTGCGGGACGGCCGGGTGGGAACGGTCGGTTCCTCGGGGGCAGCCGGTGCAGCGTCACGTCGTGCACCGTCCCGTCCGCGGCCGTCAGGGTCATGAACGTGCAGAGGGCTGCCGTCTGCGGTCCGTCGGGGAACCCGGATTGAGCGGGCGCAGGCCCGCCGTCGTGGAATGCAAGGGGATGTGGCTGTGGCCGAACACCCAGGACATCGACATCGGGGAACCGTTCAAGCGGTTCGCGAAGGACACCGTGCTGATCGTGGACAGCACCCTGGTGCCCACACGCGATCACACCGCCGCCGAGCAGTCGAAGAACTACCGGTACTCCACCAACCACCAAGTCGTCATTGACGCCGACACCCGCCTCGTCGTGGCGGTCGGCAGGCCCTTGCCCGGCAACCGCAACGACTGCAAGGAGTGGAGGAGTCCGGCGTAAAGGCCGCCGTCGGCACGACCATACTTTTGGGGCCAGCCTCTGCTCTGTGAGGAAGACCTGGGCTGCGGTCACGAGGGTGACGTGGTGGTGCCGGCCCGGCCAGGATCTAGTTCGCGCAACGGGAGACCGACACGTTGCCCTCCCGGGTTCCGCTCGCTCGGGGCGTCTCCCATCGAACTCGCTCCGCGAGGCGCGGGGCACGACCGGATTGCCTCACGCGGCGGGCCCGGCAGGGTTCGCTACCGACAACTCGTCGCCCCTACAGGGGAATTACCGGACCACATGCCGATTGTGGGACAGGTCACACGAGGAGAGAGTGAGCGCCCTCACGACAGGAACGAGGAGCCATGAGCACGGATACCGGCACCGGTGGCGGCGCACTACAGGTCCAGCGGCTGAAGGCCAATTCGGTGGGCCTGGTGGGCGTCGTCTTCATGGCCGTCGCCACCGCCGCCCCGATCACCGCCATGACCGGCAACCTCCCCATCGCCGTCGGCTTCGGCAATGGGATCGGCGCTCCCGCCGGGTACCTCTTCGCGACTGCCGTCCTCACCGTCTTCGCCGTCGGCTACGTGGCCATGGCCAAGCGGATCACCGCGGCCGGTGCCTTCTACGGGTACATCTCGCACGGCCTCGGCCGGATCGCCGGCATGGCTTCCGGCATGCTCGCGGTCCTCGCGTACATCGTGTTCGAGGCCTCGATCGTGGGCGTGTTCTCCTACTTCGCCCAAACCACCGTCCACGACCAACTCGGCATCGACCTGCCCTGGATCGTGTACGCGACCGCCATGCTCGCCATCACCGCCGCTCTCGCGCACTTCGACATCAACCTCACCGCCAAAGCGCTCGGCGCGATGCTCGTCGCCGAGATCGCCGTCCTCTTCGCCGTCGCGACCGCCGTGCTGATCGCGGGCGGCGGTCCGGACGGGATCCCGCTCGAACCCGTCAACCCGAAGAACGCCTTCACCGGAACCTCCGCCGGCCTGGGCCTGTTCTTCGCCTTCTGGTCCTGGGTCGGATTCGAATCCACCGCCATGTACGGGGAGGAGTCCCGCGACCCCAAGCGGGTCATCCCCAAGGCGACCTTGGTGTCCGTAGTCGGCGTCGGCCTGTTCTACATCTACGTCTCCTGGATGACCATCGCCGGCAACGGGCTTGTGAAGTCCGTAGAACTCTCCGCCTCCGCGAGCCCGCTCGACCTCTTCTTCGCGCCCACCCGGACCTTCATCGGCTCCTGGGCCGTGGACGCCTTCCAGTGGCTGCTCCTCACCGGCTCCTTCGCCTGCGGCATGGCCTTCCACCAGTGCGCCGCCCGCTACCTCTACGCCATCGGTCGCGAGGGCTTCCTCCACCCCGGCCTCGGCCGTACGCACGCCAGGCACGGATCCCCGTATATCTCCTCCCTGGTGCAGACGGCCATCGCCACCGGCCTGGTCGCGCTGTTCTGGCTGACCGGGCAAGACCCGTACATCCACCTGTACACCCTGCTCGCGATCCTCGGCACGATGGCGATCCTCATCGTGCAGACCCTGTGCTCCTTCGCCGTGATCGGCTACTTCCGGAGGAACCACCCCGAGGACCGGCACTGGTTCCGCACCTTCACCGCCCCGCTGGTCGGCGGCCTCGCCATGGCCGCCGTGGTTGTCCTGCTGCTGCTGAACATGAAGACGGCGGCCGGGCTGGCCGCCGACTCCATCTTCTTCACGTTGATCCCCTGGATCGTCGGCGTGGTGTTCTTCGGTGGCCTGGGGCTGGGCCTGTGGCTCAAGTTCAAGGCTCCCGAGCGCTACGAGATCATCGGCCGGGTCGTCCTGGAGGACGCCGCCGAACGCACCGACGAGCCCGCCCCCTCCGCCGCGAACATCTGACGAGGAGCCACCGCCATGGCACGTACCCCCCTGATGCACGCGCTCCGTCGGCTCGCCGCCGATCACGCCGCAGCCCGCCGGCTCGGCCTGCCCGTCGCCGACGTCCGCGGTTCCACCAGGCGCCAGCTCCTGGGACGCGCCGCCGCCCTGGGGCTCGGCACCGCTCTCGCCTCGGGAGGGGGTGCCTCCGCAAGAACCCAGGCCGCGGAAACCCTCCCCGAGAAGAAGCCCGTCACCCCCGCGCGGGTGGCCGTCGTCGGCGCGGGCATCTCGGGGCTGACCGCCGCCCTCACGCTCAAGGACGCGGGCGTCGACTGCACGCTGTACGAGGCCAACCCGAGCCGGGTCGGCGGCCGGATGTGGAGCCAGCGCTCCCTGTGGGCCTACGGCCAGACGTCCGAGATCGGCGGTGAGCTGATCGACACCAGCCACAAGAAGATCCTGGAGCTGTGCCGCCGCTTCAACCTGCCGACCGAGGACTTCCTCGGCGGGGGACCGAACGGCGCCGAGGAAGTCCTCTGGTTGGGCGGCACCTACTATTCGCGCACTCAGGCCGACGCGGACTTCAACGCCGTCTACCAAGCGCTGCACCGCGACCTCCAGAACGCCGGCGAAGTCTCCTGGAACGCGACCACCCCTGCGGGCACCGCCCTCGACAACATGACCCTGTACGAGTGGATCGAGACGCGGATCCCCGGCGGCCACGGCTCGCAGCTCGGCCGCTTCATCGACGTGGCGTACAACGTCGAGTACGGCGCCGACACCGATCAGCAGTCCGCCCTCGCCCTCGTCCTGCTGATGGGCTACCAGCCGAACCCCGGCAACTTCAACGTCTGGGGTCTGTCCAACGAGCGCTACCACATCGTCGGCGGGAACGACCGGCTGCCGAACACCATCGCCCAGGCACTGCCCGCCGGTTCGCTCGTGATGGGCCGTGAACTCGTAGCCGTCCGTGTCGCGGCCGACGGCACCCAGACGCTGACCTTCAACGACGCCGGCGCCACCCGCACGGTCGTGGCGGACCACACGATCCTGTGCCTTCCGCTGCCGATCCTCCAACGGATCGACATCACCGGTGCCGGCTTCGACCCGCTGATGACGAACTTGCTGCGTGATGCCCGCATGGGTTACTGCACCAAACTCAACATGCAGTTCACCAGCCGCCCCTGGCGCGGTACCGGCCCCTGGCCCGGAGTCTCCTCCGGCGACTGCTTCACCGACCTCGACGTCCAGCAGACCTGGGACACCACCAAGGTCCAGCCCGGCACCGGGGGCATCCTGCTCCAGTACGGAGGGGGCACGCTGGCAGGGTCGCTCACGCCGGGGAGCCCGTTCGCCACCGACTCCGACCCCTACGTTCGCGCCCTCGCGGGCCGGATGCTCACCGGGATCGACCGCTTCTTCCCGGGCACCAAGGCGGCCTGGACCGGGCGGGCGCAGCTTTCGGCCTGGCACCGCAATCCGTACGCCCTCGGCGCGTACTCGTACTGGCCGACCGGCTACTTGCACAAGTACGCGAAGTACGAAGGCACCGCTCAGGGTCGCATCCACATCGGCGGCGAGCACTGCAGCTACGACTTCCAGGGGTTCATGGAAGGCGGGGCCACCGAGGGGGAGCGGGCGGCGAGGGAGGTGATCACCGCCCTGAGCTGAGCTGAGCCGAGCTCGGCCGAGGACTGCTCGCGGGCCGGTGAGCACGAGCCGGCGCTCGCGCCCGTGGGGGCGAGCGCCGGCCCGGTAGCGAGCGCCTGGACCAAGGCGCCCTCGACCGCCCGGCAGCCGCCTTGGCCCAGGTCCAGCCGAGGCAGGCGGTCGGGGCACGTTCCGAGACGGGCAAGGACGTCTGCCACCTGCACGAACACGTCATCATCCCCGCGTGGACCGACCGTGTGCCCATCAGACCTGCCGGACGGGACGCAGCGGGTCCCGAGCGCATCGACCACGATCAGCCGACGGCCGGCCAGGGCCGATCCGACGGGAGACGGGCTCTCCGGGCCGGGCCGGGCCGCGCCCCGCAAACGCCGGGGGACGAGGATCCGTACGGCACGCCAGGTTCGGGCGTCCCAGGGTAAGACCTGGTCACATGTTAAGGATATGAGCGGAAAGTTCCACTAAACAGGAGGTATGTGATGATGCGTACGACTCTTCACCGCGTGGCGACCGTGGTGGGCGGCGTGGCGATGCTGGCCGCCGTCGGCGCCGGCGCGGCCACCGCCGACGGCGTGGGCAACTCGGGCATCGGCAACCACGGCGTCGGAAACGCCGGCGTCTTGAACGACGGCGTCGGAAACGCGGGCATCGCCAACTGGGGGTTGGGCAACGCGGGCATCGCGAACACGGGCATCGGCAGCCACGGCATCGGCAACTCCGGCGTCGGAACCTCCGGCATCGGCAACTGACCCGACACCGGGCCCCGCATGACCGAGTGACACGGCGCGCCCGGATGACAGCCGGGCGCGTCCACCTGCCCCACCTCGCCGAGAGGGGTACCTCCCTGCTGACGTTGATGGCGAAGAAGCGATGAGCGGCACGTGGGTGCCGGCAGGGGGCCCGGCCGTCAGTTCACCCTCGGCCCGAAGCGGCGCTTGTACGCCGATGGTGTGATGCCGGTCTCGCGGCGCATGAGCATGCGCAGATTGGCGGCGGTACCAAGCCCGCTGCCTCGAGACACCACCTCGAAGCGTCGCGCGGCGGCTGCCCGGCTGCATGATCCGCGGCGCGTTCGTCACCCTGCCCGCCTTCCCGCTGACCGCCAACGGCAAGACCGACCGGCGCCGGCTGCCCGCCCCCGGCTCGGCCGGCCGCACCCCCACCGCCGGCTACGAGGCACCCCGCGGGCCGGTCGAGACCGCGCTCACCGAGGTCTTCGCCCAGGTCCTCGGGCACGAACGGGTCGGCGCCCCGGACAACTGGTTCGCCCTCGGCGGGGACTCCATCCGCTCCCTCCAGGTGCTCGCCCGGATCCGCGAACGAGGCCTCGACCTCACCGTCGCCGACCTCATGAGCTCCTCGACGGCCCGCGCCTCGCCCCGCACGTCACCTCCCGGGACCGGACCGGGCCAGCAGGTCCGGATCGCCCGGCCCGGCAGCCGTGCCGGACCGGTTGCCGGGAGCCGCGCCCGGCGCGGCCGCGTCGATTAGACCGAGGAAAGGCCACCTCCTCGCCGGCGGCCTCCAGCCGGGCGGCCATCTCGTAGGCCATCGTCCCGCCCAACGACCAGCGGGCCAACAGGTACGGGCCGTGCGGCTGCTCCTCGCGTAGGGCGGCCAGGTAGCGCTCGGCCATCTCGGGCACCGTTTCCAGAGGCCGCTGGCCGGTGTCGTAGCCCACCGACTCCAGACCGAGGATCCGCCGGTCGCCCCCGGGACTGGCGGACAGGTCCCGCACCAGGTCCCGGTAGCAGACGACATCGCCGCCCCGCGGGTGGACGAGGACCAGCGGTGGCCTGGACGGGTCACCGTCGGCCAACGGCACCAGCAGCCTGGCCGCGGCCGCCCCCGCCTCCGGCAGCGCCTCGCACAACAGCTCCACGGTGCGTCGGCGGAACACCGGGTTCAGCGGCAGCTCCACCCCGAACTCCCGGCGCACGGCCGCCATCAGGGCGAACGCCTTGAGCGAGTGGCCGCCGAGCGCGAAGAAGTCGTCACGCACCCCGATGGCGAGGTCAGTGAGGCGGTCGCAGGGGAAGCCGCAGTGGCGTACTCGCTGTCCCGCCTCGGACTGTCGCGCCTCGGATCCGGGGGCCCGGCCTCGTCCTGACACCTCTGCATCCTCCTCGCCCCGGAGATCCTGTGGGAATGCGTCCGCGGTGTCAGCCGGACCTCAGGAGGTCGTCGACAGCGTTCTTCGACAGTCCCACCCTGACCAGGGCCGCCGCCAGCTTCGGCAGGGACGCGGCGTCCACCAGGTGCTCAAGGCCCCGGGCGTGGTCGGGAGGCCGAGTTCGGACGCGGCCTCCCGCGCACGGTCGTCGAACGACGGGCAGAGCTCCGGCCAGAGGGCTTGCGCCTCACGGCAGAAGATGTCCGCGCCCACCGGACCGATCCGAGGAACCTCCTGGAGCAGTTCGCGGATCCGGGCGGGATCGCCGTCAGCCCGGTCGCGGAGCCGGCGAAGGTCCCCGCGGTAGCGCTCGACGACGAGTTCCGCTCCGGAGCCCAGAGCGGTGGCCGTGCTCTCGTCGTAGCGGCGGTAATGGGCGCGGCCGAGCGCGTCCACCCGGTCCTGCCAGGAGGACTCCGCCATTGCACGGGGTGTGCGCCAACCGGCTCCGAACAGCTCGCGCGCGGCGGCCACGGCGATGTCGGCCTTGATGCGCACGGAGAAGAGCACGCAGAGAACGAGCAGCTGGTAGAGGGGCGCGGGTGTGTTCCGCAATGTGATGCCGGCTTCCTCGGCATGGGTGCGCCCGTACCGGTCCATCAGCTTTCCCACCGTCGTACGTTGTCGCGACGTCATGGTGTCTGGCTCCCTTCGTTCCGGCCCGATGCGGTGGGAGGTCGCGGACTCTCCGCAGTCCGCGGGGCCGCGGCGAGTCCCGCACTTCGGGCGGCGGGCCCTCCTCGTGAGGCGGCTACCCGGCTGCGCCGCCGTCACCCGCACCGCCGTCCGCCTCACGGGCTGGGGGAGCGGAACGGGACGGCGCGGGGTGGTTGGGGGCATCCCGGGAGGGGGCGGGCGCACAGACGGAGTCCGCCACCTGCCCGTGATCGACGGATCCGGCCGAGAGGCCGGCACGCGAACGCGAGCGTCCCGAGCACGTCATCGAGGAGGCGTGATGAAAGCTGTGACCTGGCAGGGCCGCCGCGGATAGAGGTGGCAACCTCCGCACCCGCGGATCGTCACCCCACCGACGCCGTCATCGAGGTGAGGACAACGGGTTTGTGCGGATCGGACCTGCATCTCTACGAGGTCCTGGGACCCTGCCTGGACGCCGGGGACATCCTCGGGCACGAGCCGATGGGAGTCGTCTCCGAGGTCGGCCCCGAGGTCCGTAACCTGAAGGAGGGCGACCGAGGTCGTCGTCCCGTTCAACGTGTCCTGCGGAACCTGCTTCGTTATGTGAGCGGGGCCTGCACTCGCAGTGCGAGACGACCCAGGTCCACGAGCACGGCAGCGGCGCGAGCCTCTTCGGCTACACCAAGCTCTACGGGCAGGTACCCGGTGGACAGGCCCAGTACCTCCGCGTCCCCTTCGCCGACACCCTCCCGATCAATCGGCGGCTGCGGTCGCTTGATCGGCCTGCTAGACCCCCTGCAGCACGGTCGACAGCAGGGCGGTACGCGGTGGCGAGCAGCTCGGTCGCAGCCTCATCGCGGCTGCCGGTACGTCGCGTAGGCCGGCGGCCCACCGGGCCGTGCAGGGGTCGACCTGATTGCTCAGCGCGTCGACCCCGACCGCGGGCCGGGCGATGTACGCGGGGTCGGTCCAGCCGTGCCGGATGATCCCGGTACCGCTGCCTACAACGACCAGCTGCTCCGCCAGCTCGAGGACCCCATCGGCTGGGCCGGCTACGTGGTCACCCCGACTTCTGGAACCGGACCCTGCAGAACTGGCAGTCCGACCTCCTCGCCGTCGCCGCGATGGCCGTCCTGTGCATCTACCTCCGCCAACGCGGCTCCCCTCAATCCAAGCCGGTCGGAGCCGCCCACACCACCACGGGCATCGAGGGCTGATGCCGAGCCGTCCGGCTGTCGGAGCGGCTCTTCCAGATCGCTCTCGGCAGCATCAGTCCTTGGACGGCTTCTGCCCGGCCACACGCTTCTGGGTCGCGGTGTTCGGCGACAGTGCGTCGCCGGCCTCTCCATCACCTTCACCCGGCTCCAGAGCCTCCTCGGCTTCCCGTCGCGCCTCCGGGTCCCCGCTTTCACCGGGAGCCTTCGAAGGCGGGGTCGTCGCCCCGTTTCGCCGCTGCTCGCTCATGTCGCGCTCCTCACCCTCCGTATCCCTGTGCCGCGAGACCAGCAAGTGGCGGCACCTTCTGTGTGCCCGGCCGTCTGCCCCCCGACGGGACTCCTACGCCTGGCCACCTCGCTCCGGGCCGCTGCACCCGCCCGGCCGCCGGACAAACGCGCCGCCGAAGCCCGGGGGCGGCCGGGCCCGGCGGCGGGGTTTGTGCCCGATGAGCGGGGGCACGCGCTCATCGGGCGGGTCCGCGGACTTTGCAGCCCGGTGAGGGACCTGTCGACGTGAGCGGCGCCATGTGTGCGGCGCGAGGCCGGGCGAGGCCCCCGCGCGGCGCGCGGGTCCGTGCAGGCAGCCGAAGCACCCGAGTGATCGGAGTGGCCATGAACACCCGACTCCCCAGCACGGAACCCCGTACGCAGCCCTCAACCGAGCAGCAGCGCCTTTCGGCGATCTATCTCAACGACCATCTGGCAGGCGCCGGCAGTGGTGTCTCCCTCATCCCCCGCATGGCCAGGGCCCATCGGAACAGGCCCGCGGCGCGAACGCCGGCCGTACTCGCTGCGGAGATCGCCGAGGACCGTGAGAGCCCGCGCGAACTCATGACCGCTCTGGGCGTGACCGAGCAGTGGCCCAGGGTGGCGGTGGGGCGGCTGGCGCAGAAGGCGGGCTTGCGGGTGCGGGCTGCGCGGCGGACGTTCACGACCACCACGACCGTGGGCGCCCTCGGCAGTTCGGCGCGGTCACGCCGCAGCTTGCAGGAAAGGGCCGGGTGGGCGTCATGAGGGTCGTCGTGACCGGTGCCACGGGTAGTGCCGGCACCAGCGTGGTGAGGGCTCTGGCCGCCGACCGGATGGTCACGGACGTGCTCGGGGTCGCCCGCCGGCTGCCCGACGTGCGCATCCCGGGCGTGCGCTGGGCGGAGGCGGACATCGACCCCGGCCGGGCCGGGCTGGTGGACCTGTTCGCGGGCGCGGACGCCGTCGTCCACCTCGCCTGGAAGTTCCAGCCCACCCACGACCCGGTTGCCACCTGGCGGACCAACGTGCTCGGAAGCATCCGCGTGTTCGAAGCCTGCGCCGAGGCCGGGGTGAGCGTACTGGTCCACGCCTCGTCGGTCGGCGCGTACTCGCCGGGCCCCGCGGACGGGCGCCCGGTTGACGAGTCCTGGCCCACCCACGGCTGGCCGGGAGCCGCGTACACACGCGAGAAGGCCTACCTGGAGCGCTATCTCGACGGGTTCCAGCTCGCCCATCCCGACATACGTGTGGTGCGGATGCGACCGGCGTTCCTCTTCAAGGAGGAGTCGGCGAGCGAGCAGCGGCGGATCTTCGCCGGCCCGCTCCTGCCGTGGCGCCTCATCCGGCCTGGCCTGCTGCCCGCGCTGCCCGCCGTCTCCGGCCTGCGCTTCCAGGCCCTGCACACCGACGACGCCGCCGAAGCCTACCGGGCAGCCGTCGTACAGCCGGTCCGCGGACCGTTCAACCTGGTGGCCGACCCCGTCCTGGACACCGCAGCCATCGCCGCGATCCTGAACACCCGCACGGTGCCGCTCCCCGCGGCCGCCGCCCGCGCGGCGCTCGCGGCAGCCTGGCGCATGCACCTCGTCCCCGCTGCCCCCGGCCTGCTGGACGCCGTCCTGCGACTGCCCCTGCTCGATGCGGGCCGGGCCCGCGACGAACTGGACTGGGTGCCGTCGTCCACCGCCACCCAGGCCGTCGCGGCGTTCTTCGAAGGCCTTCACCAGGGACTCGGCGCCGACACCCCGCCGTTGGCCGGAGCCGGGGCGGGCGCCGGCCGGGACTCTTCTGCCGGCGGTGCGCCGTGAGCGCAACCGACGCCCTCCCTCGGGACCATACGCAGGCCATCCTGGAGTCCACCAAACGCGTGGGCGCACTCCTGAAGGAAGCGGGAGTTCAGTTCGCGCTCGCAGGAAGCGTCGCTGCCTTCGCGCACGGCCTGCCCGCACGATTCCGGCACGACACGGACTTCTGCCTCTGCCGGGAGGATGCGCCGGCCGCCGTGGCGGCGCTGCGTGCCGGCGGCATCACCATCATCGACGCCCCGGAAGACTGGCTGATCAAGGGTCGGGACGGTGACGAGGACATCGACCTCATCCTGGACCTCGCCGGCCGACCGGTGGACCGGGAACTCCTCCAGCGCGCGGACGTGCGGGCCGTCGACTCCGTACGCATGCCGGTACTGGCCCCGACCGATCTCATGGACAGCCGCCTGACCGCACTGTGCGAGCACTACTGCGACTTCGCCGACCTGCTCCCCATGGCCCGCATGCTCCGAGAGCGCATCGACTGGGCGCTCCTCGACCGGCACCACCGTGACCAGCCCCTGCCCGACGCCTTTCTCTACCTCCTCGAACGCCTGGAGGTGATCGAGCCCCGGAAGGAGGCCGGACATGGCCACGCTCGACCCCACGCCGTCCGAGTACCGGGCCCAGCACCTGCGTGACCTGCTCGCCCAGGAGGACATCGCCGAACTCGGGGTCCGCGTCGAACTGCGCGGCCAGGCGGTCATGGTCTGGGGAGCGGTCTCCAGCCCGGGTTGCCGCGAGACGGTCCTGCGCATGGCCGCGGAAGCCCTCGACCCGCTGGTGTGGCACCACGACCTGACCGTCGTCAGCGCCCGCCCGCCCGACCGCGGGGAGGACCTGAGGTGATCCGCGTGGCAGCGGTGGGGGACATCCACCTGGGTCCGGGCAGTGAGGGTTCGCTGCGGCCGGCCCTCGCAGGTCTCGGTGACCACGCCGACCTGCTGCTCCTTGCCGGTGACCTCACCCGTCACGGCACTCCCGAGGAGGCCGCCGTGGTTGCCGGCGAGGTCGCGGGCCTGCCCGTGCCGGTCGTCGCCGTACTCGGAAACCACGACCACCACGCGGGTCGGCCGCAGGAGGTCACCGGCGTCCTCACGGAGGCCGGGGTCACCGTCCTGGAAGGCGGAACCGTCGTCTTCGACATCCACGGCACCGTGGTGGGAGTGGCAGGGGCCAAAGGGTTCGGCGGCGGATACGCCGGCCGGTGCGGCAGCGAGTTCGGGGAACCCGAGATGAAGGCCTTCATGCGCCACTCGCGAACGTGTGCGGACGGACTGCGCCGCGCGCTCACTGACCTCGCGGAGGCCGACATCGCTGTGAGGATCGCGCTGACCCACTACTCGCCGGTCACGGACACCTTGGCCGGTGAGCCCCCCGAAATCCACCCGTTCCTCGGCAGTTACCTCCTTGCCGAGGCCATCGACGAGATCGGTGCGGACCTCGCCGTCCACGGGCACGCCCATCTGGGCACCGAACACGGCATCACGGCCGGCGGTGTCCTGGTCCGCAATGTGGCGATGCCCGTCATCGACCGTGCCTACGCCGTCTACCAGCTCTCTCCCCGCCCCGACGAGGCTGCGGGGAGCCTTGTAGCACCCGAAGTGCGAGGAGGCGCTCAATGAGGGGTATGGAGCACAAGCGTCAGAAGCCCGGCATAGGACGGGAGGAACAGGTCCGGGAGTATCCGGACCCCGACCGGGAACCCCCTGAGTCCGGCAGGCCTTCCCCGGGCAGGGCTGCCGAGGAGGCACGGCGGCTGAAGGAGGCCGAGGCCCACGAGCACGACGACGGGCAGTGACTGCCTCAGCCGTACGACCACGGCCGTCATTCCGTTCAGCCGCCGTACGCCCGTACGCCCGTACGCCCGTACGCCCGCACGACGCTCGCCGCGCCCTCAACCTGCTGGACGGCGCTGCGGCGTACCGCTGCTCCATCGCGGGGCGAGCCGGTACGGTGGTACCGACGGAAGGAGTTCGACCTTGAGCGCCATAACGGAGCACGGCCACGAGCCCGGCGTCCCGCGCACCGCGAACGCGATCGCAGCCGCCCTCGCCCCCGGGCGCAAGGGCGTGTTCCTGGAAGAACTGCTCGCCGCCCAGGCCGGCGACGACCAGCTCGCGGTGATGGAGCGCTGGCACCTGCGCGCGACCGCCGACTCCACCCGAACCGACGCGGACCGCATCGAGGTTGCCGCCCTGCGCGCGGGCAGCCGCTCCGGCGTCCGCGACCTCGATCACGCTCTGGCGGCTCTGGCGCACAACCGGTGAGGCACGGTCTGACCGATCAGGCCGCCGCCGTCCTCGGGGCCATGGCCGACAAGGCGCCCGAGGTGTTCGCGGCGGTGGTTCGGGCCCTGCCCGTGATCACGGCCGCGCACGAGGGCGGACGGCTCCCGGAGGGAGCCAGCCCCGCCGACTCATGGGGCGACCTCTACGACCTGCCAGTGCCTGGCATCCCGGTACTCGTGGAGTTCTTCACGGGCGATCCCGAATCTCTGACCATCACCCGCATCACGTGGATGGCTTAGCCGGGAACCGGACGTGGCATGGCTAGGTCAATGGAGAGGGCATCGGGCCGCTGCGCGCGGACGGTCTCCAGGGCCTCGGCGCTGACCGTGACTTCCGTCGTCGTGTCGGCGAGGCGCCGCAGGGGCACGCCCGGAGTTGCTGCCGGTCCTGCATACCGCGCGGGACAGGATGGTCGTCACCTGGCTTTCCGATACGAGCCTGCGGGTCGGGGGTCTGACGGGGCTGCACCTGGTCGACCTACATCTGCGGGAGAACGCGGCCTGGGGAGAGTGCCGGAGTCCGCATCTGCACGTCTGTCACCGGTGGGCCAAGGTCGGCGAACAGGGGCCCGCCCCGGTGCGTTCGCATCCTGGCGGGGGCGGGGGCGGGGGCGGGGGCGGGGGCGGGGGAGGAGCGGCGAGGCCTCCACCTGTTTTGGTAGGGGGTCTCGTCCCGTAGCGGCGCGGGCGGGGTCGCTGCCCTTCGCGGGCTCAACTGCTCTTGCCCATCGCGACCGTGAAGCTGACCTTGTTACCGTTGTGGTAATCGGTGCTGTCCCACACCGAGATGTGCGACCTGTCCTGCATCCGCAGTTGCAGCACCTCATCGGCGTCTCTCCAGTTGTATCCGACGAACTGGAAGTTCGGCTCCGGACTGTCTCCCATTCGCCTGTTTCCCCAGCTGCAGATATGTGACGAGTCGTTCTCGCAGACGGACCAGGCCCTGGCGTACAGGTGGCAGTCCTCTCCCTGCCATACGTCGATACGCTTCAGCCTCGCGTCGGACGAGCGCCACGTTCCGTTGAACCGGTTGGCGGAGCACGAGGCGGCTGCTTCTTTCGCCGAGGTGACGGTGAGTACCACCGAGAGGGAGAGCGTCAGGGCGGCAGTCAAGAGCACGGCCATGATATGGCGTAGCGGAATGCGGGCAGAAGAGACCTGTGTCATCGTGAACCTCCGATAGTGGGTCGCAGCGCGGGGCATCCCGTCGTCACACGACGCGTCGTCCCCCTACTTCAGCTGAATGTCACCCATTCAGGCCCGGATCATTTGACCCTTTACCCCTTGCCCATTCCAGGGCAGCACTCCGCAAGCCTGATCGCAAGTCGGCAGGATTTTACATTTGCGCACTGTTCAGCGATGAATGCGATCCAAAGTTGATCGGTCAATGAACTTCTTCAGCCTTGACGCTCCAGGGTGAGGGTGGTTTTGGCGATTGACGTCATGCGTTCGGACTGCTCCGGACCTGCGGAAAATCCGCCAGAATTTCAAGCGGGCGACGCCGCGTTCGACCGGTGCCCGTGCCGCGGCCAGGGCCCGGTTGACGGCCTTCTCGGTAGGGGTGAGTTCCTGCAGAGGCCTGCGTTTGATGCCCGTGGTCAGCCATGCGTCACCGCCCTGGTAGGTGAGATCGGCCAGGATGGGAAGGGGTGGACGCCGGCGACCGCATCTTCCGCAAGGGCGCCTGACCGCAGGTGCCGGGTCGGCGGGCGTGCCTTAAGGCGGCACTCGATCGGGGTGGAGACAAGGACCGAATCAGGCCTTGTCTTAGTGACGGATCGTCAGTCATGTGTGTTCGTAATGGTCGTGTGACCACGAGCCGTTTCCGTTGCCACATGGAAGTGGTGCGCGGAGTGGTTGTCGCTGTCATGGCGCGGTACACCACCAGGGTCTCCACTGCCACGGAAACGGTGCTTCTTAGCCACGGGAGCGACATCGATCCCATCACTTGGTCAGTGGCCTGGCTGAAAGAGCTCACTCATCGATATAGGCCGGGTAATCGTTTTTGCGGTGAAGCGATGTCCGCCACCTGGGCTAGTTTCGGCCTGGCGCTCGGTTCGTCTGTGACTCGGAGTTGGTACAACCGTGAGCGTAGCTGAAAACCCTTCCTTACGGGCTGTCCACAGCTGCCCGGTATTGCCGAGACCTGTACCGGAACCTGTCTGCTGCTATCGGCTAGCAAGTCTGGAGCCTGGTTGCGCGGGCATACACCCAAGAGAGAAGGAAAATTAATGGCGTCCGTGCAGATGTTCAACGCATTCATTTTCAATACGATCACGATCCCTGCTGGCGGGGCCCAGGGCTATTGGGTGGGGCCGAGCCCGGCACTGGGCTCCGGAACCGTCACAGTCACGGCGCACAGCCAGCCTGGATTCGTAACCGGGGACATGATCCTGGGTGTAGAACTCCTCAAGACACGATGGCCGGGGGCGGGGGGAGGACAGAATCCGTTCATCGACATCACGGTGCGGAATCACGGCACAAATAGCTGCCCCTTCGTTCGCCTGATGGTGAGCACCGTACAACCGTAGATCGCTTCAGTGAGGGAGTGAAGACAGATGAAGGCACTCGCCGTTCATGACGCGGGGGGCAACATTTTGCACCTCGTGCTGTCGCCGGAAGATGGTCCGGCCTTCGGTGTGGAATCGCGCGCCGGACAATATATGCACACCGTGGAGATTTCAGATATCTCCCTCGATATGCCGGATCGCGAGATCTACCAGCGGCTGAACGAGGTCGCCACTAACTTCCGGGTCGAAGTGGCGGAACCGGTTGACGTGTCACCCGCGGCGCAACTCGTCACGAAAAACAGCTCGACAGAATCGTGACGTCCAGGCCGACTGCGCAGCCTCGTAGGACACCGCAGTTCCTGACGTCTTCGAAAATCCCTGCCGCAAGCCAGGGCATCGACGCGGGCAAGAAGATCGCGGGCCGTAAACGGAGCATCGTCACCGACACCCTCGGGCTTCTCCTCGCGGTGCTGGCCACCGCGGCCAGCGTCCAGGACTCCGTCGCCGGCACCCGGCTCATCGACCAGGTCGCCGCCGAATACCCCACCGTTCGGAAGGTGTGGGTCGACGGCGGCTACCGCCGGCATCTCGTCGAGCATGCCGCCGCCCTCGGCATCGACATGGCAATCACCGCCCGCAAACCCGGGACCAGGGGTTTCACCCCGACCCCGAAACGCTGGGCAGTAGAGCGGACTACGGCTGGCTCATGCTCCACCGCCGCCTGGCCCGCGAGTACGAAACCCTGACCACCCGCTCCGAAGCCCTGGTCAACCTGGCGATGACCGACCTCATGACCCGCCGGATCACCGGCGAGAGCACCATCTCCTGGCGCGACCTAAAAATGACCACCAACCATCACATCCCGGGATGAAACAGCGGGATAAAACGCCTTCTAAAGGGCACAGAGCCGATGGTGGCACCGGCTGCGGCGCAGGAACGCCGCAGCCGGTGGCGGTTGATGAGGCGGCGACACACTGAAGGGCCGCTCACCCAACGGCTCCACGGCGAGCCGGAGAAGACCGTCCAGCGGAGCGCCGACGCGGCGGGGGAGAGAGACCGAACTTCTCGGAGTCGTCGGCCCGGTAGACCACCGCGTTGTCGACGGGAGTGAACGGTCGGGTTTCCAGGGCCTCGATCACGAGCGCCAGGGTCTCGCCGTCCTGCCGCCACGCCACGACCGTCCGCGGCGGCTTGTCGTAGTGCTTCTCCGCGGACGTTCCCGAAGTCTCGCCGCTCCAGCGGACCGTGGTGTCGAAACTGCGGCACCGGGGGTTGTCAGTTCCCGGTGTTAGCGTCGCCATCATGGCAAACCGTTCTTATCTGTACGCCGCGGACTCGATGCCGAACGAGGCGGGGATCCCCCAGCGGATCCGATGCATATCCGAGCACAACTGGGACATCCCGCTCGCGCACAAGCTCCTGGCGGGGCGCGGGACGACCGTCGTCCCGTCCCTGATCTGGAACCCTCTGGTCGGCATTGCCGCGGACTACGTTGGCGGGGCGGCCTTGTTGCGCGACCTCCTGGCCGCGGTCGGCAAGGGCCTGGAGGACGACGCCGAGTTCGCCGAATGCGTCGCCAGGACCACCGCCCACCTGGAGAAGCAGCAGGCGAAGTACTTCGTCCTCGAGACCGGGGAGATCGTCTCGATGTCGGGCGACGATCCGGCTGCGAGCGTGCGGCAGCTGGCGTCCGCGGACCTCCCCGAGGCCGTCGCCCAGGCCGAGGCGGCGATCGCCGGCCAGAACGACGAGTGGCTGGCCTCGGTCCGAGCCGACTGGCAGAGCCACTTCGCCTCCTTCTACAGCGATGCGCTCTACTTCTCCTTCCCGGACTGACAGCGCCTACGGCGCGGCGGCTGGTCGTCCCCGCGGGCGGGGCCGGGCCGCCGCGCCGCAGGCGTGGATGCGTACCGCCCGTAACAGGGCACCGGGCGCACGGCGGTTCGGAGCGCCAGGTCCACCGGGCCGCGAGCGGGTCAGTGCCGGCCGCTGTGCCCCAGCCGCACCCCCTGGACAGTTGCAGATGGGGATGTGCATGACCGCCGGGGTGGCTCGGCAGCGATCATCGGCCGAGGCGCCCACGTAGGCGCGTCAGCGCATCGACGTCGACATCGGCGCTGCCAGCCCGCGGTGTCCAGCCGCTGGTCCGTTTCACCCCACCTGATCGAGGATGCGAACGCCGCGGTCGCCGCCCGCCGCGCAGGAAGCGGTCGGGGTGCCGACCGCGAGCGGCCCGGAGCGGGCGGCTCGGCGGCGCCGTGTCACCCGAGTCCTCCACCAGCTCCGCGACGAACGCCAGCAGCGCCTCCACCCGGTGCCGGTCCTCCCGCTGGCCGCGCAGGGCGCGTTCGAGCTCCCTAAGTACGGTCAGGGCCTGCGGGTTGCGGTCCCTCACCCCGTCGAACAGCGACGTGGTGACCAGGTCGAGGCAGCGGCTGAACAGGAGCCGGGTGGCCGGAGCGGGCCCAGTCGGGTCCGGGGCCGCGAAACTGCTGGTCAGGTAGCGCACGGGGTCAGTGAGGCTCCAGCCGACGACGGCGCCGTGCTGGACGAGGAGCGCCACGTCGGGCGCGATGCCGATGCGGGCCTCCAGCGGCTCGTCCAGTACGTCGAGGTCGCGCAGGCAGGTCAGTACGCCGTCGCCCGGTCCGCGGCACAGGTCCGAGGTCACCTCCAGGCGGAAGTCGCGCACCTCGTCCGCGCGCAGCCCGCCCGGGTGCACAGGCGGCAGGTCGGGAAGGCGGGCGGTGTCCTCGGCGTCCGCTGCCTCGGCGGGCACCCGGAACTCCGCGCCGACCAGGTGCCGGCTCACCGGATCGAAGCGGAACTCGTCGGGCGTGTCCCACAGCCAGTCCTGACTGCCGAAGGTGGTGAGCTGGAACCGCTGGCGTTCCTCCACGTCCGCGTACGCCGCGACGCGCACTCGGAAGTCCCGGAAGACGAAACCCGGTGCGATCTCCAGCGGTTCATCCGTAACGGTCGCGGTCCAGTCGCCGTCGATGGTGAGCCTGGTGAGTCTCATGGGGTACCCCGCCTCATCGGATCTGTACGGCCGGAGCCATGGAGCCGTTCTTGGCCGGAATCCTGCCCTCCACGATGTCGGAGTGGGTCATCGGGCTGCCCGGGTCGGTGGGCAGGCCGCCCGTCGCCCTCGCCCCGGAATCGCCCAGGACGGCGGACGAGGAGCGGCCACCGGCGCGGCATCCAGCGCCGCGGGAGCGGCCCTCCTCGACCTTGACGATCCACTGCGGCCGGGCCGGTCCGCCCTGACCAACAGCATCACCCTGGCGGGCATGGCAGCCGGCCCTTGGCCTCCCCCTCGTGTCAGCTTCGCTCCTGCCTGCACGGGCACCGTGTACTTCCTGCTGGCGGTCCTCTTCACCCCCAGCACCATAGAGGCGGCCTGAAGCAGCAGGGCGCTCATCAGGACGGGGCGCCGCCCCAGGTGGTCGGAGAGCGCACCGATGGTGAGCAGGGCCAACAGCAGCTCAGGGAGTAGGCGCTGAAGACCAGGGTGATGGTGAGCGCGGAGAGAGCCCAGGCGTCCTGGTGGTGGAGGTAGAAGGGCGACGGCGCGCCGGATGCCGCGAGGAGCGCGCCCAGGATCGAGGTGTCCAGGACGAAGGACGCCGCGCGGTGGGCGGGCTGGGTGCGGGCTCGGGGGTGGCCGGATGGCGCAGGTGGGCGTGTGAACGGTGGACATGGGACCCCTAGGCCCTAAACGCAACGAGTTTGCTTTAAGTCACCGTGAGGCCCTACAGTCGGCTAACGCAAACATTTAGCTTTTGGGGCCAAGGGTGGGGTTGCCCCGCCCCTCCAGCCCCAGCCCCAGCCCCGAGCAGAGAGAAGTCCGTGTCCTCCGCTGAACTCACCCCGCCCGAGGCGGCCCGCTGGGCCGCCCGCGCCGGGCTCCCGCTACCTGCCGACCGGCACGCCGCGGTCGCGGCCACCGCCCACCACATCCACTCCGTCGTCGAGGTCCTGCGAGAGCTCGATTTCGGGGACACCCCGCCCGCCCCCGCCTACCGCGTGGAACAGGAGATGCACGATGCAGCCGTATGAAGTGCCCCTGAGCGCAGCCGCCGACGCGATCCGGGCCCGGCAGCTGTCCCCCGTCGAGCTGGCGGACTCCGTCCTGGAGCGCATCGAACAGGTGGAGCCGCACCTTCAGGCCTACGTCACCGTGACCGCCGAGCACGCCCGCCGGGCCGCGCGTGAAGCCGAGAACGACATCGCGGCCAGCCGCTACCGCGGCCCCTTGCACGGCATCCCGATGGGCCTCAAGGACCTGATCGACGTCGCCGGCATGGCTACGTCGGCCGGCTCCCGCGTCCGCGCCGACCACCGCGCGCAGGCGAGCAGCACTGTTGCCGCCCGCATGGCGGCGGCCGGAGCCATCCTGCTCGGCAAGACCCACACGCACGAGTTCGCCTACGGGCTGACCACGCCGCAGACGCACAACGCCTGGGACACGGGCCGGGTCGCCGGCGGCTCCAGCGGCGGATCCGCCGTCGCCGTCGCCGCGGGCGCCGCCACCTTCAGCCTGGGCACCGACACCGGCGGATCGATCCGGGTGCCCGCCGCGCTGAACGGGGTCGTCGGTCTCAAGCCGACCTACGGCCTCGTCCCCCGCCACGGTGTCACGTCCCTGTCCTGGTCCCTGGACCACGTCGGCCCTATCACCCGCACCGTCGAGGACGCGGCCCTGGCCCTGACCGCCCTGGCCGGACACGACCCGCGCGACCCCGCGTCCCTTGCCACGCCCGCCGTGGACTACCGGCCGGGCGCGGGAACGGACCTGACGGGGCTGCGCGTGGGCGTGCCGCGCACCTATTACTTCGACCACGTTGATGCGGAGGTGGAGGCTGCCGTACGGCGCGCCATCGAGCAGCTCCAGTCCCTCGGCGCGCGCCTCGTCGAGGTCGAGATCCCCATGACCCGCTACATTCAGGCTACCCAGTGGGGCCTGATGGTGCCCGAGGCAACCGCCTACCACGAGAGCACCCTGCACACGGTCGCCGAGCTCTACCAGACAGACGTCCGCATCCTCCTCGAGGCCGGCGCACTGATGCCCGCCGGGGACTACCTGCGTGCCCAGCGAGCCCGCACCCTCATGCGGCAGGAGTGGGCGCGCATGTTGCAGGAGGTCGACCTGATCGTCGCGCCCACCGTCCCGGCGACCGCGGTCAAGGCCGGCCAGGAGACCATCACCTGGGCCGACGGCACCGTCGAGGGCGTCTCCGACGCATACGTACGCCTCTCGTCCCCCGCCAACATCACCGGGGTGCCATCCCTGTCCGTCCCCGTCGGCCACGATGCGGCAGGCATGCCGATCGGCATGCAGCTCCTCGGACGACCGCTCGGGAGAGCCTGCTGCTGCGGGTAGGCCACGCCTACGAGCAGACACAGCCTGCCCGCGAGCTCGCGCGCGCAGCATGAACGATTGCGCGGGCCCCGTCTGGTCGGCCCGGTCTGATCACTCCGGCCGGGCCGAAAGCGCCGTTCGGCTGCGATCGGCCAGGTGCCGCAAGGTGAAGACCGTCATACGGAGGTGCGGTAAGTGACTCGCTAGACGCAATGATTTTGCTTTAAGATGGGTTCTATGAGCAGGCAGATGGTGCGCCCTGGGGGGCGCAGCGCCCGCGTTCAGGCATCGGTCCACACCGCCGTACGCGAACTCGCGTCGGAAGTGGGCCGGGACGCACTGACCGTACCGCTGGTCGCCCAGCGTGCGGGCGTGACGCCGTCGACGATCTACCGCCGCTGGGGGACCTGCAGGAGCTGTTGTCGGACGTAGCGGTCGAGCGTCTGCGGCCCGACACCGCACCCAACGACCACGGTGCCATGTCGTCCGACCTGACGGCCTGGGCCGAGCAGTTCCTCGACGAGATGGCCTCACCCGCCGGCCGGGCCTATGTTCGCGACGCACTGCTCGGCGACCCGGACGGCAGTAACGCCGGCCAGTGCTCGGCCTACGCCGCCGACCAGATCAGCCTCATCCTCACCCGAGCAGCTGAACGTGGTGAGAAGACGCCCGAAGTCGAGGCGGTCATCGACCGCGTCGTCGCGCCGATGATGTACCGCATCCTCTTCCGCCCGGACGGACTCGACGCCGCGTATGCGTGCCGCCTCGTCGCAGAGTTCCTCGGCCAGACCGGCCCATGACCGTGTGATCGCACAGGCGTGCCCCGCAGGCAGAGCCTGCGTTGCCCAGCCTCGGAGGCCGGCAGGACCTCGCCGGGTCCCGGTCCGCTTCTCGAGCACGCCGAGGCAAGTCACCAGCCGATGACGCGTTTGCCGGAATGCCTCGAACAGGACGCGCCGTCTGTGCCCCGGATGCTGTCGATCACGTGGGAGCCGTGGTGCTGTGCGGCGGCGGCATGAGACTGGCCGGCATCCGCGTCCAGGAGCCATCGCCCGTGCCGGACACACACACCCGCTGCCGACGCGTCACGTACCGCACGACTCGCTCCACCCGCCATGTACGCCGGGTCGTGCACAGGCGGCAGCCGAACGCCCTCGTCCCGGTGCCCGCGGCGCCGATCCGCCATACCGCTACCGGAACTCCGGAAGGTAGCTTGGCGTCGTCCTGCTCCCAGGACGGCAACGCCCGCGCCAGCACGTCTCCTCTGACGCCGCACAGGCCTGCCAGGGGCCGTCGCCCGGCTGCGTTCAGCAGCACTTCGACGTCGGCCCGCGCGCCTCTGCCATCGTGCACAGGTTGGTAGTTGCTCCATACCACCGGCACCTCAACGCCTTCGCTCTCATCCCTAGCGGCTCGCGATGCGGCAGATCAGTGGCTTCGGGTTCTGGCACGTCGAACATCGCCGAGGACGACCTCCCGGACCCGAAGTTCGAAGACCACAAGATCCCCGAACCGCAGCCCCAGGGACTCGTCACCGACCACTCATGCCGGTGGTCCCCGCGCTCGTCGCGGCGCGTCCCGGATGGGCGGGCGTATGGCGCGGCCGCGCCTTGGCCTTCTGGGGCTTGGGTTTCACGGCGTGCTTCGGCGGGCGGCCCTGTGCCGGGGTGCCGGTCGGGCGTGCCGGGTCTCGTCGGATGCCTTGCGGGCCGGCCTACGGCGGGCGGGTGCGGGCGAGCGGTCGTCCTCGGGGGGCGGTGGGCGGCTGAGGCAGCCGGGAGAGGGGCAGTCCCGGCCCGGTGTCCGGCCGTGCGGGGCGAGGATTCGTCGACTGCTTGCGGTCCGCCGGAGCGGTGGCGAGGGAGAGCTTGGCGGGCGGGGTTGGGGCGGGGTGGACGGTGACGCATCGGCGGCCGAATGCGCCGGCCCGCTCCGGCCGATGCGCCTGTTCGGCGTCACCGCGCAGACCGCCATGCGCCACGCCAGCACTGCCTGACCGGAGCGCACCCCGAAACTGCCCAGGTAGCGGGCCCGCTCCGAGCCCAACGCGGTAGCCGAAAGCCCGTGGTGACGAAGCAGCGGGTCCGGCATCATCCCCTCGTGATTCTTATGCAACCCGTTCTGGAGATCTCCGCTTCCGACGACTGCGAGCTCTGGCCCGTCGGCGAACACGAGTCATATGGCTACCTCGTGCTGAACGGGGGGCTGACCCCGGCGGAGGTCGGCACGGCCGTTATGCAGATCGCCGACTGCAATGACTTCGAGCCGCAGGAGGAGCACGAATCGTGTCCGACCGACCCGCTCGGCGCCTTCCTACACGGGCTGCTCACCGTGCCTGACCCGTTCGCCGCCGGCGGCTTCCGGGCGCGTGACAACGCTACCGACACCGTCTTCGTCGAGCCGGGCTGCTGCAACGGACTGGAGACCTGGCGGGACTGGCTGGAGGTCCTCGACGGTACCGGTTGCGCATACTTCGGCCACGATCCATCCTCGGTGCCCGAACGCGTAAACGACGTTGTCCGCTTCACGTTCGATGCTCACGGGGTAGACGGCAGCCCGGTGATCGAGCTGCCGGTAGAACAGGTACGCAGGCTCGTCGCCGAAACCCAGCAGGATCTGCAGGACTTCCTCAGCCTTGCCGAACCCTGGGCAGAACACCACCTGCCAGCACATGCTGCTGCCGTCACTACCGCCCTCGCACGCGCACTGGACCTGGCACCCACACCATGACCAGCTTCCTGACCCACCGAGCGCACGTGCACGACGCCGGGCTCCCCCTCCACCGGCGGCACAGCGCGCTGCGCACTTGCCTCACCGTCTTTGCTCCTTATGGTCTGCGGGCGACGTACCACCACCTCACGCTCAGCGCCGCGATCCCCCGCCGGCTGGAGGCGGACCCGGACGCGCTGGTGCGGGCGGTGGAGGAACTACACGAAGCGCGAGTGCTGTGGCTCGTGCGGGCAAACGAGTACGCCGCGCAACGCCGGGCGGAGAAGCAGGCTGGGCGGCGGGCTGCACCGAACCCTCGGCCGTGGTGGCTGTGGAGCTGGTGGGAAAGCCCCGACCGTGCCTGGTACGAAGACCCGTTTCGCCACCCGTCGCTGCGCTTGTCGGAGTACGTCCGGCGGCAGAACGCGATTCTGGACGGAGCCGAGCCGTCCGGCTGCCCGGCTTGCGGGGATGAGGGACCGCGAGTGCTGAGCTCGACCGGGCACGGTTGGGTCGAGCTGTGCCGGGGGTGCGCATGGGTGCTGGCGCCATGTCCGTGCGGGCGGCGGCACCGGTTCGTGCCAGAGACTTCGTTCAAATGGAACGAGATCTGGCGGCGGGCGCACATGAACGATGACGGCACGCCGAACTCACATTGGCCTGCGGGCTAGCCGGTCTGATCGGCTCGGCGAACGCTCGGAAGATCAGATCCCGCCAGCTTCACCAGAACCTGTGCGCGGGATCGCCTTAAGAGGTCGTTTTATTGGTGAGGCAGCGGTGGCAGATGAGGGCTGCGGCTATGCCGACGAAGGCGCGGAAGTGTTCGGCCTTGCGCTCGTATCGGCGGTGGAGGCGACGGCAGCCGGCGAGCCAGGACACGGTCCGCTCGACGACCCAGCGGCGGCGTCCCGGAAAGTTCCATGCGGACAAGGGCTACGACTACGTCCACCTGCGACGATGGATACGCGGACGTGGCATCACCCACCCAATAGCGCCGCGGCATCGAATCCTCACAGCGGCTGGTCCGCCACCGCTGGACCATCGAACGCACCATGGCCTGGCTCGTCGGCCGCTGCCGTCTCCACCGCCGCTACGAACGCAAAGCCGACCACTTCCTTGAGATCCACCGCGCCCTTTACCGCCCCGTACATCCTGGCCTTGGGCTTCTGGATGCCACGCTCTCTTCTGGTTGCCCAAACGTGGCACCTGGATTGAGGTGAAGGAGGCTGGCATACCCCAGGTCGCAGTCGTGCACCGCGCCATCCTGATCAGCCGTGGCGATCTGCCGGGGTGACCACGACCGCGGCCCCCCCCGGGCCCACGGTCACAGCTGAGGCGTGAGGACCGTCAGGCGCAGCAGGGCGGTCAGGGCCAGGCCGGCAGGGATGGCGTACCACCAGCGGCGCAGCCATTCGGCCTTCACGAAGACCCATGTGAGCAGGGCCGCCGCGATGGAGAAGGCGAGTCCGAGGCCGGCCGCGAACTTGGTGTTGCTGACGGCCTGGCTGTCCCAGGGGCCGTCCGGCTCGACCATGTACGCGGTGAGCAGGACATAGCCCGTCACCACATGACCGACGACAAGGACGACGGCGCACACGGCCGTACCGACCCGGCTCGCCGTCCGCAGCGGGCGCCCGCGATGCACGTCGGCCGCCGGTCCCGCGCTCCCGCTCACCTCAAGGCCTCCTTTGCCTGGTCCACTTTCCGGTCGAAGCCACGACCATACGCCTGGGCGGCGTCGCTCTCGTAGTACGGGCCGCCGTTGTAGCGGGCGGCGATCTCCTGCATCTGGGCACGCGTCATCTGCTCCGGCGGCACGTCCGCGAAGCCGCTCTCGGCCTTGAGCTGCGCCAGGTACTCAGAGGCGATGAAGATGTTCTTCGCAGGGTCCTTGATCGCGGACACCACCTGGTCCCGCTGAAGGTCGGTGAGGTTGTGCGGCTCGTACCCGAGCACCTCGGCAGCGCGCCGGACCTGGATGGCCATGGGTCCCATCGAGGTCTGATCGGGGTCCTCGCTGCCCGGCAGGATCTCGCGGCCCTCGTAGGCTGCTTCGTCGAGCCAGCCGGGGTCGCCCTCCACTTCCTGCCAGGCAATGCCTGCGACCATCTCGGGCGGAAGTCCCGAGTCGCTTGCAGCTGCCTTGATCAGATCCTTGTTCGCCGAGATGTACTCGCGGCGGCCGTCGTCGGAGTTGGACCACAGCCAGTAGTTGTTGCCCTGCCCCTCCGGGAGTCCGTCGACCCGGCTCGCGATGCCATCAGCGCTTCGGAGACCACGACATCCGAACGCACCGTAGGTATCGAGTCAACCTTGGGGCCTGCGCCCGGCAACTGGACGTTCGGGTTGGCCCGTGCCTCCCGCGCTTCGCTCTGGAGCGGTCCGAGACCCCGGAGGAACTGCTCCGGGTCGGGAATCGTCCCCTTGAACTCCGGGATCTGCCTGTACGCCGCCCTGATGTCGGCGATGCAGGTCTCACGGGCCTCGGACTCGACGCGGAGGGCGTCGTCGAAGTGATTTTTGGTCTGGCTGTAGTAGCGCTCCGCCTCCTCCAGGATCGCGTCCACATCGACCGTCAGTTCGGCGAAGAAATCCAGCACGCCAGTGGTGCCGCGCAGATCTTCCCACTGCCGCAAGGGTTCCGCTGCTCGCGCTGTCGGAGTGATCGCTTGGGCTTCTCGGGACATGACCGAGGAGAGCCGCCTACCAGCGGGCCTTCGCCGAAATCGCCGCCGCCAGCCGCGGCCGACCCGCCGCCGAGATCATTCCGCTGCTGCGCCGCGCCGCCGACGAAGCGTTGCTCGGCTTCACGGACGCGGACCTACGCGAGCAGGCCCAGGCCATCAGCTCGGGCGAGCCATACGTCCTGCGCGTCACGGTGGCCTGACCCCGAACAGGTCGGGCCCCCAGCCCCTGCGGGGATCAGTTCTTTTACGAGCCCTGCCGCGAATACCCGTTCTCCATCTCGGACATCGCACGCCAAGCGGTGAGGCTCCTTGGCGACAACTGGCACGCCGAGTCCGGCAACTGAGGCGTGACCGGAGAGATCACGACCCGGGACGGCGCCCGTTTTATCGTGGGCGTCGACCACGAGGGAGACCTCTACGTCCATGCGGACAAGAACGCCGAGCCGACCTTCCTCCTGGAGTACTTCGACTGCACCAGCGCTTCGGACGGCCTGGAGGAGGTCACCAAGCGCGTGGTCGCGGTGATCCTCGACATTGCCTGACGCGCGTAACCGAGTCCAGCCCCGGGCGCCAGGGCGCGCCCGGACCCTACCCTTCGAGCCGGACGCGCTCCAGCGGATGGTCCTCGTCGCCGTCGCCCCCTGCATCGACCGCGTGCGTCCTCGCGCAGCAGATCGCCCGTGAGTAACATCAGCGCCGCATGTCGGCGTACACATGAACGTGCTCAGCCGGGTACGGATGTACGTGCTCACCTTCCGGTAGGACTGATCAGGAAAATCTGGAGGAAGGTTGCTGCCTCAGTGAGGGAACCTGGTGGCCCGTTGGTGGGTCGCGCGGATGAGGAGGAAGACCAGGGTGGCCAGGTCTGCTGCCCCGGCGTCGTCGTCCGCGTAGCGCGTGGTCTGCAAGGGGCCGACCTGGTCCAGTCGGACTCCTTCCCACTCCAGGACGTAGGCGAGGGTGAGCATGGCAAGGCGGGCGTTGCCATCCGGGAAGGGGTGAAAGAAGGCCACGTCGAGGTAGGCCCTGGCCGAACGGGAGGCCAGGGGGACTCGCGGATCGGCGCTATCGCGCAGACATTGCTCAAAGTCGCGTTGGGTGTGTGGTGTCAGGGCGTATCGTTCCCGGCCGTCCTTGGCGAAGGCGTCGCCTCGTCGGAACCGGACCTCAGGCATGCCAAGGACCAGCTGCTGCCAGCCGCTCAGAAGGGTGCAGGTGAGAGGGCGCCTGTGGGAAGCGTCTGTGCGCGACTGAGCCAGCGCCGCGAGCAGTCGGCGGCCTCGATCGGGGTCCGAGGAACGACTTCCTTCCCCGCACCAGGTGGTGAGGCCGTCCACGATGGGCTCGACCGGGGCCGGCACCTCACCGGCCGCGGAAGTCCAGTCGATCTGGTTTCTCACCTGGACCCAGGCGGCCAGGGCGTCAGCGCTCACGGTAGGGCTGCACTCCGGTCAGATCTACGGCGAGATCCTCTCCCACTGCGTCGATCAGGGTCCGCGACGGCACGGTCCAGCTCTTGAACCGTCCACCGATCGCGGTGTCGACGGCGTTCTTCGCGTCTTCCGCCCCCATGCCCGTGGACGAGAGGAACCACGTCAGCACCGTGTGGCAGAGGCCGTACCAGCCGCATTCGGCACCAGTGCGATCCATGACCACGGTCACGAGTCGGGTGGCCGCCCGTTCCAGGTGCCAGCTGTGGTCCTCGGCATTCGCTCCGGCGAGCGGAGCCAACTGCTCGAACCGCTCCGACAGCTCCTCCAGCCAGTCGCGCCACTCCAGCAGCGACGCGACGACTTTGGCGGCCGTTGCTGCGGGCCTACCTATGGAGTGGGAGTTGCAGCACCAGTGGGTGACGACACCGCCACCACCGCCCTCGCCGACCGCCCAATGCCATCCGCAGGCCCACCGGCCGTATCGGGCGGCCAGGAGCGCCGTGACCTCGGTGGTGAAGCGATGTTTGTCTTCCCACCCGGCATCGTCAGAAGGCACCATCGAGGCGATCACCGTGGTGATCTCGGATGCCTCCGCTTCGTCCCAGGTGAAGGCGATGAGATCGGGATCGGCGGCAGACCACGGCAGCCAGGCCGGAGCAAGCTCGTAGTTGATAGCCGTGGTGTTCCTCCAGAACCGGGCGTGATAGGACAACTCGGCGATCATGCCAAAAGCTCGTAGCCGCGTCACGCGACTTTCTGACACGCCCGTCTACCGCCAGGGCACACGGGGCGACACTCCCTGGACGTCTGCTCCGCCGATAAAGCACTCGACGGAGCACGTTCGCTTGTACGTGGCTGAGCACTCTGAGAAGTACGCCGACACCGCGGCGCTGTCCGACTACTTCGACGGATGGGCACGGCCAGCGGGCGGACGTTGGGCTGAACCTTCAGTACGTCTCGAAGTCGGGTTTGCAGTCAGGGTCGGGCTCCTCATCGTCGTTGAGGACTTGGGCCTTGATACCCGCGAGATCGAGTTCCCACCTCGTGAGTGTGAGCCCGCACAAGCGGCAGCCGAAATGCCGGGGGAGGAACCAGACCTGCAGGTAGTCTCCGTCCTGCTTGTCCCGGCCGCTGGCGAAGCCGGTGTGCCCGCACGCTGGGCATTCTGCGGGTACGGCCAGCGGCCACGGAGCGGCAGTCGGCAGAGCGGAGAGACTGCTGCCGAGTTCGGTGATCTCCTCTACAAACAGGCGCTGGGTGGTCTTGGCGAACTGCTCACGGGCCTGTCGGAGTTTCGCCTGGTACCGGACCTCCATCTCGCTGGTGGCCTGGGCCACCAGCGCGGTGCAGGCTTCGAGGTGCGTGCCCCAGAAGCCGGCGGGCTCCGTCGACAGGGGTTTCAGCCCACGGTTCCGGACTCGGCAAGGTGCGCTGGGTCATAGAGCGCGCCTTCGCCTGGCTCCACCAGTTCAAGCGCCTCCGTACCCGCTACGAGCGACGCGCCGATCTCCACCAGGGACTGCTCGGCCTCGCCTGCAGCACCATCTGCCTCCAGTGCCTTCGAAAGTCATTCTGAAACGATCAGTTAAGGAGACATTGATCCCGAGTGCGCGTTGCTGGTCTACCTCGGCGTTACCCTCCCTAGCTGGTAGTTCCGAACGTTCCGCCAGTCGACCGTCACGTAGGCATGATCGTCACGTTCTCCTTCAGCGCTATTTTCAACGTAGTAGGTCCGGCTGACGGATTCTCCAGGTGGAACGATGATGGGTGCGCCGGGGAATCCGAAAGTAAGGCCGCCGTCTAGATCTCGGGTATCCTCACTTGTACCTTCAAAGAAAAGTACCCTGCCTCGGTCTATGGTGAGGGAGTTGTCGGAATTTAGGTCGGCTTGGTAATGTATCTCGACTCTGATTTCCCCACCGCACTTGCCGGAGTGAGAGAAGTCTTGAGGAAGGTAGCGGACTGTATTTCTTGTCTGTGACCAGCGGGTGCAGTTCGTGTCCTTGCCGACGTCCTCGTGATCCCTGATCTGAAAGTTGACGGTGCTGATGAGGGTGGCACTCGGCGCCCGTTGGGGGGACGCGTGAGCAGCTGTGCCCACTGAGCCGCCGATTGCCATAACTATGGCGACTGGCGTAACGGAAAGAGCTTGCCTACGCCTGCGGGATGAGAGGCTCATGCCAGTACCTCCTCGGATCTGCACTAAAGGCGCTTGCGTATCATCTCCAGTAAAGCACTTATGGAGTAACACGCCGTATGATGGCGAAGATTGACGATGCAAACTCCGTGCCGTCCATCGGCGGCCGTGGAGGTCCCCCTTTTCGCCGATCCGGCGGCGTGCTGGTGGGCCCTTTTAGGGCTGTCCCGCAAGTGATCTGAGGCCGCGTTTGAGGTCTGCCGTAGCTGCGTGCGTGTGCGACCTCACCGGCCCGTTCGACGTCTTCCAGCCGACGATCTCCCACTCGGGACGCAGCTGCTGGCCAACTCCCTCGCCACCGTCTTCGGCCCACCCCACCATCTACTCCGTCGCCTTCCTCCAGCTCTACAACCACCTCGGATATCCAAAGAGCGTGCCGTCGAACGGGTGGGTGTCGTCTCAGCGGGCGTGGTGGTGGACGGTCCGCTGCTGGTGGCGCCGACCGCGGCGCGGCACAGGGCCGTCATGTCGCCTGCCCCGTGTCGGCGGTGATCCTGAACACGGCGATGAGCCTGGTTGTGGTGGTCACCGCGCTGAATGTGCGGCAGCCGCACGGTGGGTGGCGCGGCTGCGTCGGCCGGGGACGGGGTTGCGCCGGGCGGGGACGCTGGGGGCCGCGGCCAGTAGGGCGATGAGCGCGGGGCCCGCGACGAGGAAGCGTCCGTCGCCGACCTCGGCCGCGAGATGCTGCGGACGCCGGGATCTGGGACCACGCCCGCGTACCACGCCCACCACCGGGCCTTGGTCCACTGGCGGCCGGATGCGGGCTGGCCGGGCTGCTGCTGCGGCGATCAGCGCACGTCCAGTGCCCCGCGCTCCGCGCGGCGGCGACCAGGCCCGCCATCTGGCTGGGGACAACAAGGCATCCAGGGCTGCGATGGCAACGGCCGCGCCGCGCACGTTCTTTGGGCGGGACGGTGCCGAGTGGCTGCTGGAGGCGTGCGGTGGGCGGGTGTGGGAGCCTGTTTGGTGGCTGTGGCTTCGCCACGGGCCTGGTGGCGACCTGCCCACTGCGCCCCGCATAGCGGGCAAGGGGAGCCTGGGCGAGTCACCCCGAGCACCGGGCTGGGTCCAGGTGGAGCGGGCCGGGCGGCGTCATCGGGCACGGTCAGCCGAGTCTTCTCGCCGGGCCCGGGCCATGGCTGGCCGATGACCGATGGTCGGTCACCTCGCGTCCCTCTTCTGCCACTCGGCGGAGCGCGACGCCTCGCCGACCTCGTGCGGGCGTCGGCGATATGAGCTCGACGACCGCACGCGCTACCGGAAGATGCGACGGACAGGCGACCGATTCCCCACCGGGGAGCTTCGCATTTCCGCTCCTGCCCGTCGGCCGGCAGGCAGGAGCGGCGGTCGGGAGGCGTCACTGTTGTGGAAGGGTCACTGGTAGAGGTAGAAGCCCTTGCCGGGCGGGCGACCGGTCACGATTGCCGGTCTGCGTATACCGCGGGGGCGGGAGGGCCGACAGGCCATCCCGCCCCCGCGACGGCGAGTTCAAGCGTCGCCCGTCACAGCTGACGGGTTATCTGGCGGCTGTTCCAGGTGCGGCTCCCAAGGGGCTGCTGGAGCGAGGACACCGTCCCCCGAATTGGCTCTGCGGCGGTAGGCGTTAGGCATATACGTTTCGGTGGCCTGCGCCGTTCTCAGTGAAGTGTGTGAATTGCTGTACCGTGGCGCCGCTTTATCCGGCGAGTGAGGAAAGGCAGCCGGTCACGCCGCCTGCGACGACATTCGTGGCTATCTTCTTGGCGGCGTCCTTGTTGACGCGGCCGACTATCAGGGCGGCTGCTCCACCGATGCCAGCCTTGACCAGGCAGTTCTTGGCGGTCTCGGACATCGGCCTGGTGGAGAGGAGCTTCTCGCAGGCCTTGGCGTCTTTCTTCTTGCCCAGGTAGCAGTTCTTCACGTTGTTTTCCTGGATGACGTCGACCGCCTGGGCTGCGGGGGCGGCACCCGCGATGATTGCTGCGGTGAGCGCGAAAACAGCGAGCTTCTTCTTCATGGCCTCTTGCTCTGTTCGTCCGGTCGGATTTCTGGATTCCCTGGGGTTTCCGTCGTAGGTCAGTTTTGAACGGACGTGATCTTGTGGGTATCCGCCGTCCGGCGTGGAAATCGGCCCGCAGTGTGGGGAATTCGGTCGAGAGGATGGCCGAAAGGCGGGATGATGGACCGCTCGGCTCCGCCGGGCGGCGGGGGGCGGGCCCTGGTGTGTCCGGGGACGGGCTGAGGGTGGGGGCTCCGATCGAGGTTCGTACCGGCGGGCTCCGGTACGCCGGTGCCGCCCGAGGGTGCCGGCAGCCTCGCTGGGACGTTCGGTGAGCGCCGTCGCAGACGGCTGCCGGGCTTGGCGGCCGCGGTTGCCCGGGTGTTGGGCGCTTTCGTCGTCCGCGCTGCGGTAGTCCTGGGGGAGATTCAGCCCGCCTCGTCTCGCGGGAACGGATGTGGTTGGCCGTGTGTCGGGCGGTCGGCCTCCGGCTGGCGGGGGAGGGGCGCTGCTCGGCGGGGTGATGCCAGCCGGTCGGGGGATCGTGTGCGGGGCAGGTCATGGCGATGCTCAGGGGGCCGGGGGTTCGGCTGGGCACTGCTGTCGGCTGTGCCGCCGGCCGACGGTGGTGCGGGCCGGGTCTGCGTGAGCGGGTGCGCGGCGGGCGGAGCGGGATCCGCCGCGGTCCTGTCGTCTGGGCTGTGCGCAGAAGCCTGTGGCCGATGCGTGTGGGTGAGTGTGATCCGGCGGGAGGTGTTGCGCCTGCGGCGCTGGCGGCCGGGTTCCGGTGGCGCCGCTGTGATCACGCGGGTGGCGGTGTCGGCGGGCTGCAGCTGGTGGGCGCCGGGACTGCTGCGGGTCGGTGCTTTGCGGCCTGTTGCGGAGCGTGTGATCGGGGCTCTCGTTCGTCCCGGGGCTGTACGGGGGGTCCCGGGACGGACGGCAGGCCTTGGACGCTGCCTTGTCGAGAGGGGATGTGGGTGGATCCGCAAGCCAGTTCGGGCGGTGTGCGGGGAGTGGGCGGGTGCCGGTGTGGTGTGGCGGATGCTTTCGCGTGGCAGGGGAGGCCGTTGGAGCGGCTGACGGGGCGTGAGCGGCAGGTGCTCCTGCTGCTGGGCGGCGGTGCTTCGAATCGCGCGATCGGGCGCCGGCTGGGGATCGGGGAGCGCACCGTGAAGAAGCACCTGACGAGCATTCTCGCCAAGACGGGGGTGTCTTCCCGGCTGGCGGCGGCCTTGTTGGCCCAGCACCGCCATGCGGAACTCTGCCCCTACGCCGGGGGCGTCGCATCCGAGGGGGTCCCTGAGGGGCACCGGCCCTAAGGTCCACTGCCGACCGGGGCCGGCCGCCGGTCATGCTTGTCCGTGTCAGCCTGGTCGGCCCGTTCTCTGCGGAGGCGACGGTGCCTTGCCGTACCCGCGCGGCAGGGCACCGTCGGGCCGGCCCGGTCTTGGAGCGCGGCCGGAGGTCCGGGCAGCGCTCTGCCCGCGGCTTCGCCGTCGCCGCGGGGACCGCCTCGATGCGCGTCGGCCGCCTTGACCCGCTCCGGGTAATCGGCCGGCGCAGGGCATGGAGGAGCCATACCGGGTTGCCGCGACCGCCTCGCGCGGCAGCCCGTCTAGGCCCGCCGGCAGTCCGAAGCCCCGGTCGTCCAGGCCGGGGGGCGGTTGCCCTCCCCCACGGGTGCCCGCCTGTCCCTGGGCCTGATCCGCGCCAAGACGCTATCCCGCCCGTGCCGGGAGCGCCGCTGGGTGTGAGGGGCGAACCCAGCCGCCCACAGCCTTGCCGCCCTGCGCTCGACGGGAGGTCCGGATCCCAGGGATCCCGTTCTCCCGCCGTGCTTGGGCGGCCCCCGCATGCCGCCTGCGTTCCGGCTCTCCTGCGCTTCCCCGCCTTCGCGGGTTTCGGTAGCCATGGGTGTGACCGCGGCTATGTGGACGCCTGCGGGCCTGCAGCGGGGCTCGTTTGGCAATGCGGCCGCAAGAGGCGCTTGATCTGTCTCCTGGCATTCGGATAGGAGCCCGCCCCCGCGGGACGGCTGTTCAGTGGCCCTCCTTTCGGCGGGATGCCCTGCCGGGTACCCGCCGCTCGGCGGATGGCCCGGCCGCTCTATTTGGCCGATGATCGTTTCATTGTTCAACGATCGGCAGTGAAGTCGGGATTCATGAAGAACCAGATGTGTGTGACTGCCCTGCGCGCCCTATGGGTGCGGAGCGGCGCCGAGGCGGCGGGCTGCACCGTGGACGTCGCGCGGGAAAGGGGCGGCAAGGGGTGCTGCTCAGAGGAGAGGGGGCGGGCGGCGCGTGCGCGGCTCCTTGCGGCCAAGCCGGTGTTCAGCCCCGCCCAGGGCCGGATGGTGGAAGCAGGCGTCGGCGGTGCGGGCTCACGCTTGATCGAGCGGGCCGGCAAAGACTTGTCGGTGGTACCGGCCGCTGATGTGGCTGTGGAGGTGTGAGCGATGTCTGACTCGCGTGTGGGCGCCGGGCGCCGGATTGCCGCGAAGGTGGCAGCCGCCGTGGTTGCCGTGGCTGTGGTCGTTGGTGTCAACAGGTACCTGGTGACTGCCTACTGGCAGGAATTGGTGGTCACCGCCGTGGTGGTGGCTGCGATGACCGCCGGCATGAGCCGCTTGGACCGCCGCGCCCGCCTGCGACGGCAGCCGTGATCCCACCGCTGCTGGTGGCTGCCCTCAGCCGCGGCGGGGTGGCGGGCCCAACCGCTGCGGTGAAGGGGCCAGGGCCGCTGGTGCGGAGCGTACGGGGCGAGGCCGCCGTCGCGCTCGCCTCCCCGGCGCCCTTCACGGGCGCCATTCGCGGCGCGCGGCGGCGGGCCGTGCCGCCGTCCACCGGCCCCGACCGCATGACGTAAAAGGTGGGAAACGTGACGTTGCGGACATTCGCGGGGGAGGGCAGGCTGGAGAGGTGAGGACCCGGACCGTGTACATCCCGCTGTTCGACGGCGTCGAAGCCCTGGACGTATCCGGGCCGATGGCCGTCTTCGCCGGAGGCAACACGATCCAGGCCGCCCGCTCGCCGGGCACGACCGCCTACACCCTGCGCACCGCCAGCTGCGCCGCTTTACCGGTGCGTTCGGCCAGCGGTCTGACCCTGCTCCCCGACGAAGACCTCGACATGCTTTCCGCACCCCACACCATCCTGGTTCCCGGCCTGACCATGGACGACCGACAGGACCGCGCGCCGGGCGTCGTGGCCTGGCTGCGCGAAAACGCCGCCCGTGCGCAGCGCGTGGTCTCGGTGTGCACCGGCGCGTTCCTGCTGGCCGAAGCGGGAGTGCTCAACGGCCGTACCGTCACTACCCACTGGAACTGGGCCGACCGACTTGCCGAGGAGTACCCGAAGGTCACCGTGAATGCGGACCCCATCTTCATCCGCGACGGGAAGGTCTCCTCTTCCGCGGGTGTCACTAGCTGTATCGACCTCGCTCTCGCCCTCGTCGAAGAGGATCTCGGCCGCGACGCCGCACTGGTCATCGCCCGCTACATGGTCGTCTTCCTGCGCCGGCCCGGAAACCAGAAACAGTTCAGCACCCAGCTCGCCGGTCAGCTCGCACACCGCGACAACCTGCGCGAAGTCCAGCAGTGGATCGCCGACCACCCCGATGGCGACCTAGGCATCGAAGCCCTTGCCCGGCGGGCGGGCCTGTCGCCCCGTCAGTTCACGCGCGCCTTCACCGCCGAGACCGGCATCTCGCCAGGCCGCTACGTGGACCAGAGCAGAATGGAGACCGCGCGCCGCCTCCTGGAAGAGACCCGCGACAGCGTCGAACACATCGCCCGCGCCAGCGGATTCCCGAGCACCGAGGCCATGAGGCGCGCCTTCCACCGCGTACTGGGAGTCTCCCCGGCCCAGTACCGCACCGTGTTCTGACCCTCGTCCCGCCTGAGACCCGGTCCTGCCCGCGCAACGGGACCCGCCTGCACTGGCCTTCCGGCACCGAACCTGCCGGTACCCACCTTGCGGAAACCGGACTGCCTGTCCTGGTCTATCCCCGGAGCCGGATCCGCCGCTACCAGCCTGTCCCGAACGGAACCGCCGCTACCGGCGAGTGGGAGCCGTTCCGTTCCTTCGCCCCCACACCACCCCATGCCCCCTGAGCGCCAGGAGCCCTCTGTGCCCACTCCCGCCTGCCCGGCCCTCCGGGTCATGGTCGTAGACGACGAAGCCCTCCTGCGGTCAGGCATCTCAGCCATCCTGGACACCGCATCCGACATCGAGGTCGTGGCGGCCTGCACGGGAGCCCAGGCCCTGGAACACGCCGGCGCGCACCAGCCCGACGTCGTCCTGCTCGACGTCCGTATGCCCGACGTCGACGGCCTGACTGTCCTGGACTGGCTCCAGGAGCTGCCCCGCCCTCCCCACATCGCAATGCTGACCACGTTCGACGCCGACGAATACCTCAGCCAGGCCCTGCAGCGCGGAGCGGCCGGGTTCCTCCTCAAGGACACCGAACCCCGTGACCTGATAGCCGCCGTACGGGCTCTGGCGACCGGCGGCGGATGCCTTTCCACCCCCCTCGTGCGCCGCCTCACCCACGCCGGCCCCGCCGCCGCCTCACACGCCGATGCTTGCGCCGCCGCCCCACAGCTGACCGCCCTCTCCAGCCGCGAACGCGAGGTCCTCGCTCACCTGGCGCAGGGCTTGTCGAACCACGAGATCGGTGCGCTCCTCCACCTGAGCCCCGCCACCGTCAAGGACCATGTCAGCGCCCTTCTGGCCAAACTCGGTGTCGGCAACCGCGTCCAGGCCGCCGTCCTGGCCACCCGCGCCTCACTCACCGCCCCCGACACCGCATCGTGAGCGCCCCCCTCTGCCCCGCCGAACGCACCCCGTGGATCATCCGCTTCTTCTTCTCCACCGCTGCGACCCCCGCCCGCCACAGCGGCGACCTCTTCCTCGCCGCCCTCGTCCTCCTCGAGTCCTCACCCCTGCTCACCCGCACCCCATCCCCGGCCCACGCCCTGGTGCTCCTGGCCGCCGCCGCCCTGCCCCTGCGCCGACGCCACCCCCTGACCGCGTACCTGCTCACCCTCCCGGCCCTGTGGACCACCCACGCTCTGACCGGCGCCTGCTTCACCCTGTGCGCCCTCGTCAGATCCCAAACCCGCCGCACCCTCATCGCCCTGGCGACCTGCCTCCTCATGCTGGGCGCCTTCCTGTGGTGGCGCCCCTGGCACACCGGGACCTGGCAGACCGGCCCCTGGCCGGCCCTGCCCGCCAAGAGCTTCCGGCGCAACGCCCACCATGCGGTCGCCGCCTATCTCATCGCCACCGCCCCGGTCGCCCTCGGACTGCTCTACCGCGCCCGCACCGACCTCGCCGCACGGATGGCCGAACTCCACAACCTGAAAGAAAGAGAGCAACGCCTTCACGAACGCGCCGCCGTCAGCCGAGAACGCAACCGCATCAGCCGCGAGATGCACGACGTCGTCTCCCACAAAGCCACCCTCATCGCCGTCCAGGCAGGCGCCCTTGAAGTCACCACCACCGACCCCCACGTCCGCCAGAGCGCCGCCACGCTGCGCACTCTGGCGGTGACCACCCTCCAAGAGCTCCGCTCAGTCCTTTGGGGCCTGCGCGCCACCGAACCCACCGACCCCCCACCCGGCCCGCCGCCACGCCTAGCCGGCCTCCCCGCCCTGGTGGCCGACTCCCACACCGGCGCCACCTTGACCCTCGACCCCGCCCTCGCCACAGCAGCACTGGACGAACACCTGCAGCGCACGGTTTACCGAGCCGTACAGGAAGCTCTGACGAACGTCCGCAAACACGCCCCCGGGGCCCCCACCACCGTCACCATCGGCGCGAGCGAGGACCATCTCCACCTGCGCGTCCACAACCTCGCCCCCCACCGCCCCGCCCCCACCCTGCCCGGCAGCGGTCTCGGCCTCCTGGGCCTGCGCGAGCGTGCCCTGATCCACAGCGGCACCCTGGAAGCGGCCCACCTCCCCGACGGCGGCTTCCAGATGACCCTGCGCCTTCCGCTCACCGCCCAGCACGCCACCCCCGCCCCCAGCCCGGCTAGTGCCCCTGGACCCCGGCCCCGGTGACGGGACTGGCCGACACGCGCCTGGCTCAGCGCGACCAGACCGTGGGCCAGCCCCTGAGCGCGAGCCGATGAGCCGTCCACGATTCACCTTGCATGGCGGGCTAGGCGGGTTTGATGCTCGCGAGCTGTACGAGGAGCAGGACCAGCTGGTAGGCGTCGGCGAAGTCCGCGGCGGAGAAGGTGACCGTCCGGCCGCCCTCGGCGCGTGAGACACCTGGCACGAGTGTCGCCAGGTCAACCATGTACGGGCTGGAGAGGTCGACCTCGACACCCAGCGGCCCGCCAAGGCGGAGCGGTGGTATCAGCCCACGCCGCTTGACCGCCTCGGCGGCCGCCGGGCGAAGCCGCTCACGGGCCTCCGCAGGGTGCAGGGCCACGGCGGCGGCATAACCGAGAGCCTGCTTGACCGCGACCGTGACAGCCGAGGGCACCAGACCATCCAGTTCGGCGCACGCGGCGTCATCACCGCTGAGCAGCACGACCGGAACGCCCACATGCCCGGCCATGGCGGCGTTGAGGCCGATCTCCCCCATCGGACAACCGTTTAGCCGCACGTCTAGGACGGCGCCGCTCATGGTGTGTGCCATCACGGCCGGACCGCGGCCGGCTCGGGCGTGGTAGCCGACGAGCAGCAGCGCGTCAGTGTGCTCGTCGAGCCCGCCCAGCATGCTCAGCGGGCGCGGCTTTCCGCGGACCAGGCGGGCTCGCCGGTCGAGGTCCTCAGGCAGCAGGTTACTGAAAGGGCCGTGAGCGTCGGCGACCCACACCTCGGCCGCGGGTTCGGCGTCCAGGACGCCCGCTATCACGGCGTTGGCCTCGGCCGTCATCAGCGCACGGCCTCGTTCGTAGTCGTAACGATCCGGGTTCGTCTCGGCGAGTTGAACGATCCCCGAGATGCCCTCCATGTCAACAGAGATCAGTACCTTCACAAGGCAGGGAGCCTATGGGCTGCCCGCGCCGACCGGCAGTGCACCATGGGGACCCCTGGCCTGCTCGGCCAGACAATTTCACTGCGTCCCGGTCAAGGAATGCCGCCGGATCCGCTCCGTAGGCGGCGGATGCCCGTCAGGTGCACCGACGTCCAGGACGTGGACGGCCGTTGAGGCGCCTTCGGGTCACGAGCACGACGTGCCGACACCTGTTGGGGGATGTCCCAGCCCCACAGCGAATGGAAAGATCAAGCGCGCAGGACCCGGATGGACGATCGGCTTCCTCCTGGCCAGCGTCGTGATGCCCGTGACTGGGTACCCGACGAGTACCGGGCACGGATCTACGCCCTCGCCTGTCAGCACGCTCTTGTTGGCGACCTCGGACCGGGCATCCGGCCTTTTCAGGCCGGACGACCCGGGCGCCGCGCCCGGATCGACGGCTGGCGGGTCACTTCACCCGGTCGGCCGATGGCTGCACCCGGTCGCCGACCGGTCAGGCCGTATCCCTCGTAAGCGTCCTCTCCATGCCGCGCCGAGAAGATGACGAATGCGCGTTCGCTGTAGAGCATTCCGTTCTATTCACAGGCTCACTGCAGAGATAACCCACATGGCTTACACGGGTGCGGCGTGTTGACGTAGCTACTGGCGCCACCCCCTGCGTGCCGTGCGACGAGCCGTGATCATCTGCCGGTAGCAGGACCGCACCCAGGCGGTTCCCGTCCGATGGGATCTCCATGTTTCGTGTACGCCGTTCCTCTGCCGTCCTCCCCGCCCTGGCCATGACGGTGACGGCCTGTCTCGGCGGGTCACTGGCCGCGGCGCCCGCAGCGCACGCCGACGTCGTCAACAGCTGTGGTGGGGCTGTCTCCGACTACATGGGTCTGCTAGCCCTCGACACTCCGTTCATCGGTACCGTCACGCTGCCTGGTGGCGGCACCCGGGACATCAAGATCAGTCCGCAGTTCCTGACCAGCACCCTGCTGAAGACGGAGATCACCGCTTCGCCCACCGACTCCCGCTACGCGATCGGCAACATGGTCATCCGGACGAACTCCCTCGGCCGCGGCCAGATCACCTTCCCCACCTTCGCCGGTCTCAAGGGGCGCACTACCAGCCAGCTGTGCCCCGTCGGCACTCGCGTCACCAAGATGCTCGGAAAAGTCTCCGTCGCCGGCGTCAAGGGCGAGCTCGATTTCGCCGCTTCGCGCATCTGACCCGTGAAGGGCGGGGCACGGCGACGTAACCGGTCGGATTCCGGATCGAGCCCCTGGTAATACCGCGGCCCTCACCCTGCACCTCTGAGGGTGAGGGCCGCGGCTGTGCCCGGTACCCGATTTCTCCACGCCCCAGGAGCGCTGACAGCCACCTTGCCGTTGCTTTCCTGGCCGTGCCGTCGGAGGTGGCCGACATCCGTGGCCTGTTCAGATGTTGTGTGGCTGAGGGCTGGCGACCGGGTGGGATCCGGTCTTGAGGGGTGTGGGCGGGCGCGCGTGGAGCAGGCCGATGGTGAGGGCCGCCACCGCGGATACGGCGCCGCCCAGCGCCAGGGCGGTCCGCGGGCCCGCGCTCTGGGCGGTCCATCCGACCAGGGGGGCCAACAGGGGTGTAGTGCCCAGGGTGGCGAGGAGGTAGAGGCTCATGATCCGTCCGCGTATGCCCTCGCCTACGCCGAGCTGGAGGCGGGCCTTGGCGGCGGTGAGGAAGACCAGCAGCGCCGCTCCCGTCGGGACGAGCAGGACGAGGAAGGACCCCGGTCCGGGCATCAGGGCGCAAGCGGTCTCCAGCGTCCCGAAGGCGAGGGCGGCGGCTGCCAGTCGACGGCCGCTCACCCGCGGGCGGCGGGCCGCCAGGAGCGAGCCGATGACGGACCCGGCGGCCAGGGCGGAGTTGCCCAGCCCGAACATGGCGGCCGGGGCGTGGTAGACACGGGTGATCATCAGCGCGGTGGTGATCTGGAAGTTCATGCCGAACGCGGCGACGACCGCGACGAGGACCAGCGTGAGCGCGAGGTCGCGGCGGTCGCGGACGTAGCGCAGGCCGGCCCGCACCTGCCCCTTGGCGCGGGGAACCGGCGGGGCCGGGCGGCCTGCCCGGGGGTCCATGCGCAGCAGGCAGACGATCACGGTCAGGTAGGAGAGGGTGTTGGCGAGGAAGGCGGGGCCGGGTCCGAAGAGGACGATGAGGGGTCCGGCGAGTGCGGGGCCCGCCATGCGCGCGAGGTTGAGGACGGCGCTGTTGAAGGCGAGGGCGCTGACGAGCTGGCTGGGTGCGACGGATTCTCCGATGAAGGCCTGCAGGGCGGGCTTCTCGACCACCATGGTGAACCCGAGGGCGAGGGCCAGGACGCAGAGGGCGTCCAGGCGGGCCGCGCCGGTGGCGACGAGCAGTGCGGGAATCAGTGCGAGGACGGCCATCACCGTCTGGGAAGCGAGCAGGATCCCCCGGGTGGAGTGCCGGTCCACCAAGACGCCGCCGTAGGGCCCGAATACCAGGAGGGGCAGGAACTGCAACGCCGTGGTGATGCCCAGGACCGTACCGTTGCCGTGTGAGAGGTCCAGGGCCAGCCAGTCCTGGGCCACCTTCTGTATCCACGTACCCGTGTTGGACGCCGTCTGGCCGAGGGCGAAGAGCCGGAAATTCGGGCTTCTCAGCAGCGGCCACCGCTGCGGTGTGCGGGAAAGCGGGTGCAGGTCGGACTCCTCCTCGGCCTATCGGCCCGATGGTTCGGGCCCCTCTTCGGCAGCCGTCAGACGGGTCCGGCAGGCGGCCGCGAGCGCGGCGGTGATGCCTTTCATCTCGGGTTGCCAGCCGGCGTTGGCGTTCACCTCGCAGACCGTGAACCCGCCGTCCTGAGCGAACAGCAGGTCCACCCCGGCCACCCCAAGCCCCATCACGGCGGCAGCCCGGACCGCGAGGTCCTCACCTTGCGGATAACGGCCCGTGCAGGGCGTGAGAGTCGCGCCCAGAGCCAGATTGGAACGGAACTCCCCTCCACTGGCGGAACGCACGACCGCACCGGCCGCACGTCCGTCGACGACCACCACGCGCAGGTCACGGCCGTGGGAGTATCCGACGTACTCCTGGAACAGACAGCCTGTATCCGGTTCGAGCCCGCCATGAACGACCCGGAGTGCTTCAACGTCCGGCGCCAAAAACACCTGTTCGCCGCGGTGCCCCCGGACCGCCTTCACCACACACGGATGCGGTAACCCGGCCCCGATCACCGCATCCAGGGAGCCACCCGCACTCATGCACGTTTCGGGCACCGTGAGTCCCGCCGACGCGAGCCGCTGCACTTGCCAAAACTTGTCCAGACAGGCCAGCACCGCATCCGCCGGGTTCAGCAGGACGCTGCCCATCGCCTCCAGATGCCGCAATAGCGTGATCTCCCGGCTCACGCCTGTCCCCGGCGTCCACACCCTCCCGTACACCACTTTCGGAGCCTGCACCGCACACCCGTCCAGACCATGCAACGCCAGGCCGCCCCGCCCGGCCCCCATCAACAGCTCCCCGCTGCCCACGACAGCGAACCGGTCGCCGAACTCGCCTTCCAGAGCCTGCGTGATCAGCCCGGTCACCGGCCGCTGCGACAGACCGGCACCCAGCACCAGCCACACATCGGCGCCGCGACTCGCCAGGTTCATACGGCCCCGCCACTGCCAGCCACGGACACCCGGTCCTCTCCTGTTCACCGGGCCGCCGGACCCGTCCGCCACCCCCACCAACCACTGCCCATATCGGGCAAGGGCAGATATAACGCCATTGGACTCACCCAGATGGCGCAGAACCGGAGCCGAGTGCAGTTCTCAACGACGCTCGTCGCACTGTGTGGTGAGGTGCGGGAGACACGGCTTGCACATCAACTCACTGGACGGACAGGGCCCGGTCAACGACGCCCAAGCCCTGCCCCAGCTCATCGACGCCGTCCGCTCGGCGGCTAACGCATCACCGACCTGCGCACCTTTTCACCCCCGCCCCTGCCCCCCCCGCCTCGGCAACGCGTGACTGGTGCTGTCCGCCGTACGCAGCGCGCTCACGGCGCGGCATAGCAGCGGGTGGCCTTCGCCGTTGCGGTGGGGGAGTGCCTGTGGGCCGCTCGCTCGGTCGGGCGGCCCACAGGAGTAGGAGCGGGTCGGCCCTCCTGGTGCGGGTGCGGGCTTTGCTGGGCAGGGAATGCTGTCCGCTACCGCCAAAGCGGTCGGCTGGCGGGGTGCGGACTCCAGGGTGGTTAGAGGCCGGCGGTGTACAGCAGGCAGTTCGTGGTGGCCTTGGTGACGTTGGTGATGGCGTCCTTGGTGCACTCGAATGTGAGCCATTCGGCGATGTCGGTGGAGGTGGCGTTGGGGTTGGCGGCCTTGTAGAGGGCGGCGACGCCGGCGGTGTGGGCGGCGGCCATCTGGGTGCTGCTGCGGACGGCGCTGCCGCCGGCCGCGGCGGCGGCGGTGATGCCTTCGCCGGGGGCGTAGATGCCCTGGCAGGTGCCGGCGTTGGTGAACGAGGCTTCTTCGTCGAACTTGTTGGTGGCCGAGACGGTCATGACGTTGTCGGCGCTGGCCGGGGAGTAGCCGCAGGCGTCCGCTTCCTGGTTTCCGGCGGCGACGATGGGAAGGACGTTGAGGTCGGAGGCGACGGTGGCGGCGGTGTCGACGAGGGCGTTCTTGGCGAGGACGGCGGAGACGTCCATGATGGCGGGCTTGTTCTGGAGGCGGGCCTGGGCCGCGACGTAGTCCATGCCGGCGATGAGGCCGGCTGCGGTGCCGGTGCCGTTGCAGCCCAGAACGCGGACGGCGACGAGCTTGGCCTGGCGGGCCACGCCGTAGGTGTTGCCGCCGATGGTGGAGGCCACGGCGGTGCCCTGGCCGTAGCAGTCGGCCTGCTGCTGCCCGTCGACGACGGCGTTGAAGCCGCGGGTGGCACGCCCGCCGAACTCTGGCAGGCCGATGTTGATGCCGGAGTCGACGACGTAGACGGTCACGTTGGACGTGTTCTGGGTGACGTTGAACTGCCCGTCCCGACGCCGAGCACGTTGTCCCAGCCGGTCTTCTGGTCGATGCGGTCCAGGCCCCAGGAGAGGGCCGGCAGCGCGGCCTTGGCACTCGCCGCGGGCTGCGCCTTGGCAGGTGCCTTGGCGGGGTCGGCGGTGGTGACGCTGTCCTGGGTGACGGCGGTCACGCCGGGGGTGTTGCGGATCTTGGTGACCTGGGCCGGGGTGAGCTTTGCGGCGAAGCCGTTGAGGACGGTGCTGTACGTGTGCAGGGTGGCGACGCCCGGGAGGGCCTGCTTCGCCACGCTGGCGGGGGTGACGCCCTTGTCGAGGGTGACGATGTACTGGCCGGCGACCGCATTGGCGCTGGCGTTGAGCGGTGCGGGCTCCGCCCGCATGGTGGTGCGGGCCTCGGCGGATGCGAGCGGGCCGGCGGTGAGAGCGGCGGCCACGACGAGCGCGGCGGAGCTGTAACGCAAGGTCGAACGCATTTCGACTCCTTCAAGGGCGCGTACATGAACAGGAGCAGGCCACGGCGGCGCGCCACGTGACGGGCTGCCGGGCACGGCCGCGCGGGCACGCTGGGGTGCCGGGGCGCCGGTCGGGGCTAAAGCCCGCGGGAGTGCAGGGGGTGACGCGGCGGCCTGTGCAGGCCCATCCCGGTCAGCGCGTGCTTGGCGGACTCTTCAGTGAGCCACTCACGGATTGCCGCCGGGGCAGCGAAGGCGCAGTGCCTGACCCTGAGCCTGATGTGAGTGGTCACAGGAGAGACCCAACAGGCTGTCGGTAAGCCATGTAAAGAGGCGAAATGCGGCCAATCGGGCGGGGACTCTCACCCCTTGAATGGCGGATCGTTTCCTCCCATACGAAGAAAGGATTCTCCGCCGAACCGTTCCGGCTCGGACGCGCGGGGCCAAGTTCACCCGCCCAGCCGGTAGTACACGCCCGCACGCCCCGACCTTGGCCGGCGCAGCCGCAGCACACATGCGTACCGCGACGGCGCCTTCATCTCAAGAGGACCCTGGAGCGGAAAGACCGAGGTGCGGCGGGAACCCGCGACGTCCGCGGCGGGGGCTCTGCGTTGTGCAGTCCCGGCAGGCAGAAGGATGCACGCCCCGGGAGCGCGACGCCGAGCCGCGCTCCAGTCCGGCCGCTTCCTTTTGCCCCTCAGGTCCCGCCTGCCGCGCCGCGCGCGGGTCAGCCGCGCGCGGCGCGCCCAGAGGGACCCGGGCCTGAGACGGTGCGGGGAGGGTGGGCCGTAGTTGGTCAGGTGGGGTCGTCCTCTGGTGTGGTGTGCCAGATGGACCAGCATTCGTCGAGGTCGGCCGAGGCGGCGCCGGGGCGGTTCTCGAAATGGGCGGTGGAGATCGCCGCGCGCAGCTCGTCGAGGCTGTGGAGGTAGTCCTCGGCGAACAGTCGGCTCTCCGCGTCGGCGGGGGAGGCTGGCCGCAGTGCCAGGAGCCGGCGCTTCCACCGGCTGAAAACGATCACCAGAGCGATCCAGACGACCCAGGAACTGAGAACGGCCAGGATCATGTCGAGGCCGCCCGGGGCGGCCCGTGCCTGTGCGCGACGCGCATGGCTTGTTCCTTGAGGGGGAGGAGAGCGGAATACCTATGGGCGTGCGATACGCAGGCGCGAGGCATGCCCTCATCAGACACTGCAGTCGCGGAATTAATCCTTCCGTTTGATGGTCGGCGGGGCCATCCCCGGAACAGGTGGTCGCTGGATCGAGCCTCTGACGCCTTTGCCTGACGGCCGGGCCCTTGCCCCCTCAAAGCAGCCCCCAAGTCGCTGACGCTCGCTCCGTCTCCCTTCATGTCGCAGATACGCACTGCCCTCGAAGTCGAAGCCGCGCCGCGTACCCGCGGCGGAGTCCGTAGCCGTGGACAAGCCGCTTGCGGCTCATGGGGGCCTCTCGGTGGTGCGGTTGACCGTATCGCCGACGGCAGGCATCAGCCTCGGGATCAGCAGCCGCGCTCACCGCCGCACGCACTGGCGCGCCTTCCACCCCGCCCGCGGCGACCGCGCCTGCCCCTGTGGCCCTGGCAACCGGTCCGTCTGCAGCCATCACTGAGGCAGCCCGGTTCCCACGCCACGCAGTCCTTGACCGTCACACCGACCCAGCAACTCCGGAAAGCCGGCCGATAGCATGTCCGCCCTCCTCAGCCCGAGCGTGGCAAACCGGGCAGCCCCGCCACTCGGCGGGGCCCAATTCAGCACAGTGGCCTGTAATCAGGCTCCGCATTCCGCCCTGTGCCAGGCCAATTCCCGCTGGTCGGCGGAGTGCACATCGGGCCGCGCCCCGAAAGGATGGACTCGTTCAGCCACACCCGTCCATACGCATACATCACCCGTATCCAAGGAATGCACATGAAGATCAAGTCCCTGTCCCTGCTCACAGTTGCCGTGTTCGGCGTGATGGCCCTGGGAGCGGCTCCCTCGCAAGCGGCCGGCGGAACATACTCCTGCAAGGGCTACGCCGACATGGGCAAGACGGGCAGTCCGACGGCGTACTCGACCTGCAAGGCCGACGGCAACGGAAAGAGGGTGGCCCAGCACCGTGTGGTCCTCAAGTGTGACCAGGTGCAAGGCGCCCGTGAATCGGTGGTGACCTACACTCGCTACGGCAACTGGGCAGGCCCGAATGAGCGGTCAAACGTCGCCTGCGCGAAGACCAAGAACTTCCTTCGCGGCGTGAGCGTCGAGACCAAGTAGTCTGAACCCCGGCCGTCGTGCCCGTGCCCCCACTCTGCCTGAGCACGTGCAGGGCACCGCGATAGAGCCCGGGTGTCGCCGTACTCGCTATGCCGCTCGGAACGAGCTCACCCGCTCCGTGCCCGACAGCGTGAACCGCTGGCTTGAGTCCGTCCGGCCGCCGACTGCTGGGCAGCCGGCGCGGCTGTCAGTGCCCCTCGCTGATACCGCACACCAGGCCCTGGCGAGCACAGATCCGGGGACGCCAAGGGTTACAAGCAGCGGGAAGCAGCCACGCCGGTTCTCTTCGTGTCCGGCATACGCCCTGTCGTGCCGGCTCCGGCGGCTATACCGTTAGCGGGTTCTCGACCCGTGGGAGGTCTGCTGTGTCAGGGATCGTGGAGGGCAAGCACCGGTCACCGATCGGTGACGATGGGCATCAGCCCAACCGGCCTGTCCCACCTCCTCCGCCCCCGCCTCCACCACCTCCCCCGCCGCCCGGCAACCAGGGTCCGACGGGGTAGCCGTGCCGCCACCCCGGATGCCCCCGCTACCGGCGCGCTCCTCGACGGGCTGCTCGGCCAGGTCGCCGAGCAGCTCGGCCGACCCCTGCCCGCGCGCCTGCGGAAGGCCTTCCACCGTGTGCCGCGCCACCGGTTCCTGCCCGACCGGATCTGGCTGCGCGACGGATCGGGCGGCTACCGGTCCGTGGACCGGGCGACGGAGCCCGACGGCTGGCTGGCTGCGGCCTACACCGACCAACCGCTGGTCACCCGCTTCACCGACGGTCTGCCGTCCTCGTCGGCGTCCATGCCGTCGATGGTCGCCCGCATGCTCCTCCTGGCCGGCCTCACCGAACCCACCGGCCAAGGCCAAGCCCCACTCCGGGTGCTGGAGCTGGGCGCCGGGACCGGCTTCAACGCGGGACTGCTGTGCATCCTGGCCGGGGATGAGCAGGTCACCACGGTCGATCTCGACCCCACCCTCGCCGCTGGCGCGCAGGAGAACCTGAAGAGGGTCGGCCGGGCGCCGACGGTCGTGGCCGCGGACGGCGCCGGCGGATGGCCGCCGGGCGCCCCCTACGACGTCGTCCTGGCCACGTTCTCCGTCGACCACATCCCGCCCGAATGGCTGGCCGGGATCCGGCCGGCAGGCGGCCGCATCGTGACCCCCTGGACCTCGCCCTGGTGCAGCTACGGCACCCTCGAACTCACAGCCACGGATACCGGCCCCGCCCACGGACGCTTCCACTCCTTCGCCTCCTTCATGCCGATGGCACGCTCCCACGCCGAGTCCCGCCCGTCGACGACCGCGCCCGCGGGCGACGACAGCGCAGCCGCCTCGTCGACGGGGCTCTCGCCATGGGCGGTCGCGGGCGGCGACCTCGACGCCGAGTTCCACATCGGCCTCACCGTCCCCGACGCCTCGTACGCCTGGGACACCAGCGGCGACCACGCCCACACCCGCCTCCAGATCCAAGACGCGGCCACCGGCTCCTGGGCGACGGTCGACTACGACGGCCGCACCGCGGCCGACTTCACCGTGGCCCAAGCAGGACCCCGACAGCTGTGGGATGAGGTCACCGCCGCCTACTGGCGTTGGGAGGAGCTGGGCCGGCCGAGCGTCGACAGGTACGGCCTGACCATGACAACGGGTACGACCGTCGTGTGGGCGGGCTCTCCCGCGAGTCCCGTCGCCGAACGCTGATCTTCGAACTGACTTCGACGCCGAAGCACGCAGGCGTTCTCACATTTCGGCGGCATCACTTCCGGCGGGGAGGGCGTTCCTGCCACAGGACAGGCGATGCCGTATCTGCAACTCACCGTATGCGGATCGCCGTGCCCGTGGAATGATCGCCGCACCAGTCTGGCTTTGGGGGTGTGTGATGGCAGACGGGGGCGAACAGTACGAGGCGTCAGCGTCGGCTCTCGGTTATCTGTTCCAGTTCGCCAAAGCGCTGCACATGTGTATCGAACAGTGGATGAGCGCTGGCGCGGACTGGAGCGTCGCGGTGGAGGCCGCTGACGACATCGAGCAGCATGTGGGCTCCGTGACGGATCTTGTGCAACTCAAACAGCGCGCCGAAGGCGTGCGTTTGACGAACTTGTCGAAGGACCTGTGGAAGACACTTCGGATCTGGGCGGAGGGCGCTGCGGCGGGGCGCCTCGATCTCGACCACACGAATCTGTATCTGCTCACCACGGCCGAGCTCCCCAGGGGCAGCGTCGGTTTCCTCCTGCAGCATCGCGACAGCGGCCACCGTGACGAAGACACGGCCCTGAAGCTGCTCTGCACTGCCGCCACGACCTCGGACAGCAAGAGCAAGGCCATGAAGGAGTCGTTCGCCGCCTTCCTGGGGCTGGCCACCCGCGAGGTACCACTCCAGCGGGCGTTGCTCTCGCGGATCGAGGTCATCGGCGGTGCGGACGACATCGACGTTGTCCGTTCCTCCATGCGGGGCCTTGCTGGGTTGGCTGCCGGCCGCGACGCAGCTGAGTCCTTCCTCCAGAGACTGGAGGGCTGGTTCTACGACCGGGTGATCGAGCAGATGCGTACGCCCGGCGGCAACCCGGTCACCGGTGTCGAGTTCGACGAAGTTTTCACGGGACTCCAGCGGCAGTTCAGCTACGACAACCTTCCGATCGACCCCGACATCACTGGCATGACTGGCAACGTCAACGAGGAGACCGACAAGATCTTCGTCAGGCAGCTTGGTTTGATCGGAGTCGGATCGGAACGCATCGGCTACGCGGTGAGGGACTACGTCCGGGCCTTCGCGCAGCGGTCTCGGTGGCTGAACGAGAATCTGCTGCGCCCGGGCGAGATCGGCGAATACGAGCGCCGGCTCGTGGAGGAGTGGCAGTCCCGCTTCGCAGAAATGGCGGAAGAGCTGGGATCCGAGGCGACCGAGGAACAGAAGAAGAAGGAGGCAAGGACGATCTACCGGTGGGTCGACCGGGAAGCCCGCACCCAGATCCGCAACGGATGCCACGAGGTGTTCGTACCCAAGGGCTCGTACCACATGCTGGCCGACGAGTGCAGGGTCGGCTGGCACCCGGACTTCGCGGCCCGCCTCATGCAGCTCCTTGAACCGGTGGAGGCTCGCTGATGGACCTGAGCCGCGAAGAGCGAGTCCTGTACAACCCTGCCTTTACCGGGCTGCTGTGCACCCGCGCCGTGCAGGGCCACGCGATGCAGTACGAAGGCGCTGCATGCCCCCTGCCCGTGGCCGTCGTGGCCGCGGTGATGGCCCTTCAGCCCTCGATCAGATCTGTGCTTCCCGGCACGATGAAGACCGGTCTCATGAAGTGGCTCGACACGAACGAGGCCGTGCGCATCGCCATGAGCCGCAACGCCGCACCGATCGCTGGGGTGGTCCGTCCCGGACTGCTCTTCGCCCTCCAGGTCGGTGCCCTTCGGGCCCAAGGGAACGGGCTCAGTTTGGCGGCCGGGCCGACGACCAAGACCGTCAAGGGCGCCACCCAGCAGACCATCGCGATCCAGAATGCCGCCCTGCTCCTCGGGCGTTGGCTGCCCAGCACCGGCAGCCTGAGTACCGTCCTGACGCTTCTCGGAGTCAAACCGTGACGTTCCAGATCCAAGCGGTCACCATCTACGGCAAGCAGCCCGGTCAGATGCGTACCGTCCCCTTCCGGACAGGCAGCCTCAACATCGTTACGGGCGACTCCCGGCGCGGGAAAAGCGCACTGCTGACGATCATCGACTACTGCCTGGCCAGCACCGACTACCCCGTCAAGGCGGGCAAGGTCCGCGACTACGTCAGCGCCTACGCCGTCACCCTCATCAGAGGCCGCCAGCAGCTCTTCGTCGCCCGCCGCGCCCCTGAGGGCAAGGCCGCGGTCAGCACCGTGCTGTGTGTCCTTACACAGGCAACCGGTACCCCGGCCCCGCGCCTGGAGGACCTCCACTTCTCCACCCCGCAGGACACAGCCAAAGACATCCTCAGCAACTTCTGTGGCATCGACAGCACCGTCCGTGTTCCTGCCGTCGGCAAGAACACCCTCATAGCGCCGTCCGTCCGCCACGCCCTCTTCTTCTGCTTTCAGGCCCAAAACGAGGTCGCCAACCCCGACGTCCTCTTCCACTCGCAGGGTGAGGACTGGAAACCGAACACTATCCGGGGAGTTATTCCCTACTTCCTTGGCGCGGTCGACCGCGAGCAGGCACTGCTCCAGAACCGGCTCCGCAACCTGCGCCGGGACCTGGCCGACAACGAAGCGATGCTCGCGACTTCCACGGACGTCGCCCCGGCCAGCGGCCAGGCCCAGGCTCTTCTCGTCGAAGCAATCGAAGTTGGCCTCGTACCTCCTCAGGCCGGCCCCCACACCGCAGACGAGCTCCTCCGGCACCTCCGCAACGCCATGATCCACAACGCCCCAGGCGACAGCCTCGCCGACGAGGATCCACTCTCCGCCCTCCACACACGCCGGACGGAGCTGCGTCGGCTCTTCTCGCAGACCCGAGCCAGGATCGCCGACTTGAAGACAGACCTGGCGGAGAACAGCGACTTCAACGACCAGGCCATCGAGCAGCGTGCTCGCCTGGCATCTCTAGGCCTCTTGAACCGGGATGCAAACGCCGCCGCAGACCAAGCCCGCTGCCCGGTCTGCGATGGCCATGTCCCGTCGGCCAACGAGACCGTCGCCGGCCTCATGCGGGACTTGTCTCACCTTGACGGTGATCTGCAAGTGATCGGAAGCGACACCCCCGCGATCCGACGCCTGATCGTCGACGGCGAAGGCCGCCTACAGGCACTCCGCTCCGAGCTTGCCCGCAACCAGGAGGAGATCAACGAGCTCACTACCGCGCTGCGCACGATTCACCGCGAGCCAGACGATCTGCGACGGGCCGCCATCGTCCAGGGCCGCATCAGTCTCTTCCTCGACACAGCTGCCCAGCACGCAGCGGCGCCCCGGGTTCAGGACCGCCGTGAGGCGCTGCGCGAGCAGATCGCTGAACTTGAGGACCAGCTCAGCGGGAGTACGCAGGAAGAGCGACTCACCAGCTTCCTGTCCTTGATCAATCAGGAGATCAAGAAGAAGGCGAAGGCACTCGACCTGGATTTCTCCGGTTCGCCCATCCGCCTCGACACCAGCCGACTCACCGTGGTCGCGGACACCATCGACGGCCCCGTGCAGCTCAAGAGCATGGGCAGTGCCGAGAACCACCTGGGCTATCACATCTCCACCCTCCTCAGCCTCCACGAGTGGTTCGCCAAGCACCAAGGACCCGTGCCTCGGGTACTGATTCTCGACCAGCCCTCACAGGTCTACTTCCCGGCCGAGGCGACCGGCGACGAGGAGCTCCAGACCAACGACCGCCTGCACCTGCTGAACGTCTTCGAAGTCCTCCACCACACTCTTCAGCAGCTCGACGGCGAGTTGCAGATCATCGTCATGGAACATGCCGACCTCGCCGACCCCATGTTCAGCCAGCATGTCGTCGAGCGCTGGCGCTATGGCAACGACACGGCCTTGGTGCCGTCCTCATGGATGGAGCCCGAGGAAAGCTGAGGCAGATCTCGCCGGGCCGGCGTCACTCGGGGGCCGTCACAGACGCGGAACGCCGACGGCGGTCCCACACCCGGCGCACACGAGCGGCTCCGCTCTTGAACCAGGCTGTGACCGCAGCACGCGCGGGATGCCGCAGGTCCACGAACCGAACCCGGTCGTAGTCCGGAGCAATGCCGTACGGCATGACGCTGTCGACGTCGATCGTGGAACCTGCGACGAGAAGCGAGTTGATGCGCGCTCGCCGCCGGTATGACTCCAGCCCCGCGGCGCTCCAACCATCTCCGTCGCACCCAATGGGAGCGAGTGCCGGGGACCCCGAGTCGCTCACGCCTACGACCCAGTCGAGATAGCCGCCGGGGTTTCCGAAGAAGTGTCGCTCGGCGTAGCCGAACCGCCTCGCGCCCAGCGTGGACCACGGACCGAAACCGTCCGGAGCCGTGTCGGACAGCACGGCCAGACGTGACCTGCCGAGGGTGATCCGTCGGTCGCCCACGCGCACCCGCGGACGGAAGAAGAAGCTGCGCGTGGTCAACGAGTACATCAGCACTTCGTCATGCTCGCTAGACCACGTGACTAGGTAGCCGAGCGTTCCCAGCGGCCAAGTCCGAACGGTCAGGTCAACCTCGCGCATGCCGGCTTCCGGTGCTTCCCCGCCGTACATGCTGACGCCCTGTTTGTGCTCCCATGCAGGTTCGCCGAAGAGGTCTTTAACGTAGTCGTGGCGCACGTATGGCGCCATCCGGCGGAAGGCCTTGACCAGCCGCCAGCGCTTACCCAGGCTCGCGTTCCACCATCGGCGGACGATCCCGAGCAGGGTGTACAAGGCGGTCAGAACGGCGGCCAGGGTCCACACGTTCAGCTTGGTATCGATCTGGGGCAGGAAGCTCACTCGCGCATCCTGCCGCACCCGGAGGGCTGCGGTACGGAGGTCTCCGCATCCCACAGAAGGAGTGCGCGACCGCACTGGGCCGACCCGGAGGGCGGGGCTTCAACCAGTGGGTGGTCGTCGCTTCGTGTGTCTTGGGTGTGGTGGGTGGGGGGTTGGTGGTGGTGGGGTGGTGGGGTGGTGGGGTGGTGGGTGTGGGCGCGGCGGGGCGGGGTCGCGCGGCGGGGGCGTGGGTGTGGGCGTGGGTGGGCGGGTGTCTTCGGGTGCTGGCGTGTTCCCGGGGGGTCGCTGGTTGGGGTGGTTGTGGACGGCCGGGAAGCCGGTTGGTGGACGGTTCGTGGGGTGGGCTGGGAGGATTTTTTCAGGCATTAGAAATTGGCAGCCAGTTAGTGCGGAATGGAACATTACGCGCTGACTGATCTTGTTTGGTTCCGGGCGGGCGGGCTCGTTTTCCGGCGTTCCGGGGGGTCGAGATGGGGTGGCTGGGTGACAGCTGATGTGGGTGGCCGCCGGCGTGAGCGGGAGAGCGGGGAGCGGCGTTCGGAGCGGGTGGGTGTGGCGTTCACCCCGGCCGAGTTGGCGGTCGTCCGCGCGGCCGCGGGCCGGGAGGGGATGTCGGTGGCGGGGTGGGTGGGGCTGCAGGCGATGGCGGTCGCGCAGCATGTTCTGGTGCCGGTCTCCGCGGACCGCGCCGACGTCCTGCGCGAGCTGGTGAAGGCGCGGGCCGGGCTGCGGGAGATCGCGGTACGCCTCAACGAGCTCGGCGGCGATGGCACCGCCGTGGGCGCCCTGGAGGAGGTCCTGGCCGAGGCTCGTGGGGCGGTGGTGCGGGTGGATGCGGCGACGGTGGCGGTGATGCGTGAACGCCGGTCCCGCACGTGATGCCGAAGAAGCCCGACATGGGCGACGACACCCCTGTTCTGCTGGAGTATCTCTTCGGTCCGGGTAAGCGCGATGAGCACACTGACCCCCATCTCGTCGCTGGCTGGGACCCCGATGTGCCGTGCCCGGTACGCGACCCGGGCCGGATGTCGCTGGGGGAGTTGGCGGACCTCTTGGATGCCCCCGTGCATGCCTTGCGCGGCGCCCGTCCGGCCAAGCAAGTGTGGCATGTCTCGGTCCGTAATGCGCCCGGTGACCGGGTCCTGTCGGATGCGGAATGGGCGGAGGTCGCGGCGGCGATGGTGGACGCGGCGGGTATCGCTGCGTTCGGCGATGAGCGGGCCTGCCGGTGGGTCGCGGTGCGCCACGCTGAGGATCACATTCACCTGGTGGCGACCCTGGCCCGGGTGGATGGCCGCCAGCCCCGCCTGCGCGGGGACATCCTCGCCATGCACGGCGCCGCCCGCGTTTTCGAGGCCCGTTGGGGCCTGGTGGCGATGTCGCCGCTGGACCGTACGGCGGTGCGGCGTCCGTCGACGGGGGAGTTGGCGAAGGCGGACCGGCGCGGCCTGCTGGAGACCGCCCGCCAGACGTTGCAGCGCTCGGTGCGGACCGCGGCCGCGCTCGCCCGGGACGACGCCGACTTCCTCGACCGGCTGCGCGACGCCGGGCTACGCGTGCGCGAGCGACGCGACGATGCGGGTGTCCTGCTCGGGTACGCGGTCGCTCTCCCGGGCGACCGCGCGGAGGGCGGGTCGCGCCCGGTCTGGTTCTCCGGCAGTTCCCTGGCCTACGACTTGTCCCTGCCGCGGGTACGGGAGCGCTTCACCCCTGTCGTGGGTCCGGCGGAGTGGCAGGTGGCGGAGCGCCTGGTGCGCGAGGCGGCGGCCTCGCTCGCCCGCTCCGGGCGTGCAGAGGGAGCGGGGGATGTGGCGGCCCTGGGGGACCTGTTGGTGGCCGCGGCCGCGCACGCCCCCGCCCAGGTGCGTGAGCGGTTGACGGCGGCGGCGGAGGCCTTCGAGCAGGCCGGCCGGGCACCGGGCGAGCGGTCGCTGGAGGGCCGTGCGCGGGCGGGTTGGCGGGCGTCGGCGCGCGCCTTGGAGCGGGCCCCGCGCACCGCGCGGGGCGGCGGCGCGCTGGTGGTCCTGACGCTTCTGGTGGCGTTGGTGGAGGCGGTGGAGGCTTCCCGCCTGTGGCACGAGGCGCAGGCCTACCGCGCGCAGGCGAAGGCCGCTTCGGAAGCGGGACGGCTGCTGCGCGAGGCCGCCGCCGCGGCCGGCGCACCGGCCGCGCGTACAGGCCCGGCGCGTACCGTGCGGACGTCACTGTCGGTGGGCCGTGGCCCGGGGTCGCCGGGGGCCGTTAGCGGTGTGCCGCCCCGTGCACCCGGCCCGTCGAGGCCGGGGACGGGCAAGTCCCGCTGACCTGCCGCGAGGAGAAACCCGTGTCCACTCCCGACCCCGCTGCCGTGCCCGCCATCGATCCGTTCGCCGAGTCGATGGCCGAGGCCGTGCAGACTTCCGCGGCGGCGTTCCGGCTGATGATGACGATCTCGGATGCCGTACGCCGTGCCGCCCAGAGACAGCGCCAGGGCACGGAGGAGGAACTCGCCGAGCCGGAGGAAAAGCTCGCGCCGGGTTGGGCCGCCGACGCGCTGCGCCCGCTCCTGGACGACCGGGTGCTGGCCGACCTGATGGCGGGGCAGGACTGGCCGGCGATGGCGGGGCAGATGGTCGGGCTGCAGAAGGCGGGCGTCGACCTGACCACGTTCCTGCCCCAGCTCGGCCAGGCGGCCAAGACCGTCTTTCAGGCGGTGGAGGCCAACCAGGCCCGCATCACCGCGGCGGGCACCGACCGGTGGGCGGACCTGCTCCAGAAGACGATGCCCGAGGGCCTGGTCCGCGACGCGATCCTGGCTTCCCCGGCGTGGCCGGACATGGCCGCCAAGATGGCCCTCCTCGACCGGCAGGGCGTCGACGTCGCAGGCTTCCTGAAAGCCGCGCACGACCAGGGCGTCGGCGTCGACCGGGCCGTCGCCGCCCTCCTCACTCAACAGGTCGCCGCACCGCAGGTCGCGGCGGCCGCACCGCAGGTCGCGGTCGCAGTGCCCGCCGCACGACCCGCCCCCGCCGCAGCCCCTGCCCCGGCCTCTGCTGCTCCCGGTCCGGCTCCGGCCCCGAACCCGTACGCGGCGCCCGCCGCACCGCAGGCCGCCGCCCCCGCTCCGGCTGCTCCCGGTCCGGCCCCGGCGCAGGCTCCGGTCCTGGAGCCGGTGGCGGTGAGTGCGGATGCCCGTGCGATGTGGGGGCCGCTGACGGAGGGCCTGTCGGTGCCGAACGATCTGGACCTGTCTGACCGGAGCGCGGCTCTGGAGCAGCTGGGTGTCGGCACGGCGGCGAACAGCCGGCTGGTGAACATCGCGCGCGACTACATCGGCTCGGAGCGGGAGACCGCCCTGCTGGTCAGTACCCGGGCCTGGCCGCTGCTCGCGGCCCGTATGGCTGGGATCGCCCGCGGCCCGGAAGGCGAGCAGGGGCTGCGGGGGCGGTTGAAGGCCGGCCTGATGGACGACGGCGCCTGGGGGCAGGGCCCGCCCGGTGAACTCGCGGGCCGCATGGTCGGCGCGACTCTGCGCGCCCTGACCACCCCGCCCGGCGCCCCGATCCCCGACAGCCCCCGTGCCTCCGCGACCGCCGCCCGCTCCCGCTCCACCACCACCCCCGGCGCGGCCCCCGGCCAGACCACGCCCACGGAGCCGGCTGTGCCCGCGCACCGGCAGGTTGCCGCGCCCGCGAAGGGGTCGGGCCGCCGGCGGTGACGGATGGTGCGGTGTGGGGCGACCGGGTGAGCGGGTGGCCGCGTCAGCTGCAGGGGGGTGCGCGGTGGTGATGAGCGGGAGACAGCGTCGTGTCGCCGGCAGCGTGCTGGCGGGGGCGGTGCTGGCCGCGTGCGGCTGGCTGGGCCGACTGGTACGGGTACGGGCCGGTGGGCCTGGTGCTGAACGGAGCACCAACGCGGGCCGCCCCAGCAACGGTCGCGGCCGCACCGCTGCGCTCATGCTCCGCCGGCGTCCGGGCTCCCGAGGGCAGGCCCGGCACCGCCGGTGGGGCGTGACGTGCCCGGGCCGCGAAGTGGAGCCCTTGCCTTGCTCGTCGTCGAGCTTCCTGTTGGCCAGGTGCCGGGTAGTACCGCCGGGCCGACCACTGCTCGGAGCTCGGCCGCCGGGACCGGCCCGGCCGCGGTGGGGATACGTCGGGTGGTTGGGCGAGTCGGACGAGCCCGAAAGGCGCGCCCACGTCTTTCGTGTGATCTTTCTGCGTGCAGGGCGCTGACCGTGCGTCCGGGGACGCCCGCTTGTCCGGGCACGCTCATCAGAGGGAGACAGCTGTGAACAAACAGGAACTGATCGATCTCGTCTCGGAGGAGACCGAGGCCTCCAAAGCGTCTGTGAACAAGGTCTTGGACGCCGCGCTGCACACCATCAAAAGCGCGGTTGCGGAGGGTGACTCGGTGCAGTTGATCGGGTTCGGCTCGTTCTCGGTGGGGGAGCGAGCTGCGCGTATGGGCCGGAACCCGAAGACTGGCGAGCCCGTTGAGATCGCTGCGGGCAGGACCGTGAGGTTCATGGCTGGCAAGGCGTTCAAGGACTCGGTCAACGCAAAGTAGGAAGTGGCGTTGAAGCATCCTGCTCGTGCCCTACAGGCGCGGGCAGGATGGGTGCTCCTGGGGTTGCGCAGGACGTCCCTCCTGTTGGATCGGTTCGATTTTCTGCGCGAGTGTGTGCAGGTTACCGGCCGTAGGTTTGGTGACACAGTGCGGTGATGGCGGTGCTGGTGACGCCGTGCGCGGCGCGGCACAGGGCCGTCATGTCGGCGGTCCCCGTGCCCGTCGCGGGTCGTGCCGGGTGGGCGGGGCTACGGCTCGGCCGCGTCTTGGCTTTCGTGGGCTCGGGTTTCACGGCGTGCCTCGGCGGGGCGGCATTGCGCCGGGGTGCGTGCCGGGCGTGGCGTTTCTCGTCGGATGTCTCTCGGGCGGCCGGGGCGTGGCCGGCGGGGGCGGGCGAATGGTCATCCTCGGGGGTGGCGGATGGTTCGGGCAGGCGGGAGAGGGGCAGTTCCGGCCCGGTGTCCGGCCGTACCGGCCGGGGCGCGGCGGGCTGCTTGTTGGTCTGCCGGGATGGAGGGGGAGGCTTTGGCGGGCCGGGCGGGGGAGGGGTGGACGGTGAGGCATCCGGGCGCCGCCATGCAGGGCAGAGGGTGGGGCCTGCCGGGCGAGCTGGCTATTTCCCCTCGTGTTTCCCTGATCACGCCTAGTTAGGCTCTCTGGAGTTGCGCCGCGGCTCGCGCGGCTAACGGAGATCGGAGCATGCGGATGGCCGTCATCGTCACTACCGACTTTCCCGGCAACGGGCCTGAGCTCTATGACGTCGTCGTAGACCGCCTGACTGATGGCGGTGGGTTCACCTCGCTCAGCGACGTGCCGGCTCCGGGGCTCATCGCCCACGTCGCCGGGCCGGTCGAGGGCGGCTGGCGGTGGATCGAGGTCTGGGAGAGCGAGGAGGCACTGGAGGACTTCTCGAAGATCCTGGGCCCGATCCTGGCTGACCTCGGCCACGCGTATGTAGAGCCCGTGATCGTTCCGGCGCATAACGTCGTTCTCAAGTAGAGGCGTTCGTGATGCCCCCGGGCCGCAGAGCCCGAGCCCGGGGCGTCACTCGCTGCATGGCGCTGCATCGCCGTCGTGCGGCGGCGGAACGCGCTGGCACCGTGGCTGTCTGGCCGGAGGTGACCGGAGCTGTGGCCCCGCTGGAGGCCGTGGCGTACGTCTGAGTGGGCTGCGCCCACTTCGGGCGGGGCGGCGAGGCGGCCCGTGTGCCTCCGCACCGTGCCCCCGGGCCGGTTGGGGCCGGGGGCACGGTGCGGGGGATTGGCTGGTGCCGGGCTAGGGCTTCCATTGCGTGATGGACCAGGTCTGGCCGGGGCCGCCCTTGGGGCGGCCTACCAGATATCCGTCTGCGTCGGTCCAGTAGGTCCGCTCGGCGGAGATGGTGTGGCTGTCGGCGGCGTAGATGTAGGTGCCGTCGTAGGTCCACCCGTAGGCGTTTCGGGTGCCGGTGCTGGCTCCGCAGCCGTACACGCTGGTGGCGCAGTCGGAGCCGATCACCGGTGGGACGATGCCTTCCCTGGCCGCGGCTTCCAGGTAGGTATCCAGCGCGGCGATGAGGCGATCGTACTGGCTGCTGCCGCGGCGGACGCCGGTGAATTCGGTGTCGCCGCGGGATCCGATGACCTTGCGGAAGGAGCACTTGGAGTGCCATTCGTGCAGGTCGTCCTGAGGGATGGCGGCCAGGGCGGCGGCGGCCCGGCGCTCCTTGATTTCAGGTAGCAGCTTCTCGGCGCGCTTGGCGACCTGTTCGGCGCGCGGGTCGTTCTTCAGGCGCTCGACTGCGTTCTTCATCTGCTCCTCGATCCCCATCCGAAGCGCCTCCTGCTTCTCCGGGGAGAGGATGTAGGTCCTCAGCCACCTGTCCCGCGTTCCCTCGGGCTGTCGGCTGAACTCCTCCGTCTCTTCCGGGGTGGGGATGGTGCCCTCGATGATTTCCCGCCGGTAGGCGCGCAGTCGGCCGAGGTCTTCGGCGCTGGGGGGGTTGTCCTCGGCCTCCCACGCCTCAAACTCGGCGTCCGCGGCCGCGTAGGCCTCCTCCTCTTCTCGGAATGCCCGGCTCTGTGCCTTCTCCGCCCGCGCGTCTGCCTGGATGGTCGTCCACTCGGCGGGGATCAGCGGGGCGAGACGGCCGCGTACGTCTGCGGGCATGCCGTCGAGCCGGTTCTGGAAGGCCTCCTCGGTGGAGAAGCGCTCGAGGGCCTCCTTTGACGCGTTTTTGTGCATCCACACGCAGTAGTTGCCGATGTTCTGGTACTCGCCGACGGCGTGGCTGACGATCTGGTTGAACGGCCGGCGCGCCACGGGGTCCTGGAGGGTGCTGTGCCACCACGCAGTGACGGGGGTGTTGTCGGCCTCGCCCAGCTCCAGCAGCGGCGGCGTGGTGTGGTTCTGGAGGTACTTGGTGCCTTTCTGGTAGTCGCTGACGTCGGTGGTGCGGCCCAGACGCACGCGTACGGCCCGACCGGTCTCGTTGTTGACGATGGTGAACTTGCCTTCGGGGAATGGAGACATAACCCCAGTATCGTCACTCTGTGTATTTGTCCGAATGCGAAACGCGTATTTTCCGCCGACCCCACCCACCGCCGGCTACCACGCACCTTGTAGGTCAGTAGCGGAGTGGACCTTTCGGGTCCACGGCCAGGTGGTCCACTTCGCAGGCGTACCCCTGGCTTCCTTTCAGGAGCGGCCCGCCGGTGATGACGCCGCACTCCCATTCTCGGCGCCCTGCGCCGGGCCCGGGAGGAGCGGCCCCCGAGGCGTAGCGGGGGCGTTCTAGCGGGCCTGAAGGGGCATGGCAGGGTCTGCGAGCACCTGTTGCCCCGCCCCGTTCTTCAGCGGCTTTCGAGTGTGCGTTTGAGGGCGGTGCGTAGGAGGGTTCCGGTGGTGGTGATCTGTCCGATCAGCCGCGCCCGTTCGTCCAGCGCTTGTGGGGTCGCCCGGCTGTGGGGCCAGGTGCCCCAGCGTTCCGTCCACGCGTCGAGGGCGGTCACGTGGGGTTCGTTCGTCCAGTACACGCCGCGGTGCAGGGGCACGGCGAGCGTGTCGGGCAGGGTGACGCACAGCCGGCCCGTCAGCCCTTGCCCCCCGCCGGGGCCGGTCCCGCCCAGTGTCTGCCCCGCCTGGGCGGCGCCCGCGGGGACGGGCTCCCACTCCCGCAGCATGCCGGCCGCCTCCAGCTCGACCCGCAGCGCAGGCGCCAGGGCCCGCCACCTCGTCACCCGGTGACGCCCGTCATCCCGCCGCTGGTCGCGTTCGGCCCGGATCCGGGCCCGGGCGGCCCGCAGCGCTGCGCCACGCAGGTGGGGGATGTCTGCGGCGTCCTCGGCGCTGGCCTGCCAGCGCCGTTCGGCATCCTGCTGCTCGGCCACGAGAGCGTCTAGAAGGTCGAGGTCGGCGGGTGCGACCGCCACGACCATCATGTGTCCCATCCCCACATCATCCTCAGCCGGGACCCGTCTCGGGCCGGGTTCCGGGGCGTCCACTCGTGTGGGGAGCCCGGTACCGAGGGAAGCTGCATCGATATCTTGATCATGCGTCAGCAGGGCATCTGTTGGCTGTGGCACGAGCGCCGAGCCGCCACGTTCGGCAGGAGTGCTGAGAACCACGAAGTCCCACCATACGAAAGGCATCGCATGCCGCAGGTCAACAAGTACCAGATGACGGTCAACGGCTCTCGGCTTCTGCGCGAAGAGGCGAACTATCGCAGGACGGTCAGGGCGACTGACGAGAGCAAAGAGAACACGGAACGGATCGCTGAGATTGACCACAAGCTGGCGAACGCCGTCGTCGTCGACGTCACCAAGATTACCCGTAATGGCACGGTGTTCTTCGGCACGACGGTCACGCTCGAAAACGCCGATACCAGTGACGAGGTGACCTACCAGATTGTGGGCGAGGACGAGGCAGACATCAAGACCGGGAAGCTCAGCGCGAGCGACCCTATTGCGAAAGCGCTGCTCGGCAAATCCGAAGGCGACACAGTTGTCGTAGAGACGCCCAGCGGCACAGTCACGTACGAGATCCTGACAGTCGAGCACATCTGACCTGACGCCCCAACGCTGCGCACCAAGCGGGCCCCGGAAACGAAGCCGTCCGGGGCCTGCTTGATTTCACCCGTAGATCGCGAAGCCGTCCCGGTGGTGTCCACTCGTGTGGGGAGCCGGCCCGCGTGGAGCCGGCTTGTCTGCCTGATCATGGTCGGCTAGCCCGCGTGGTGTGACGTCGCTGGGCTTCGTGAAGAGATCGCCGGCGGCCGGACCGGCCCTTGCGAGTGGGGCGCCAGGCGTCCGGGTGCACTTGTCCGGATTCCAGCCTCGCCACGGATGCCTCGGCTACGGTGACCAGCACGGATGAAGATCGTTCCCCTGCCTGAAAAGGTCATGCAATGCGCGTTGAAGTCCCCGTCATCACGATCGATGCGTACTCCCGCACGGCTGCCTGGGAGGTAGCCGGGCACCTGTCGGAGTCTCTGGGCTGGCGCCTGCTCGACGGCAGCTCCATGTTTCACCTGCTGGCCCTCGCGGCGAAACAACATGGAGTTGGCTGGACGGATGAGAAGCAGCTCGAAGCCCTGGCGAGCAACCTCGACGTCAGCTTCCACTTTGGCCCCAAGCCTCGGATCCTCCTGGAGGGGGAGGACGTCACCCACCAGCTCAGCACGGAGACGGCAGCAGCCAACGCCTCCATCGTGATGGGCTCCCGGGGCGCACGCGGGACTGCTGCGGTGCCAGCGAGGATTCCGTCCGCCGCCGGGTCTGGTCGCCCTCGGCAGGGAGATGGGCACCGCCGTGTTCCCCGACGCGCCGTTGAAGGTGTTCCTCCAGCCACTTCTCACGGAAGAACCTGCGCTGAAGCGAATCAAACCGGCTGATGACGCCATCCAGCTGGACACCACAGAACTGACCACCAAGCAGATCCTGGAGCGGATTAGCGACGAGGTTGTCAGCAGGAAGCTCACCAGCTGACCTGTCGATCGTTCAAGAGCACCCCTGCGGGCCCGGGCGGCCCGCAGGGCTGCGCCCTGCGGCTTGTCTATCTATATAGATACTCGGACCATGGTGGGGTTAGTCCGCATGGGTTCCAGAGTCAATCTGCGCTCTATTTTGAAGCAGGCTTGGTTTCGGTGCTGGATGCCGCGGACGCCTGCTCACGCTGTGGCTGGTCCCGGGGGCTGTCTAGGCGGTTTTCAGGTGAGCCGGGCGGTAGCAGAACTGGTGCCGGTCGGGGGTGTTTTTGATCAGCGCTGCATGGTGGCTGTGGTGCGGTGGAAGGCTGGGTTGCAGTGGTTGTGCTGTTGCGACGGAAGGGGTTTGTTGTGAGTGAGCGGCTCAGTGGGACTTGCAAGTGGTTCAACGAAAAGAAGGGGTTTGGGTACATCATGCCTTCTTCGGGAGGGGAGGACCTGTTTGTGCACCAATCGGAAATCTCGGCCCGGGGCTACAGGTCCCTTGGCGAGGGGGAGGAGGTCGAGTTCTCTGTCGTGGTGGACGCGTTGGGGAAGAGGAAAGCAGTGCAGGTGACGGCTCCCGGTGGTGGTCCGGTGACGGGGCGCGGCCCTGGGGAGCCGGAACGCGGCGATGCCCCTTGGGCGCGGGAGTCTGCGCCGGGAGGCCGTTTCGGCTCCTCAGGAGGCGGCCCTTACGGCTCCTGACATGGTTCGGGGTGGCCCGGTGCTGTGGTGCCTGAAGGTGCTGAAGGGCGGAAGAAGAGCCCCTCGGGGCCACCCCGTGTGTATCGCTGCCTGCCGGGCCCGCGGAGCGGGCCCTTGCCCTGGAGGCGGAGCCGGAAGGGTCACGGGCGGGGGAGCGGAGCGGACCCGCCCAACGGGCCCGATGCCCGGACCCCGTGAAACGGGGTCACCC